>JBBROW010000012.1:0-81801 GCA_038228945.1 Caulobacterales bacterium
CGGTCTAGAAAATCGAGGTCGAAGGTCGCGCTCAGGACACCCTGGTCCTCGCGCCCAAAAGCGGCGACCAGGTCGCCCCGATGGTCGGCGATGAAGGACGAGCCGTAGAAGGTCTGGCCGGCGGGGCCGATATTCTCGTGGCCCGTGCGGTTGGCGCCCACCACCGGCACGATGTTGGAGACCGCGTGGCCCTGCATGGCGCGGCGCCAGGGCAGGGCGGTGTCCAGGCTGGGATCGTGCGGCTCCGAGCCGATGGCGGTGGGGTAGAGCAGGGCCTCGGCCCCCATCAGGGTCATGGCGCGAGCGGCCTCCGGGTACCACTGGTCCCAGCAGATGCCGACGCCGATGCGACCGTGGCGGGTGTCCCAGACCTTGAAGCCGGTGTCGCCGGGGCGGAAGTAATACTTCTCCATATAGCCGGGGCCGTCCGGGATATGGCTCTTGCGATAGACGCCTAGCAGGGCGCCGTCGGCGTCGGCCATCACCAGGCTGTTGAAATAGTGCGGCCCCTCCCGCTCGAAGATCGAGATCGGCAGCACTACGCCCAGCTCGCCGGCCAGGGGGGCCAGGGCCTTCACCGCCGGGTGCTCGCGCCAGGGATGGGCGGTGGCGAACCAGCGCTCCTCCTGGGCAACACAGAAATAGGGGCCTTGGAACAGCTCCGAGGGCAGGATCACCTGCGCGCCCCGGGCCGCGGCCTGGCGGACGAAGCCCTCGGTGCGGGCGATGTTGTCGGCCAGGTCTTCGCCGTAGTGGGTCTGGATCGCCGCCAGGCTGAGGGTGCGGGTCATGCGGCGTCCGGCTCCTGCTGGCTGATGCAATGGAATGAGCCGCCGCCGGTGAGCAGGGCGCGGGACGGCAAGCCGAGCAAGGTGTGGTGCGGGAACACCGCCTGCAAGGCCTCCACCGCGAATTCCCCCGCCAGGTTGCCGTAGGTGGGCACGATCACCGCTCGGTTGGCGATCAGGAAGTTCATGTGGCTGGCCGGGACCGAGCGATGCTCCTCGTCGATGATCCGGCCGGGCGAGGGGATGCGCACCACCTTCAGCGGCCGCCCGTCGGCGTCGGTCATGCCGGCCAGGGCCTCGGCGGCGTTGTCATAGGCCTGGGCGTTGGGGTCATCCAGGCCGAACGCCATCGGGCAGGCGACGACGCCGGGCGCGATGAAGCGGGCCAGGTTGTCCACGTGACCGTCGGTGTGGTCGTTCATCAGGCCGTCGCCCAGCCACAGCACCTTGCGCGCGCCCAGGGCTTGCCGCAGGGCCGCTTCGGCGTCGGCCTGTTTCCAGCGGCGATTGCGGTTGGGGTTGAGCAGGCATTGGCGGGTGGTGAGGATGGTGCCGGCCCCGTCATGGTCCAGGGCGCCGCCTTCCAGGATGAAGTCGTGTGGGGTCAAGGCCGCGCCGCTGGCCGCCGCGATCTGGGCGGCGACGGCATCGTCGTGGTCCAGGACGTATTTGCCGCCCCAGCCGTTGAAGCGGAAGGCGGCGGCGTGGGTGGCGTCTAAGAAGATGGGGCCGGTGTCGCGCAGCCAGATGTCGCCGAAACGGCCGGGCACGATCTCAACACCGGCGACATCCCCGACCAGGGCGCGGGCGGCGGCCAGGGCGTCGTCGTGGCCGACCATCAGCTTGACCCGTTCGCCACCGGGACCGGCCAGGGCGCGGACCAGGGCGGTGACCTCGGCCTGGGCGGCCGGCAGGTCGTCTTCCCAGAGATCGGCGTGGCTGGGAAATCCCACCCACATGGCGCGGTGGGCGGACCATTCGGCGGGGACGGGGTGCTGGGTGGCGCTCATGCGGGGTCCTTAAGCAGGATCGAACCCATAAGAAAAGGGCGGCGCCGTCGCCGTCGCCGCCCCGTTCAGACCAGACTTTCGTCCGTGATCAGAACTTGTACTTCAGGCCGAACTGGATGGACCATTGGCTGGCCTGGGCGTCGACGATGGGGATCGCCGCGTTCTGCGGCGTCGACGCGTTGGAGTAGCTGTAGCGATAGGTGCTGCAGACCGGGCTCGTAGTGCCGCTGGCGGCGCCGGTGGCGTCCGCGCACTGGGCGTTGATGATCGTCGTGCCGGCCCGGGACGTCAGGCCGCCGTATTCACGCACGACGCCCCAGTTGTGGTTGATCAGGTTGCCCAGGTTGGCGATGTCCACCGTCAACAACAGCGAGTGGCCCTTGATCGGCGACGGGAATTCCTGGGCGTACTGGAAGGACATTACGTTGATTTGGGGGTTCACCCCGAAGCCACGCTTCACAATGCCGGTGGGCAAGCCGAAGTAGTTGACCAAGGCCTTGAACTGATCAAGCGTCTGTTGGTTCGCGAACACCACGGTGGTCGCGCCGCCGGGGGCTAGCGCATTGGGCGTGGAGAAGGCGAGCGGCTGACCGGCGACCGCGTTCACCAGTTGGGGAACATAGGCCAACTGGTCGTCGCGCTGCACGCCGAAGGTCGGGTTGTGGCCGTTTGCGCCCGTCGTCGGGTCCGGCATTATGAAGCTGAGCGGGCGGCCGCTGTGGCTTTCGGCGAACAGAGTGAAGCGCGAGGTGAAGCCCTCAATCAACTCCATCTTGTAGCTGAGGTCGAACTTCAAGGACCGGCGGATCAGGTTCGGCGCGATGCCGTAAACGGCGCCGTTGGGGTCCAAGGTGGAATCCTGGTCGGCGTAGTAGTTGCCGGTGCCGCTGTTGCCGCCTTCGGTGGTGCCGAATTCGGAGATGCCGCCGTACGCCCGCGCGTCCTGAAGGGTATAGGACAGGAAGGCGTCGAAGCCCTTCCAGCGCTTGCCCACCGAGAAGGCCACCGTGGCGGCCCAGTTCTGGACGCCAGGATTGTAGGCCTGGATATCGCCAAAGAGGCCGACGGATTTGGCGACATCAGGGTTCGTCGCGATCGGCAGGCCGAGGGTTGTGCGGGTGTTAGGCGTCAGCGCATCACCAACGGGGATGACTAGGCCATCGTAACGGATCCGGCCGTCGGGGGTCAGCGCCTGGACACCGTTCACTGTCAAATGACGGGCGCGGAGGTCGCGGAACGCGATGTTGGTGTCAGAGCGCGAATAGACTGCGTCGATGCCCCAGTCGAAGCCGAACTTCGTGGTCTTGAACGAGACGTTGGCCTTCCAGTCCGCCGGCATCCTGAAGTTCGGCGCGATGGAGTTTGTGAAGGCCAGGCGCCCCACCTGCGTATTGATGTTTCCAATTATCGTCGCGACGCTGCTTGGCGTCGTGGCCCCGAAAGTCCCCGTCAGCGGCGCGGAAGGGTTTCCACCGGCGGCCTGGGCGCCCAGCAGCGGATTGCCAACGCTCGGGTCGATCACGTTGTTGGCGCTATCCGAATAGGTGTTGGTCCCCGTACGCTTGATCACGACGCTGCTCGCGGCGACGCCGGTCTGGGCGCCAAAACTGTTGCCGATGAACACGTCGGGAATACCGCCGGACACCCGGCCCAGGCCGCCGCTCAGCTCGAAGTCCGGCGTACGGTACTTGGCTGAAAAGCGCGGCTGCCAGACCACTTGGCCGTCATAGGTCTTTTGGTTGGAGAAGCCGTAGCGGTCCAAAAAGGCCTGGTTGAGCGGTGGTTTGTCCCCTTGCTTGTAGATGTCGACGCGCAGGCCGTAGTTGACGGTCAGGTTCTCGCTGACGTCCCAGGTGTCCTGCCCCAGCAAGGTGTGGACCTGGTAGCCGAAGTTCTCGGCCGCGTCCTTCAGCTTACCGTCCACGGCGCCGCCGAAGGTGACCTGATTGGCTTGGCCGGCCTTAAAGTCGCTGACGGAGTCGAAGTAGTAAACGCCATGCGCGGCCTGAACGAACAGGTCGTAGATGTGGATGCCCTTGTACTGGTAGCCGAATTTCAGCCGATGGCTGTCGCCCAGGCGATAGTTGGCGATGAATTCGCCAGCCCAGTCCGTTGTGGCCAGTTCATTGGCCTGACGGAACTGGTCGGGACCGATCTGGATCGTCGGCGAGCTGCAGGTGAAGGCGCTGCCAGTGCTGACGCCGTCGGTACAGATGCTGAGGTTGGAATGGCCCTGACCTTCGGGCGGGAGCTGGCCGCGCGTGTAGTTGCGATAGGAGACCCGCGCCTCGGTGTTGAATTCCGGCGACCAGGTCGAGTTGAGCTGCAGGGCGTAGTTGTCCTCCACCTCGGGCTGAACATACCAGTTGGTGTTCAGGCTGATGCTGTTGGTGGACGGACTGCGTTTCCACACTGAGCTGTCGGCATGGCGATAGGTGAAGGACAGGCGCTGACCGTTGGTGACGTTGAAGTCCAGCTTGACCGAGTACTTCTGGTCAACGATCGGCTCGGCCAGGATCAAGGTTCCCGGGGCGAATGAGCCGGCGAAAGTCGGTGAGGTGAAGAGGCTGGTGACAGCGTCGATGTTCGCCTGGGTGGCCGGTGTCGATGCGGCGACCCCGGGGGGAGGGTTCGAGAACACGCCGCCAGTGTTGATATAGCCGAGGTTATTGAAGGTCGTCGCGAAGCCGCCACCGGAGGGACCGGTGGAGGTCAGGTCGAAACTGGTGAAAAGCTCATAGGACGCCGCGAAGAACAGGCGATCCTTCCAGATCGGACCGGAGATGAAGCCGCCGTAGTTCCGCTCGTGGATGAAGTTGATGATCTTGACGTCCGCGGCGGCGGGAGGGCCGTTGCGGATGTCGTTGCCCGGAATGGTCCAGGCCGGCAGGGTGCTGCCCACCAGGCTGGGCCTGCGGAAAAACCCGAAAACCGAACCGTGGAACTGGTTGCTGCCCGACTTGAGGATCAGGTTCAGGGCGCCGCCGGTGAAGTCGCCTTCTTCCACGTCGAACGGGGTGGCCTGGATGGAGACCTGCTCCACCGCTTCCAGCGAGATCGGGCCGCGGTTGGTGGACAGGCCGCCGGTGTTGAGGCCGAAGTCGTCCTGTGAGCGGACGCCGTCGATGGTGATCCGGTTACGCCGCGGCGAGGAGCCGGCGATGTAGAGGCCGCCGGAGGGCCCGGTGCTGCGGCTGACCAGGTCGAGGTTGGCCAGGGGGTCGCGGCGGGCGACGTCACGGATGTCGCGGCGGACCGAAACCACCGCTTCGATGTCGGCGGCCTTCATGGTCGTCCGTGAGCCGACGTTCGCCAGCTGAGAGGTCGTCAGCGACCTGGTCGCGGTGACCACCAGTTCCGATACCGAGCCTGAGGGCGCCAGAGACAGCTTCACCCGGGAATCGTCGCCGACGTTCAGATAGAGATCGTCGATGGTCTGGTTGTCGAAGTTCCTGGCGCTGGCCACCACCTTGTACGGGCCGCCGACGCGCAGGCCGCGGAAGCTGAACACACCGCTGGAATCGGTGACGGCCTGCAGCTTGGTGCCCGTCGGAACGTGAGTCACGGTGATCGTCGCGCCGGCGATCGGCTTGTTCTGATCATCGACCGCGACACCACCGACGGCAGCCGTGGTTTGCTGCGCGTACACGGCTGACGCGGCGGCCATGGTCAGCACAGTTACGGCCGCGCCGGAGGCGAGCCTTTTCAAGAATGTCATGAGTATCCCCTCTCATACGCTATGCGCGCCAAAACGCCCCTGGCTCACGCACGTCTGTCCACTGTTTATCGCGGGATTTCGCAATGTGGGTGACGTTATTGTAACGCTTGGACAACGGAGCAGAAATTGCCCACAGGAAAATGCGGCGGTTGTGAAGGAATGCGGCGGCCTGCATTTTTGACGGGCGCCCCACGATGAACCGTCCACCGATCAACGATGACGTCCGCGCGGCCGATTCACGGTCCTGGCGAGCAGTGCTGGCGGCCACGGCGGTGATCACCCTGCTTCGTCTGGCGCTTCTGTTCGCTAGCCCGCTGCAACTCTACCCCGATGAGGCGCAGTACTGGCTTTGGTCGCGTAGTTTGGCGTTCGGATACTTCTCCAAGCCACCGCTGGTAGCCTGGCTGATCGCCGCGACCACGGTCCTGGGGCGGGACACCGAGCCGTTCGTGCGCTTGTCCTCGCCGCTGATCCACGCTGCCACGGCGCTGGTGCTGGCCAGGGTCGGCCGGCGGCTCTATGGCCCGTGGGAGGGCGCGGCGGGGGCGATGCTCTACATGCTGGCCCCAGGCGTGGTCCTGTCCGCCTTCGTGGTCAGCACCGACCCCGCCCTGCTGTTCGGCCTGGCGCTGGCGCTCTGGGCCTACGCCGCCCTGCAGACCGCGCAGACGGGCCGCCTACGCCTCGGCGCTGCGGCGGGGTTTGGCGCCGCCCTGGGCCTGGCCTTTCTGGCCAAGTATGCCGCGCTGTACGCCGTGATCGGCCTATCGGCCCATCTGGTCCTGTCGCGAGAAGCGCGCCGCGTCTGGACGCCTTTGGCCATGCTGCTCGCCGCGCTCGCCTTCGCGGTGATCGCCGCGCCGAACCTGATCTGGAACGCCCAGCACGACTTCGCCACGGTGGCGCACACGGCCTCGAACGCGGACTGGGCCGGGCGGCGGTTCGATGGTCTCTCGATGCTGGGCTTCCTGGACGCTCAGTTCGGCGTCTTTGGACCGATCCCCTTCGCCGTGCTGCTGGGGGGCGGGGGCTGGCTGGCCTGGCGGCGGCGATTGCGGGGACCGGACCTGCTGCTGCTCTGCTTCGCCCTGCCGCCGCTGATCATCATCCTGGTCGAAGCCTTCGTGGCAAGGGCCAACGCCAACTGGGCGGCGGCGGCCTACGCGCCGGCCTCGGTACTGGTGGGGGCCTGGCTGGTGCGGTGGAAGGCCTGGCGTTGGTTGACGGCGACCGCAGCGGTGCAGGGAGCCGTCGCCATCGTCCTGATGCTGGGCCTGGTGTCGCCGGGGCTGGCCGACAAGGCCGGCGCTGGCGCCAGCCTCAAGCGGCTGCGTGGTTGGCGACAGGTCACCCACGCCCTGATCGACCGCGCCAGCCTGGAGGACCTCAATGGACGGCTCACCGCTGTGGCGGTGGACGATCGTTTCTTCTTCAACGAGGCCGCCTACTATGGCCGTGGCTATTTCGGCCTGGCAGGACCGCCTCTTAAGATGTGGGTCAAGGGCCTGTCTGCGGAAAACCAGGCGGAACTCGCGGCGCCGCTGACCATCAAGGACGGCTCGCGGGTGCTGGCCGCCAGCCTGGAGGGCCGCAACATCGCCGCCATCAGCGCTGACTTCGCCAAGGCCGAAGATCGTCAGATCAACCAGGTCAGCCTGGACCTGCAGCACTGGCGCTCGGTGACCACCGTCCTGGGCCAGGGCTTCACGCCCAGGCCCCGAACCGTCGTCAGCGCCAAACCGCCTTGAGCGAGGCGTCGCGGCCGCAGCCGATGCGGTATCCCATGTAGGCCGCCTGATTCTTGGTGGCGTAGTCCTGATGATAGGCCTCGGCCGGCCAGAAGGTCGCCGCCGTCAGGATGCTGGTGGCCACCGGCCTGTGCAGGGTCTTGGCGATCTCGGTCTTGGCGGCTTGGGCGGCGGCCTGCTGAGCCGGATCGGCCACGAAGATCGCCGGACGATAGGACGGCCCCTGGTCGCAGAACTGGCCACTGGCGTCGGTGGGGTCGGTCAGGTGGAAGTAGCGGACCACCAGCTGGCCATAGCTGATCTTGGCGGGGTCGTAGGTGACCAGGACCGACTCATAGTGGCCGGTCGTCTCGGTGGTGACGTCCTGATAGGAGGGATGGCTGGTGTGGCCGCCGGTATAGCCGGCCACCACCTTGACCACGCCGGGAACCCCTTCCATGCCGTGCTGCATGGACCAGAAGCAGCCACCGGCGAAGATGGCGGTCTTGTAGGCGGCCGCGCCGGCGCTTTGCGCGGCCAGGGCGGCGATCAGGGTTCCGGCCACGAAGGCCCGTTTCAGCGTGCTCATGCCCCTTATACGGGCCATGGCGACCGGCGGTTACAAGCGCGGCTGAAAAATCGCCGGATGCTAGAGACAGACTTCGAACGCCGCCTCGGTCTTGGCCTTCACGTCTTCGACGGTGACGCCGCTAGCTAGTTCGATGAGTTTCACCCCGCCGCCCTTGCGGTCGATCTGGAAGACGCCAAGCTCAGTGATCAGCAGGTCGACCACCCCCGCGCCGGTGAGCGGCAGGCTGCATTGCTTTAGCAGCTTGGACGCGCCGGACTTTTCGGTGTGCTCCATGACCACCACCACGCGTTTGACCCCGGCCACCAGGTCCATGGCCCCGCCCATGCCCTTGACCACCTTGCCGGGCACCATCCAGTTGGCCAGGTCACCCTTTTCGGACACTTGCATGCCGCCCAGAATCGACAGGGCGATATGGCCGCCGCGGATCATGGCGAAGCTGTCGGCGCTGGAGAAATAGGACGACGACGGCAGCTCGGTGATGGTCTGCTTACCGGCGTTGATCAGGTCGGCGTCCTCCTCCCCCTCGTAAGGGAAGGGGCCCATGCCCAGCATGCCGTTTTCGCTCTGCAGCGTCACATGCATGCCGTCGGGGATGTAGTTGGCCACCAGGGTCGGGATGCCGATGCCCAGGTTCACATAGAAGCCGTCCTTGAGCTCCTTGGCGGCGCGGGCCGCCATGTCATCGCGGGTCCAGGCCATCTATGCAGTCTCCTTGGCGCGGGGACGGGTGGTGGTTCGTTCGATGCGCTTTTCGAAATGCGCGCCGGCGAACAGTCGGTCCACGAAGATGCCGGGGGTGTGGATGTTGTCCTTGTCGAGAGAGCCGACAGGGACCAATTCCTCGATCTCCGCCACGGTCACCTTGCCGGCGGTGGCCATCATCGGATTGAAGTTCCGCGCCGTCTTTCGATAGACAAGGTTGCCCTCGGCGTCGCCGCGCCAGGCCTTGACGATGGACAGATCCGCCTTCAGCGCCCGCTCCATGACATAGGTTTCGCCGTCGAACTCCCGCGTCTCCTTGCCCTCCGCCACCAGGGTGCCGACCCCGGTCTTGGTGAAGAAGGCCGGGATGCCCGCGCCGCCGGCGCGGATGCGTTCGGCCAAGGTGCCCTGGGGATTGAACTCCAGCTCCAGCTCGCCAGAGAGGTAGAGCTGTTCGAACAGCTTGTTCTCGCCGACGTAGGAACTGATCATCTTCTTGATCTGGCCGCCCGCCAGCAGGACGCCCAGGCCGAAGTCGTCGATCCCGCAGTTATTGGAGATCACCGTCAGCTCCTTGGTCCCCGCCGCGCGGATCGCCGCGATCAGGTTCTCAGGGATGCCGCAGAGGCCAAAGCCCCCGGACATGATGGTCATGCCGTCGAACAGCAGGCCGTCCAGGGCCTCCGTCGCGGCCTTGCTGACCTTGTCGGCCATGGCCTTCTCCCGCAGTGCACAATTGACGGACCTTTGGCCCGAAGAGGACGGCATTTCAACCGGTTCGTCCCCGCTTTCCGCGGTGCGGCTCGCGAAATCCGCGCGCCCGCGCTAAAACGGGCAGATCTGGTCCGGAGAGCAGACCGGGTCGGCAAGGCGGAGATCAGTTTGACGGACGTTCTGACACGGCGGGGCATCGCACCGGTTTCCTTCGCCCGCTACGACCGGGACTTCGACGGCTTCGCCAAGGACCTTGGCGACAGCTTCATGCGCTATGGCTTCGCGGCGGTGGAGCATCACGGCCTGGACCAGGGCAAGATCGACAAGGCCATCGCCGACGCCAAGGCCTTCTTCGCCCTGCCCGAGGCCGTCAAGCGCGCCTACAAGATCGAGGGGGCGTCTGGCCAGCGCGGCTTCACCCCCTTTGGCATCGAGACCGCCAAGGGCGCCGAGCATTTCGACCTGAAGGAATTCTGGCACGTGGGCCGCGAACTGCCGCCCGGCCACCCGTTCCGCGCCTCGATGCCGGACAATATCTGGCCCGCGCAGATCGCCAGCTTCCGCGACAGCGAGCTTTGGCTCTACGACGCCCTGGAAGGCTTCGGCCGCAAGCTGTTGGCCGCCATCGCCGCCTACCTGAAACTGCCGACGGACTATTTCGAGGACACCGTCGACCTGGGCAACAGCGTCCTGCGCCTACTGCACTATCCGCCCGCACCCTTCGACGGCCCCAACATCCGCGCTGGGGCGCATGAGGACATCAACACCATCACCTGCCTGCTCGGCGCTGAAGAGGCGGGGCTGGAGGTCTTGGAGCGCAGTGGCGAATGGCTGCCCGTCAACCCGCCGGCTGGATCCGTAGTGGTCAATATCGGCGACATGTTGCAGCGGCTGACCAACGATGTCCTGCCGTCCACTACCCACCGCGTTGTCAATCCGCCGCCGGAACGTCGGGGCAAGCCGCGCTATTCGACGCCGTTCTTCCTGCATTTCCGCCCGGACTTCCTGATCAAGACCCTGCCCGGCTGCATTGCCCCGGACAACCCGGACCACTATCCGCAACCGATCACAGCCGCAGACTACCTCAATGAGCGCCTGCGCGAGATCAAACTGGGCTGAGGCCTGGTTCCCGCGCGATGCCCACCCGCAGCCTCTTCGTCACCGAGATCTATGAAGCGAGCCTGGCGCAAGAGCCGGGCTTTTCGGCGTTCAACGCCGAGTTGGCGCAGGCCTGTCAGATGCTGGCGGCCGAGGATCGCGCTGGCCAGGCCTGGTGCAAGGCCCATGGCTATGGCGGCTACACCTCCTACGCCTCGCTGAACGACTTGCCGGCCAGGGCCACGGTATTCGGCGATCTGAAGCGCAAGCTCGACCGGCATGCCGCCGCCTTCGCCGATCATCTGGCCCTGGATCTTGGACCGCGGGGAAGGCTGAAGCTGGACAGCCTGTGGGCCAACGTCCTCAAGCCCGGCGCCAGCCACACCGGCCATATCCACCCGCACAGCGTCTTGTCCGGAACGATCTATGTGACGGTTCCGCCCGGAGCGGCCGGTTTGCGCCTTGAAGATCCCAGGTTGCCGCTGATGATGGCCGCGCCGCCGCGACGTTCCGACGCAGCCGAGCCCATGCGAACTTTTGTCACTTTGAGCCCTTCCGAGGGCGCCATTTTTCTCTGGGAGAGCTGGCTGCGGCATGAAGTACCGGCCAACGGCGCACGCTCGCCGCGCATCAGCCTGAGTTTCAACTATAGCTGGAGGTGAGGCGCCTCGTCGCACCCAATTCTTAACCCCCTGACGCCTACCGTCGCAACTTCAGATCACCGCCAAATGGGGGGCGGATGGACCAGGCCGATACATCAACACCGTTAGGCGCCTACGATGGGCGCCCTGACTACGAGCGTATTCTTGACGGTGACATCGACCTGTCGGCCATGAAGCCCAGCTTCGACCGCATCGTGCGCGTGGCCATGACCCTGTTCGGGACGCCCGACGGCGAAGTCACCATCCTGCGCTCCGGCCAGGCGCCATGGCGCAGCAAAGGCGGCAACAGCCCCAACACCAGCTTCACCGACATGATCGTCGGCCGGCGCGAGGTGGTCTGGATCGAAGACCTTCCCAAGGCCGAGGATCTAGCCCGCAGCATCGAACCGCACGTCGCGCAAGTCGTCCGATTCGGCGCCGGCGCCCCCATCAACCTAGCCAGCGGCGAGAACCTGGGCGTGTTGACGGTGCTGGACTTCAAGCCGCGGCCGTTCGACGCGCGACTGGCGCGCCGACTGCAAGACCTGGCGGATCTGATCGCCGACGATTGGGAACGTCATCGCGCTGTGCTGGGCCGCGCCCGTGCCGAGGCCGAGGCCCGGGCCGCCCGGGCAACCATGGCCTCGGTGGTGTCCGCCGCCCCAGTGGCCCTGGCCATGACCGACCGCGAGCTGCGCGTCATCCAAGGCAGCCCGCGCTGGTTCGAAGAACGAGGGTTCACACCCCAACAGGTGATCGGCAAGTCGCTGTACGACATCCTCCCCGGCTCACGGGATCGCTGGTCGGAGGCTTTTGACCGCGCCCTTTCCGGCGAATCGGTGCGGGGCGATCGCGTTCGCCTGGACCTGCCGGGCGGCCGCACCGCCTGGATCCGCAGCGAGCATACCCCCTGGCGGGACGGCGCCGGTGAGATCGGCGGGCTGATGCTGATGAGCGTCGACATCACCGATGTGGTCAACGCCCTGGAGGAGTCCGAGCGTTCGGAAAAGCGCCTGACGCTGGCCAGCGAAATCGGCGAGGTGAATATCTGGGAGCTGGACTTCCGGCGCCGGGAACTCAACGGCGTGGGCTGGAAGGGCCGCGGCTTCGCCGAGAGCGAGATCAGCTACGACGACGTGACCGAAGACCTCTGGCGGATGGTGCATCCGGACGACCGCGCCGAAGCGGTGGCCCTGTGGGAGCGGCATCTGAACGAGGGCGCGCCGTTCCGCATGACCTATCGCCTGCTGCAGGGCGCCGCCCCGGACCTGTGGGTGCAGTCGGCCATCGAGGGCTTTCGCGACGAGAACGGTGAGCTGATCCGCATCCTCGGCGTACTGCGCAACATCGACGTCGAGAAACGCGCGGAACTGGCCCTGGCGTCGGCCCGCGACGCCGCCGAGACCGCCAACCGCGCCAAGAGTGAATTCCTGGCCAATATGAGCCACGAGATCCGCACGCCGCTGAACGGGGTGATGGGGGTGGCCAGCGCCCTGGGGCGGACCGGCCTTTCGCCCTCGCAACGGGAAATGGTGGGCTTGATCGAGAGCTCGGCCCATACCCTGGAGGCGCTGCTTTCGGACGTCCTGGACCTGGCGCGGATCGAGGCGGGGCGACTGGAAATCAAGCCAGAGGCGTTCGATCCGCTGCGGGCGGTGCGCGATGTGGGAGCCTTGTTCCGGGCCGCCGCAAAGGCCAAGGGACTGGACTTCCAAGTCGAGATTGCCCCCCAGGCCGTCGCCGAGCTGGCGTCCGACGCCCCTCTGCTCCACGGTGACGTCGCGCGCCTGCGTCAGATTCTGAGCAATCTGTTGTCCAACGCCGTCAAGTTCACGGCCATGGGTGTTGTGCAGCTGACCTTCGACGCCCGTCGGGAAGGCGACGCCCTGGCGGCGGTCTTCCGCGTGGCGGACACCGGCATCGGCTTCGACAGCGACACCGCCGGGCGGCTGTTCGACCGGTTTGAACAGGCCGACGGCTCGATCACGCGCCGCTTCGGCGGCAGCGGCCTTGGCCTGGCGATCTCCCGGTCCCTGGCCGAGGCTATGGGCGGGCGGTTGAGCGCGACATCGGTTCCGGGCTCAGGCTCGGTGTTCGAGCTGCAATTGCCGTTCGAGACCGCGGCCTTGCCGTCGGCGGAGCCGACCGGCGAGTCCGGCCCAGGCCCGGCCGACCCGTTTGACCTTTCCAGCCTGGCGGTCCTCCTGGCGGAGGATCACCCGACCAATCGTCGGGTGGTGCAGCTGATCCTGGGTTCGGCTGGGGTCGATCCCGCCTGCGTCGAGAACGGCGCCGAGGCGCTGGAGGCCTGGACGCAGACCGGCTTTGACCTGGTGCTGATGGATATGCAGATGCCGGTCATGGACGGACTGACGGCGATGCGGGCGATCCGCCATCGCGAGGCCATCCTCGGCCGCCCTAGAACAACCATCCTGGCCCTGACGGCCAACGCCATGCCCGAGGATGTCGAAGCGACCCGCGCGGCGGGAGCCGATGGCCATCTGACCAAGCCCATCACCGCCGCGGCGCTGCTAGGCGCGGTGCGCGAGGCCGCCGCCCTGAGGGCGCAGGGCGCGCAGACCTCCGAGCGCAAGCTGGCGTAGGCGAGCTGGCGCGGCGGCCTTACCCGGCCGTCTTCCTTACTCGCCAGCGCGCCGCCGAGGGAAGCCTTCGGCAACCGACCGCCCACACGCGACAAAGCGCGCCGGATGGGGGTCCGGCGCGCCTGCTGTCCTCCGTGGGAGGACGCTGTTGCCCTGGATCACGCTGGCTTTCGACTGCATCAGTCCAAAGCCAAGAGCCGTGATCGAGTCTAAACATTCAGAGCGGATCGAGGGGGGAAACCGGTTCCCATTTTTCCCCGACTGGCTCGACGCTACTTGGAGATACGCAAGTTCTGGATCGAGCCGGCGATGGCGTTGAAGACGTTGGTCAGCTGCGAGGCGTCGGTGACGTCATAGTAGTGGTCCGAGCCGGAGGCGCAGGTCTGCAGCAAGCCCTTGGAGTGGGTCGAGACGCCCACGCCGATGGAGTAGATGATGACATTCTGGGCCTTCATATTGGCGCATAACGCCAACTCGCGGCCATCGATGGCGTCCATCCGTTCGGAGCCGGTGGAGGTCTTGGTCAGCGCCACGCCGCTGGTGTTCCTCAGCCGGCCCTCGGTGATGTAGCCGAGCCCGCTGTAGATCGAATTGGGGTAACTGCCGTTGTATTCGTCGTTGGTGTTGTCACCGTCGGTGAGCAGGATGATGATCTTGTCGTGGTGGGCTGTGCCGTAGGCCACCCCGTCCGCGAACGGCGCGTTCGGCGACACCGTGTGCCAGCCCCAAACCAAGCCCATGGCCACGTTGGTGTTGCCCGTGGCGACCATGGCATTCAACGTCGTCTTGGCCGTGCTGGCGCTGGTGGTCAGGCGCTGCAGCGGGGCTATGGCGCAGCCTTCGTTGGGGCCGTGCCCGGCGGTCTTGCCGGTGGCGGTGATCTTGCCGGTGTTGGTGGCGGCGTACTTGGCCACGGCGTTGGTGCGCGCCGCCCAGGTGGTGGCGTTCGTCTGGTCTTTGGTGATGTAGTTGTTGTTCGAGGTCCAATAGCCGCCAATGCCGTTGCTCGCCGTGTTCGTGTCCGGTTCGTCCGGCGCGAAGAAGGGGATGAACATGGTGTCGGGGGTGCTGGAGGACGGCGACGTGTCCTGGACGTCATAGGGCGCCGGCCGGCTTTCCACACAACCGCCCCAGGACAGGCCCATCTGGCTGAGCATGGTGAAGCGGTTGGTGCCGGCGGTGCTGAAGGTGTCGTTGACAGTGCCGTTATACCCGCTGGAGGTCGGCATGACGCCGGTCATCCAGGTGGCGTTCTTATAGGTCGAGCCGACGTTCACGGTCATGGAGAAGGGCACCACCGCGTATTTCACCGCATTGGGATCGCTGCTGTTGGCCGCCGCCGCCGCCAGGGTGTCGATCAGGGACGCGGCCGCGGTCTTCAGTGCGGAAATCTTGGTGGTCGAGCCCAGGGTCGAAGCCATGGAGCCGGTGTTGTCGAGCACCATGGCCACTTCCAGGTCGTCCAGGGTGCGCACCACCTGCGAGGTGGCGGTGATGTTCATGTCCCCCGACATCCACAGGTTCGCCACGATCGGCGTCATCTGGATGGTGGCGGAGGCGTCGATATAGGCCCCGTTCAGGTGGAAGCTCGACGAAGACACGGTCGCGCCAGCCAGGTTGGTCAGGTTGGCGTTCAGCGCCGGCGTGCCCACCGCCGCCAGGGCGGTGTCGGTGGTGGCGCTGGTGGTCTTGGCGGCCAGCAGGGTCGCCGCGTCCAGGGCGTCCTGCAGACGCTGCTTGGCGACAGTGGCGCGGTTGACATCCATCAGGCCGAAGGTCAGCACACAGAGGGGCAGGGCCAACAGGGCGAACTGTATGGCCACCGAACCCTCTTCGCGCCGGAAGAGGCCTTTAAGGCCCGCGGTGGAGCCCTGCCAAAGCTTAGCAACCGTCCGTCTTGCTTGCGTCATATCCGCCAGCCCCCGTCTCCACGGCGCCCGGTATGGGCGCACGCAGCCGTATTTCACCGGGCAACATGGACCAGCGCGGTAAACGAAACGGCCAACGGAAATGGTGAACGCGCAGAAAACATCCTGGGCAGGTTTTGGCGCGCCGGGCGCCCCTAATCCAGAACGCAGGCCGCCAGGCCGTCGCGCCCCACGGCGCCGGAGCGGGCGTCGATGCGGCCGGTGCGGCGGCGAACATAGGCCCCCGGGTCGCCGGCGTTCCACTTCAGGGGATTGGGCAGGACAGCGGCGAGGCGTGAGGCCTCGACGGGGCTGAGGGTCAGGGCGGGATGGTGGAAATAGTGCTGCGACGCGGCCTCCACCCCATAGACGCCCGGACCCATTTCCACGGTGTTTAGATAGACTTCCATGATCCGCTGCTTGCCCCAGAGCAATTCGATCAGGACGGTGAACCAGGTCTCCAGCCCCTTGCGGATCCAGGAACGCTCCGGCCACAGGAAAACGTTCTTGGCCGTCTGCTGGCTGATGGTGGAGCCGCCGTGGATCTTGCCGGGACGGGCTTGATTGTGCGCCACCGCCTTCTGGATGGCGTTGAAGTCGAACCCGTGATGCAGGCAGAACCGAGCGTCCTCGGAGGCCACCACGGCTCGGGTCATGGCCGGCGAAATGCGTGAAAGGGGAACCCAGCGGTGGTCCAGGCCCTGCCCCTGGATCAGTCGTTCGATCATCAGCACGGTGAGGGGCGGCGGCGCGAAGCGGTAGATGGCGACGGCCAGGGGCGGCCCCGCGATCAGAACGATCAGCAGGCCCACGAGCAGCCGGCGCAGGAACCGCATAACGCCACTGCCGCGTCCTGATGGCGCGGCGCCGGGCTTGGTCTTGGAAGGGCGGGACTTGGCGGCCGCCTTGGCCATGTTGAGCGCTTGTCTTGACGTGGCGGGGGGGTGGTAGGCTTGCGATTGGCTAGAGCCCGATGAGTTTTGCCGGAACCGGCAAAACTCTCAAAACGTGCTCACAAGCCAAAGAACCGAGCCTGTTCTGTTTCGACTGACCAGCAAACCAGGACAGGCTCCGCGGCGTGGCGTCAAGGCGAACGCGCAGAACAGGAGTAAGCGAATGGACGTGTCCGAAGCTGTGGCGAAGCGGATTTCCGTGCGGGCGTTCAAGGCCGATCCCGTACCCGGCGCCCTCGTGCGCGAGATCCTGGAGCTGGCGCAGTGCGCGCCCTCCGGCGGGAACCTGCAGCCCTGGCGCGTCTATGCCCTGGCCGGCGAGCCCCTGGCGGCGTTCAAGGCCCTGGTGGCCACGACCCCGATGCAGGAGACCGAGTACGACGTCTATCCGGCCGATCTATGGGACCCCTTCCGCACCCGTCGCTTCCAGTGCGGCGAGGACCTCTATGCCTCCATCGGCATCCCGCGAGAGGATCGCGGCGGGCGGCTGCGGCAGCTGGCCAACAACACCAACTTCTTCGGCGCCCCGGTGGGCCTGTTCTTCTGTCTCGACCGCAAGTTGGGGCCGCCGCAGTGGGCGGATGTGGGGATGTACATGCAGACTCTGATGCTGCTGGCCACCGAGCGCGGCCTCGACACCTGCGCCCAGGAGTTCTGGGCCCGTTATCCCAAGACCGTGGGCGACTTCGTCGGCCTGCCGAAAGACCACATGGTGTTTTCCGGCATGGCCCTGGGCTACCGGGACGAGGCGGCGCCGATCAACGGCTGGCGCACCCGTCGCGACCCCTTCGACGCCTGGTGCGAGATGACGGGATTTGACGTTTAGTTCTTGATTTGTTCGTTTGGCGCGATAGGCTGCCTTCATGATCCAAGCTCCGCTCTCCGCCCCGCCCGCCGGACCTGTCCTGGTCATCGACCTGCAGACCGGCATGTTCGCGCCCGCCGGCTATCCGCCGATCCATAACGCCGACGTCCTGACCCAGCGGGTGCGGGAGGTGACGGCCTGGGCGCGCCAGGCCGGCCGGCCGGTGGCCTTCATCCGTCACGACGGCGGCGCGGCGGACGAGC
This sequence comes from Caulobacterales bacterium, assembly GCA_038228945.1. Classification (GTDB taxonomy): domain Bacteria; phylum Pseudomonadota; class Alphaproteobacteria; order Caulobacterales; family Caulobacteraceae; genus Acaudatibacter. Next base: position 17,522 of record JBBROW010000012.1, read on the forward strand.
TGGCGCCCGGCAAGCCCGGCTGGGCGGTGTGGCCAGCCCTGGGCCAGGCGGCGGACGAGCCGACCTTTTCCAAGAGCGTCGGCGATTCCTTCAGCCAGCCAGCCCTGTGCGACTGGGTCGCCGGCCAGGGTGCGCAGGGCGTGATCCTGCTGGGCGCCCAGACCGACCAATGCGTGGCGGCGACGGTGAGGGGTGCGCTGGAGCGCGGCCTGACGGTGACGGTGGTGGCCGACGCCCACAGCACCTGGGATTTCAACGGCGAAACCGCCGACCAGATCATCGCCCGCCACAACGCTGCCTTCGCGGCGTCGGGCGCCGTGGTGGTGACGACGCGGGAGATCACCGGGGCGGTGTAGTCTCCCGGTCCCCGCCCGCTCGCCAAGCCCTACTTGCGGTTACAAAGGTCCATAAACCGACGCTGCATCTCCGGGTCGGTCTTGAAGGTGCCGGTGAACTGGGTGGTGACCGTCGAGACATGGCGATGGTGCACGCCACGGGTGGTCATGCACTGGTGCTCTGCGTCGATCATCACCGCGACGCCGGCCGGGCGCAGGGTGTCGCTGATGGCGTCGATGATCTGCTGGGTCAGGGTTTCCTGGGTCTGCAGACGCTTGGCGAAGATCTCCACCACCCGCGCCAGCTTGCTCAGTCCCACGACCCGCCCCGTCGGCAGGTAGGCCACATAGGCCTTGCCGATGAACGGGGCCATGTGGTGCTCGCAGTGGCTCTCCACCTCGATGTCGCGCAGGAAGACGATATTGTCGTAACCCTGGACGTCCTCGAAGGTCCGCTCCAACTCCAGGGCGGGATCTTGATGGTAGCCGGAAAACCATTCGCCATAGGCGTCCACCACCCGGGCGGGGGTGTCGAGCACGCCCTCGCGGCGGGGGTCGTCGCCGGACCAGGCGATCAGGGTCCGCACCGCGTCCATAGCCTCCTCGCGGGTGGGCTTCTTCACGGCGTCAAGGTCAACGTCGGACACACCGACGAGGGTTCGGTCGCGGGAAATCGCATCCATGTCTTAAGGGGACGTCTTTCCAGGGCTGAGTTGCGCCGAGGCGAGGGCCTCGGAAATGACGCGTGCCACCCTTTCACAGCGGTGGAAAACGAGGTCAAAGCCCCATTGGTTTCCCGACCGGCCAACTTGTATATGGGCGAAAGACTCGATCCGGCAACTGTCACCCAACGTTAGTGCTCAACATGAACCTGCGACTCTACGACACCATGGCACGCGAGAAGCGGGACTTTGTCCCGCTCAATCCAGACCGGGTGACGATGTATGTGTGCGGACCGACGGTCTACAACTACGCCCACATCGGCAACGCCAGGCCGGTGGCCGCCTTCGACGTCCTGTTCCGCGTCCTGCGCCACATCTATGGCGAGGACCATGTGATCTATGCCGCCAACGTCACCGACGTGGACGACAAGATCAACCAGAAGGCCGCCGACGAGGGCGTGCCCATCGATGTGATCACCAGCCGCTACCTCGACGCCTACCACGCCGACATGTCGGAACTGGGCGCCTTGCCCGTGAGTTTCGAGCCCCGCGCCACGCGGACCATGGAGGCGATCATCGCCATGATCGGCCGGCTGCTGCACAACAACGCCGCCTACGCGGCCGAAGGCCATGTGCTGTTCAACACCGTGGCCTATTCAGACTATGGCGCCCTGTCGGGCCGGTCTCTGGATGACATGATCGCCGGCGCCCGCGTGGACGTGGCCCCCTACAAACAGAACCCCGCGGACTTCGTGTTGTGGAAGCCGTCGAAACCTGGCGAGCCGGTGTGGGACAGCCCCTTTGGCCCCGGGCGGCCCGGCTGGCATATCGAGTGCACGGCCATGATCGAACAGACCCTGGGCATGCCCATCGATATCCATGGCGGCGGCAATGACCTGATCTTCCCGCACCATGAGAACGAGTTGGCGCAGGGCGTCTGCGCCTCGGGCCACGTGCACGACGCCAAGGGCGGCTATGCCAACTATTGGCTGCACAACGGCTTTTTGAACATGGGCTCTGAGAAGATGTCCAAGTCCATTGGCAATGTGCAGTTGGTGCACGATCTGGTCACCCGCTGGCCGGGGGAAGCCCTGCGCTGGGCGCTGCTGTCGGCGCACTATCGCCAGCCGCTCACCTGGACCGACGAGGTGATCGAACAATCGCGCAAGGCCCTGGACCGGCTCTATGGCGCCCTGCAAGAGGCTGACCGGGTGATGAAGGGGGTGAACTTCAACGCCGGCGGCTATCAGCGCGACCAGATCGATCCCAAGGTGGACCGGGTGAGGGAAGCCCTGTTCGACGACCTCAACACCCCCAAGGCGTTTGCCGAGCTGTACTTCATGGCCGACAAGCTGTGGGCGGACATCCCCACCGCCGTCGAGCGCGGCGAGGGCGAGATGATCGGCATCTGGGCCGCGGCCCTGCGCCAGGCCGGCGGGCTGATGGGTTTCCTGAAAGCCGATCCGGACGCCTGGTTCCAGGGCGGGCTGGACGTGTCGCTGAAGGAACGGGTGGACGGCCTGATCGCCCAGCGCGTGGCGGCTCGCAACGCAAAGGACTGGGCCACCGCCGACCGCATCCGCGCCGAACTCACCGATCTCAACATCGAGGTGATGGACAACCCCACGGGAGCCACCTGGAAGCTGAAGGGAGCTCTCTGATGGCCAAGCTGAAGATCGAGCACCGCATGGGGATCGCCGCCCCAGCCCACGAGGTCTGGAAGCTGGTGGGCGACCTGCCGGGCTGGAAGGACTGGAACCCGCTCTACACCAGCGCCGAGGGCTCCCTCGGCTTTGGCGCGCCGCTGACGCTCACCCTGGCCCTGCCTGGGCGCAAGCCGCGGGTGATCACCCCCATTGTCGAGAGCTGGACCCCGGACGAACTGATCCACTGGCGCCTGAAGATGCTGGGCGGCCTGGTCCGTTCGGTGCGTTATATCGAGATCGAGAAGCTCACCGACACCGGCTGCATCTTCTCCAACGGCGAGATCTTCGACGGCCTGCTTGGCCCCACCGTGGCGCGCTCCATGCGCGGCGCCATCCGCTCCGGCTTCGCGGCCATGGGCGAGGCGGTGAAGACCCGGGTCGAGGCGGCGTGGCGTCAGGACCAGGGCGAGCCTACTTAAGTGACATGATCGACGACCTCTACTCCGCCAAGCTGCTCTCCCTCGCCGCGAACATGCCGCGGACGGGCCGGCTGGCCGCGCCCGACGGGACATCGGAAAAGGTCTCCAAGCTGTGCGGTAGCCGGGTGATCATCGACGTGGCGGTGCAGGACGGCGTCGTCACGGACTTCGCCCAGGACGTGAAGGCCTGCGCCCTGGGCCAGGCGGCGGCGGCGGTGCTGGGCGAGCAGGTGGTCGGGGCCACGGTTCAGGAAATCGAAATGGCCCGGGATGCATTCCGTGCTATGCTGAAGGCGGGCGGACCTGCGCCCACGGGACGTTTTTCGGACCTGAAGATGCTGGAGCCGGTGAAGGACTATCCGCCTCGTCACACCTCGACGCTGCTTGCGTTCGAGGCGACGGTGGAAGCTTGCCATCGCGCCGTCGAGGCACAGGCCACACGAACTAGCCGCGCCGGCGCGGCTTGATCGGCCAAGCGCGCGGGTGCGATAAGCCCCGCTTCGCCTGACCCACAAGAACCCCGGCATGACCCCCTACGAACGCAGCGTTCGGCTCGCACACCGGGCCTACAAGCTGTCGCTTTCGCCCTGGTTCGGGCGCCAATGCCGGTTTCTTCCGACCTGTTCGGACTATGCGGCGGAGGCCCTGATCCAGCACGGGCCCGTCAAGGGCGGCTATCTGGCCGCTCGGCGCCTGTGTCGATGCCATCCCTGGGGCGGATCGGGCTATGACCCGGTTCCGCCCTCAAGCTCCGGACGCCGGAGCAGGACATGTGAGACATGATCGATCTGAAGTTTCCCGACGGCTCCGTCCGTCAATTCGAAGATGGGGTCACGGGACGCGATGTCGCCGCCTCGATTTCCAAATCCCTTGAGAAGAAGGCCCTGCTGATCAAGCTGGACGGCCAGCTGCTGGACCTCGACCGCGCCCTGGAAAGCGGAGGCGCCATCGAGATCGTCATGCGGGACGCCCCCGAGGCGCTGGATACCATCCGTCACGACACGGCCCACGTTCTGGCCGAGGCGGTGCAGGAGTTGTTCCCCGGGACCCAGGTGACCATCGGCCCCAATGTCGAGGACGGCTTCTACTACGACTTCGCCCGCGACGAGCCGTTCAGCCTGGACGACCTGGCGACCATCGAAAAGCGGATGAAAGAGATCGTCGATCGCGACGAGCGGATCACGCGCGAGGTCTGGGACCGCCAGGACGCCATCAGGCACTTCCGCGCTATCGGCGAGGCCTACAAGGCCGAAATCATCGAGGGTATCCCCGGCGCCGAGCCGATCACGGTCTATCGACAGGGCGCCTGGAAGGATCTCTGCCGCGGCCCGCACCTGCCGTCCACGCGGCACATCGGCAAGGCCTTCAAGCTGACCAAGCTGGCCGGCGCCTACTGGCGCGGCGACCAGGCCAACGCCCAGCTGCAGCGCATCTATGGCACCGCCTGGGCCAGCGAAGCGGACCTGGAAGCCTATCTCAAGCGCATCGAGGAGGCTGAGAAGCGGGATCACCGCAAACTGGGCGCGACCATGGACCTGTTCCATTTCCAGGAAGAGGGTCGGGGCATGGTGTTCTGGCATCCCAAGGGCTGGACCCTGTACCGGACGCTGCAGAACTATGTGCGCCGGGTGACCGAAGCCGAGGGTTACGAGGAGGTGCAAACGCCGCAGATCCTCGACCGCTCGTTCTGGGAGAAGTCCGGCCACTGGGACAAATTCCACGCCAGTATGTTCGTCTGCGAGACGGATGAGGGCGAGGTGCTGGCCGTCAAGCCGATGAACTGCCCCGGCCACGTGCAGATCTTCCGGCATGGCCAAAGGTCCTATCGGGAGCTGCCGATCCGGTTCTCGGAGTTCGAGGGCCTGCACCGCTACGAGAGCTCCGGCTCGGTGATGGGCCTGCTGCGCGTGCGCCGCATGCAGCAGGACGACGCCCATATCTTCTGCACCGACGACCAGATCGAGGCAGAGTCCGAGGCCTTCATCGCCCTGCTCAAGCGGGTCTACGAGGACCTGGGGGTGGAGCTGCATTCGGTGAAGCTGGCCCTGCGCCCGGACCTTCGCTTCGGCTCGGACGAGGGTTGGGACGCGGCGGAGCGCAAGCTGGAGAACGCCGCCCTGGCGTCGGGCATCACGGTGGAGATGTTGCCGGGAGAGGGCGCCTTTTACGGCCCTAAGCTGGAGTTCCACCTGCGCGACGCCATCGGCCGCACCTGGCAGTGCGGCACCCTGCAGCTGGACTATGTGCTGCCCGAGCGTCTGGACGCCTCCTACATCGGCGAGGACGGCGCCAAGCATCGGCCGGTGATGCTGCACCGGGCGATCCTGGGCTCCATGGAGCGGTTCCTGGGGGTGCTGATCGAGCACCACGCCGGCGCCTTCCCCATGTGGCTGGCGCCGGTGCAGGCGGTGGTGGCGACCATCACTTCCGACGCCGACGGCTATGCCGCCGAAGTGGCCGCCGCGTTCAAGAAAGCTGGACTGCGGGTCGAAACCGACCTGCGCAATGAAAAGGTCGGCTACAAGATCCGCGAACACTCCCTGACCAAGACCCCGGTGATCGCCGTGGTCGGCCGCCGCGAAGCCGAGGAGCGCAAGGTGGCCCTGCGCCGCTTCGGGTCGGACGCCCAGCAGGTGATGAGCCTGGACGAGGCGATCTCCGCGCTGACCGCCGACGCCCTGGCGCCGGATCAGCGGCGATAGGAGGGCGACCTCCTACTCCGTCTCCACCGGCCGCACCGCCGTGAGCCAGCCCTCGGCCAGGTTCACGTCGGGCGTGGCTTCCAGGGTGAAGGGCAGCCACCAGCTGGCGCTGCCATCGGCGGGTTGGATTTCCAGCAGGTCGCCGGCGCCGAAGTCGTGGGCGGCTTTCACGCGGCCGATGACGGCGCCGTCCGGAGCGCGGGCCTCCAGGCCGATCAGGTCGGCGACGTAAAACTCGTCGTCGTCGGCCGGCGGCAGGCTGTCACGGGCGATAAACAGCTTCAGGCCCTTCAGGGCCTCGGCTTCTTCCCGGGTTTCGATCTCCCGGGCCCGCCCCACCAGGCCGCCTTTGGCCAGGCGGCCGGTGGTGAGGCTCAGGGCCGGGGAGCCGTCCTCGCGCAGCAGGTCGCGGTAGGCGACCAGGGCCAGGGGGTCCTGGGTAAAGGTGGTGACACGGATCTCGCCGCGCACGCCAAAGGCGCCGGCGAGGCGGCCGACCTGGATGAGGCGGGGGTCTTGATCAGTTTGGGCGGTCAAATCTCTCCCCCCGAGCGCGGCTGTGGGGGAACGCCACCAACGGCGCGAAGCGACGAGACGAAGGGGGCTGCAGCGAAGGACCGGCGGCTGGCGCCAGGCTGGAGCCCCCTCCACCGCTTCGCGGTCCCCCTCCCCCAAGGGGGGAGGAGAGGGGTGTCTGCGTTCAAGTCAGTCTCAGCTTTCCGAAGCTTCGGCGGTAGGCGCTTCGGCCGCGGGTTCTTCAGCGGCGGGGGCCTCGACGGCGGGCGCTTCGGCGGCAGGTTCAGCAGCGGCTTCGGCAGGCGCCGCTTCTTCGGCCGCGGCCTCGACCGGAGCGGATTCCTCGGCGGCGACTTCCACCGGAGCTTCGGCGGAGGGTTCTTCCACCACTTCGGGTTCCGGCTCGGGCGCCGGCGGGTTGGCGGCGGCTTCGGCGGCGGCGGCCGCGGCCGCCGCTTCCTTGTCAGCGCGCTCCGTGGCGCGTTCCTTGGCCTTGGTCCCCGGCTGGCCCTTGTTGGGATTGTTGCCGTGTTCCCACGTGGTCAGGCCCTGGACGGACAGGAAACGGGCGACGCGGTCGGTGGGCTGGGCGCCCTTGCCGAGCCACTCGGTGATGCGCTCGCTCTTCAGGGTGATCCGGGTCGGATCGTCCTTCTTCAGCAGCGGGTTGTAGGAGCCTACCTTTTCGATGAAGCGGCCATCGCGGGGCGAGTGGCTGTCGGCGACGACGATCGAATAGTAGGGGCGCTTCTTGGCGCCGCCACGGGCGAGACGGATCTTCAGCATTTCAGGTCGGGTCCTAGGGTTATTCTTCAGGATTTCTTGAAGGGATTGAAGCTGGACGGCATGCCGCCCAAGCCAGGGAGTCCGCCGCCCGGTGAGGGGGGCGTGTTGGAATCTTGGCCGCCGGTGAGGCCGGGCAGGTTCGGCGCGACCGGCTCGGGCAGGCGCCCGCCGCCGAGCGCCTTCATCCGGTCCATGCCGCCGCCGCCCATCATGCCGGCCATGCGGGCAAAACCCTTGCCGCCGTCCCTGGACATCATCTTGAAAGCGTCCTGCATCTGGCGATGCTGCTTGAGCAGGCGGTTGACCTCGGCCACGTCCACCCCGGCGCCGGCGGCGATCCGGCGCTTGCGCGAGGCGGCCAGGATGTCGGGCTTGCGCCGCTCCAGCTTGGTCATGGAGCCGATGATCGCCCGCTGGCGACGGATCGACTTGTCGTTCATGCCGCTCTCGGCGATCTGTTTCTTGACCTTCTGCACGCCTGGCAACAGGCCCATCAGACCTTCCATGCCGCCCATCTTTTCCATCTGGGCCAGCTGGTCGCTGAGCATGTCGAGATCGAACTGGCCATTGGCCAGCTTCTTGGCCATGACCTCGGCCTTGGCTTGGTCGAAATCCTGGGCGGCGCGTTCCACCAGGGCCACGACGTCGCCCTGGCCCAGGATGCGGCCGGCCACGCGGCGGGCGTCGAACACGTCCAGGGCGTCGATCTTCTCGCCCGTGCCCAGGAACTTGATCGGCAGGCCGGTGACGGCGCGCATGGACAGCGCCGCGCCGCCACGGCTGTCGCCGTCGGTGCGGGTGAGGACCAGGCCGGTGAGGGGCAGGCGCTCGTGGAAGGCCTTGGCGGTGCGCACCGCGTCCTGGCCGGTCAGGCTGTCGGCGACCAGCAGGGTTTCGGCCGGCTGGGCGATGCGGGCCACCTCGGCCGCCTCGCTCATCATCGCCTCGTCCAGGGTCGTGCGCCCGGCGGTGTCCAGGATCAGGACGTCGAAGCCGCCCAGCTTGGCAGCCGACAGGGCGCGGCGGGCGATGTCGGCGGGGGCTTGGCCGGGCACGATGGCCAGGGTGTCGACGCCGGCTTCCTTGCCCAGGATCGCCAGCTGTTCCATGGCGGCGGGACGGCGCACGTCCAGCGAGGCCATCAACACCCGCTTGCGCTCCATCTTGGAGAGCCGCAGGGCCAGCTTGGCCGACATGGTGGTCTTACCCGACCCCTGCAGGCCGGCCATCATGATGATCGTGGGCGGGTTCAGGGCCAGGCGCAGGGGCTCGGCGTCATCGCCGCCCAGCATCTCCACCAGGCCGTCGTAGACGATCTTGACCACCTGGTCGGCGGGCTTGACCGAGCGGATCACCGCCTCGCCGTTGGCCGCTTCCTTGGCCTTGTCGATGAACTCTCGGACCACCGGCAGGGCGACGTCAGCCTCAAGCAGGGCGACGCGCACCTCGCGCAGGGCCTCGTCGATGTCCTTGGCGGACAGCACACCGCGACCGGAAAGCCGGTCGAAGACGCTTGAGAGCCGCTCTGATAGTCCGTCGAACATCTACAATCCCTATGACGCAACGCATCCAGCCCCCGTGCGCGATCACGCGGACGGGGGTCCTCGCCGCCCTCGTCCCACTTCAAGCGGGGGTCGTGGCGGTGGAGGCGCTGGCTGATGCTGGCGCCGGAAGGCCGGGCTTATGCGCCTAAACAGTCAAAAAGGTCAAGGACGGTGGGCCGTCCCGGCATTATGTCGGACAATCGACACGACCATCACGGGTTCGTGCAACCTCGTACGCCTCAGCTTCGTTGTGGCCTTATCCAATTGGAGAACAGCCCATGACCAGCTTCCATCGCGGCGCCGCCGCCCTCGCCGCCCTCATCGTCGCCGGCGCGGTCGCCGCCCCGGCCTATGCCGAACACGGGCCGGACGCGCGCATCCGCTTCTCCGGGGGTTCGGTGGCCTTCATCGCCGGCGTCAACTGGGGCAGTGGCACCTTGACCTACAAGGGCCACAACTATCGCATCAAGGTCAGCGGCCTGTCCGTTGGCGCGGTGGGCGCGAACAAGTATTCCGGCTCGGGCGAAGTTTATCACCTGCGTCACCTGCGCGACATCGAAGGAACCTTCGCCGCGATCGACGCCAGCGCCACGGCCGGCGGCGGCGCGGGCGAGACGGACCTGAAGAACGGCAACGGCGTCGAGATCCACGTCCGCTCCGCCACCGAAGGCCTGAAGCTGTCGCTCGCCCCGTCGGGTGTGAGCATCAAGCTGAAGTAGCCTGACGCCCAGGCCCGCGCCCAGAGTGCAGTTCGGGGGCGGGTCTCGGGCTTATATGTAGCATTGACTTAATTAAGTAACAGCTACCTAATGGCGGGATGGACAGCCTGACCGCCCTGGTCGACCCCACGCGCCGACGCATCGTCGAGACCCTGGCGGGCGGCCCCCTGTCATCGGGGCAGATCGCTAGCCGCTTCGCCATCACCGCGCCGGCCATTTCCCAACATCTGAAGACCCTGCGTCAGGCCCGTCTGGTGCGTGTGCGGGCCCAGGCCCAACGGCGCATCTACGAACTCGACCCAGATGGCGTCGGCGAGCTGACCGCCTGGGTGGAGCAGATCCGCCGTTTCTGGGCTCCGCGTCTGGATGCCCTGGAATCCCAGCTGAACGAGGAGCAGCCATGACCGATGCCAATGCAGGCGGGCTCGGTCAGCCCAGCCGCGTCGCCGCTGTCCGTTTCGAACGCCTGTTGCCCGGCCCCGTCGAGCGGGTCTGGGCGCATCTGACACAGGCTGACAAGCTGCCGGGCTGGTTCGGCGACGACGGCGTCATAGAACCGCGCGAGGGCGGGAGGGTCAGCTTCTCCGCCGGCCACATCCGAGGCGTGGTCACGCGGTGGAATCCCTTTCGCCAACTGGCCTACAGTTGGAACGTGTTTGGCCCTGGCGAGGCGCAGTCGCCCTATCCGGAATCCTACCTGACCTTCGACCTGGAGCCGCGGGGCGAGCGGGTGCGGCTGGTCCTCACCCATCTGCCGGTGCTGGACCACTTCGAGGCGCAGAACATGATGGGCTGGCACACCTTCCTGGATATGCTGGGCGCCGCCCTGGACGGGAAGCAACCGGAACCGCGAAGGGCCTATATGGAGCGCAATGCGGTGAAGTACGGGATCGATCTGAACAACCTGACGCGGTGACGCCGCCTCACGCGCTCATCACCGCCTTGTCCAGTCCCAGCCGCGTCCGCAGCGCCGCGATCGGCTCCGGCTTGGCGAACAGGTAGCCTTGCATGGCGTGGACGCCGGCAATCTTGAGGAACTTGCGCTGTTCCTCGGTTTCCACCCCTTCGGCCACCACCTTCATGCCCAGGGAGCGGCCGATGGCCACCACCGCGTGGACCAGGGTGGCGGACTGGACGTTGTCGGCGCAGCCATTGACGAAGGCCCGGTCGATTTTCAGCTTGTCGAAGGGGAACAGCCGCAGGTGGCTGAGGGAGGAATAGCCCACCCCGAAATCGTCCAGGGCGATCTTCAGGCCCAGGTCGTGCAGGCGACCCATGTTACGGCGCACCTCGTCTTCCTCGGCCAGGACCGCGGTTTCCGTGACCTCGATCTCCAGCCGCCGCGGGTCGAACCGGCGACGGGCGATCAGCACGGCCAGCTCATCGACGAACGACGGATCGGCGAACTCCACCGCCGAGGCGTTGAAGCTGATGACGATGTCCTCCAGCCCCTCGGTCTCGGTCATGGCGCGGTCCAGCACCCACTGGGTAATGGGTCCGATCAGGCCGTAGCGTTCGGCCAGGGGGATGAACATGGCCGGGCTGACAAAGCCGCGCACCGGATGGTTCCAGCGCAGCAGGGTCTCAACCCCGGTGATCAGCTCGCCGTTGCGGTCGTATTGGGGCTGGTAGACCAGGGATAGTTCGCTGCGGCCGATGGCCTTGGCCAGGTCGTCCAGCAGGGCCTGTTCCTCATGGTCGGCGCTGTTTGAGCGCTGTCCCGCCCCGCCCGTGGGCGGATAACCGTCCAGGACGTCCAGGGTTGCCAGCAGCTGGCGGTGCAGCATCTCGGCCTGGTCGACGTTGACCAGCCCCAGGTCGCGGGCCTGGGTCTCGATGCGGCCGGCGGACTCGGCCACCACCCGCGCGCCCATGTTCAGGCTCATGGATTTCAGGGCGTGGGCCGCCTTGGCCACCGCCTCGGGGTCGCGGCCCACCGAGCCGTCGATCACCGCTCGCACCGCTTCGGGGGCGTTTTCGCGATAGAGCCGGCGGACGCGGTCGACGAAATCGGCCTTGCCCATGGCGGCCATGCGGGCCAGCTCGCCGGCGATCTGGGGGTCCAGCAGCTCGGAGGTGACCAGCGGTCCCGTGGGCGCGGAAAGCACCGTCAAGGCCCTGGCCGGGGCCGGGCCGGCGGGGGCCATGGGCGGCGAGGCTTCCAGAAACTGACCCAGAGTCGCCGCCAGGGCGGCCAGGGTGAAGGGCTTGTGCAGCACGCCATCCATGCCGGCGTCGCGCCAGGCTTCAGCAGCGGCGCCCAGCACATGGGCGGTGAGGGCGATGATCGGGGTGGCGGCCGCGCCGGCCTCGGACTCCCGACGGCGAATTTCGCGGGTGGCCTCATAGCCGTCCAGCTCCGGCATGGAGCCATCCATAAGGATCAGGTCAAAGCCCTGGCCTGGCCGCCGCGCTTCCACCGCAGCCACGGCCTCACGTCCGTCGGCACAGACATCCGCATCGACACCCAGCCGCGACAGGGCCTCCATGGCCACCTCGCGATTGACCGCGCTATCGTCGGCCACCAGAACGCGCCGGCCGCTGAAGCTTGGCAAGGCGTTGGCCTGGGCGCGGTCCTCGGCCAGGGTCTCGCTGATCGATTGGCCGGCCAGGGTCCGTCGCAGGGCCGTGGCCACGTCGCGCTGGCGCAGGGGCTGGACCAGCACCAGATCCACATGACCTTCACGCTGCAGAAGCGCCGGGATGGAGTCGCCGTATTCGGCGATACAGATCGTCGGCACGGCGAGCCGGTCGCGGCCCTTGAGGCCCTCGGCGCCGCCGATGGCCAGGCGAACCGCAGCGCTGGAGGCCTCGCTGCTGGCGTCCATGGAAACCACCGTCAGGCCGGCGGCGCGCAGGTATCGGGTCAGGGCGGCGGGGGTGGAGGCGCCGTCCACGGCCAGGGCGACGGCCGCGCCATCCTCAAACCTTGGCCAGGACGCGGCGGCCTCGATCGTCTGCATGGGTAGGTCGAAGGCGAACACCGACCCCTTGCCTACCTTGCTGGTGACCTTGAACGCACCGCCCATGGCTTCCACCAGGCGCTTGCAGATGGCCAGGCCAAGGCCGGTGCCGCCGAAGCGCCGCGTCGTCGACTGGTCGGCCTGGGTAAAGGCGCCGAAGACGCCGTCGATCTTGTCAGCCGGAATGCCCACGCCGGTGTCGTGCACCGAGATTCGCAGGCGGCCTTCGGCGGCCGGCGCGACCTGCACCAGCACCCCGCCGACCTCGGTGAACTTGATGGCGTTGTTGACCAGGTTGCCGACCACCTGGCGCAGGCGCACAGCGTCGCCGCTGACCAGGGCCGGGGTGGCCGGATCGATGAAGGCGGCAAGGTCCAGGCCCTTGGACCGGGCGCGTTCCCAGAACAGGCTCAGCACGTCCTCGGCGACCTCGCCTGGATCCACCGGCGCGGCCTCCAGGTCCAGCTTGCCGGCCTCGATCTTCGAGAAATCCAGGATGTCGTTGATGATCGCCATCAGGCTGGAGCCGGACTTGGCGATCACCTCTGCGAACCGCCGCTGCTTGGGCGGCATCTCGCCTGCGGCCAACATCTCGGCCATGACCATAATGCCGTTCATGGGGGTGCGGATTTCATGGCTCATGGTGGCCAGGAAGTCGCTCTTGGCGCTGTTGGCGGTCTCCGCCGCTTCCTTGGCGTCGCGCAGGTCGCTGGTGCGCTCCTCCACGGTCTGTTCCAGACCAGCCAGGTGCTGCGCCAGGGCCTCGTCGCGGGAGCGGATCTCGGCCAGCATGCGGCTGAAGCCGTCGACCAGCTCGCCCACCTCGTCGTCGGCCCTGACCTCGACGCTGCGCGAATAGTCGTGGCTCTGCGTGATCTCGCCCATGGACCGGGTCAGGGCGCCGATCGGATCGGAGATGCCGCGCTGCAGCCGCGCCGCCACCGCCAGGCCGGCGATCGCCGCCGCCAGGGCGGCGCCCAGGCTGATCAGCAGGCTGGACATCAACCGCCCGCCGCTGTTCCCCAGCCGACCCAGAATAACCACCTGGCCCACCGGCTTGCCGGCGTAGGTGATCGGCGCGCTCACCTGGGCGCTGCGCGAGGTCAGCAGCGACAGGCTGAAGCCCTGCCGCCCCGCCGTGGTGTCGATATCGCGGGTCAGGCGCTGGGCCGAGCCGGTCTCGGCCAGCAGGCCGCCGCGGGCGTCAAAGATGCGGGCGTATTGCACGTCCGGCATGGCGCCGATGGCGCGGATAACCGTGAAGGCCTTGGGCCGGTCGCCGGACGCCGCGGCCTCGCCGCTCAGGGAGGCCAGGACCTTGGCCGTGTCGGACAGGCGATCGGCCGCCAGGGCCGCGTCGCGTTGACCATCCCGGATCGCCGATATCCCAGCCACCAGGGCGACGGCCAGACCCACCGAGGCGAGCACCAAGGCCGTAAGTTTGCCTCGAATTGTCCGTTTTCGGCGGACTGACTCTGACACTTTGTCCGACAAGTTTAAAAACCCACAGCCCGTGAACCTCAACGGGTTACGCGGGATTAATGACTCCCGGTTTAATGAAGAGCGTCATTTTTGTGCAGAAGCCGATTACCCCATGTCGTCACCGCCCGACAAAGACGGAACGTTCTTCTACGTCCTGCAGGACGCCCTTAAGATCATCTTCGTGGATGATGATCCGATCCTGCGCGAATTCGCGGTTGTTAATCTTACCACAGAACAGGCTACGGTTGCGACGGCGTGCGACGGCGACGAGGCCTTGCGGGTCATCGAGGCCTTCCAGCCCGACATCATGCTGCTGGATCTCGAGATGCCGAACATGGACGGCTTCGAGGTTCTCGAGCGGCTGCGCGCCAGCGAGACCTGGCGGAACCTGCCGGTGATCGTGGTCACCGGACGCGAGGACGTCGGCGCCGTGGACCGCGCCTACCAAGCCGGCGCAACCTCCTTCGTGGTCAAGCCGATGAACTGGCGTCTGCTCAGCTATCAGATCCGCTACGTGCACCGCGCCGCCGTCAGCGAGGCCCAGCTCCTGGCCAACCGCCAGCCGTCGCCCAGCGAGGCGGAGCAACAGCTAGAACGCCTGGCGCGAGAAAGCTCGCGGTTCCTTACCGCCGCCCTCACCCAGGCGCCGGGGCTAAGGCCCCTGGCCGCACAGTTCGCCCGCATCGCCGATGACGTGCTCTCGGCGCGGCCGGCCGAGGAAGCGGCCTAGGCCAGCATCATGAAGGCCCCGCGCGATCCTCCAGGTCCGACCACGACAAAACGGAGCGGCGCGTTTCGTCGCCTGGCCGCGGCGCTTCACCGCTGGACCCGCGACCGGCGGGGCGGGACGGCGGTGATCTTCGCCATCATGGCCCCGACCCTGGCCCTGTTCGCCTGCGGCTCCGTCGACTTGGCGTCCCTGTCGTCCGATCATTCGGCGATGCAGGACGCCGCCGACGCCGCGGCCCTGGACGCCGCCAAACAGCTGGGCATCGGCACGCAGCAGGGCATCTCGGCCCGGGCGTCCAGCTTCGTCGTCAGTCAGATCCCGGGGGTCGCGCAGCGTGTGCCCTTCCGCGTTTCCACCAGCTTCGACACGGCCAAGTCCCAGGTCACGGTTCGCCTGGACGGCCATCGGTCCTCGTTCTTCGGCAACCTGCTGCCGCCAGGGGGATGGGACATCCACGTCCAGGCCACCGCCGCCACCCTGGGACTGACGCCCTTGTGCGTGCTGGCCTCCGGTTCCTCGGGTCTGGCGATCAACTTGACCAACTCGGCCCAGACCACGGCCAAGGGCTGCCTGGTGCAATCCGACGGCGGCATTTCGGTCACCGGCTCGGCCAACCTCACCGCTGGCGTCGTCCAGTCGGTGAGCGTCGCCCGCGGGGCCATCTCGCCGGCGGCCCAGGTCGGGGCGCCGCCGATCGCAGATCCCTTCGCCACGATGAGCATCAGCCCGCCGCTGCTCAACGTCTGTACGCCGTTGCCGACCCTCACCGCGGGCCTCAATATCCTGCCCGCCACGCCGACGCCCTACTGCGGCAATATCACGGTGCGGGAGGGCCAGACGCTGCAGCTGCAATCGGGAGGGACCTACTACTTCCGCAACGCCCAACTCCGCATGCAACAGAACGCCGTGCTCACCGGGTCGAACGTCACCCTGATCTTCGACAGCACGTCCCAGTTCCAGTTTCAGGACAATTCGGTGATCGACCTTACTGGCGCGCAGAGGGGCCAGTACGCCGGCTTCGTGATCATCACCACACGCCAGAACGTCGGCACGTTTACCATCGCGAGCGACAGCGCCCGGCGCCTCGAAGGCACGGTCTACATCCCCAATGCTATTTTGCAGGTCACCGGCAATGGCAACCAGGTGGCCGACCAGTCAGCCTGGACCGTGGTGGTCGCCAAGGGCATCCATTTGACCGGCAGTCCGGACCTGGTGATCAACGCCAACTATTCCACCTCCAGCGTGCCGGTGCCCAACGGCGTGGGCAACAGCGGCGCCACCACCCAGGTCAAGCTGCAGCGCTAGTGTCCCGGTTCCGAAGTTCGCTCTGGAGCCGACCCAATCAGCGGGCGAACTTCAATCCAGCACGCTAACCGCTGGACCATCGGGCCACGGCCGGGCACTTAAGGCCGCGGCCGGGGAAGCGCATGGGCGGAGAGACAAGCGGCGGCGCCATCGCGGCCAGGCTGGACCGGCTGCCGTCAAGCTGGGCGGTGTGGCGGCTGGTGCTGCTGATATCCCTGGGCGGCTGTTTCGAATTCTACGACCTGATGATGACGGCCTATGTCTCGCCTGGCCTGATCAAGGCCGGGGTGTTCCATGCCGGCGCCAAGGGCTTGTTGGGCCTCACCGACCAGGCGACTTTCGCGGCGGCCACCTTCGCCGGCCTGTTTATCGGCACGATGGCTTTTTCCCAGGTGGCCGACCGGTTCGGCCGACGGGCGATCTTCACCGCTTCGCTGATCTGGTACACCGCCGCCACCCTGGTCATGGCCGGCCAGTCCACCGCCATCGGCCTGGATATCTGGCGGTTCATCGCTGGGGTCGGCATCGGCGTTGAGCTGGTCACCATCGACGCCTATGTCACCGAGATCACCCCGCCGCCCCTGCGCGGGCGGGCCTTCGCCATCAACCAGTGCATCCAGTTCATGGCCGTGCCGGCGGTGGCCTTCGCCTGCTGGCGGCTGCTGCCCCTGACACCTTTCGGCGTCGCCGGCTGGCGGTGGGTGATGCTGATCGGGGCTGGGGCGGCCGTGGTGGTCTGGGTGATCCGCGCCGGCCTGCCGGAATCGCCGCGCTGGCTGGCGCAGCATGGCCGGGGGGCGGAGGCCGACGCCATCGTCAGCGCCCTGGAAGCCCGCGTGATCCAGGAGACCGGGCGGGCCTTGCCGCAACCCACCGCCGCCGCGCCGATGGCCGGCGCGGAGGGTCAGGGACGGTTCCTGGACATCTTCCGGCCACCGTACCTGGGCCGCACCATCATGTTGTCGGTGTTCAACGCGGCCCAGACCATCGGCTTCTACGGCTTTGGCAACTGGGCCCCGTCGCTGATCGCCGCCCAGGGCCAGGGGGTGACCAAGTCCCTGGAGTATTCCTTCATCATCGCCTTCGCCTACCCGGCTGGGCCGCTATTGTGCAGCCTCATCGCCGACCGGTTCGAGCGAAAGCACCAGATTGTCTTCGCCGCGGCCGCCACGGCGGCCTTCGGCCTGCTGTTCGCGCGCCAGGGCGCCCCGCTGGCGCTGATCGGCCTGGGGGTCGCCATCACCCTGTCCAACAACCTGCTGTCTTTCGCCTATCATGCCTACCAGGCCGAGCTTTTTCCCACCCGAATCCGGGCCAGGGCGGTGGGTTTCGTCTATTCCTGGAGCCGGCTTTCCACCGTCTTCTCCAGCCTGATGATCGCCGCCCTGCTGGGCGCCTTTGGAACCGGCGCGGTGTTCGCCTTCATCGCCGCCGCCATGGGGGTGGTGGTGGTCACCATCGGTGTCTTTGGCCCACGCACAGCCGCGCGCTCGCTGGAGGCGGTGTCGGGATAGAGCATGACAGCTTCAAGCGGAGACCGGTTGAAGCGCCGGTCATGCTCTAAATGTATGAAGGTAGAGCCTTTTTGTCCGGTCCAAGTGAGTCCACTTGAACCGGAAAGGCTCTAGAGGGCCTACTTCGTCGCCCGCGCGACGGCCGCCCTGGCGGCCACGGCCTTGGTCACCGGCGCGCCCTGCTGCGCCGCCTCGGTCAACAGCGACGAGCAGTCGGCGTCCTTGGCCAGGCCCGGGTTCACGAACGGCAGGATCACGGCCAAGGGCGAGACGAATGCGCCTACCGCGCCGGCGATGGCCAGCTGCCCCGCGGCCTTGCTGAGGTCCACACCCGCCTTGGGCGCCTCCAGGCGGCCCCGCAGGGTGATCGGCGCCGCGATCCGGATCAGCCGGAACTTCTTGGGCTTGCCCTCCAGGCGCAAATCCACCGTCTCGTCCTTCAGGTTCACCTGCCCCTTGCCCAGAGCCAGGACGACCCCGGTATCCAGCACGATGCGGTTGGCGGTCAGGATGCCGTTCTGGGCGTGGAAATCGGCCACGGCGCAGCGCACGGGCGTCTGGTCGTTGCTATTGGCCAGCAATAGGAACAGGCCTTTGGTCGCGTTGATCCCCAGCAGTTCGGCCAGGGACTGGCGGATCTGGCCGTGCGGGATGACCACGGTGATTACGCCGTTGGCCCCGCCGGCGGCTGAACGCACGGAGTCGCCGCTGCCCGACAGTTGGGCCCGCGCCAGGATGCCGCCGGTGATGGGCGGATTGGCGGCCCCGGCGGCGACCAGCTGTTCCAGCCTCGCCCCGGTCAGGCGCAAGTCAATGGCCTCCGTCGGCGTCGCTCCGCGCGCATCGATGCGGATCATGCCGGTGATCTGGCCCTGCGGCAGGGTGAAGGCCAGGGGATCGACCTTGAGCACGCCGTGGTCGAGATCGACTTTGAACGACACCTGCCGGATCGGCAGGCTCTTGGCCTGCACCGTCTGCGCCCGATAGCTGACCTTGGCGTCCATGCCACGCACCCTGGCCAGATCCAAGCGCGCGTCGGGCAGTATCCTGTGTTCCACGCTCAAGCGCTTCGCCGCGGCGATCTGGGCCGGCGAAAGGGTATGGTTGCGGGTGTCGCGCGGCGCGGCGCCGATCACCGCGCCCAGGTCGGCCAGGCTCAGCCGCCGGGACACCAGGTCCGCCGTCAGCATCGGGCGGCCTGACCTGACGTCGATACTGGCGTCGCCGCCAAGGTCGCTGTCGCCCACGCGCCCCTGGAAGCGCTGGAAGGCATAGTTGTCATTCACCCGCGCGAAGCCGCCGCTCAGGGCATAGGGCGGGGTCGCCGGCAGGGCCAGGCCGGTGAGGCGATAGAGGTCCGACAGGTCGTCGCCCGACACCTTCAGCTGCGAGGTGAACCGCGACAGGTCAAAGGGGTGGGGAACAATCCCGACCATCGAGACGCGCGTCTCCGCCGCCTCCACCTGGGCGCTGAATGGGTAGGGCCGGTTAGGGTCGATATTAAGCAGGGGGCCACCGGTGACGTGGGCGTTGAACGGCGCGCCGTTCAACGTGCCCTGCCCGGTCAGCATGAACACCCCGCGCCCGGTCCCGACCGCCTGTTCGTTGGAGGTCACCGTGCCGACAAACACCAGCTTGCGCTGTTGGTCGTCCATCCGCAGATGGCCGTCCTGGATGACGAAGTGGCGGATGGCCGGCAGCTTCAGCGGCTGGGGATGGTCGCTGAAGGTCCAGTTGGTGCGGCCGTCGGCCAGGCGCCGCAGGCGCACGTCCGGGGCGTCGGCTTCCACCAGCGGCAGGATCACCTGCCCTTTCAGAAGGTCCGGCAGATGCACGCTGACAGTAACCTTGGGCAGGGTCGCCATGGGGGCCGCGCCAGCCCAGGCCGGATTGCTGATCACCAGGCCCTTCACGGTCAGGCTGGGGGACCAGGACCAGACGTGGCCCTCCAGGTCGCCGGTTATGGCGACCGGGCGGTGCAGGCGGCCGGAGATCTGGCTCTCCAGGGGTCCGCGCAGCCAGTTCCACTGAAACAGCAACAGGAAGGCGGCGACCGCCCCGCCTACCACCACGATGCCGACGGCGCCCCACCGCGCCCACGGCGGCGTCGCCCGCCAGTGATGTTTCACCGTCGCTCGGCCAGTCTCGGAAGACGCCCACGGGCCGCTCCGCGCGGGCGCGTTGCCCGGCGGGTTCGCGGCTCCGGGAGTGGGCTCGGCATAGGGAGAGATGGGCTTGGTCGGCATCGGTGGGCTCTTCGTAGGCTCATTCAACGCGCCAACCCCCGAAAGGTGTTCCGAATTTCGCCGGTCAGCCTGGCCTGGGTCCAAACGCCGCCAGCGCCGCCCCGCCGCGTCCACGCCCCAGCCGCACGCTAATAGGCGACCGGCCCGACCAAGCTGTGCAGCCACGCGAACAGGGGCGGCAGCAGGTAGCCCTGTATGCCGATCGTCAGGATGATGAAGACGAAGGGCGAGAAATCCACCGGCCCGGTCCGCGGCAGGATCCGCCGGATGGGCCGCAGAATCGGCAAGGCCACCGCCTCCAGCGCCCGCCAGATGGCGTAGGCGAAACGATTGCGCAGGTTGATGATCTCGAAGGAGATCAGGGTCGAGGCGATGGCGTAGAGGATGACGGTCCACAACAGCAGGGTCAGAATCGCCTGCAGGATATATTCACTGAAGTTCAGGATCGCGTGCATGGAGGCCCCTGCTATCGTGGCGCTTCGTATCCGCCGCGGGCGCACCCTGCAAGGCGGGCGCCGCAAACCGCCGGCGCCATCCTTGACACCCCGCATCCTTGACACCCCGCATCCTTGACACCTTGGGGACCTAGCCTTTATGTGCGCGGCTCCTCCCGACCCTGGGCAGGGGGGCCGTAGCTCAGTTGGTAGAGCGCCTCGTTCGCAATGAGGAGGTCAGCGGTTCGATTCCGCTCGGCTCCACCAGGGACCCAATACAATCAATCACTTATTGGGGTTTCAGGGCCGCTCGCGGCGGCCCTAGAAATCACCGCTACCATTGCGCTACCAGGCGAGGCGGTTTCGCACCCTGGCGGCCTGACGAGGTTGGTCTCTGTGCCGGCCATATGGCGCCGTGGCGGCGATGACGAAGGACCGTCTGGTTGCTCTGGGGTCGAGCGCCGGCATTATGGGAGAATTGGGGCGCCCCGGTGACGGGGTTGCATGGGCCTCGCGCTGGGGGTCGGGTGGGTGTAACCCACGCGACCCGTATACGCGCCATTGACCCGGGTTTGCCTTTCAGTCGCGCATTCGACGGGCATTCGCTTCACGGCGCCGGGCGGTCCCGCCAAGGCGGGGTCTTAGGCGGGGCCGCGGGTCACGTCCGCGCGGGCGGCGGCTGTCAGCATCAGGCCTAGCAGCGCCCGCCTGGCTTGCGGGGTGATCCCGGCGGCGAGCATGTGGCTGATCGCATCGGCGTCAGGGCGTCGGCTGTTGATGGCCGGTTCAGCGCCCGCGCCATCGCGAATGTCCATATCGAAATCGACGCTGATCATGCGTCACGCCCCCAAGAGCAAATGTTCCCCGGTTGAGAGACGCCGCCGCTTGGCCGTCGCCACAATTGGCCCTCAAACCAGACCCCGAACGTCGAACGCCCCCGGCCTGGAAGGACCGGGGGCGTTGTACGCGCGGCGGATCTCGGGGGGGACAAGAGCGCCGCGCTTGATCAACGTGCGTCGGCCAGGTTCGATCCCTCGGAGGGCCGGAAAATCTCGTCAGGCGGCGCGCATGGTGAACATTTGATTGGGCAGGCGCGCCGGGGGATGGCCGTGATTGATATCATCGATGGCATGCAGCGCCCGTGGCACGTTCTCGGCCTGGTAGGGCTTGGGCAGGCAGGCGATGGCGCCGGAATTGTCCAGGCCTCGGATTTCATCGAACTGGCCGGTGGCGAAGAGCACGGCGGTGTGGTGCCGGCGCCAGAGCTCCCGGGCCACCACCCGCCCGTCGCCGGGACTGAGGCTGATGTCCACGACGGCGAAGTCGGGATGGGTCTGGCCGGCCATGGCCAGGGCTTCCGTTTCCGAGGCGGCGATGCCGCAGACGTCGTAGCCGGCGCAGCGCAGGGCGTCTTCGACATCAAGGGCGATCAAGGCGTCGTCTTCGACAATCAGCACACGAGGATTGGTCATTCCGCCGTAACCAGCGAACCGCGCCCTCGTTCCGAATTAGGGCCTGACTCTCCCCGATCACGGACCGATTGAGCAACCGGCGAGGGCGGCGGGGTGTCAGCATCCATACCGTCGCGGCTTGCAGCGAGGCGGTCTAAGGCGAGATAATAGGCCCGCAAAGAAAGGCGCCTTGATGAGTGACGACCCCGCGAAACGAGCCGCCCAGCTGCGCGCGGGCGCGGCGCGTGTGCGCGGCGCCGCAGAGGCCCTGAAGGGCCGGGCGGAGACCCTGCCGCGATCCCTGCAGCGCCGACTGCTGAAACTGCAGGCCGGCATTCTGCGCGAGGGCGCCGCCAACCTCGACGATCGGGCATTGGAGATTGAGCCGGCCAAGGGCGAGGCCTGACGACGCCCGCATCCGCCCCCTGGATGAGGCGCATCTGCCCACCAAAACGGCGCGGACCGTCTATCTCGACTGGCGCTGAACGCCCGACCCCCCGGTTCAACTCTTCGGCGTCGATATAGAAGGCGCGGTGAAGCCGCCGAAGGCTGCTTCCAGATGCGCGGCGAAGGCCAGCGCCGTGCGGTCCTCGAGATGACCACCGACGATCTGGCCCCCCATGGGTAGGCCCTCAGAGCTTAACCCCAGTGGGAAGGCGGTCGCCGGAGCGCCGGTTAGGCTGGCCAGGGTCCCCCACAGGGGCTGTGAAACATAGGGGATGGCCGCCCCATCCACGACCAGGGTCCGCTGCTCCATGGGCCGCCCGTCGTGGGCGAAGGCGACGGTGGGCATGGCCGGGCAGACCACCACGTCCCAGTCCCGCATGAGCCCGGCCCAGGCATTGATCAGCTCGAAGCGGCGGCGGTCGGCGCGGATCCAGTCGCGGTGGCTCATGGCCAGGCCCCTGACGTTGGCGGTGGCCAGGTAGGTGCGCCCGGCCGCCGCCCCGGCCGCTGCCTGGGCGCCCGCATAGGCCTCGTCGGGCATGTCGGCGGAGAACTGAGCCATCATCAGCTCCACCTGGGCGGCGGCGATGGCTTCCAGGTCCGGCAGGGCCGCATCGCCGCGTCCGACCCGGCATCCCTCTGCCTCCAGGCCCGTCGCCAGGCCCGCCAAGGCCGCGCGGATCTCGCTGGAGGTCGGCAGCAGGGGGTGATCGTCCAGCAGCAGCACGCGGTAGTCCCTCAGGGCGCCATGCCGGGCCGGGGGCATGTTCAGGCGCCAGGCGACGGCGTCACGCGTGTCGGCGCCGGCGGTGGCGTCCAGGGCCAGGCTCAGGTCGGCGGGGCAGCGGGCCATGGGTCCCAGCACCGACAAGTCGACGGCCGGCATGGCCGGGGCGATGGGAACGCCGGGCGGGGCGAAGCCGCGCTGGGGGACCAGGCCGTAGGACGGCTTGTGCGCATAGACGCCGCAGAAGGCCGCCGGAGCTCGCAGGGACGACGAAAGGTCCGAGCCGTACTCCAGGCTGACGAACCCCGCCGCCAGGGCCGCCGCCCCGCCGCCGGAGGAGCCGCCGCTGGTGCGCGACGTATCCCAGGGATTGCGGGTGGCGCCGTAGACGCCGTTGGCGCTCTGCCAGTCGGCCAGCATGGTCGCCACATTGGTCTTGCCCAGGATCACCGCCCCGGCGGCCTTCAGACGCTGCACCACCACGGCGTCTTCAAACACCGGGATACCGGCGGTTCCGGGCAGACCCCAGGTGGTGGGCAGGCCGGCGATGTTGAAAGCCTCCTTCACCGTCATCGGCAAACCAAGAAGCGGTCGCATCTTGCCCTCTGTTTCGCCTCGCGCCAGGGCCGCGTCCGCCGCGCGGGCGGCGTCCCGGGCGCGGTCGAAATCGCGCACGACCACGGCGTTGATCTCGCCGTCCCCGGCCTCGATGGCGGTGATCGCTTGATCGGTCAGCTCCAGGGCGCTGACCTGCCGCGCCCGCAGGGCGGCGGTCAGGGCGGTGGCGGTGCGGTATTCCATTGCGGCCTCATCGATGTCCGATCCGGCCAGCATAGTCGGACCCGCCGGGATCGCCCGCTTGATCGCAATTGCGGCGCGTTCGACAAAGGGGCCAACCAACCACGAAGGCCTGCATGTCCCTGACCAACCGGGCGCTCTGGGTGATCGATCGCAATCTCGGTGACGACCTGACCCTGGCCGGCGTCGCCCAGGCTTGCGGCGTCTCGCGTCACCACCTGGCCCACGCCTTTGGCGCGACGGTGGGCCAGCCGGTGATGGCCTATCTGCGCGCCCGGCGTTTGAGCGAGGCCGCCATGGCCCTGGCGCGGGGCGCCGAAAGCATTCTGGATCTGGCCCTGGAGAGCCGCTACGGGTCGCACGAGGCCTTTTCCCGGGCCTTCCGCGCCCAGTTTGCAACCACGCCTGAGGCCGTCCGTCGGCTTGGATCGCTGGAGGGGTTGGCCGTCACGCACCCCTTCCCCTTGTCCCTCCCCCTGACCACGGCGCCGCCGTCCGACGATCCGCCGCCGCTGATCCAGGCGGCCGGGCCGATCCTGGCGGCGGGGCTGCGCGCGCCCTACAGCTTCACCGACCTGGACGCGATCCCGTCGCAATGGCGGCGCTTCACCCCCTTGCTGGGGCAAATGCCGCCCCGCGCGCAGCCGATCCCCGTCGGTGTGCTCACCGCCGCCGACGACCAGGGGCGGTTCGACTATCTCTGCGCGGCCGAGGTGGATGATTTCTCCGACCTGCCGCGGGGCGCCTCGCGACTGAACCTGGCGGCGGCGACCTACGCTGTCTTCCAGCATCCCGGCCACATCTCGGCCATCGGCGCCGCCTACGCCCGGATCTGGAACCACTGGCCTTGCGACCGGCCGGCGGCGGAAGCCCCGACCCTGGAGCGGCACAACCCGACCTTCGACCCCGGCACCGGCCTGGGCGGGCTGTCGATCTGGGTGCCGCTTGGGGATTGAAGGCTAGGGCGCTGTAGGGCTCATATCCTCGCTGATCAGTCCGATGCGGTTATAACCGGCGGCCTTCAACCGGTTCACCACGGCCATGAACCGCCCATAGTTCACGTGGCGGTCGGCCCTGAGCATCACCTGCTGACGAGTCGGAGACTGGCCGCCAAGGGCACGGCCGACGCCGGCGGGCAGGGCGTCCAGGCTGGTCAGGCGCGCCACCCCGCCGGACGAGACATAGACACCAGCTTGGGTGATCGAGACGAATGCTGGCTGCGCCGTCGCGGTATTGCCCGCCGGCGGCAGGTCCATTTTCACGGCGACCGTCGCCAGGGGCGCGGTGACCATCATCACGATCAGCAGAACCAGCATCACGTCCACGAACGGGGTGACGTTGATGTCACTGTTCTGCTTGAGGTCGAAGCGGCTCCGGCGTCCCGCGCCAGCCATCGTCATCGCCATGCGATCCTCCGCCCTCGACGGTCACCCGGCGCCCATTTGCGCCAGAGCCGCAGGGTTTCCTGAGGCGAAGCTGCGCTCGAAATGACGCAACGTAAAGGGCGGTTCATCGACCAAAGGAAAAGGCCCGAAACCTCGCGGTCCGGGCCTTTCCAAATGTTGTCGCGATAGGGGCTGAGCCTAGCTCAGGTCTTCGCTGATCAGGCCGATCTTGAAGTAGCCGTCGGTCTGCAGTTGGTTGATCACGTCCATGAACTGGCGATAGCGGACGTGACGGTCGGCGCGGATAAAGACGCGCTCGTTGGTGGGGTTCGGCACGCCCAGCGAGGAGGCCAGGTCGGGGGACAGGTTTTCCAGGCGCGATTCGCGGATTTCGCCGGCGCCGAAGGAAACATAGATCCGGCCGCTGTCCTGTATCGAGATGAAGGTCGGCGGCTTGGGGTGTTCGGTCTTCGGAGGGTCCTTCGCCGGGGGCAGGTCCAACTTGATGGACACCGTCGCCAAAGGCGCGGTCACCATGAAGATGATCAGAAGAACCAGCATCACGTCCACGAAGGGCGTGACGTTGATGTCGGCGTTCTGTCCGAGATTGAACTTTTTGCCGCCACCGCCGCCGCCAAGTTTTGCCGCCATGGAATACTCCTCAGAGCCGGACCCGCCCAAGGATCCGCGCCTATTCGCCGACACCCATTGCAAGGATGCCCGAGGATGTAAAGCCCATCTCTCGCCGACCGACGCTCGCCAAGCGGGGCGCCTTTCCGCTATGCCCCCAACATGACAACGGCCATGACATCGACCCTGAACGCCTACATTACCGAAGCCCTGTTTGACGCCGGCCAGGCGGTCTTCGCCCTCGGCGACGGTCAGGTCGTCTGGGAGGACGGCGCTAGCGCCCAGGCCCATGACGGCGCGATTCTCTGCGCTGTCGTCCATCCCTCCGGCGACGGGGTGATCACCGGCGGCGACGACGGCGCGGTGGTCTGGTCTCGGCGCCAGGGTGAGACGGTGACGCGTGAGACCCTGGCGCAGCTTAACGGACGCTGGATCGACGCCGTCGCCGCCTCGCCCGACAGTGGCCTGATCGCCTTCGCCGTCGGCCGCGACGCCCATGTGCGCGATACTACCGACCCAGCCTTCGAACGCCGGTTCACCCACGACAAGTCGGTGGCCGGCCTGGCCTTCGACCCCAAAGGCCGGCGCCTGGCCGCGGCCACCTACGGCGGCGTCGCCTTGTGGTACGCGCGGATCGCCGATCAGAAGCCGGTGATGCTGAAGTGGGCCGGCTCCCACGTGGGCGTCGCCTTCAGCCCCGATGGCAAATTCCTGATCAGCGCCATGCAGGAGAACGCCCTGCACGGCTGGCGCCTGAACGACGCCAAGGACATGCGGATGGGCGGCTATCCCGCCAAGATCAAGTCCATCGCCTTCCTGGAGGGCGGGCTGTGGCTGGCCACCTCCGGCGCCAACGGGGTGGTGCTGTGGCCCTTCCAGGGGGCCAACGGGCCGATGGGCAAACAGGCCAATGAGATCGGCTTCGACGAAAGCGCCCTGGTCGCCCGCCTGGCCGCCCAGCCCGGGCGCGCCATCCTCTGCGCCGGCCTGGACGATGGCCGGGTCTGGGTCTGCGACCTGAAGTCCCAGCGTCTGGAGACCCTGAAGGCCGAGAAAGGCCCGCCGATCACCGCCCTGGCGCTGGCGGGCGAGAAGCTCGCCTGGGGCGACGAAGAGGGTGGGGCCGGGGTCTTCGACCTGCCGTCGTTCTGAACTCAGGTCCCGTTGCCGGCGGGCGAAGGCTTGGCGGCGGGGCGCGCGGGGCGCCATATGCGGCGATGAGCGACGTTGCCTTCCCCACCGCCCCCGATCACCACGCCCTGGAGCGCGGCGAGGTTCTGGCGCCCACCTTCGGCGCCGACGGCCTGATCGCGGCCATCGCCCAGCATGCCGATACCCTGGAGGTGCTGATGGTCGGCTGGATGAGCCCGCAGGCCCTGAAACTGACCCTGGAAACCGGCTTCGCCCACTATTGGAGCCGTTCGCGCGGCGAGCTCTGGAAAAAGGGCGAGACCAGCGGCCAGCTGCAGGCGGTGCGCGAAATCCGCGTCGACTGCGACCAGGACGCGGTGCTGATAAAGATCATCCCCGGCGGCGACGGCGGCGCCTGCCACGTGGGATTCCGGTCCTGCTTCTACCGGGTGGTGGAGGACGGCAAGCTGAGGGAAGACCCTGGCGCATGACCCTGACCCAGGACCTGGCGGCCTTCGTGGTGGCGGCGGGGCTGCTGACGATCACGCCTGGCCTCGACACCGCCATGGTGCTGCGCACGGCGGCGGTGGAAGGTCCCCGGCGCGCGGCGCTGGCGGCGCTGGGCATCGGCATGGGCTGTCTGGCCTGGGGCGTGGCGGTGGCCCTGGGCCTGGGCGTGCTGCTGACCGCGTCGAAGACCGCCTACACGGTGATCAAGTGGGCTGGGGCGGCCTATTTGGTCTGGATGGGCGCCGGCCTGATCCTGAAACCTCGCAAGGCCTTCGATCTGACCGCGCCGCCCAAGACGCTGGAGGTGAGGGCGGGCGCGCCACAGAGCCACAACTGGTTCGCGCGGGGCCTGATCACCAATGTGCTGAACCCCAAGGTGGGGGTGTTCTATGTGTCCTTCCTGCCCCAGTTCGTGCCGGCCGGCGTCTCGGCCGCGCCGTTCATCGTACTGCTGGCGGTGATCCACGTGGCGCTGGGCCTGATCTGGTTCGCCGGCTTGATCAGCGCCACCACGCCGCTGAAGGCCTGGCTGTCGCGCGCGGCCGTCGTGGGTTGGCTGGACCGGGTAACCGGTGGGGTGTTCCTGGCCTTTGGCCTGAAGCTGGCCTTTGAGCGTCGATAGCAGGGTTAAGCGCGCGGCAACCTGAGCCACCCATAGTCCGCCGGCGTTTGCGACGCGCCGAGCGAGACCAAGATGCGCCTGTCCCCATCGCCCGACCTGGGCTCAAACCGGCGGCTGGCCTGGACGGCGGCGGTGGTGACCCTGGCGGTCTGGGCGGCCTTGGCGGCGACCTATCACGACATCACCACCACCCTGGGCGACACCGACGACGCCTTGCGCCTGGTGCGGGTGCGCGAGCTGCTGGCCGGCGCGGACTGGTACGACCAATGGACCGCGCGCTTGCAGCCGCCCCAGGGCCTGTTCATGCACTGGTCGAGATTGCTGGATGGCGCCCTGGCCGGCCTGATCTGGCTGGCGCGGGGCGTAGTCTTGCCGCCCGTGGCCGAGTTGTCGGTGCGGTTCATTTGGCCCCTGCTGTGGATCGGCCCGGCGGTGGCCTGCGCCCTGGCCGCCGCGCGGCGGCTGGGCGGTTCGGCGGCGGTGTTCGTTTGCGCCCTGCTGCTGGTGGCCGACATGCAGCTCTACAGCCAGTTCCGGCCCGGCCGGGTGGATCACCACAATATCCAGATCGTCATGGCCCTGATCGCCGCCACCTGCGCCCTGACCGGCTCGCGCCGACCCGGGCTGGCGGTGTTGGCCGGCGTCGCCACGGCGCTCGGCCTATGCATCGGCATCGAGGCCCTGCCGTTCCTGGCCCTGGCGGGGGTGGGCTATGGCCTGGCGTTCGGTTTCGACGCAGCCGAGGCCCGGACCGCGCGCGCCTACGGACTGAGCCTGGCCATCAGCGCCGCCGCCCTGTTCCTCATCCAGACACCGCCGGCGCGGTGGTCGCTGTCCGCCTGCGATGCGGTGGCCATCAACCTCGTGACCGCGTTGGTGGTGGCGGGGCTGGGCCTGGCGGCGGCCAGCTTTGCGGTCGGGCGATCCCTGAGTCTGCGGTTGGGGCTCCTGGCCCTGGTGGGGATCGCGGCGGCGGGCGCCTACCTTGTCCTCGACCCCGCTTGCATCCACGGCCCCATGGCGGCGGTTGACCCGGCCATCCGCGGCTTCTGGTTCGACCATATCCAGGAGGTCCAGCCCTGGCCCCGGTTGATCCGCTTGCTGCCCCACGACGCCGTGCGCAGCATCACCATGGGCCTGATGGCCCTGGCGGCCGCGGCCTGGCTGGCCGTGCGCGCCTTGCAGCGGCAGGACTGGCGAACCCTGCTGTCCGTCGCCCTGGCCACCGCGGCCGTGGCCATGGCCGCCAGCGCCTTCCGCGCGGAGGACTACGCCTTCTGGTTCGGCGTCCCGGTAGTGGCCGTGGCCATGACGGATCTCTTCCAGCGGCTGTGGCGCGGCGCCCTGCTGCCCACGACCGCCGCCGGCCTGCTGGCCTCGCCGATGATCCTGGCCGGTCTGATCGCCCTGCTGCTCCCCGCCGTCGCCCCGGCCCGGGCCCCGGGCCCGGCGCTAGGCGTCAGCGTCGTCTCCGCGTCCAAGGACCACTGCCTGGACACCGCCGCCTATGCGCCCCTGGCAGCCCTGCCGCCCGGCCTCACCCTCGGCGAATCCGACTTCGGCTCCTTCGTCCTGGCCAATACCCGTGACGCCGCCGTCAGCGCGCCCTACCACCGCATGGCCTGGGGCCTGGTCGCCGCGCACGAGGCCCTGGGCGCCGCGCCGGGCCTGGCCGAAGCCAAGGTGCGGGCCCTGGGCGCCGCCTACGTCCTGGACTGCCCCACCCACGCCGTGGACCTGCCGCCCGCCAGCCTGGCCGCCCGCATCCGGGCCGGTGAGGCTCCCGCCTGGCTGCAACGCGCCAGCGCCCCCGGCGCGGCGATCACCATCTTCCGCGTCAGACCGCCGGCTTAGATCTTCCGGGGCGCGGCCACGCCCGGCCCTTTGGTCGGCGCCAGGGTCCAGGTGGAAACCACCCGGACCGCATAGGGCTTGGCCGCCGTCTCAACCCCGACCAGCTCGGCTCGCGCCTCGCCATGAGTCAGGGTCAGGCGGATGTAGCCCCGCGCCGTCTGGTCGCAGAACTTCACCTCGCGGTTCTGGGCCACGAACACCTCGCCGGCCTCGAAGCCGAAGTGATCGCCCATGCCTGGGCTGGTGATGGCGCTGGTCCCGTATTCCACGGCCACCCGCGCCCCCGTCGCGTCGCTGAGTTCGTTGACCCAGAAGGCGTGGCTGTCGCCGGAGAGCACGATGGGGTTGGCGCCAGGCGCCGACTTGACGGCGTCGTAGACCCGCTCGCGCGCGGCGGGATAGCCGTTCCAACCGTCCATGTCGTAGGGGGCGGGGAAGCGCAGAGCCGTGAAGGTGCGCTCGATGTAGGCCTTATCCTTGGGCTTGGCGGCCAGCACCTTCTGGTACCCCGCCTCGCCCAGGAAACCGCGGGCGTCGGGGTTGATCAGGCGCGCCATGATCACCTCATTGCCCAGCACCTGCCACGGTCGTCCGGCCGCCACCGAGGCGCGCAGTTCCGCTCCCAGCCAGGCCTCCTGCGCCGGACCCATCATCTGGCGCGCGGGGTTGGCGATATAGGCTTTCACCGCCGCGATATCGGGGCCGATGGCGTAAGGGGCCGGCGGCTTGCCGCCCACCGCCGCCTTCATCGCCGCGCGCACGGTCTTGATCACCTCCGGGTCGGTGACCTGGCGCGGGCGGTCCGGCCCGCTGGTGTCGAACACAGCCTCGCCCATGTCGCTTTTGCGGTTGTATTCAAGCTGGTAGGAGCGGGCCAGCAAGCGGGTCTCCACCATGATCAGGCTGGCCAGGTCGCCGAACTGGAAACTGCGGTTGATGGCTTCGAAGGCCCTGCCGGCCTCCGGCTCGCGGATCGGCATCCATTCATAATAGGCCTGGACGGCAGCCCGTTCACGGTCGCGCCAGTCGCCCTGGGTCTTGTCCCGATGGTTCTCGGCCCCGCCGGTCCAGTCGTCGTTGGCTACCTCGTGGTCGTCCCAGACGCAGATCCAGGGGCAGCGGGCGTGGGCGGCCTGCAGGTCCGGATCGCGCTTATATTGGGCGTGGCGGGCGCGGTAGTCGTCCAGGGTCACGCAGTCGTGGTCCGGCTCGTGCGCGCGGCCTAGCGTCTCGCCCATTTCCATGCCGTAGGAGCGGGCGCCGCCATATTCGTAGATGTAGTCCCCCAGTTCGATCACCGCGTCGACGCGGTCCAGCTTGGCGATGTGGTCGTAGGCGTTGAAATAGCCTTGCGGATAGAGGGCGCAGGTGACCACCGCGAAGACCACGTCCCCTGTCGGACCCATCGGCAGGGTCTTGCCTCGGCCCACGGGCGAGGTCACGCCGCCGGTGCGATTGCCGACCAGGAAGCGGTACCAGTACTCCCGGCCCGGCTTCAGACCGGTCACGTCGACCTTGACCGTGAAGTCGCGTTGAGCCGCCGCCTGGGTGACGCCGCTAAGCGTCGGCCGGGCGAAGTCCGAGGTCTCGGAAACTTCCCAGCGCACCTGGATCGGCGCCGCGCCGGCGTTGGTCACGCGCGTCCACAGGACCAGGCGGTCGGCCAAGGGGTCGCCGCTGGCCACGCCATGCAGGAACCGCGCGTCCCCACTGGCCAGGGGCGGGACTTCGGCCGCCGCCGGGGCCGCCATGCCCATGCCCAGTATCGCCAAGGCCTTGCGTCGATCGATCGTCATGCCCCCTCCGTCTCGTTCGTGCGTTATGGCCGTGCCATATCAAACTGGACCTGTGTATCGGTCCGATGACAGGAGTTACTGATGTCCAGCGAAGGCCTCCACGTTCCGCGCGAAAAACTCAAGCGCGAGACCCTCAACCTGCATTACGCCATCTCCTCGCTGATCGAGGAGTTGGAGGCGGTGGATTGGTACCGCCAGCGGGCGGACGACTGCGATGATCCGGACCTGAAGGCGATCCTGCTGCACAACGCCAACGAAGAGATCGAGCACGCCTCCATGGCCCTGGAGTGGATCCGTCGCCACGATGCTCGCTTCGACAAGGAGCTGAAGGAATATTTGTTCAGCGAGGGGTCGATCACTGGCCGCGAGGAAGAGGCCGAAGGCAAGAAGGGCTGACCTGGATGGGCGCTGACGCCGACATTTCCGCCGACGATGACGAGGATTCTGGGGAAGACGAAGCCCTGGATCCAGGCTTGCGCGTCGTTGAGCTGGAAGCCGGCGGACGGCTGGACAAGACCCTGGCCGACAAGCTGCCGGAGCTGTCGCGCTCCCGAGTGCAGGCGTTGATGGCCCAGGGTGCGGTGAGCTACGACGACGTCGCGGTCACCGACCTGTCCTCCAGAACCCGCGCTGGCCTCTACCGCCTGCTGATCCCGGCAGTGGTGGCCGCCGAGCCCCAGTCCGAAGCCATCCCGCTGGCCGTGCTCTACGAAGATCAGCACCTGATCGTCATCGACAAGCCGGCCGGCATGGCTGCCCATCCAGGGCCAGGGACCCAGAGCGGCACCCTGGTCAACGCCCTGCTGCACCATTGCGGCGCCAGCCTGTCGGGTATCGGCGGGGTGGCGCGGCCGGGGGTCGTCCACCGGTTGGACAAGGACACCTCCGGCGTCATGGTCGCCGCCAAGACGGACGTCGCCCACCAGGGCTTATCGGCCCTGTTTGCCGCCCACGATCTGGAGCGCACCTACATTGCCCTGGTCCGGGGCGCGCCGACCCCGGCGAAGGGGACGATCGAGACCCGGCTTGGGCGGTCCGCCCACGATCGCAAGAAGATGGCGGTGCTGAAGACCGGCGGGCGCCAGGCGATCACCCACTATGTTGTGGCGCGGACCTTCGGCGAAAGCTCCAGGAGCGCCGGCGCCAAGCCCCTGGCGGCTGAGGTCCGCTGCACCCTGGAGACCGGCCGCACCCACCAGATCCGCGTCCACCTGGCGTCCAGGGGCGCCCCGGTCCTGGGAGACCCAGTCTACGGATCCGGCGCTCCGGCGGCCAGTGTCAGGGCGGCGATCGAAGCGGCGGGCCTGACGCGCCAGGCCTTGCACGCCGCCGTGCTGGGCTTCCGTCACCCGATCACCGGAGAAAACCTGCGCTTCGAGACCGCGCCGCCGGCGGATATGCAAGCCCTGGACGCGGCCCTGGTCGCACTGTAAGCGCGCTTTACGGGCAAACCGGCGATCCGGCGCGGTCGTATGGTACAATAGCGCAGCTGACAGTCATCTTAAGAAAGCTTCACACTCGGGCGCCTTCAATCTGGGGCAACGAATACCTATCTCGTGACGTTGAAGGGGGTGGCGCCGGCGCGTGTGCGCTTTGCGACGACACTTCCGAGTACAAAGGGGATGTTCCATGGCCAATGCCACTTCGCTCGCCGTCATGTCGCCGGACGGCGGCCTCTCGCGCTATCTGACTGAAATCCGCAAGTTTCCGATGCTGGCCAAAGACGAGGAGTTTATGCTCGCCAAGGCCTGGAAAGAACATCAGGACCCGCAAGCCGCCCACCGCCTGGTCACCAGCCACCTGCGCCTCGTGGCCAAGATCGCCATGGGCTATCGTGGCTATGGCCTGCCGATCGGGGAAGTGATCTCCGAAGGCAACGTCGGCCTGATGCAGGCGGTGAAGAAGTTCGAGCCCGACAAGGGCTTCCGACTGGCCACCTACGCCATGTGGTGGATCCGCGCCTCGATCCAGGAATACATCCTGCGCTCCTGGTCGCTGGTGAAGATGGGCACGACGGCGGCGCAGAAGAAGCTGTTCTTCAACCTGCGCAAGGCCAAGAGCGAGATCAGCGCCCTGGAAGAGGGTGACCTTCACCCCGACCACGTCCGCCAGATCGCCACCAAACTGGGCGTGCTGGACGAGGAAGTGATTTCCATGAACCGCCGGCTGTCGGGCCCCGACGCCTCGCTGAACGCGCCTCTGCGCTCGGACAGCGAGAACGAGTGGCAGGACTGGCTGGAGGACAAGGATGCGGTCAGCCAGGAAACCGTGCTGGCGGAGAACGAGGAAAAGTCCATTCGCATGAGCCTGCTCGAAGAGGCCATGACCGAGCTCACCGATCGCGAACGCCATATCCTGACCGAGCGCCGGCTGAAGGACGATCCCACCACCCTCGAACAACTGGCTTCGCAATACGGCGTCAGCCGCGAACGGGTCCGCCAGATTGAGGTTCGCGGTTTCGAAAAACTGCAAAAGGCCATGCGCGCCGCGGCGACCGAACGTCATCTGGTCGACGCCTGAACACAAGCGCCACCCTCCCCGTCAAGGCGGGGAGGCAGATGGCCCATGGCGCGGGTTTCACGCCCAACGCCTGTATTCACCATCGACTCTGGAGTCAGGCAGCTTCAAGCGGCGACCGTTTGAAGCTGCCTGGCTTTAGACGTGGTCGTCCAGGCCGGTGATGTCCTTCCAGAAATGATGGGCCTTTTGGAAGAAGTTGGCGGTGCGGGGATGTTGCTGCTCGCCGCAGAGGCTGGCGAATTCGCGCATCAGCTCCTTCTGCTTGGCGGTGAGCTTGGTGGGGGTTTCGATGAACAGCTCCACCACCAGGTCGCCGCGCTCGCGTGAGCGGAGGGAGGGCATGCCGCGGCCTTTGAGGCGAACGGTGCGGCCGGTCTGGGCGCCCTCTGGGACCTTGACCTGGATCTTGCACTCGCCGTCGCAATTCTCGCCGCCCAGCAGGCAGGGGGCCTCGATCTCGCCGCCCAGGGCCGCCACCGTCATCGGCACCGGCACCGAGCACAACAGGTCCAGTCCGTCGCGCTCAAACAGCTCGTGCGGTTTCACCGACAGGAAGATGTAGAGGTCGCCGCGCGGGCCGTTGCGCGCGCCGCCGTCGCCCTCGCCGGCCAGGCGGATCTTGGCGCCGTCATCGACGCCGGCGGGGATACCCACTTCCAGCACCCGCTCGCGACGAACCTGGCCATGGCCGTGGCAGGTGGCGCAGGGATCCAGGATCAGCCGGCCCGAGCCGCCGCAGCGGGGGCAGGCGCTTTCGATGGAGAAAAACCCCTGGCTGCGCCGCACGCGGCCGGCGCCGCCGCAGGTTCCACAGGCGGTGGCGCTGGTTCCCAGCTTGGCGCCGGAACCTTCGCAGGTCTCGCAGGTCATGGCCGCGGGGACCTTGATCTCGACCTTGGCGCCCGCGTAGGCCTGCTCGAGGCTGATCTCCAGGTCATAGCGCAGGTCCTGGCCCCGGGCGGGGCCGGACTGACGCTGGCGGCCGCCGCCGAACATGTCGCCAAAGACGTCGCCGAACACGTCATTGAAGATGTCGTGCACGTCGCCGAACCCGGCGCCGTTACCGCCTCCACCCCCGCCGCCGCCGTTCAGGCCGGCATGGCCGAAGCGGTCATAGACCTGCCGCTTCTGGGGATCCGACAGGACCGAATAGGCCTCGTTGATTTCCTTGAACCGCCCCGCCGCGTCCTCGCAGCCGTTGTTGCGGTCGGGGTGGTGCTCCATGGCCAGCTTGCGGAACGCCGACTTCAGGCCGGCGCCATCGCAGCCGCGCTGCACACCCAGAACTTCATAATAATCGCGCATCGACACGTCAGGAACTCTGCCCATTAGAGCTTTGGCGGCCAAAAATGCTTTGGCGGATGGAGCTTAAGTGGAATGGCCTGCTTCCCGCCGCAAGTGCGGATGCGCGGGACGCAGGCTTTCGCACGCGAAGACGGCGGCGACGGTCCCCCAAGGCCGAGTTGTGCCCTGACATGATCATCGCCGCCATTGGGTCAAAGCGCTACGCCGACTTCTTGTCGTCGTCGACTTCTTCGAACTCGGCGTCGACCACGCCGTCATCGGCGGCCGAGGCCTCCGATCCGCCGCCGGCCGCATCGCCTTGCTGGGCCTGATACATGGCCTCGCCCAGCTTCATGGCCGCCTGGCTCAAGGTCTGGGTCTTGGCCTGGATGGTGCTGGCGTCCTCGCCTTCCAGCGCCAACTTCAGGTCGGTCACGGCGGTTTCGATGGCGGTCTTTTCAACCCCGCCGATCTTGTCGCCGTGCTCGGCCATGGCCTTTTCCGTGGAGTGGATCAGGGCGTCGGCGTGGTTCTTGGCCTCGACCACTTCCTTGCGCTTCTTGTCGTCCGCAGCGTTGGACTCCGCTTCCTTGACCATCTTCTCGATGTCGGCGTCCGACAGGCCGCCGTTGGCCTGGATGCGGATCGACTGTTCCTTGCTGGTGGCCTTGTCGCGCGCCTGGACATTGACGATGCCGTTGGCGTCGATGTCGAACGTCACTTCGACTTGGGGAATGCCGCGCGGGGCGGGCGGGATGCCCACCAGGTCGAACTGGCCCAGAATCTTGTTGTCGTGCGCCATCGGCCGCTCACCCTGGAAGACCCGGATGGTGACGGCGTTCTGGTTGTCATCGGCGGTGGAGAAGGTCTGGCTGCGCTTGGTCGGGATGGTGGTGTTGCGCTCGATCAGGGGGGTGAACACGCCGCCCAGGGTCTCGATGCCCAGGGTCAGAGGGGTCACGTCCAGCAGCAGCACGTCCTTGACGTCGCCTTGCAGCACGCCGCCCTGGATGGCCGCGCCGAGGGCGACGACTTCATCGGGGTTGACGCCCTTGTGCGGTTCGCGGCCGAAGAATTCCTTCACCGCCTCGACGACCTTGGGCATGCGGGTCATGCCGCCCACCAGGACCACCTCGTCGATGTCGGTCTTCTTCAGGCCGGCATCCTTCAGCGCCTGTTCGCAGGGGCCGATGGTCTTGTTGATCAGGTCTTCCACCAGGGCTTCCAGCTTGGCGCGGGAGAGCTTGATGTTCAGGTGCAGGGGACCGGACGCATTCATCGAGATGAAGGGCAGGTTCACTTCGTATTGCGGGACGGAGCTGAGTTCTTTCTTGGCCTTTTCAGCCTCTTCGCGCAGGCGCTGCAGGGCCAGCTTGTCCTTGCGCAGATCGACGCCCTGTTCTTTTTTGAACTCGTCTGCCAGGTAGTCGACCACGCGAAGGTCGAAGTCCTCGCCGCCCAGGAAGGTGTCGCCGTTGGTGGACTTCACTTCGAAGACGCCGTCGCCGATCTCCAGGATCGAGACGTCGAAGGTGCCGCCGCCCAGGTCATAGACCGCGATCTTCTTGCCGTCGGTCTTGTCCAGGCCATAGGCCAGGGCCGCGGCGGTGGGCTCGTTGATGATGCGCAGCACTTCCAGGCCGGCGATCTTGCCCGCGTCCTTGGTGGCTTGGCGCTGGGCGTCATTGAAATAGGCGGGAACCGTGATGACGGCCTTCTCGACCTTTTCACCCAGGAAGGCCTCGGCGTCCTGCTTGATCTTTTGCAGGATGAAGGCGCTGATTTCCTGAGGGGAATAGTCCTTGTCGTGGGCCTTGACCCAGGCGTCGCCATTGCCGCCCTTGACGATTTCATAGGGCACCATGCCCTTGTCTTTCTCCACCATCGGGTCGCCCCACTGGCGGCCGATCAGGCGCTTGATGGCGAACAGGGTGTTGGAGGGGTTGGTGACGGCCTGGCGCTTGGCCGGCTGCCCCACGAGGCGCTCGCCGTCTTCGAGGATGGCGACGACCGACGGCGTTGTGCGCATGCCCTCGGCGTTTTCGATGACCTTGGGCGCCTTGCCGTCCATGATGGCGACGCAGGAATTCGTCGTCCCAAGGTCGATGCCGATAATCTTGCTCATGAGAACTCTATCTCGCTCCTTAAGTATGGCGGGCGGCAGCGGTGGCCTTCAGAAAGAGAAGCGCCCTTTGCTCCCGTCCCCGGTTCGATCGGGTCTCCACAGCCCAGGTCGATTACAAAATCGACCGTGCCAGTTTAAAGCGCTCGCCTCCGCGCGCGGACGGCGCTGCTTCGATGGGCATATGGGAACCGACGTGGCTGCTACAAGGGCAAACCCTTAGAGGGCGATGGGCCTGAGGGAAAGCCGCATGCTGCGTCCGCAACGCTCTAGCTTCCAGAAAAGATGAGCTTTTCTTCCGGCCCAGCCGATTTCGTCCGACCGAGCGAGGCAAGGGGTCGCACCCCCGCGAATGGATGGACAAATTGCGCTGAATTCGGCTCTCTTCCCCCCTTCTAGAGGATGTCCGCGGCGGGCTTTTGTCGTACCTTGCGGTTATGACCTTTGGATGGGTCCGATCAAGCGGGGGACTTCCGAACCGGATTCCTCAGGCGAATGGGGGAAGACTATGACGAACAAAGCTCTGCGGAGCCAATTTTTCAAGCCGAGCGCAGGCCCGCTTATCGCCCTGGCCGCTACGATGTCGCTGATGGCGGCATCGACGGCCAGCGCCGGCGATGATCGCCACGTGCGGGTCATCAACGAGACGGACCACACCATGGTCCATTTCTACGCCTCCAACACGGCGGTGAACTCGTGGCAGGAAGACATCCTGGGCGAAGATGTCGTCAAGCCGGGCGACGATGTGAACATCAACGTCGACGACGGCTCCGGCCACTGCAAGTACGACTTCAAGGCGGTGTTCGACGACGGCCAATCCCTGATCAAGCACAACATCAACGTCTGCGAAATTTCCTCCTACCGCTACACCGAGTAGTCGGCCGCGGGGCGCGCCCATGCTAGGCGGGGGGTGATGCTCCCGCCCGGCTTTCGACTGCTGCCCGAAGCCCTGGATTCCGCCACTCAGGTCGCCCTGGTTTCGGCGGTGCTGGCGGCGGCCGAGGCGGCGCCCTTCTACCGGCCGGTGACGCCCGGCGGCAAAGCCATGAGCGTGATGATGACCAACCTGGGTCCACTGGGTTGGGTCACCGACGCTGCAGGCTATCGGTATGCACCGGCGCATCCGCTAACTGGCCGGCCATGGCCGCCGATCCCGCCGGTCCTGCTGGACCTGTGGTCGCGGTTCGCGGACGCCGCCACGCCCCCTGACGCCTGCCTGGTCAACCTCTATCGCGGCGAGGCGCGGATGGGTCTGCACCAGGACCGGGACGAGGCAGACTTCGCCGTACCGGTGCTGTCGGTGTCCTTGGGCGACACGGCCCTGTTCCGGATCGGCGGGGTCAAGCGGGGCGACCCAACCGGTTCACTGCGCCTGGCCTCCGGTGACGTCTGCGTGCTGGGCGGCGCGGCGCGGCTGGCGTTCCACGGCGTCGACCGGGTAGTCCCAGGCTCGTCCCGGCTGATCCCTGGCGGTGGCCGGATCAACCTCACCCTCAGGCGGGCGGCGCCCGTGCTCCAGGGTTGATGATCCTTCCTCGGGCTTGGTGGCTTTGACAGGACCCGCGCCCTGGCCGACCATGGGCGAAACCCTGGGGCAAAACCGTGGGATCGGAGCGCGACGATGCTGAACCTCACCCATCCGGAGGGTAACGCCCCCGGGGACCTGCACCTGTCGCGCCGCGCCATCGGCGCCGCCTTCTTCGCCGGCTATGCGGTGGCGGCGCTGTCGGCGGAGGCCGAGCCGGTTCACACCGACGAGGCGGGGCTGGTCATCGAAACGGTGACCCTGGCGGCGCCGGACGGCTTCAAGCTGCCGGCCTATGTCGCCCGACCAAAGGCCTCCGGCCGCTTCCCCGCTGTGCTGGTGATCTCCGAGATCTTCGGGGTGCACGACTACATAAAGGACATCTGCCGCCGCCTGGCAAAGCTGGGCTATGTGGCCATGGCCCCGGCCTTCTTTGTCCGCGCCGCCGACCCGGCGCCGTTGAGCGACATGGGGGCGATCATGAAGATCGTCGCCCAGGCAGGTGATCCCCAGGTGATGGGCGACATCGGCGCGGCGCTGACGGCGCTCAAAGCCAGCCCCTTCGTGGACGCGGCGAAGCTGGCGGTCACCGGCTATTGCTGGGGCGGCGGCGAAACCTGGCTGGCGTGCGAGGCGTTCGAAGAGCTCAAGGCCGGGGTCGCCTGGTACGGCCGCATGTCGCCGCCGGCCGGGTCGCCGGACGATCCAAAGCGCTATTGGCCGATCCAGCGGGTGGCGCACCTGCACGCGCCCGTCCTGGGCCTCTATGGCGCCAAGGATGCGCTCAGCCAGCAGGTCCCGGCCATGGTCGAGGCGCTGAAGGCGGCGGGCAAGACGGGCTCAAGGATCGAGGTCTATCCCGACGCCGGCCACGGCTTCCACGCCGACTATCGCGCCAGCTATGTCGAGGTCGACGCCAAGGACGGTTGGGCCAAGATGCTGGCCCACTTCGCCACCAACGGCGTGGCGCCTAAGGCCTAGTATGGCGGCCTGAACGCCTCGCTTTTAGGGGATCACGCCGCAGGCCATCCTCGGGCCGCCGCCGCCGAGGGGGGCGGGCTGGTCGGCGTAGTTGTCGCCGCCTGCGTGCAGCATCAAGGCGTGACCGTGCAGGTCCTTGACGGCGGAGATGTGTGGCGCCGTCAGGTCCGCCTTGACCGCCCCATCTGCGTTGACCGTGACCACCGGCAGGTCGCCCATGTGCCCGGCGCCGTCCGGGCCCATATGCATGCCCGTCTTGGCCGGATCGTAGTGGCCGCCCGCCCCGCCGGCTGGCGTCACCTTGCCATCGGCGGCCGTCGCCGGCGCGCACGATGGGTTCAGATGCACGTGGAAGCCGTGCTGACCAGTTGGCAAGCCGTGTAAATCCACGTGGAGCACGGCCCCGTTCGGCCCGTCCTGGATGGTCACCGCACCGATCGTGGGGCCTGGCCCCGTGGGGGTGGCCAGGTTCAGAGGAACCACCACTGTCTCCGCCGCGGTGGTCCCGGCTGTCGAGAAGATGGCCGCCGAGATGATCGCGGCAGTCAGGACGGCGGCCGATAAAGGCTGGCGCATGGACATTTTCCCTCTCTCCACCAAGGGCGGGAGGATGCGCCGTGGCGCCGTCGGGCTCAAGGCGTGATCCCGCTCGAAATCGATAACCGCGTTCATCGATCAAAAACTGCCCGCCAGGCGCGAAACAGTTTGGGAGTTCCACCGGGCCCGCCTAAGGCTCAGCTTGGCCTTGGTCATCCGTGGGGGACGAGCTCGGCTAGCCCCGGGGGAGGGGCTATTGCCATGTGTGGGGACGCGCGTCGGTTTGTGGGCCGTGGGGCTTGGCTAGTGGCTCTCCTTGGGCTGTTCCTGGCCGCGCCCAGCTTGGCTCTGGCGGGCGCAAGCTGCACGGTCAATGGCGGCGTCGTGGTCTGCCAGGGCGACAACTCCGTCGGCTTCAGCATCAACGGCAGCGGCACCGGCGGCAGCAATGGCAGCCAGACGGCGGGCATCGAAGATCACTCCGCCGGCAACGGCACGAACGGCAGCAACGTCACCCTCGACACCTTCAGCGACCCCTTCGTCTCGGTCTTCAATCACACCGGCCTGAGCGCAGTCAGCAATGGCGGCAACGGCGGTAACGGCGCCACGGGTCTGTCGGGCAGTGGCGCCGGCGGCGGAACGGCCGCCAACGGCGGCACGGTCGTGCTGGGCACTGACCTGGGCGGCGCGGGCGGCGACGGAACCATCTCCGTTAGCGGGTCCGGCAACGGTATCTTCGCTTCCAGTCAGGGCGGCCGCGGCGGCAACGGCTCCAACTCCGGCGTTTGCTGTAAAGGCGGCAGCGGCGGCGGTGGGGGTTCATCCGGGGCCGTGCTGATCAACGGCCATTGGGATGTCACCACCTTCAGCAGCCAGTCGGTGGGCGTGGTGGCCCAGAGCGTCGGCGGCGGCGGCGGCAGCGCTGGCAGCGGCGGCTTCATCGGCGGCAGCGGCGGCGGCGGCGGTGGAACCGGCGACGCCGGCACGGCGACGATCTCTCTCACCCGCGGTTCGGTGACCACCTACGGCAATATTTCCTATGGCGTGTTTGCCCAGTGCGTCGGCGGCTTCTCCGGCGGCGGCGGCGGCGGCACCGGGCTGTTCTATGAGGCCGGCGGCGACGGCGGCAACGCTGGCAATGGCAACACCGTGACCATCGCCAACTGCGCCAACGACTTCCTCACCTGCACCGGCGGCGGCGGCGCCAGCGTCACCACCTATGGCTCCGACTCCACCGCGATCCTGGCGCAGAGTGTTGGCGGCGGCGGCGGCAGCGCCGGCAGCGTCGGGGCCTTGGTGGGTATCGGCGGTTCGGGCAGCTCCGGCGGCGACGGTGGCCGGGTCATTCTCGACAACGCGGCGAACATCTACACCCAAGGCGTGCGCGCGCAGGGCCTAGAGGCGCAGAGCATCGGCGGCGGCGGCGGCGACGGCAGCAACTCCGGCGGCGCGGTGTCCGTCGGCGGCATTGGCAGCACCGGCGGCGGCGGCGGGGCGGTCAGCCTGACCTCCAGCGGCGACATCACCACGATCAGCGCCGGGGCGAACGGCATCCTGGCGCAGAGTATCGGCGGCGGCGGTGGCAACGGCGGCTCCTCGGGCGGTATCGGCTCCATCGGCGGCGGCGGCTCGGGCGGCGGCTCGGCGGGCGCGGTGTCCGTGTCCACCACCAGCCAGACCATCGAGACCTCCGGCGCCAACGCCATCGGCATGCTGGCCCAGAGCATCGGCGGCGGCGGCGGCAACGGCGCCAGCTCCGGCGGCGGCTTCTCCATCGGCGGCAACGGCAGCACCGGTTCCACCGGCAATTCCGTCAGTCTCTATACAAGCGGCGGCTCGGTCTCGACCACGGGCCTCGATTCGATCGGCATCCTGGCGCAGAGCATCGGCGGCGGCGGCGGCAACGGCGGCGGCTCCGGCGGGCTGGGCTCCATAGGCGGCGGCGGCTCCGGCGGCGGCGGCGCGAACTATGTCTATCTCAGCATCAGTGGCACGTCGGTCAGCACCACCCAGGACCACGCCATCGGCATTCTGGCGCAGAGCATCGGGGGCGGCGGCGGCAACGGCGCCGGCTCGGGCGGGTTGTTCTCGGTGGGCGGCGGCGGCAGCACGGCCAGCAGCGGCGCGGCGGTCTATGTCTATGACACCGGCTCGGTGTCCACCTCCGGGGCCTTTTCCCAAGGCATCTTGGCGCAGAGCATCGGCGGCGGCGGCGGCAACGGCGGCGCTTCCGGCGGCCTGCTGGGATCCATCGGCGGTTCGGGCG
Organism: Caulobacterales bacterium; assembly: GCA_038228945.1. Classification (GTDB taxonomy): domain Bacteria; phylum Pseudomonadota; class Alphaproteobacteria; order Caulobacterales; family Caulobacteraceae; genus Acaudatibacter. Next base: position 60,171 of record JBBROW010000012.1, read on the forward strand.
CGGGCGGCGGCGGCGGCGGCGCCGTGGTCGTCGGCGATCTCGGTGGCTCGGACGGCGCCATCACCACCCATGGCGATTTCTCGCAGGGCATCCTGGCGCAGAGCATCGGCGGCGGCGGCGGCAACGGCGGTGGCTCCGGCTCCCTGACCTTCGCCATCGGCGGCACGGGATCCGGCGGCGGCACGGCGTCAACGGTGGACGTCACGCGCAACGGCGCGGTGACCACCTGGGGTGATTTCTCGGCGGCCATCGAGGCCCAGAGCATCGGCGGCGGCGGCGGCAATGGCGGGTCCTCCGGCGCCCTGGTGGGCATCGGCGGCTCGGCCACCGGCGGCGGCGGCGACGGCAAGAGGGTGACGGTGACCAGCGGCGGCCCGCTGCAGACCGCCGGCGCCTATTCGGCCGGCATCCTGGCGCAGAGCATCGGCGGCGGCGGCGGCAATGGCGGCGGCTCCGGCGGGCTGGTGGGCATCGGCGGCCATGGCGGCGTGGCCAGCAATGGCGGCGAGGTTGACGTCACCAACAACGGTTCCATCGCCACCGGGGTGCAGAACCCCAACAATGGCGGCGGAGATTCCACCTCCGGCTACAATTCCAGCGCCATCGTCGCCCAGAGCATTGGCGGCGGCGGCGGCAATGGCGGGGTCAGCGTCGGGGTGTTCTCCATTGGCGGCGACGGGGCCGGCGGCGGCACGGGCGACAAGGTGTTTGTCAACAACAGCGGCGCCCTGACCACCTTTGGCGACTACTCCCTGGGTATCCTGGCGCAGAGCATCGGCGGCGGCGGCGGCAACGGCGGCGGCTCGGTGGCGGTGGGCGTGGTGGCCGCCCTGGCCATCGGCGGCGGCGGGGCGGCGGGCGGCAACGCCAACGACGTCTATGTCCAGAGCCAGACCGGGGCCATCAACACCTACGGCAATGAATCTCGCGGCATCGAGGCGCAGAGCATCGGTGGCGGCGGCGGCAACGGCGGCTTCGCGGCTAGCCTGTCGATCTCGCCCCTGCCGTTCCTGCCCTCCTTCGGCGCCTCGGTGGGCGGCTCGGCGGCCAACGGCGGAACCTCTGGCACGGTCGGAGTCTACAACTGCGTCCTGGCGGCGGCCAACACCTGCGCCGCCGGAACCGGCGGCAGTAGCGTCACCACCCATGGCGCCGACTCCCAGGGCATCTTCGCCCAGAGCATCGGCGGCGGCGGCGGCGCCGGCGGCTTTGCCCTGTCGCTCAGCGGCGGCTCCGGCCCGGCCCTGTCCTTCGGCCTGGGCGGCGCGGGCGGCAACGGCGGCGACGGCCACCGGGTCACCGTCGACAGCCACGGCGCCGACGTCACCACCTATGGCGACAATTCCGGCGGCATCCTGGCGCAGAGCGTCGGCGGCGGCGGCGGCAACGGCGGCTTCGCCATCAGCGCGGCGCTCAGCCTGACCAGCCCATCCCTGGCCCTGGGCATCGGCGGCACGGGCGGCAGCGGCGGCAAGGCCGACGTCGTGACTCTGAGCAACTATGGCGATGTCACCACCTGGGGCGATAACTCCGGCGGCCTGACCGCGCAGAGCATCGGCGGCGGCGGCGGCACCGGCGGCTTCGCGGTCTCGGCCTCCGCCAGCCTCACCGGCGCTCTGTCGGCCGGCCTGGGCGGCCTGGGCGGCGCGGGCAACACCGCCGACAACGTGACCCTCAACAGCGGCGCCCTGGGCGCGGCGGTGGACATCAACACCCACGGCTTCCACGCCGACGGTATCCTGGCGCAGAGCATCGGCGGCGGCGGCGGGTCCGGTGGCTTCGTGGTTTCCGCGGCTATCAGCGAGGGTCCGGCGGGGACCTTCGGCCTGGGCGGCGGCGCCGGCAACGGCAGCGACGCCGGCGCGGTGCACGTCACCAGCTATTCCAACATCACCACGGTCCTGGACGACTCCAACGCCCTGGTCGCCCAAAGCATCGGCGGCGGCGGTGGCGATGGCGGCTTCGCCGTCACCGTCGGCATCAGCGCCAGCTCCGGCACCCTGGGCGCCGCTATCGGCGGCGGCGGCGGCGGGTCGGGCGCGGCGCAGGACGTTACGGTCGCCAGCGGCGGCAGTTCGGGCGGCGTCACCACGGCGGTCACCCTGCACACCACCGGCGACAGCTCCAACGGCATCCTGGCGCAAAGCATCGGCGGCGGCGGCGGCGCGGGCGGCTTCGCCATCGCCGGCGGCATCACCCAGGGCGTGTCCGTGCAATTCAGCCTTGGCGGCAACGGCGGAGCCGGCAGTCACGCGGGAGCGGTCACGGTCACCGGCCTGACCAGCGTCACCACCCAGGGCGACAACAGCGCCGGCATCGTCGCCCAGAGCCTGGGCGGCGGCGGCGGCGCGGGCGGTTTCGCCGCCTCGGTCGGCGTCAGCCAAGCGGCCACCCTGAACCTGGGTATCGGCGGATCAGGCGGCGGCGGCGCCTATGCCGGCGACGCCAGCATCACCAACGGCTCGTCGAGCAGCGTGGCCAACATCACCACCCATGGCGACAATTCCGACGGCATCCTGGCCCAGAGCATCGGCGGCGGCGGCGGCGTCGGCGGCTTCGCCCTCAGCGCCTCGATCAGCGAGGGCGCGGCCGGCGCCCTGTCGGTAGGCGGGCACGGCGGCGCGGGCAGCGACGCCGGCGACCTGGTCCACGTCGGCAGCGTCACCAACATCACCACGCACGGCGATAACTCCACCGCCATCGCGGCGCAGAGCATCGGCGGCGGCGGCGGGGCCGGCGGCTTCGCCATCTCGGCTGGGATCAGCGCGTCCAGCGGCGCCTTGGCCGCCGGCCTCGGCGGATCGGGCGCCGACGGCGGCAAGGGCAAGACCGTGACCGTGGCCAGCGGCGCGTCCAACGCTGTCATCAATCTCATCACCTCGGGCCAGAACGCCGACGGCATCCTGGCGCAGAGCGTGGGCGGCGGCGGTGGCTCCGGCGGATTCGTGATCAGCGGCGCCCTGGCGCAGGGTCCGGCGGTTGCGCTGGGTCTCGGCGGCACCGGCGGATCGGGCAATACGTCCGGCGACGTCACAGTCAGCAGCTTCTCCAACATCTACACCGGCAACACGATCGGCGTGCTCTCCGACAACTCCAACGGCATCGCGGCCCAGAGCATCGGCGGTGGCGGCGGTTCCGGCGGCTTCTCGATCAGCGCCGGCCTCAGCGCCGACACCGGGGCCATCGGCCTGGCCATCGGCGGTTCGGGCGGCGGCGGCGCCACCTCCGGCAGCGTCGACGTGGCCAGCGGCGGACCGAATGGCTCGGGGCCGGTCGTGGTGACCATCGACACGGCCGGCGCCAACGCCAACGCCATCCTGGCCCAAAGCATCGGCGGTGGCGGCGGTAACGGCGGCTTCGCCATCGCCGGTGGTCTCAGCGCCGGCGGCCCGGCCGCGGCGATCAGCATCGGCGGCAGCGGCGGCTCGGGCAGCGACGCGGGCGATCACGTGGACGTGGTCAGCTACAGCAACATCCTGACCATCGGCAACGGCTCCAACGGCATCATCGCCCAGAACCTTGGCGGCGGCGGTGGCAACGGCGGCTTCTCCATCAGCGGCGGCTATTCGGCCGACAGCGGCGTCCTTGGCGTGGCCGTGGGCGGCAGTGGCAATGACGGCGGCGACGCGCACCAGGTCAATGTTCAGAGCGGCGGCCTGAATGGCGGGGTGACCACCGAGGTCACCATCCTGACCTACGGCGACAACGCCAACGGCATCCTGGCGCAGAGTGTCGGCGGCGGCGGCGGCAACGGCGGTTTCTCGATCTCTGGCGGCTTCGGCCAGGGTCCCGCCCTGTCGTTCTCCATCGGCGGCAACGGCGCGGGCGGTGGATCGGCGGGCGACGTCGGGGTGATCAGCTACAGCAACATCTATACCCACGGCGACAACTCCAACGCCCTGTTGGCGCAGAGCGTCGGCGGCGGCGGCGGCAACGGCGGCTTCGCCCTGTCGGCGGTGGCCTCCGACAACGACCCCTCGATCTCCTTCGCCCTTGGTGGCAAGGGCGGGGCGGGCACCAATTCGGCGGCCGTGACCGTTCTCAGTTCCGGCGTCATCAGCACCAACGGGACCAACGCCAACGGCGTGGTCGGCCAGAGCCTGGGTGGCGGCGGCGGCAACGGCGGCTTCTCCGGCAGCCTGTCGGCGGGTCTGGGCGACGGCGCGGCGGTGTCCCTGGCCATCGGCGGCAAAGGCGGCGGCGGCGGCTACGCCGGGATCGTGGACATCACCACCTCCGGCCTGATCACCACGCGCGGCGATTCCTCCGTCGGCGTGCTGGGCCAGAGCATCGGCGGGGGCGGCGGCAACGGCGGCTTCGGGGTGTCCCTGGCCTTCGCGTCCGGCGAGAAGCCCATCTCCCTGAGCGCGGCGGTGGGTGGCAACGGCGGCAGCGGCAACTATGCCGAGGGCGTCACCGTCACCAATTCCAACGATATCAACACCGGTTCGGTGAGCGTCGTCGGCAGCGGTTCCAGCGCCGTCTACACCATCACTGGCGACTATTCGGCGGGCATTGAAGCTCAGAGCATCGGCGGTAGCGGCGGCAACGGCGGCTTCTCGGCCAGCGGCACCCTGACCAACGCCCCATCGGGCAAGCAGGCTTCCGTCTCCGTCGGCGGCGGCGGCGGCGACGGCAATTCGGCCGGCGTGGTGACCGTCACCAATGGCCTGGCCAACGCGGTGGCCAATATCACCACCCGCGGCGACCACTCCGACGGTATTCAAGCCCAGAGCCTGGGCGGCGGCGGCGGCAACGGCGGCTTTGCCCTGTCGGTAGGCGTCGCCACCCAGGGTTCGAAGGCCAATATCGGCGTCACGGTGGGCGGTGGCGGCGGAAAGGGCGACACCGGGGCCGACGTCAATGTCACCAGCTACGGCGATATCCAGACCGGGACCATCACCACCAGCAACGGCTTGACCGGCTCCACGGGCCTGGGCTCCAATGGCATCGAGGCCCAGAGCATCGGCGGCGGCGGCGGCGACGGCGGCCTGGCGATCACCCTGAATGTCTCCAAGTCCGGCAACAAGGAAAACGGGGCCGGCGCCAACATCGGTTTCGGGCTTGGCGGCTCCGGCGGCTCGGGCGCCACCTCCGGCCACGTCACTGTGGACAACACCGGCCGTATCACCACCTTCGGCGATCAGGCCAACGGCATCCTGGCCCAGAGCCTGGCCGGCGGCGGGGGCGTGGGCGGCTCGTCCTACGTCTATAATGTCACCACCAATGTCTCGACGCCGGACGCCAACAACACCGCCCTGACGATTGCCATCGGGGGCTCGGGCGGATCGGGCGACGTGTCAGGCAAGGTCACGGTCGGCCAGACCGGCGACATCAACACCTACGGCAACGCCTCCAACGGCATTGAAGCGCAAAGCATCGGTGGCGGCGGCGGCGCTGGCGGCGACACCCGTGCGGCCACCCTGTTCCTCGGCGCCTGCGCCCCCACCGGCGAGCCGCCCAAGTCCCAGTGCGACTCCGGCAACAAGAGCCTGACGGTGGTTGTGGGCGGCTCCGGCGGATCGGGCGAGAACGCCGACACCGTCGATGTCACCAACCTCGGCAACATCGTCACCCGTGGCGGCGACGCCGACGGCATCCTGGCCCAGAGTCTGGGCGGCGGCGGCGGTAACGGCGGCGCCGGCAATGTTGGCGCCTTCCCGGGCGCGGGCCTGCTGACCACCGTCACCGGCAAGGGCCAGTCCAGCTTCAAAACCAACTTCAGCGTCGCCCTGGGCGGCACGGGCGGCGAGACTGGCGACGGCAAGCAAGTGACCGTCATCAACACCGGCGACATCACCACCGCCCTCAGTGGTTCCTACGGCATCTTCGCCCAGAGCATCGGCGGCGGCGGCGGGGTTGGCGGCGACGGCAACGCCGGGATCACCGGCACCATCGCGCTGGGCGCCAGCGGCGGCGGCGGCGGCAACGGCGGCGGCGTCAGTGTCAACCAGACCGGCAACATCATCACCGCCGGCGACACCGCCGCGGGCATCTATGCGCAGAGCGTTGGCGGCGGCGGCGGCACGGCTGGCGGCCAGACGGCCCTGATCGCCGTGGGCCACTACTTCGGCCTCGGCACGGCCGGCGTTGGCGGCAACGCCGGGGACGTCAGCGTCACCGTAGCGGCGCTGTCCCTGCAACAGACCGGCGGCGGTGCGGGCCCCGTGGTGATCAGCGCGCAGCCCACCCACATCATCACCTCCGGCAACAAGTCGGCCGGCATCTACGCCCAGAGCGTGGGCGGCGGCGGCGGCGACGGGGGCCTGAGCCTTGGCGTCCTGGTGGTCGGCGGCAGCGGCGGCGTGGCCGGCCAAGGCGGCGGCGTCACCGTGATCAACGGCGCGCAGATCATCACCGGCTATGGCGACCCGGTCGGCGGCGACAGGGGTAACGACTCTCAGGCCATCTTCGCCCAGAGCATCGGCGGCGGCGGCGGCAACGGCAGCTCCAACGCCGGCCTCGTCACCATCGGCGGCGACGGCGGCGCGTCCGGCGACGGCGGCATCGTCATGGTGACCAACACCGCTCGCCTGCTGACCCTGGGCAAGGATTCCGCCGGCATCGAGGCCCAGAGCATCGGCGGCGGCGGCGGCAACGGGGACATGGGCTACAAGCCCCCGAAGATCCCCCTGGTGGACGACATTCCGATCCCCTCCGACATCCCGGTCTTCGGCGGCCAGAATGTCGGTGACGTGACCATTCCGGGCGGCAACGTCGGCATCGTCGCCATCGGCGGGGCCGGCGGCGCCTCCGGCAACGGCGGCGCGGTCACTGTCAGCAACCACAATGAGATCGGCACAGAGGGCGACGTCTCGGCCGGTATCCTCGCCCAAAGCCTGGGCGGCGGCGGCGGCAACGGCTCGCAGGTCGGCTCCATCGGCATCTTCGCCAACTACGCGGTGGGCGGCTCCGGCGGCGCGGCCGGCCATGGCGGCGCGGTGGTGGTCAACAGCGACCCCGGCAGCATCGGCACACCGACCCTGCTGGCCAATATCGTCACCCTGGGCGGCAGTTCGTCGGGCATCGAGGCCCAGAGCGTCGGCGGCGGCGGCGGCAACGGCGGCGGCACCTATTCGGCGGTCCTGGGCGTCGGCGCGTCCTATGCCTTCAGCACCGGCGGCAAGGGCGCGGGGGGCGGCGACGGCGGCACGGTCACGGTGAACAACTGCGCCCTGAACAGCGGCAACCCGCCCGCCTGTATCGGCCGCGGCAGCACCATTCTCACCGAGGGCGCCAACTCCCACGGCATCGAGGCCCAGAGCATCGGCGGCGGCGGCGGCAACGGCGGCATGGCGGCGGCGATCTCCCTCAACATCGTCGGCGGCTGGACCGGCGACCATGGCGTCGGCGGCGTCGGCGGTACGGCCAGCAACGGCGCGGCCGTGGTGGTCAACAGCGGGGCCAGCGGCCTTGCCGGCGCCACCAGCATCACCAACACGGGCAATTTCTCGGCCGGCATCCTGGCCCAGAGCATCGGTGGCGGCGGCGGCGACGGCGCGGCCACGTATGACCTGAATTTCGGCGGCATCGGCACCGCGACCTCCACCGACGCCACCGGCGGCAGCGGCGGCGCGTCTGGCGACGGCGGCACGGTGAATGTGGCCAGCTTCGGCAACGTGGCCACGGCCGGCCGGGGATCCTATGGGGTCCTAGGCCAGAGCATCGGCGGCGGCGGCGGCACGGGCGGTTCGGTGACCAACCTGCTGGTCAGCGCCATCGACGGCGTGGCCCATCCCACCAGCGGCGTCACCGTCGGCGGCAAGGGCTCCACGGGCACGGCGGCGGACGTCAATGTGGCCAGCACCGGCCAGGTGACCACCCTGGGGATCGGCGCCTTCGGCGTCGGCGCTCAGAGCATTGGCGGTGGCGGCGGCGTCGGCGGGGGCGGCCAGACCTTCCACTTCGACGGCTCCATCAGCGTCCAGAGCCTGCAGACCACCACCATCATCGCGGTGGGCGGCGGCGCCAGCGGCGTGGAACAGGCGGCCAGCGGCGACGTCACCCTGGCCACGGCCGGCGCGGTGATCACCAGCGGCGACAACGCCTATGGTCTCATCGCCCAAAGCATCGCCGGCGGCGGCGGGGTGGGCGGCGGCGCCCAGATGCCGGCCCAGGCCGGGAACGCCCTGACCCTGGCGGTGGGCGGCGACGGCGCGGCGACCAACACGCCCGGGACGGTGACCGTCAATGCCAATGGTCTGATCGCCACCGGCTTCCAGATCGTCATGGTCGGCGGCGTGCCGACCCTGCAGTCTTCGCACGGCGGCGGCGACGCCTACGGCATCCTCGCCCAGAGCATCGGCGGCGGCGGCGGCGTGGGCGGCAACGGCCACCAGGATAGCGGCGACACCAGCTTCGCCTCCGGCCTGAACATCATCGTCGGCGGCCAGAACGGCGCCAGCGGCGATGGCCAGCGGGTGGACGTCAATCACAGCGGCGGCTCGATCATGACCTGGGGCGGCGGCGCCTATGGCATCCTGGCGCAAAGCATCGGCGGCGGCGGTGGTGTCGGCGGCAACGGCGACATCGGCCTGGTGGGCGGCGGCAACCAGGTGCTCCTGGGCGGCGGCGCGGGTTCCAGCGGCAACGGCGCCGCGGTGACCGTGGACAACTGTGCCAAGACCCTCGGCGTCTGCACCGGCGCGGGCGGCGACATCCAGACTTTCGGCGTGGGTTCCACCGGTATCCTGGCGCAGAGCATCGGCGGCGGCGGCGGCATCGCCGGCAATGTCGACAAGGGCTTCGCCAATGGGCTCAACGCCATCGACGACGGCTTCGCCCAGGTTGGCGGCGGCGCCGGCGGATCGGGCAACGGAGCGGCCGTGACCGTGGACAACCGGGGTAACATCACCACCTGGGGCGCGGGCGCCTCGGGCATCTTCGCCCAGAGCCTGGGCGGCGGCGGCGGTCTAGTCGGCGCGCTGGGCGGCGACGGAGCCGGCCAGTCGGCCCTGAACTTCGCCGGCAGCCTCGGCGGCGTCGGTTCGGCGGGCCTGGTCACCGTGCATGAGACCGGCGCCATCGCCACCCGTGGCGCGGACTCGGCCGTGGGTATCTTCGCTGAGAGCGTCAACGCCGTAGGCGCCGGCGCCACCAGCGCCCTGCGCGTGGACGTCTCGGTCACCGGCAATACCAGCACCTTTGGCAGCAATTCCTCCGGCATCTTCGCCCTGTCCACCGGCATCACCGGCGCCGGCGCCGTGCGCGTGGCCCAGACGGGCGCCGCCAGCACCGTTGGCGCCAACTCCGACGGCCTGTTCGCGCTGAGCACCTCGCAGCTGGGCGATGGCCAGGCGGTGGGGGTGACCTTCAACGGCTCGATCCTCACCCACGGCGGCAATTCCGTCGGCCTGTTCGCCCAGAGCCTGGGCAGCGCAACCGGCGTCGGCAACGACGTCACGGTGGTCTTCAACGGTCTCGGCGGGATCACCGGCAACGCCATCGTCACCCTTGGCGACAATTCCGACGGCGTCTTCGCCCAGAGCCTCAGCGGCCAGGGCGACTCCGGTGTGGTCAACGCCCAGATCGGCGCCTCGGTCCATACCGAGGGGGCCCATTCGCGGGGTATCTTCGCCCAGAGCACAACCGGGTCGGGCGACGCCGGCAACGTCATCGTCAACTCCACCGGCGGCATCACCACACTGGGGATCGACGCCACTGGTCTCTATGCCCAGAGCCTGGGCAGCGCCACCGGACACGGCGGCGACGTCACGGTGGGCGTCGTCGGCAACAAGACGATCTACACCCTGTCCGACGACTCCGACGGCATCTTCGCCCAGAGCCTCAGTGGCCAGGGGGATTCCGGCGTCGTCCACGTGGACGCTCACACCTTCATCAGCACCCATGGCGCGCGCGCTGTCGGCCTGTTCGCCCAAAGCACGACGCCCACCGGGAACGCCGTCACCGTCACCGCCATCCTGACCGGCGGCGCCTTCACCGCCGGCAACGACGCCACCGCGGTCTATGCCCAGAGCCTGGCGGGCGCGGGCGGTCACGCCGCGGACGTCGGCGTGACCATCTCGCCGCCCGCGTCGTCAGCTAGCCTCCACACCCAGGGCGACCGCTCGGACGGCGTCTTCGCCCAAAGCCACAGCAGCGTGGGCGCCGGCGGCCATGTCACCGTGACGGCCGACGCCTACATCCTGACCCAGGGCGGCGACGCCCACGGCATCTATGCCCAGAGCACATCCCTGAACGGCGCCGGCGGCCTCGTCGACGTCGGGCTGCATGGTTCGGTGCAGACCCACGGCGCCAACGGCACGGGCGTCTTCGCCCAGTCCCTGGCCAGCGCCAATTTCGCGGCCTCGGCCGTGCATGTCACCATCACTGGCGCGGGGGCTATCGTCACCGGCGGCGCCAATGCCGACGGCGTCCTCGCCCAGAGCCTCAGCGGCCTGGGCGCCGGCGGGGCGGTGAACGTCAGCGCGCTCAGCTCCATCGGCACCACCGGGATCAACAGCCACGGCGTCTTCGCCCAGAGCACCTCGCTGAACGGCGGCGGCGGAACCGTCGACGTCGGCCTGACCGGATCGGTCAGCACCCTGGGCGACAACGCCACCGGCATCTACGCCCAGAGCCTCGCCGTGCTCACCGGCCAGGGTTCGGCGGTGCATGTCAACGTCGGCGGAGGCCGGACCATCGTCACCGGCGGCGCGGCGGCGGACGGCATCTTCGCCCAGACCCGCAGCGTCACCGGCGCCGGCGCCCTGGTCAATGTGACCGCCATCACCTCGATCCTGACCCATGGTATCAATTCCAGCGGCGTCTACGCCCAGAGCTTCGCCGGAACCGGCGGCGCCGGCGGCGCGGTCACCGTGCTGGGGACCGGCGAGATCATGACCCTGGGTGATCCGTCCTACGGCGTCTTCGCCGAAAGCATTGGCCCCAACGGCGCCTCGGCCGTGGGCGTCAACTGGACCGGCGCCATCACCACCCTCGGCGACGGCTCCGACGCGGTGCACGCCGACAGCCTCGGCGGCGCGGGCGCCGGCGGCGGCGTCACGGTCACCCAGGTCGGCAACATAACCACCCAGGGCCTGGTCGCCGACGGCGTCTACGCCCAGAGCTTCGGCGCGACGAGCGGCGCGGCGGTCCTGGTCACCCAGACCGGCAACGACGCCACCACCGGCTATGGCATCTTTGCCCAGAGCGTCGCCGGCATCGGCTCCACCGGCATCGTCAGCGTCACCCTGGACGGCTCGATCGCCACCAGCGGCCCGGCCAATGTGGGGGGCATCTACGCCCAGAGTCTCGCCGGTTCGGCCGGCACGGCCTCGGCGGTGACGGTGAACACCACCGGCGCCGGCCTGATCTCCACCCAGGGCGGCGCCTCCGACGGCGTTTTCGCCCAAAGCCATTCCAGCATCGGCAATGGCGGCGCGGTGACGGTGGCCATGACCAGTTCGGTCCAGACTAAGGGCGTCGGCTCCACCGGTGTCTACGCCCAAAGCCTGGCCGGTCTCGGCGGCGCCGGCGACATGGTCGTGGTCAACCAGACCGGCAATATCATCACCGCCGGCGTCGGCGCCCAGGGCGTGTTCGCCCAGAGCAACGGCGGCGCGGGTTCGGCCGGCCAGGTCATCGTCAACTTCAACGGCGGTATCGCCACCAGCGGCGGTTCCAATGCCGGCGGCATCTATGCCCAAAGCCTGGCCGGAGCCGGCGGCACGGCCTCCGCGGTCAACGTCAACACCCTGGGCGGCTCGACCATCACCACCAAGGGCGCCGGCTCGGATGGCGTCTTCGCCCAGAGCTCAAACGGCGTCGGCGCCGGCGGCGCGGTGGCTGTGGACCTGGTCAGCTCCATCGGCGCCCAGGGCGCCGGCTCGCGCGGCGTCTTCGCCCAGAGCCTCTCGGTCAACGGGGACGGCGGCCTGGTGGGCGTGGCCCTGGACGGCTCGGTCAGCACACTCGGCGTCGGGGCCACCGGCGTCTACGCTCAGTCCTTGGCCGGCGGCGCCCACGCTGCCTCGACCGTGACGGTCACCACCACGGGCGCGGGCGCCATCAACACCAAAGGCGCGGCCTCGGACGGCGTCTACGCCCAAAGTCTCAGCAACCTGGGTGCGGGCGGGACCGTGTCGGTCAATGCCGTCAGCTCCATCGGCGCCCAGGGCGACAACTCGCGCGGCGTCTTCGCCCAGAGCACCTCGGCCAATGGCGACGGCGGTCTCGTCGGCGTGACCACCAAGGGCTCGATCAGCACCCTGGGCGCCAACGCCTCGGGGATCTACGCCCAGAGCCTGGCGGGCGGCGCCCACCTGGCCTCGGCCGTCACCGTCACTACCCTGGGCGCCGGGACCATCACCACCGCCAGCACCGCCTCCGACGGCATCTTCGCCCAGAGCTTCAGCGGCCTGGGCGCCGGCGCCGCCGTGAACGTCAACGCCACCAGCTCCATCGGCACCCAGGGCGCCAACGCCATCGGCATCTACGCCCAGAGTCTCTCCGCCAACGGCGGCGGCGGAACAGTGAACGTGGCTCTGAACGGCTCGCTGAGCACCCAGGGCCTGAACGCCACGGGCGTCTACGCCCAGTCCCGGGCCACCGCCGGCGCGGCCGCCAGCGCGGTCAACGTGACGTTCACGGGCGCCGGCCTGGTCAGCACCGCGGGCGCCAATGCCGTCGCCATCTACGCCCAGAGCCAGAGCGGTTCGGGACCCGGGGCGGCGGTCGGGGTCACGTCCTCGGCGGCCATCGCCACCCACGGCGTCAACGCCCAGGGCGTCTTCGCCGAGAGCACGTCGCTCACCGGCGCGGGCGGCGCGGTCACGGTGGGCCTGACCAACAACGTCTTCACCGAGGGCGCCGGCTCCATCGGCGTCGAGGCTCTCAGCCTCGGCGGCGCCGGATCTGCCTCCGGCAATGTCAACGTCACCTACGCGGCCGGCCACACCCTCACCACCCTGGGCGGCGGGGCGATCGGCATCCTGGCGCAGAGCACAAAGGGCGCGGGGGCCAGTGGCCTGCCCGCGGTCCAGGTCACCGTGGCCGACAGCGGCGCCATCCAGACCGCCGGCATCGGCAGCCACGCCATCCAGGCTCAGACCGACATGGCCGGCGATGTGCTGGTAACCCTGGCCAGCACGGGCTCCATCCTGACCGTGGGCGCGGGCGCCGACGGCATCCACGCCAGCAACAGCAGCGGCCTGACGGGCAATGTCACCGTCGGCTCCGCCGCCAACCGCGTGGCCGGTCCGATCACCGCCGCCGTCAACGGCGTCTTCGCCACCACCAACACCACCGGCCAGACCACGGTGGAGACCGCCGCCGCCGCCCAGATCAGCGCCGGCCAGATCGGCATCAAGGCCACGCAATCGGGCGCCAGCGGCAATGTCCTGGTGGATAACCTGGGCGCCGTCACCCACGCCGGGTCCATCGGCATCGACGCCGAGGTCATCTCGGGTTCCAGCGCCGGCGCGGTCAGCGTCAACACCGCCTCGGTCATGGCCCAGGGCACCGGCGTGTTCGCCCAGGCCGCCGGCTCGGGCAATGTCGACGTCACCACCCTGGCCGGGTCCATTGTGGCTGGCGGGCTGGGCAGCGCGGGCGACGGCATCGACGCCTTCGCCCTGGGCGGAGGCAACGTCACTGTCACCAACCACGGCGCGGTGTTCGGCGATCCCGGCATCAAGGCCACGGCCGTCGGCGCCGGGACCGTCACCATCGACGCCCTGGCCAATGTCACCGGTGGCGGCGACGCCATTGAAACCAGCACGGTCGACGGCGCTAACAGCGTCACCGTCGCCTCCGGTGTCACGGTCAGCAGCCTGGGCGCGGCGGGGATCAACGCCCAGGCCAGCGGCGCCGGCGCCGTGACCATCCTCACCGACGCCACCGGCTCGGTCACCGGCGCTACGGCGGGGATCGTCGGCATCGCCCACGGCGGCGGGGTCCTGGTCACGGCCAGTGGAACCACCGGTGTCACCACCCCGGCCAGCGGCCATTGGGGCGTGCTGGCCGAGGATCTCGGCGGCGCCAATGTCACGGTCGGCCTGATGGGCGCGGCTACCAACGGCGGCGTCGCGGCTCTGGTCGTGGGCGCCGGTCAGGTGGACGTCACCGCCTCGGCCAATGTCAGCAACACCGCCGGACCCGGCATCCAGACCATGGCCGAGACGGGCTCGACCCTGGTCACCCTCACCGGTTCGACCCAGGTCGCCGGCTCGCAAGCGGGCCTGTGGTCGCAATCCACCAGCGGCGGCATCGAGATCCAAACCGCCACCGCCACCGGGGTCAACTCCTCGGCCGGAGACGGCATCCTGGCCACGGCCGCCGCCGCCGGCGGGACGATCACCATCAATGCGCTGGGAACCATCGGCACCGTGGCCCAGCCCACCGGCGCGGCGGGGGTGCAAGCCTCCACCGCCGACGGCTTCATCAGCATCCTCACCGTGGGCGCGATCAACGCCGGCGGCTCGGGCGTCGTGGCCACGGCGGGCGGCGCCGATACGGTCGATGTCACCACCGGCCGTGTCAAGGCCGCCGGCCCCTGGGCGATTTATGCCTCCAGCCAGGGCGGCGCCGTCACCGTCACCGGCAATGGCGCCCTCACCGGCCAGAACGGCGTGCGCGCCTTCACCAGCGGCGCCGCCGCCGTGGTGGTCGATACGACCGCCGGCCCGGTCACCGCCACCGCTTCGGGCGGGGTCGGCATCTTCGCTTCCAACACCACGGGCAGCGGCCCGGTCACGGTCAGCACCGGGGCGGTGACGGCCCTGGGCGGCGGCGGAACGGTCGGCGTCCAGGCGATCGGCAATACCGGCCCGGTCCAGGTCACCACCCACGGCGCCGTGACCTCCAGCCAGGACGGTGTCCTGGCCGTGACCGGCGGCGCGGCGGCAGCCAGCATCCACACCCTGGCTCAGGTCCAGGCCGGAACGGGCTTCGGCGCGGCCGCGGTGGCTGGCGCCGGCGGGGTCAGCGTCGAGAGCGATCAACTGGTCAGCGGCGGAACCTTCGGCCTGTCGGTCACCTCGACCGCGACCTCGACGATCAAGGCGCATGGCGTCGTCACCGCTACGGGTGTCGGCGTCGCCGCGCACGGGGCCATCGTCAGTGTCACCACCGACCAGACGGTCACCGGAACCACCGGCGACGGCGTGGCGGCGGTGGGCCTGGGCGGCGGCGCGGTCACTGTGACCACGGCAGGCGCGGTCATCGGCGTCCATGACGGCATAAGCGCCAGCAACATCGGCGGCGACATTAAACTGGCCGCCCAGTCCACCGTCAGCGGCGGCGCCTACGGTGTCTTCACCGACCTCACCGGCCAGGGCCTGACCCAGATCACCCTGGGCGCCGATGTCACCGCCAGCCTCGGCGACGGGGTCCACGCCCACACCACCGGTTCGGGAGCCATGACGCTGACCCTCGGCGACAACCTCCATCCGGCGGCCGTCACCGGCGCTCTTAACGGCGTCGTGGCCATGTCCGACGGCGGCTCCGATATCGGCGTCACCCTGACCCACGGCGTCACCGGCCTGAACGGCCTGGGCGTGGCGGCGATCACCACAGCCGCTGGCTCCGTCACCGTCACCGTCACCACCAGCGGCATGGTCAGCGGGATCACTGGCGGCATTCTGGCTCAGACCAGTGGGGCCGGCTCGGCCCTGGTCACCACCAACAGCGGCGTCGCCACCAGCGGCGGCCGTGGCATCGAGGCCGACAGCGGCTCGGGCCAGGTGCAGGTGATCGCGTCCGGCGCCATCAGCGCCAAGGCCGCGGGCATCTTCGCTTCCACCGGCGGCGCCATCACGCTCGGCAACGCCGCCACCGCCATCACTTCGGCCATCACCGGGGTCAGCGGCGCGGGCAGCGCCGGGATCGACGCCCATGGCGGCGCCGGCGCGGTCGGCATCGTCTACGACGGCCGCATCGGCGGCGGCCTCTCCAGCCTGGCCGGCGCCGACTACGGCATCCGCGCCCAGGCCACCACCGGGACCATCGCCATCACCGACCTGGGCGGTGGCGTCGGCTCCGTCCTGGGCGGCGCTGCCGTCGGCGGTATCTGGGCCAGCGCCACCAGCGACGTGGCCCAGGCCATCACCATCAGCAACGCCGCCAATATCTGGATGACTGGCGGCGCCGGCAGCGCCGCGATCTGGGCCAACAACCACACCGGCGCGGGCGCGGTCAGCATCAGCAACACAGGGACCATCGATCCGGCGGCCTATGGCCTGATGGGCGCCAGTGGCGGGGCGGTCACCCTGACCAACAGCGCCGCCGTCCTGGCCGGGGTCGGCCTGCATGCCGAGACCACCGGCGCGGCGTCGGCGATCAGCATCACCAACAGCGGCGCGATCACCGCCACCGGCGGCCTTGGAACCAGCGGCGCCGGCATCGAAGCCAGCAGCACCGGTTCGGGCGTCATCACCGTGGCCAACAGCGGCGACATCGCCGCCGCCGGCGCGGGGGTCTCCCTGGTCTCCAGCGGCGCTTCGCCGATCACCCTTACCAACAGCGCCACCGTGGTCGGCGCCACCGTCGGCCTGGCGGCTCAGAACGCCGGCGCCGGCGCAATCGCCATCACCACCACCTCCGGCGGCCTGGTGAAGGGCTCGACCTTCGGCGTGCTCGGCCAATCCACCGGCGCCGGCTCCGTCACCCTGCAACTGGCCCAGGCGGTCAGCGCCACGGCTGTCAACGGCCAGGGCGCCGCCGCCCTCAGCGCCAGCGGCGACGTGGCCATCACCTCAAACGCCGGCATTAGTGGCGGGACCTACGGGGTCATCGCCGCCACCGCCGGTGCGGGCAAGGCGACCATCACCACCACCGCGGCGGTTACCGCCACCGGCGGCGTCGCTATCGAGGCCCAGGCCGGCTCCGGCGGAGTAACCCTGACCGCCAGCGGCCCGGTCACGGGCGCGGCGGCGGGGGTCCAAACCCTGACCACTGGCGCGGAGAGCGTCGCCCTCACCGGCAATGTCACCAGCGGCGGCTATGGCGTGATCTCCAGCGCCGGCGGCGGCGGCACGATCACCCTGGGCGGGCTCAGCGGCGCGAACACCATCGCTGGCCTGGGCGCGGCGGTCAGCGTCGCCCTGCCCAACGGCGCGGCCGTCATCGACCTGGCGCAGGGCGCGGGGGCGACCACCACCGTCAACATCGGCGCCAATACCGCCGTCCGCTCTCTCGCCGGCGCGGTCAGCGACCTGGCCGTCCACGCCAACCTCAATTCCCACACCGGTTCGGTGGCGATCAACAACGCCGGCTTCTTGCTGGGGGTGGTGGACTTCTCCAGCCTCACCGGCGTCGGCTCGGTGAAGCTCAACAATAGCGGCATCTGGGAAACCGGCGGCGCCAGCGTCTTCGCCGCCGGCGGCGGCGAGCATAGCCTGACCAACAGCGGCGCCATCGAAACCAGCGGCGTCGGCCTTGGCGGCGCCACCAGCATCGACTTCGGCGCGGCTGGGATCTTCAGCAACAATGGCCTGGTCCATGTGGGGGAGATCAATGCGGCCCACGCCTCGCTGCCCTACGCCGCCAGCTTGACCCTCAACCACCTGGCCGCGTTGAACAATTCGGGGATTATCAACCTGTCTGACGGCGCGGTGACCCCGGACCGGTCGCTGAACGCGCCGGGCGCGGTGTTCACCGGGACCGGCGCCAGCCGCCTGGTTGTGGACGCCTACCTCGGCGGCCCGGGCTCAACGGCAGACACCCTCAACGTTGGCTCGACGGCCGGCTCGACCAAGGTCCTGGTCAATGACACCAACGCGGGGCCGGGCGTTTACAATCCCGCCGGCATCACCGTGGTCACCACTACGGGGGCCAACGGCGCCGGGGCCTTCGCCCTGGATCCGTCCTCCAGCCACTACACCCTGATCGGCAGCCAAGCCGTGCTGCAAAAGGGCATCTGGCTCTACAGCCTAGCAAACCAGGCCAACCGCAGCGCCCTGGTCAGCGCCCCCAATACCGAGGCCCTCAACTTCACCTCCCTAGGGGTGAACGTGCAAAAGCTGTGGTTCGTCAACGACCCCTGGCAGGACCGTCAGGACACCTGGCGCGATGGCGCGCAGGCCGAGTTCACCGAAGGCTTCGACCCCGGTGTCTGGCTGAAGACCACGGGCGGCTGGTCCAACCGTTCCGGCCAAAGCACCGTCGCCCCCGGCGTCACCCTCGACACCAGCTACCAGCAGTCCGGCTGGGGTCTGAACGGCGGCCTGGACGCCGACAAGGCGGTGGGCGCCTCGGGCAAGGATGCCATCATGGGCGGCGTCTCGGTGGGCTATGTCCGCTCCCAGGTCACCCACCAGACCCAGGGCGACACCGACGCCATCCGCGGCTGGACCTTCGGCGCCTACGGCTCCTATCTGCGCGGCCCGATGTTCTTCAACGGCTCGATCAGCGGCAACGTCCTGCGCGTCCGTCACGTGGTTCCCAGCCTGGCCTTCTCCCAGGATGTCGGCGCCCGCTCGGTGGGTGTTCGCTTCGAAACTGGCCTGCGCTACCCCATCGCCGGCGGCATCCTCGAGCCAATCGGAACCCTGGCCTACTCCCACACCTCGGTGGACGACTTCGCCATGCCCGGCGTGGTCATCCAGCCGGGCGCCCAGGACTCCTTCCGCGGCGCGCTCGGCCTGCGCTTCACCGGCACGGTCATGACCACAGAGCATTACAACCTGCGCCTCTCGGGCGACGCGCGGGCCTGGGATGAGTTCGAGGGACGCAACCACACCACCTACATCACCAGCGGTCCGGACCTGATCGTCGCCGACGACTTCCACGGCCCCTTCGGCGAGGTGGGCGGAACCCTGAGCCTGGCGCCCAAGGGCCTGGGTGTCTCAGCCTTCCTGCAGGGCTCGATCCGCTTCAAGTCCCACTACTCGGACTCCCGGATCAGCCTGGGCGCGCGGTACGCTTGGTAGGGGCGGGGTAGGGGGCGGGCGTCGACGCTCTCAAGGAGGTGGCCCCGCCGCCGCCGCGGCTTCGTTTCAGCGGGTTGTTGCGGGGCAGAGAGGGTGTTTTCTCTCTGCATGGTCCGCGTGGCGCACCCGACACGATTCGAACGTGTGACCTTTGCCTTCGGAGGGCTATGAACGCCACTTTTCCGGAGCTTCCGCGGGTCACCCTGGCTTGCCCCAAGTGCTGTATTTTCCTCGCTTTTTCTGGCCTAGTCTTTCCCGTGAGCGCACCGTGTTTTCAGCGCGGTGGTGACTCAGTGGTGACTCGGGAGTCTCGAAAGTGGCGACGAAGAACGAAGGGCGAGTTGAGCGGATCGGCAAGCGGACGGTAGACGCAGCCAAGCCAGCCGAAGCCACCTATCGCCTCTGGGATAGCGAGCTGAAGGGCTTCGGCCTGAAGGTCACTAAGGGCGGGGTAAAGACCTACTTCATCTGGTACCGCGCGGGTGCAGGTCGCAACGCGGTGCGCCGCGAATACACCTTAGGCCGGCATGGCGCGATGACGCCCGAGGAAGCCCGCGACGAAGCCGCCATGGCGCTGAGCCGGGTTCGCTTCGGCGACGACCCTCAAGCGGTGCTTCAACGGGCACGGGGGGAAATGAACGTCTCCGCCCTGTGCGACGTCTACCTGAAGGACGGCGTCAGCGGAAAGAAGCTCAGCACTATCGCCGCCGACAAGGCCCGCATCGGCGCTCACATTAGACCGCTACTTGGCCGCCGCCCTGTCTCCGTCGTTACCAGTGCGGACGTAGAGCGTTTCATGCGCGATGTGGCCGCGGGCAAGACCGCCGCCGTGCGCAAGCCCACAGTGGCTTCCTTGAGGGCTGTGGGGGTCAAAGGCAAGGCGCTGGTGGCCGCGAGCCGCCGCCGCACCGACGCCTCCGCTCGCGGTGGCAAGGGCACTGCCACGCGCACGGTCGGTCTCCTGGGCGGTATCTTCGCCTTCGCCGTTCGCCAAGGGCTTCGCGCCGAAAACCCGGTGCGCGGGGTCGAGCGTTACCGCGACGGCCGGTCGCAGCGCTTCCTATCTGGCAGCGAACTGGCTCGCCTCACCGTTGCGCTGGCTGAAGCCAAAGACGAGGGCGTGAACGCGCACGGGTTGGCGATCATCCGCCTGCTAGCGCTCACTGGGAGTCGAAAGAGTGAGATCGAAGGCCTGCGGTGGGATGAGTTGGACGTCGAGCAAGGATGTTTGCGGCTGAAGGATTCGAAGACCGGCGCACGTGTGGTGCCGCTCGGCGCTGCAGCGCTTGAGGCGCTCAACGCCGTACCCCGCGATAAGGCGTCTATGTCGCCGTTCCTATTCCCGGCGGAGGCGGAAACGCTGAAGGGCGCTGCGCCGAAGCACTATGTCGGCACGCCGCGCGTCTGGGCGAAGATCAAGGCGTCAGCCGGCTTGTCGAACGTGCGACTTCACGATCTGCGTCACACGTTCGCTAGCTTCGGCTTGGCCGGTGGCCTGTCCCTGCCGCTGATCGCCGCAATACTCGGCCACCGCGACGTCAAGACAACGCAGCAATATGCCCACTTGGCGGACGATCCGGTGAAATCGGCAGCCGATCGCACGGCCGCGGCGATCTCGCACGCAATGACGGCGACCAACGGCCGCAGTCGCGGATAGGCCAGATCCGCAATCGGCTTGCGGCACGACTGACTTCTTGCTCAGGTAGTGCGCTATCGGGGGAAGTCGTTTGATTGGCAGGGCAAAGAATGCGGGTGAGCGCCGCGGGCTGCGGCTGGCCGGGCCATGATCCCTGTCGGCCTGAGTGAACGCGATATCTGCACGAAGTTCATCACGCCAGCGCTGCGGGCCGCCGGCTGGGATGAGATCACCCAGATCCGTGAAGAGGTCAGCTTCACCAAGGGCCGCATCATCGTCCGCGGCAAACTGGTGACGCGTGGCAAGTCCAAGCGCGCTGACTACGTCCTTTACTACAAGCCGAACCTGCCGATCGCGCTGATCGAGGCGAAGGGCAACAAGCACAGCGTCGGCGACGGAATCCAGCAGGCGATCGAGTACGCCGAGACCCTGGACATACCCTACGTCTTCTCATCGAACGGCGACGGGTTCGTCTTTCACGACCGAACGGGCGCCAGCGCGGAGGTCGAAACGACCATCGGGCTCAACATGTTCCCGAGCCCGTCGGCGCTGTGGAACCAATACCGTTCTTGGAAGGGACTCACGCCGGACGCTGAGGCGTTGGTCTTGCAAGACTACTATGAGGATGGAAGCGGCAAGGCCCCGCGGTACTATCAGGTCAGCGCCGTCAACGCCGCCGTTGAGGCGATCGCCAAGGGCTCGAAGCGGGCCTTGCTCGTCATGGCGACCGGCACGGGGAAGACTTACACGGCTTTCCAGATCATCTGGCGCCTCTGGAAAGCCAAGCGGGCCAAGCGCATCTTGTTCCTGGCCGACCGCAACGTCTTGATCGACCAGACCATGGTCAACGACTTCCGCCCGTTCGGCGGCGTGATGGCCAAGCTGAGCACTCGGTCGAAGACCATCGAGCGCCAGGACGGGACGAAGGTTGACCTCACCCTAGCCCTCGACCGCAAGCGACGAATTGATGCTTCCTACGAGGTCTACCTAGTGGATTGATTCCAACGTTTGGTGCCCACGGCTGGCGGCGGCGATGATTTTGTCTGGATCGGCGGTCCAGACGAAGGGTTTGGGCTGCTGGTTGTGGTCGGCGACGAAGCGGTTGATGGCGGCCTGGAGGTCGACG
>JBBROW010000013.1:0-80603 GCA_038228945.1 Caulobacterales bacterium
CCGTCGAGCGCTTCTTCAACAAGATCAAACACTACCGAGGCGTCGCGACCCGATACGACAAGAACCCCGAAAACTACCTGGCCGGCGTCAAGCTCGCATCCGCTCGAATCTGGATGCGCGCTAATGAGTCCGTGGCCTAGACCACATCGCCTTCCTGGCTGATGACTGGTCGGCCCTACGCACCCGTTGCGACGCCGCCGCCATCGCCTATGCCGAGCGCGCCGTACCGGGCCTTGGTCTGCGCCAAGTCTTCCTCACCGACCCGTCCGGAGTGACCGTCGAGCTGAACTTCACCGCCTAGGCCCGGCCCCGCATGGGCCAGCGCCCAAGGATGTCGTAGCGCCCCTCGCCATGAAAGCTGCGGATCAGCACAACCTCGCGCGCCGTCCATCCCAGGTCGGCGACAGGGCCGTCTTCGATGAAGCCATGTCCACGCACCAAGGTTACATGCGGCCTGAACGCCGCGTCGCCCCTTGGTAGTCGCTCCCAGACCAAGGCCTCACCCAGTTCACGGTAGTAGGAGGTGACCTCATCGCCGCCGACGGTCAGGACCAGGCACTTTCCCCCGTGACTGCTATTGAAAGTCGACACACCATCCAACGCGATCCGGATCGGACCGGCTTTCATCCGCCTTACCGCTCGGTCCGCCGCCTCCAACTGCGCCTCCCACTGCCCGCCCCGCGCCACGAATGGATGCAGGCTCATATGCAAGCGCGCCCGATTCATCAGTGTGCCGGCGAAGTTCGCTCTCAGCGCCGTCCGACGGCCAAAATCCAGCAGGCGATCCGAGAACGCGGGCTCCGGCATGAAGGCGAAGAACATCGCCTCGTTAGGCGCGCTCGGGGGCTCAATACCCTCCCGTAAGCCGAGTTCCAGCAGCATCTGTCGCCTCCCACTCACTATCCCTAAGTTCTTGTTTTGTTCTTTTCGCCAGGTCGGCGCAAGAGGGATAATTCCGAGCTGGCCGGATCGTTACGGTAGAGGCGCGATTCCGCCTATCGCCGGACGAAGTGGATCCCCCGCCTAGCCGAACCTGGCCCCATAGGCGTCCGGTTTGAACCCCACCAGCGGCGGCTCGAGCCCAGCCTCGAGTACCGGCCGCTTGATCATCGACGGCTGCGCCAGCATCAGGTCGATCGCCTTGGCCTCGGTCAGCCCCTGGCGATCCTCGTCCGGTAGTTTGCGGAATGTGGTCCCAGATCGGTTCAACAGCACCTCCCAGCCCACCGCCCGCGCCCAGCCCTCCAGGGTGGCGCGGTCGACGCCCACGATCTTGTAGTCATGGAAGGCATAGGCCACTCCGTAGTCGTCCAGCCAGGCGCGGGCCTTCTTCATCGTGTCGCAGGCCTTGATGCCGTAGATCGTCACGCTTCCGGTCACGAAAGTCCTTTCCCGGCGCTGGCTCGGTTTCGCGCGTCGACCCAGACCTGGAGAGGCGGATCGCCTAATTTATCGGAGCGCGACGACGCTGAGAAGCAGTTGCGCAACACGCTGAACTTCCGGGTGACGCCAGCTATGGCGCTCAGCCTGTCCACCAGCTGGTACATATCCCGCGCACTGTTCGCCTTGACCACCACCTAGGCGTCAAGCGATCCGGTCACCCAATAGCAGTCGGTGATTTTGCGCATATTCCCACGCCCCTCACTCCCACTCGATCGTCCCCGGCGGTTTTGACGTCACGTCGTAGACCACCCGGTTCACCCCTCGCACCTCGTTGACGATCCGGGTCGCAGCCCGCGTCAGCACGTCCCAGGGAAATTCGAAGACGTCGGCGGTCATGCCGTCGGTGGAGGTGACAGCTCGCAAGGCCAGGACGTCTTCATAGGTGCGGGCGTCGCCCATGACGCCCACGGTCTTCACCGGCAGCAGCACGGCGAAGGCCTGCCAGATGCTGTCGTAAAGGCCGGCCTTGCGGATCTCGTCCAGATAGATGGCGTCCGCCTTTTGCAGGACGGCCACCTTGTCGCGGGTGATCTCGCCGGGGATGCGGATCGCCAGGCCAGGCCCCGGGAAGGGGTGGCGACCGACGAAGGCCGGCGGCAGGCCGAGTTCAACCCCCAGCACCCGCACCTCGTCCTTGAAGAGCTCGCGCAGGGGCTCGACCAGCTTCAGTTTCATATAGTCGGGCAGGCCGCCGACATTGTGGTGGCTCTTGATCACCGCCGAAGGGCCGCCGCGGGCCGAGACGCTCTCGATGACGTCGGGATAGAGCGTTCCCTGGGCCAGGAAGGCCGCGCCTTCGATCTTGGTCGACTCCTTGTCGAAGACCTCGATGAACAGGCGGCCGATGGTCTTGCGCTTGGCCTCCGGGTCAGTGACGCCTTCAAGCTGACCTAGGAAAAGGTCAGCAGCATCAACATGAACCAGCGGAATATTGTAGTGATCCCTGAACATGGTCACCACCTGCTCGGCCTCGTTCTGGCGCAGCAGGCCGGTGTCCACGAACACGCAGGTCAGCTGCTCGCCGATGGCCTCATGGATCAGCACCGCCGCCACCGAGGAGTCGACGCCCCCGGACAGGCCGCAGATCACCCGTTTGTCGCCAACCTGCTCGCGGATCCGCGCCACCGCCTCGGCGCGGAAGCTGGCCATGGTCCAGTCGCCCGATAGGCCGGCGATCTTGTGGGTGAAATTGCGCAGCAGGCGGGCGCCGCGGGGGGTGTGCGCCACTTCCGGGTGGAACTGCACGCCGTACATCCGACGGCCCTCATCGGCGATCACGGCGAAGGGCGAGCCCTCGGAAGTCGCCGCCACCTCGAAGCCGGGGGGGATGGCGGTGATCTTGTCGCCGTGGCTCATCCACACGGTCTCCTCGTCGCCGATCTCGCCCAAGCCGTCCAGCAGCGGGCTCTCGCGGGCGATACGAATCTCGGCGCGGCCGAATTCACGGGAATGGCCGCTCTCCACGGCGCCGCCCAACTGGGCGCACATGGTCATCTCGCCGTAACAGATGCCCAGCACCGGCACGCCCAGCTCAAACACCTTCGCCGGCGCGGCGGGGCTTTCGGCTTCGTGGACGCTGGCCGGGCCGCCAGACAGGATCACCGCCTTGGGCGCGAAGCTCTCCAGTATCGCCCCGACCTTGTCGTAGGGATGGATCTCGCAATAGACCCCGCTCTCCCGCACACGCCGGGCGATGAGCTGGGTCACCTGAGAGCCGAAATCGACGATCAGGACGCGTTCGTGATGGGGGTTGTCTGTCATGGCGGGCATGTAGTGCAGAATCAGCGCCGCGTCACGAGTGCGCCGCGCCCCGCACCAGCACCGCTACGAAGAAACCGTCCGTGCCCGCCGTCCGCGGCGTCAGGCGCAGGAACCCCTCCGTCGTCAGAAACCCGTCCGCAACGCCCGCCGCCGGGACCACCGCGAACCCTGGCGTCCGCGCTAGGAAGGCCGCCACGCGGTCTTCGTTCTCTTCGGCGAAGAGGGAACAGGTGACATAGATCAGCCGACCGCCGCTCTTCACGAAGGTCGCCGCCCCGTCCAAAGCCGTGTCTTGCTCGGCCATCCGCCGTTCCAGCTGTTCAACCGTCAGCCGCCACTTGGCGTCCGGATGCCGCCGCCAGGTGCCAGAGCCCGTACACGGGGCGTCGACGAACACCAGGTCCATCTTGGCGTCCAGGCCCCGCAGCGGATCCTTCTCGATGGGCGAACGGATCTGCAGGTTGCGCACCCCAGCCCGCTGCGAGCGCCGCACGGTGTCGGTCAGCCGCCGGGCGTCGGAGTCGTAGGCGTAGAGCTGGCCGCTGTTGCCCATGGCCGCCGCCAGCGCCAGGGTCTTGCCCCCGCCCCCGGCGCAATAATCCAGTACCTGCTTGCCCTTGATTTCGCCGGCGCAGGCCGCCGCGATCTGGGAGCCCAGGTCCTGGACCTCGAACCAGCCCTTCTCAAAGGCGGGGGAAGCTTCCACCGGCGCGGCGCGCTCGCTGGCCGCCGGGGCTGGGATGCGCACGGCGTTGGGCGTCATCCCCGCCTCGATCGGCCCGAAGGTCTCTAGGGCCTTGAGGACACGACCAATGTCGCTCTTCAAGGTGTTGGCGCGAAGGTCTACGGGCGCCCGCTCGGCCAGGGCCTTCGCCTCGTCGCCTCGCTGGGCTCCGAACACCCGCTCCAGCGCCGCATCGACCCATTCGGGATAGTCACCGCGCACGTCGGCGGGGGCGTCACTGATCGCCACAGGCTGGCCGAGCCGGGCAAGTTCGATTTCGGTCAAGGCGCCAGGGCCATGATCTTCGCCCGCCGCCGCGGCGATCCGTTCCAGCGGCCAGTTCCAGGCCAGGCTCAGCGCCCCCAGCACTCGGGCCCGGTTGCTGTCCTCACCCATCGCCCAGGCCAGGGACCGACGCCGGCGCAGCGCATCAAGCGCCAACCCGGACACGAACGCGCGGTCCTTGGCCCCGGCATAGCGCGCGCCCTCGCCCCAGGACTTCAGGGCCATACGCACGGGCTTGTGGCGCTGGTCCATGTCGTCCAGCACTTCGATCGCCGCCGCGATACGGCCGCCGTCACGCATTCAATTGGACCTTATGGATCGCGGAAGATGGGCGATCAGACCTGGCTCGGATAGTTCGGCGCCTCGCGGGTGATCATCACGTCGTGGACGTGGCTTTCCCGCAGGCCGGCGCCGGTGATGCGGATGAACTGCGCCCGCTTCTGGAACGTTTCGATGTCCGGCGCGCCCACGTAACCCATGGCGGCCCGCAGCCCCCCGACGAGTTGGTGGATGACCGGATGGATCGGCCCCTTGAACGCGGTCTGACCCTCGATGCCTTCGGGCACCAGCTTGAGCGCGTCCTGCACTTCCTTCTGGAAGTAACGGTCGGCCGAGCCCTGGCTCATAGCGCCCACCGAACCCATGCCGCGATAGGTCTTGTAGGACCGGCCCTGGTACAGGAACACCTCACCAGGCGCCTCGTCGGTGCCGGCGAACATCGATCCCATCATCGCCGTCGAGGCGCCCGCCGCGATGGCCTTGGCCAGGTCGCCCGAATATTTGATGCCGCCGTCGGCGATCACCGGCACGCCGCTGTCCTTGGCCGCCCGCACCGCATCGGTGATGGCGGTCAGTTGCGGCACGCCCACCCCGGCCACGATCCGCGTGGTGCAGATCGAACCTGGCCCGATCCCTACCTTGATGGCGTCGGCGCCGGCGTCGATCAGGGCCTTGGCGGCCTCATAGGTGGCCACGTTGCCGGCCACGATCTGCACACGGTTGGTTTCCCGCACCAGACGGGCCACGGCGTCGGAGACCTGTTTGGAATGGCCATGGGCGGTGTCGATCACCACCACGTCCACCCCGGCCTCCATCAGGGCCATGGAGCGCTCGAAGCCGGCATCGCCAACTGTGGAGGCCGCGCCCACCAGCAGCCGCCCCTGGGCGTCCTTGGCCGCGCTGGGATGGGCCTGAGCCTTTTCCATGTCCTTGACGGTGATCAAGCCGACGGCGCGATAGTCGTCGTCGACCACGATCAGCCGCTCGATCTTATGCCGCCGAAGCAAGGCCCGCGCCTCGCCCTGGCTGACACCCTCGCGCACCGTGATCAGGCCCTCGCGGGTCATCAGTTCGGAGGCGGGCACCTCGTCCGAGCCCTCGAACCGCATGTCGCGATTGGTCAGGATACCCACCAGCTTGCCGCTGCCGCGCTCCACAACCGGAAAGCCGGAGATATGGCGCCGGGCCTTTATCTCCTTGATTTCCCGAAGCTTGGTGTCCGGATGGATGGTCAGCGGATTGATCACCATGCCGCTTTCGTAGCGTTTGACCTCGCGCACCTGATCGGCCTGTTCCTCAACCGACAGGTTGCGGTGCAGAATGCCCAGACCTCCGGCCTGGGCCATGGCGATGGCCAGCCGGCTTTCGGTGACGGTGTCCATAGCCGCGGACACCAGGGGGATGTTCAATGCGATCTGCCGCGTAAACTTGGTCGCGGTGCTGACTTGCGTCGGCATCACTTCCGACGCACCCGGCTGAAGCAAAACATCGTCGAAGGTGAGCCCTTCGCGAATCTCCATGAGACTCTCCGTTTTGCGGGCCGCGTATAGCCTTCACCCCGAGCCGGGGGAAGCCCCAATGCAAGAACACCATTCGGCGAGGGTGAAACTCGGCGCCGGACCGGCCGCTACAAGGGCGCGGCCGGCTAATTTTTTGGTCCATCCGTCACATCCCCTCCTCGCGAATCGTCACGACGATGACGAGCGAGCGCTCGCCGAGCCGGCGCCGTCTCGCTTCGCGTCGGTGGAACGGGGGCGCGTGCCTAGCGTTGCGCCAGCATGCCCATTGAACAACCCCAAGACCCGCCCCCGACCGTTCCTGGCCAGGATCCCATGCCGCCCACGGCTCCGACGGAGTTGCCCGCTGATCCAACGCCCCAGGAATTCCCGGCCACACCCTCGCCGATCGAGGTCCCCGATCGCGCCATCAGCGGCTAAGGAAGGCTAGGGCCGCAAATCCCTTGCTCGGGACGAACGCCCGCACGACAACATCGCCGGCCTTCAAGGGAATGCCGCGCCGACGCGGCAAGACCCCGCGCAACCAGCACTGGAGCTTCGCATGGCCGACGACACAGCCGAGCCCACGCCGATGACCGCCGACGACCTGCCTTCTCACGCCAACCACGGCCTGGTCACGGCCAACCGGGTGATCAGGGCGCCGGTGTTCGACGCCGAGGGCGAACGGATCGGCCATGTTGACGACCTGTCCATCGACAAGGCCTCGGGCCAGGTCCGCTACGCCTTGATCTCCTTCGGTGGCTTCCTGGGCATTGGCGAGCAGATCCACCCCGTCCCCTGGGCCGTGCTCGACTACAACACCGCCTGGGAGGGCTATGTCACGCCGCTGGACAAGGCGGCGCTGAAAGCCGCCCCGAACTATAGCCACGACGAGCTGGCCGCCCTGGGCGGCGGCGATTCCACCTACCGCGACCGCCTGTTCGCCTACTACGGCCCCTATGGCGCGGCGCCCTACTGGGGCTGACGACGCCGCAAGGCGTGCATCAGGGCGTGTTTGGCCAAGGCGTGTTTGGGAAGCCCGTGTTTGGGCATAGAAAAGTCATCGACGTTCAAGACGCCGGGACGTCCCGGCGACAAACAGACGTCGTCTGCGTCCTCAAGGACTTCGCCACCAAAGGACCCCGCTCATGTCCGCCTCAGCCGATGACGACCAAGGCCCCGATCTTTCGCAAGGTGTCGATCCGGCGAGCATTCCGCCGGAGGGGGTGTTCGACGGCCACGTCGGCGAGGAAGCGGTCATCCTGGCCCGGCTGGACGGCGAGATCGTCGCCATCGGCGGCGCCTGCAGCCACTACGGCGGCCCGCTGAAGCAGGGGCTGCGCGCCGGCGGGACCATCCGCTGCCCGCTGCACCACGCCTGTTTCGATCTGCGCACCGGCGCCGCGTTGGAAGCCCCGGCTCTGGCGCCCGTCGATCGGTGGAAGGTGGAATTGATCGACGGCCGAGTGGTCGTGCGCGAGAAGCTTCCACCCACAGCTCCAGAGACCCGCGACCTCTCGGCCCATCCCAAGCGCATCGTTATCGTTGGCGGCGGCGCGGCAGGGTTCGCCGCCGCCCAGCGCCTGCGCGACCTGGGCTACGCCGGGGCGCTCACCTTGATCAGCAGCGATGCCCTGGCGCCCTACGACCGCCCCAACCTCTCCAAGGACTACCTGGCCGGCGAGGCCGACCCAGCCTGGATGCCGCTGAAGGACGACGCCTTCTACGCCGACTACCGCATCGACCTGCGCCTGGGCGTCACGGCCACCGCACTGAACGCCGCCCAACACCGGCTGACATTGAGCGATGGCTCGGACCTGGAATACGACGCCCTGCTCCTGGCCACGGGGGCCGAGCCCAACCACCCGCCGGTTCCCGGCTTCGACCGGGCCAACGTCCACGTCCTGCGCAGCCAGGCCGACAGCGACGCGGTGATCGGCGCGGTGGTGGGAGCGAAGGCCGTTGCGGTAATCGGCGCCAGCTTCATCGGCCTGGAGGCCGCCGCCGCCCTGCGCACTCGCGGGCTGGAGGTTCATGTCGTCGCCCCCGAGGCCCTGCCGCTGGCCGCAAAGCTTGGCCCGGAACTGGGCGGCTTCATCCTGGCCCTGCACGAACAGCACGGCGTGCGCTTCCACCTTGGCCGCCAGGCCGCCAGATTCGACGGCTCGGTTCTGACCCTGGACGACGGCTCGACGGTCACCGCCGATGTCCTGGTCCTGGGCGTAGGTGTTAAGCCGCGCCTGGCCCTGGCCCAGTCGGCCGGCCTGATCATCGACAACGGCGTCATGGTCGACGACCGCCTGCGCACCAGCGCCCCCGGGGTCTTCGCCGCCGGCGACATCGCCCGCTATCCGGACCCCAGCCAACCCAGCCCCATCCGCGTCGAACACTGGGTCGCCGCGGAGCGTCAGGGGCAGATCGCCGCCGCCAACATGCTGGGCCTCGACACGCCGCTGCGCGCACCGGCTTTCTTCTGGAGCGCCCACTACGACGTCACCATCCGGTACGTCGGCCACGCCGAACACTGGGACCGCATCGAGGTCGAGGGCTCCATCGCCGCCCGTGACGCCACGGTGCGATACATGCTGGGCGACGTGACTCTGGCCGCCGCCACCGTCGGCCGAGACGACGATTGCCTGCGCATTGGCGAGGCGCTTCGGCAGAGCCTCGGCGGCGCGCCCCCCCGGTCCTAGATCACACCGATTGAGGAGGACGACCATGGACACCCTCGATAGGACGGCGCGGCCCAGGTCCGGGCTCGAATGGCGGCCCAACGCCGCCCCGCGTTCGATCCAGCGTCAGACCCCCCGCGAAACCGCCATCGGCCTTTCCTTCAATGGCCGGCCACACACCGTACTGATGGCCACCCCCGACGACATCGAGGACCTGGCTTTCGGCTTCACGCTCACCGAGGGTGTCGCCGGGGCGGCGGACATCGATCGCATCACCGTCGAGACCAAGGCCGAGGGCGTGCTGGCCGACATCGTCTTGTCCGCGACGGCCGTGGTCCGCAAGGCGCGGCCCCGCACCCTGGAAGGTCGGTCCAGCTGCGGCCTGTGCGGCGTCCAGCGCCTGGCCGACGCCGTGCGCGCCCTGCCCCCGGTGCTGTCCCGCCAGGCCTTCGCCCCGGAGGCTGTGCACCGCGCCGTGGCCGCCCTGGGTGAACGCCAGCCCCTCGGCCAGTTCACCCGCGCCACTCACGCCGCAGGCTTCGCCACCGCGTCGGGGGAGCTGCTGGCGGTGCGCGAGGACGTCGGTCGTCACAACGCCCTCGACAAGCTGGCGGGCGGCCTGCTGCGAGCCGGTGTCGATCCCGGCGCCGGTTTCGTGGTGGTCACCAGCCGCTGCTCCTTCGAGATGGTGGAGAAAACCGTGCGGATCGGTTGCCCGATGATCGTCGCGGTGTCCGCCCCCACCGACCTGGCCATTCAAAGGGCCGAGGACGCCGGCATCACCCTGGTGGCCCTGGCGCGTGCGGACGGCTTCACCGTGTTCAGCGGCGCGGATCGCCTGTCCCTTGCCGCCGCAGCCCCCAACGCCAGGACCCTTGCCCATGTCTAGGAAGCGCATTGCCGGCGTGCAGACCTATGACGCTGCGGCCGGCGGCTGGGGCGCGGTGAAGGCGGTTGGCGGCGCCCTGGAGGACCAGAAGACCCTGGCCAAGGGCGGCCGCACCCTGCTGCACGCCAACCAGCCCGACGGCTTCGACTGCCCCGGTTGCGCCTGGCCCGACCCCAAGCACACATCATCCTTCGAGTTCTGCGAGAACGGGGCCAAGGCCGTCGCCTGGGAGTCCACCTCCAAGCGCGCCACCCCCGACCAGTTCGCCCAGCACACCCTCGCCGAGTTGCGGGAATGGAGCGACCACCGCCTGGAGGACATGGGCCGCCTGACCCATCCGATGGTCTACGACCCTGCCTCCGATCGCTACCTGCCCATCGCCTGGGAAGACGCCCTGGCCCAGGTGGGCGCCCGGCTGCGGGCCTTGGAAACTCCCAACCAGGCGGAGTTCTACGCCTCCGGCCGGGCGTCCAACGAGGCGGCGTTCCTGTACCAGCTGCTGGGCCGGCGCTTTGGCACCAACAACTTCCCCGACTGCTCGAACATGTGCCACGAGCCCACCAGCGTCGGCCTGCCGGACTCCATCGGCCTGGGCAAGGGTTCGGTGACCCTGGAGGACTTCGACCACGCCGACCTGATCCTCAGCTTCGGCCACAATCCCGGCACCAACCACCCGCGGATGATGACCACCCTGCGCAACGCCTCGCGGCGCGGCGCTGGGATCCTGGTTTTCAACCCCCTGCGTGAGCGGGCCCTGGAACGCTTCGCCTCGCCGCAGGACCCGGTGGAGATGGTCACCCTCACCTCCACCGACATCGCCTCGCGCTACTACCAGCCCACCCTCGCCGGTGATTTCGCGGTGGTGCAGGGGATGATGAAGGCGCTGCTGGCCCTCGATGCGGAGGCCAAGGCCGCCGGGGCGCCCGAAGTCATCGACCATGCCTTCCTCGCCGAGCACACCACCGGCTTCGACACCCTGGTCGAACAGCTGGATGGCCGGAGCTGGAGCGTCATTGAGACCGAATCCGGCCTCACCCGCGCCGAGCTTGAGGAAGCCGCCCGCGTCTACGCCGCCGCCAAGGCCACCATCCTCTGCTACGGCATGGGCCTGACCCAGCACCGCAACTCGTCCTCAACGGTGCAGCAATTGGTCAACCTGCTGCTGCTTAAGGGCAACATCGGCCGCCAAGGGGCCGGCGTTTGCCCGCTTCGCGGCCACTCCAACGTCCAGGGCGACCGCACGGTCGGCATCTGGGAAAAGCCCTCAGAGGCCTTCCTGGCCAGCATGGATCGCACCTTCGGTTTCCGCTCGCCCCGCGAACACGGTCACACCGTTGTCGAGGCTGTGGCCGCCATGGAGCGCGGGGAGGCGAAGATCTTCATCGGCCTGGGCGGCAATTTCGCCGTCGCCGCCCCCGACCCTCATCGCACCTTCGCCGCCATGCAACAGCTGGAACTGACGGTGCACATCGCCACCAAGCTCAATCGCACCCACCTGTTGCCCGGCCGCGAAAGCCTGCTGCTGCCCTGCCTGGGCCGCACGGAGATCGACGTCCAGGCCGCCGGACGCCAGGCCATAACCGTCGAGGACTCCATGTCCATGGTGCACGCCTCCAAGGGCCTCAATGCCCCAGCCTCCTCGGGCCTGAAGTCCGAGATCGCCATCGTCGCGGGCATCGGCGAAGCGACTTTTGGCTCAAAAGATCCGGTCGATTGGCAAGCTCTCACCGATGACTACGAGGGCATCCGCGACCTCATCCAGGCGGTCTTCCCCGACCAGTTCGGCGACTACAACCAGCGCATCCGCACCCCGGGCGGCTTCCAGCTGCCCGTGGGACCGCAGAACCGGGTGTGGAAGACGCCCAGCGGCAAGGCCAACTTCCTGCCCTATGCCGCCACCGCCGAGGATCCGCGCCAGGGCGACCCGGCTGTGCTGTTGCTCACCACCGTGCGCAGCCACGACCAGTACAACACCACCATCTACGGCCAGGACGACCGCTATCGCGGGGTGTTCGGGCGCCGCGACGTGGTGTTCGCCCATGCCGACGACCTGGCCGTCCGGGGGCTGAAGGATGGCGACGCCATCGACCTTGTGGCCGCGTTCGACCAAACCGGCCAGCGCGCCGTGCGCTCCCTCACCGTGGTGGCCCGCGATCTGCCCCGCGGCTGCCTGGCCGGCTACTATCCGGAGATGAACGGCCTGGTGGTCCTTGACGATCACGACCGCCGCAGCGGCACACCGGCCTACAAGTCCATCCCCGTGCGCATGGCCGCCGCCACCCTGCCCACCTGACCGAAAAAAGCCCTGGCGACAGGCCGCGCGACGCTCGCCATAGTCCTGCCGCCCTTCCCTCGTCAGTCATGGTCAGCCGAATGTTGAAATCCTTCCCCGCGGGTGACGGCGCCTCCGGGCAGCCCATCTGGCTTGATCTGCACGACCCCACCGCCGAGGAACTGGCGGAAGCGGAGCGCGTCGTCGGCGTCCCCATGCCCAGCCGCGCGGGCCTGAGCGAGATCGAAACCTCTAGCCGCCTGCGCTCCCGCGACGGGGTGCTGTCCATGAGCATGCCCACCATCAACCACGATCCCGGCGGCCCCGGCGAAGTGTTGCCGGTAGGATTTGTTCTGTCCTCGTCGCATCTGGTCACCATCCGGTTCGGCCGTCTGCGAGCGGCCGAAGCCTTGGCCGCCCGCTTTGAGGAGGGCGCCGGCGGGCCTACCTGCAGCCTCGACGCCTTCGTCGAGCTTTGCGACGACATCGTCGATGTCCTGGCTGACGTGCTGGAGCACACGGCGGGCGAGTTGAAGACTATTTCCACGGCCCTGTTCCGCGCCGGCGAAACCGAGGGCCCTGAAGCGATCCGCTCCAATCGTATGATGCGAGGCAAGCTTCACCTGGTCGGGCGGCTGGGGGATAGGACGTCAGAGGCCCGCGACGCCCTTCTGGGCATTGGCCGCGTGGTGGACTTCGCCTGTGAGCTCACGGCCTCATGGGCCGATGGCCAGTTCGAGCCTCACCTACGCAGCCTGCGTCAGGACGTGGCCTCGTTGGACGACTACCAAACCCACCTGGAAGACAAGGTTCAATTTCTGGTGGACGCCATGGTCGGCTTGATTGGCATGGCCCAGAACGACATCTTCAAGATCCTGACCATCGTCTCGATCGTCGGCATCCCGCCGACCCTGGTCGCCGGCATCTACGGCATGAATTTCCACATCATGCCGGAATTGAGCTGGGCGTGGGGCTATCCGTACGGCTTGGCCGTCATCGCCCTGAGCGGCGTCATTCCATTGATCTGGTTTAAGCTTCGCGGCTGGTTCTAGGGAACGGCCCCCAAAACCAACCGCCTGCGTCCTCAGGTCTTGGAAGACGCCTTTCGAGGGTCCCCAAAGCTAACGGTTGGCCGAGTCCGGATGTTCCGCCAGGAAGGCCGCCAACGCCGCGGAGTCGCCGCCGAACAGCCGCTTCACCAACAGCCGCACCTCGTGCTCGACATAGGCGCCGCGTTCGATCAGCGGGTGATATCGCAGCACCCCCGCCTCCCGTACCGAACGCACCGCCTGCTTCAGCATCAGTCGGCCGAGCAGGGTCTTGATGGTGGCCTCCCCCCAGGCCCGCCTGGCCTTGACCTCGGCGATCAGGCGCACCGGCGGCAGCGGCCCGCACCGCCAAAGGGTCTCCAGTATGGCGCTCTCAGCCTCGGTGACGTGGATATCGCCGGCCACGCCTAGGCCCCCAGGACAGTCCGGTCGATGCGCGCTTCCACCGCCCAGTTGGCGATCACCGCCACCGATCCCGCCACCAAGCCCAGCAGGATAACCATCAGAACCTCCGACGCCCCGCGCGCCAGGATGTTCAACGGCGCCGGTTCGACGACATTGGCCAGGTTCAGGGCCATGTTCAGCCCGCTGTAGGCCGCCCCCACCAGCCCAGCCAGCGGCCCCCCCACCCTCAGCCCCGACAGGAACGCCGAGCCACCCGCCAGCCTGGGGCCAGAGACCACCTTCAGGGTCGAGACCACGATGGCCGCCAGGGTCGCAGCCACCAGACCCAGCAGGATCACCTTCACCACCGGGGTGGCCTCGTTGAACACCCCGAGGCCGGTCAGAGGTTCGGCGGAGGCCGCCGTCGGAAGCAACAGCGCGGCGGCCAAGCCGGCGACGATTCGATGGGCGCGGAAACAGGGCATGCGGGCCTTTCGGAATGATCCTTCCACCGATCAGGCTACGGCTGTAATCTTCCGTCAAGGAAAAACCGACCCGCCGGAAAACGTCACCAGATCAGTGAGATTACAGTTGTGATTTCCATCCGCGACCCTAGCCTCACTGGAAACGGCCTTTGGGGGAAAAACATGCGGCGTCTGGTGTTGAGAGTAGTGGCGGGGGTGCTCTGCCTGGCGGCGCTGAGCGTCGCGGCGGCGACGGTCTATGTGCTGGTGCAGCGGGCTCGCGTGGCCCAGGCGGTAGCCATCGCTACCCCGCCGGGGATCGACGAAGCTGGTTTCGTGCGCATCAACGGCCTGGACCAGTGGGTCACCATCCGCGGCCAGGATCTCCGCAAGCCGGTGGTGCTGGTGCTGCATGGCGGCCCCGGCGGCGCCATCAGCAACCTGATCGCCCGCATGGCCCCACTGGAGCGAGACTATGTGGTTGTCCAGTGGGACCAGCCCGGCGCCGGCCGCACCCTGGCCCGCGCCAAGGGCCGGGTGGACCCCGCCCTCGACACCGCCGCCATGGTTCGCGACGGCCTAGCGGTCACCGACCATGTCCGGGCAAGGCTGGGCCGCGAGAAGATCATCCTGGTGGGCTGGTCCTGGGGTTCGGAGTTGGGGGTTCTGATGACCCAGGCCGCCCCCGACCGCTTCGCCGCCTATGTGGGCACGGGCCAGGCCGCCAGCGCCCAGCCGGAGCGCGATCAGTGGATTTACGCCAACCTGCTGCGCCGCACGGCCGCCGCACATGACACCAAGGGTCTGGCGGTGGTCCAGGC
This sequence comes from Caulobacterales bacterium, assembly GCA_038228945.1. Lineage (GTDB taxonomy): Bacteria > Pseudomonadota > Alphaproteobacteria > Caulobacterales > Caulobacteraceae > Acaudatibacter. The sequence continues at coordinate 14,540 of JBBROW010000013.1, forward strand.
GGTGGGTCCGCCGCCGTGGAAGGATCGCCAGGCCGCCTCCGGCGCGCTGTGGCGGATATCGGCGCCGTACAGGGGCGCCCAGATCGCCGATGCCGAGGCCGTCATGGCCGCCCTGACCGCGCCGCACTGGACCCTGGCCGACCTGCGCGCCCTGGTTCGCGGTCGGTCCGCCCTGAAGGATACACGGCTGGAGCGCGAGATCTGGGCTTCGGACTTTCAGACCTTCGGCCGCGCCCTGCCCGTGCCGACCCTGATCATCCAGGGCGCGGACGACACTACCTCGCCCACCGACCACGCTCGCGCTTGGCTGGACCGGCTACAGACGCCGGCCAAGGCCATGGTTGTGATCCCTCGCGCTGGGCACCAAGTCCTGCTCACCGACAACGCCGCCTTCACCCGGGCGATGTCGGACAGGCTCCCAGCCCTGGTGGGCGATGCGGCATGGCGCAGGCTGAGCCACTGATCTCAACTTCAGCCCGGCGCCCCGGCCATCCGAGAACTGCCGTGGCGCGAAACTGGAAGTGATGTCCCGCCACAGGCTGGAAGTCGTTCTTCACCAGCCATTGGCGATCAAGCAAACGCGCTCGCGCCCAGAATCTTGCCCTCAAATCGGCAGCTCCACCGTCGCCTTCACCTCCTCCAGAACCGCGTAGGTCCGCGTCTCCCGCACCCCGGGCATGGCGATCAGCACGTCGCCCAGAAAGGCGCGATACGCGGCCATGTCCTTTACCCGGGCCTTGATCAGATAGTCGAAGCCGCCGGCCACCATGTGGCACTCCAGCACCTCCGGCGCCCGGCGGATCGACGCGGCGAAGGTCTCGAACACATCGCCGGTGGTGCGGTCCAACAGCACCTCCACGAAGATCATCAGCGACAGGTCCACCTGCGCCGGGTCCAGCAGGGCCGCGTAGCCGGCGATTACCCCCCGTTCGCGCAGCCGCCGAACACGCTCGAAGGTGGCCGCCGGCGACAGGTTGCAGCGCTTGGCCAGTTCAGCGTTGGTGATACGTCCATCGGACTGCAGCACCCGCAATAGCCGCCGATCGGTCTCGTCCAGAGCAGACATCGAAAACCCCTGTCACAATCGAATGATCATCGCCCAGGAGGCTTCATAAACAAAGCACCTTCGTCATATGCTCTGATATGCCGAAGCCCATGAACTGGATGCCTCGCATGACCACGATCGCCTCAACCGCCAAGGTCTTCGATTGGAACACCCTGGACGCCGGCAAATACCGCGACGAAGCCGAGGCTACCGCCGCCCTCCTGGCCGCCCGGACCTTCACCCAATCACAGCGCGACGCCATCCAGCGCCAGGCCGTCGACCTGGTGGCCGGGACTAGGGCCGCCGGCCGCCGCCAGGGCGTGGTGCAGAGCTTCCTCAAGCAGTTCAGCCTGGGCACCCGCGAGGGCCTGGCCCTGATGTGCCTGGCCGAGGCCCTGCTGCGCACCCCCGACGAGGCCACACGCGATGCGCTGATCGCGGAAAAGATCGGCTCCGCCGACTGGGCCGCGCACCTGGGCCAATCCGACAGCCTGTTCGTCAATGCCTCCACCTGGGGGCTGATGCTGACCGGCAAGCTGGTGGACGTGGAGGACGACGCCCGCCGCGACCTTGGCGGCTATCTGCGGCGCCTGGCCGGCCGGGTCGGCGAGCCGGTGATCCGCCAGGCGGTCGCCCAGGCCATCCGCATCATGGGCGAGCAGTTCGTCCTGGGCCGCACCATCCAGGCCGCCCTCAAGCGCGCCGCTTCGGAGCGCCTGCTCTGCTCCTTCGACATGCTGGGCGAAGGCGCCCGCACTGCCGCGGACGCAGTGCGCTACGAGGCGTCCTACGCCGCCGCTATCACCGCCGTGGGCGAGGCCGGCGCCAGCCACGGCCCCGAAGCCGGCCATGGCGTCTCCGTGAAGCTCTCGGCGCTATCCCCCCGCTATGAAGCCGTCCAGGACGAGCGCGTCTGGTCCGAACTCTACCCGCGCATCAAACGCCTGGCGGTGCTCGCCGCCGGCTATGACCTCAACTTCACCCTGGACGCGGAAGAGGCCGACCGTCTGGTGGTCTCGCTGCAGATCCTCGATCGCCTCGCCCATGAGCCGGACCTGGGCGCCTGGACCGGGCTTGGCCTCGCCGTCCAGGCCTATCAGAAGTGCGGCCCCGCGGTGATCGAGGCGGTGGCCGACCTGGCCCGCCGCTCCGGCCGCCGTCTGATGGTCCGCCTGGTCAAGGGCGCCTACTGGGATACCGAGATCAAGCGCGCCCAGGTGGCCGGCCGGCCGGACTATCCGGTCTACACCACCAAGGCCGCCACCGACGTCTCCTACCTGGTCTGCGCCAAGGCCTTGATCGACGCCGCCCCGCACCTCTACGCCCAGTTCGCCACCCATAACGCCCACACCCTGGCCGCGGTGGTCCAGCTGGCCGGCGCCAAGGGCGTCACCATCGAGCACCAGCGTCTGCACGGCATGGGCGAGGAACTATATGATGCGGCCACTGCCGCCTTCGGCCCCCGCCGCCTGCGCGTCTATGCTCCCGTCGGCGCCCATGAGGACCTGTTGCCCTATTTGGTCCGCCGCCTGCTGGAAAACGGCGCGAACACCTCCTTTGTGCATGCCTTGCTGGATGACACTGTTCCCCCCGAAACCCTGGTCCGCGACCCCATCACCATGGTCGAGGCCCAGCCCGGCCCCCACCCCAAGATCCCCCGCCCCCGCGCCCTCTATGGCGCCGACCGTCTCAATTCCGAGGGGCCGAACCTCTCCATCCGGGCCGTCCGCGAACGCCTGACGCAGGCGGTTTTGGACGCTCGCAAAACACCGCTGAACGCCTACCCGATTGTCTCCGGGCGACCGACTACCGGTGGGCCGCGCCAGGAGCTGCGCAGCCCCGTGGACCACGCCCGCCTGCTGGGTGATTGGTCCGAGGCCACGGTCGCCGACATCGATGCCGCCCTCACCGCCGCCCGTGCTGCCCAGCCGACCTGGAACGCCGCCGGCGGCGAGGCCCGCGCCAGGGTCCTGGACGCCATGGGGGCCGCGCTGGAAGCCAACCTCGACCCCTTGGTGGGCATACTCTCCAATGAAGCCGGCAAGACCCTGCCCGACGCCATTTCCGAGGTGCGCGAGGCCGTGGACTTCTGTCGCTACTACGCCCATCTGGCCCGCGCCCAGTTCGCCGACCCGCAGGTCCTGACCGGTCCCACCGGCGAGGCCAATACCCTCAGCCTGCACGGCCGCGGCGTCTTCGCCTGCATCAGCCCCTGGAACTTCCCCCTGGCCATCTTTACCGGCCAGATCGCCGCCGCCCTGGCCGCTGGCAACGCGGTCGCCGCCAAGCCCGCCGAGCAAACTCCGCTGGTCGCCGCAGCCGCCGTGCGCCTCTACCACGCCGCTGGTCTGGACCCGCCTCTGCTGAGCCTCCTGCCCGGCCGCGGCGAGACTGTCGGTGCGGCCCTGATCGCCCATCCCGATATCGACGGCGTCGCCTTCACAGGCGGGACCGAAACAGCGTGGTTGATCAACCGCGCCCTGGCCGCTCGCAACGGCCCGATCATCCCCTTCATCGCCGAGACCGGCGGACTCAACGGCATGTTCGCCGACACCACCGCCATGCGCGAACAGGTCACCGACGACGCCATCCTCAGCGCCTTCGGCTCGGCGGGCCAACGCTGCTCGGCGCTTCGCCTCCTGTTCCTGCCCAATCAGATCGCCGACGACATGATCGAGCGGCTCAAGGGGGCCATGGACGCCCTGGTCATTGGCGACCCCGGCCAGGCGTCCACGGATATCGGCCCGGTCATCGACGAAGACGCCAAGGCCACGCTGGACAACCACCTGGTTCGCCTGCGGGCCGAGGCCAAGATCCTGCACCACCTGCCAGCCCCGGGCGCAGGCGTCTTCTTCGGCCCGGTTCTGGCGGAGATCCCCAGCGCCGACTTCCTGGAGCGCGAGGTCTTCGGGCCCATCCTCCACATCGTCCGCTACGATCCGGCCGACCTGGAAACCGTCGCCAGCAAATTCGCCGCCCGCCGCTATGGCCTGACTCTCGGAATCCATAGCCGCATCGACGCCTTTGCCGCGGAGGTGGCCGCCCTGGTCCCCGCCGGCAACACCTACGTCAACCGCTCCGTCATCGGCGCCGTTGTGGGGGTTCAGCCGTTCGGCGGGGAGGGCCTTTCGGGCACAGGCCCCAAGGCCGGCGGTCCGCACGCCCTTCTGCGCTACGCGGTGGAACGGGCGGTGAGCGTAAATACGGCGGCCCAGGGCGGCGACCCGGCGCTATTGGCGCTATAGTCCTACCAACCCCACTCCTGTAGCCCCGTACCCAGGAACCAAAGCGCCGCAAAGGAATTAGCCGCACCATGCCCCGTCTGCGCATCCGTCACGAGACCCGCTACGACTACGCGCGGCCCGTGCGGTTCGGGCCTCATCGGCTGCTGGTCCGGCCACGGGACACTCACGCCATCCGCATACGCGAGGCCTTCCTGACCCTCTCGCCGCCCGGCGATGTGCGCTGGTCCTATGACGCCTTTGGCAACAGCGTCTGCTGGTTCACCCCCCAGGGCGAAGCCTCCAGCCTGACCATCGTCAGCGAGCTTGAGATCGAGCGCTTCCCCACGCCCCTGGCCCCCCTGCGGGTCACGGACCCCAAGAGCGCCACGCCGGTGGACTATGATCTCACCGACCGGGTGGTCCTCGCGCCCTTCATCGCTCCGGCGTCGGACGATGTGGCCGGCTTGATGCCCTGGTTGCGCGAACAGTCGGGCGCGTCGGGAGAGCCGGCCCTGGAGTTCCTGCTGCGCCTGACCTGGGTGATCCACTCGGGCTTCGCCTATCAAGCCCGCTGGCAGGAAGGCACACAGTCGCCGCAAGAGACCCTTCAGCGCCGCGCCGGCACATGCCGCGACTTCGCCTGGCTCATGGTCGAGGGCCTGCGCCGCCTGGGCTACGCCGCCCGCTTTGTCACCGGCTACCTGCACTCCCCTGACGGCGGCGTGCGGGGGGATGGTGCGACCCACGCCTGGTGCGAGGTGTTCTTGCCCGGACTAGGTTGGATGGAGTTCGATCCCACCAACGGATTGGCGGAATCCTCCAGCCTGATCCCCGTCGCCATCAGCCGCACGCCCCAGGAAGCGGCGCCGATCACCGGCGCGATCTTCGGAGAGCCGGGCGACAGCTCTATGTACGTTAACGTCGAAGTGACGGAAATCGCTGAGCTACCTGTGGCCGCTTGACCCGTCCGGGTTTAGAAGGCGTCAGACACGGAGGGAACCATGCCGGCCGGATTCCAACAGCAGCAACCGGTGCGCAACAACGGCTTCTGCAAGCCAGCCCCGACGCCTCAGCACGGCGGCGCTCCTGACCCCACGGCCGCCCGCGCGGCCGAGACGCGAACCTTTCAGCCGCGACCGCAACACTAGATTTGCGAATTCAACTCCGCGCCGCCGAGATTCGCTCACGCGCGATCTCATTGGCGATGACGTCCGTGGGTCGGCGTTCCCGTGTGGATCGCTCCAGCACCTCGCCCAAGGTCTGGGTCATGCGTGTCAGCTTGGTCTCTACCCACTCCGGATCATAGACGCCGCCGGCCGCCAAGGCCCGGATTTCGGCGGCGATGTTGATAATCCCACCCCCGTTCAGCACGAAATCCGGGGCATAGACCACGCCCCGGTCATACAGAGCTTGGCCGACCTCGGGATCAGCAAGCTGGTTGTTGGCCGCGCCGGCGATGATCTTCGCGCGGATGCGCGGCAGGGTCTCTCGCGAGACGGCGCCGCCCAGGGCGCAAGGGGCGAAGACCTGGGCTTCGGTGTCGTAGATGGCGTGAGGCGGCACGACCTGGGCCCCCACTTTTGCCGCCACGGCCCGAGCGGTCGCCTCGTGCAGATCGGTGACGTAGAGTTTGGCGCCGGCGGCAGCCAGCTTCTCGGCCAGGTGGGCGCCGACGTGGCCCACACCTTGGATTGCGATGCTCACCCCATCCAGAGAGCGGTTCAACACCCTTTGCACCGTCAGTTCGATCCCCCGCTTGACCCCCTCGGCCGTCACCGGGCTGGGATCACCGGATGACGCCGGCTGGCCGGTCAGGCCGGCCATGTAGCGCGTCCGCCGCGCCGCGTGGGCCAAGTCTCCCGGGGTAACGCCGACATCCTCGGCGCCCCAATAGGCGCCGCCTAGGCTTTCCACCGCCGCGCCGAACGCCTCGAACAGGGCCGGCGTCTTGAGGGTGCGGGAATCGCCGATGATCACGGCCTTGCCACCGCCCAGTTCCAGGTCGGCCACGGCGTTCTTGTAGGACATGGCCCGCGAGAGCTTCAACGCGTCGTCGATCGCCGCCTGGTCGTCGGCATAGGCCCACATGCGGCAGCCCCCCGTCGCCGGACCCCTGGCGGTGGAATGGATGGCGATCAGGCATTTCAGCCCGGCGGCTTTGTCATGAAAGGCGTGCAGCGCCTCATGGCCCTCAAAGGCCGGCGACTCGAAAAAGCTCATGGAGCCCCCTAGAACACGGCGGGTTTTGTCGGAACCGACAAACCTCTGAAGCGTGCTCGCAAACCAAAGAATCGAGCCTGTTCTTCCGGTTTTGATGATTCCATCAAGACAGGACAGGCTCTGCGCGTGACGTTCCCCTGCCCCGGCTCTACGACGCGGGCTTCGCCCCGACAAGCGGCGCCTGTGGCGGCGGCCCATTGGGCGGTGTCGGGGCGCCGGGGATGATCGGCGCGCCGGAGGGGAGCGGCGCGTTGGGGTCTCGGATGAACGCCACCACGTCTTCCCAGACCGTCGGCGCCTGCCGGTCCACCAGCAACAGATGCCAGCCCCTGGCATAGAAAGCCGAGCGGTCCGTGGGCTTCAGGCGGCGGACGGCCTGGTAGGTGGGCGTCTTGGGGATGATCTGATCGTGGTCGCCGTAGAGGTAGAGCACCGGCCCTTTCACCTCTCCCGCCTTGGCCCAGGCGTGCTCCATGGTCGAGACCAGGCCGTAGAGGGTGTCGGAGCGAGCGCCCCAGACCATCAGCGGGTCACGGCCCATGGCGACAAGTTCGTCCCGGTTATCGCTGGGGGAGATATGCGCGGTGACGAAACCAGGCGGATTGAAAACCTTGGACGGCGCGGTGTGTTCGGCCAGCCAAAGGGCGCTCTTGTAGGGCAAGGGCAGGTTGGACCAGCCCCAGACGGCCGGCGCCAACAGCACGGATCGATCCGCCGCCGGAGGATGGTCGGACGCCATGGCCTCGATCACCACCGCTCCGCCCAGGCTCTCTCCGGCCAGGGCGATGATGGCCCCCGGATAGCGCTGGCGGACCACGGCCGTGATCGCGCGGAGGTCCTCGGTGGTCAGGTCATCGGGCGCCCAGATCCCACGCCGGGGCGAACGGCCGAAACCCCGTTGATCGTAGGCGATGGTGGTGATTCCCTGCTTCGCCCAATACGGCCCGGCCAGGTGGAAGGCATTGGCATAGTCATTCATGCCATGCACGCCGACGATCACCGCCCAAGGCGTTCCCTCCGCCTCCCATCGGCTCACCCCCAGTTTCGCCCCGTCAACGCTGACGAAGGCGTCCTGTTCCAGGCGCGGGCCATGGAAGGTCAGGTCGGGCCGACCGGCATGTTGCAGCGTCGGGGCGCAGGCGGTCAGCAAGGTGGCCGCCAGGGCGGCGGCGAGCAGGGCGGGAAGACGCAAACTCATGCCTTGAGCATATCGGCGACGCGGGCGCGCAAATAGGGCGTCACCTCCTCTTCGAACCAGGGATTGCGCTTCAGCCACGCGGTGTTGCGCCAGGAGGGATGCGGCAGCGGAAGCTGGCCAGGCAGGTATTCGCGCCAGGCCCGCACTGTCTCCGTCATGTTCGCCCTGGCCCGATCCCCTAGGGCCCAGGCCTGGGCGTAGGAGCCCACCAGCAGGGTCAACTCCACCTTCGGCAAGGCGTCCAGCAACTGCCGACGCCAGAGCTGGGCGCATCGCTTGGGCGGCGGATAGTCGCCACCCTTGGGATTGGTGCCCGGAAAGCAGAAGGCCATCGCGGCGACCCCGATAGCGCCGCGGCTGTAGAACGTGTCCCAGTCCACCCCCATCCAGGACCGTAGGCGGTCGCCCGACGGGTCGGTGAAGGGCATGCCGCTCTCGTGCACCCGGCGGCCGGGCGCCTGGCCGCAGATCAGCAGCCGGGTGTCGGGGCTGACCCACACCACGGGCCTGGGCTCGGGCACATCTCCGGCGCAAGCGCGACAGGCGCGGATTTCCTTCAGCAGTGTCTCGAGGCTCACCCGGCTGCCTCTAGCCTATCGATCAGGCGCCAACGAAGGCCTTTTCCTGGGCGATCATGCCGGCATAGGACGGCCGGGCGTGGATCGCTTTCAGGTAGGCGGCGGTCTTGGGGTGGGTCTTGGCGTCCACCGTGAAACCCACGTGCTCCATGTTCACGAAGGGGCTGGCCACGGCGAGGTCGGCCAGGGTCAGGCGGTCGTCCACAAGGAAGCCGGACGCCGGAATGATGCCCTCGACATAGTCGATCAGAGGCGGCAGTTCTTCGCGCTCGGCACGGTCTGCCTCGACCAGATTGCCTTCCTTGCCCATGAAGCGGGGCATGACGAAGCGGTTGAAGAACATCTTGCCCATGCAGGCGATCAGGATGGTGTCGGCGAATTCCTCGTACCAGATGGTGCGCGCCCGACTTTCCGGGGAGGCCGGAAGCAGGGCCGGGTCTGGGAACTTGGCTTCCAGATAGGTGATGATCGCCGAGGAGTCGGAGATACAGAAATCGCCGTCGCGGAAGCCCGGCATCTTGCCGAAGGGACTGGCCTCGCGGAACGCGGCGTCGCGATTGCCAAGGCCGATCGCCTTGACCTCGACCTCAACGCCCTTTTCGGCCGCGAAGGCCAGGGTTTTGCGCACGAAGGGCGAGAAGGACGAGCCGTAGACGATCATGGGAACCTCCAGAACACCGCCGATCGTTCGCCGACGCCGAAGGGCTTGTAACTCAGTTTCTCATAAGGACGAACGGCGAATCAATCAGGCGCTTCCCCCACCGGCAACCGCAACCTGTAGACACCCTTGAAACTGTCGGGGTCGGCGGGCTTGCCGTGGCGGGTGATGACCAGCTTGCCGGCGCGCGCCAGGCCGACGGCGGTTGAGCGTACCTGCGGGAGCAGCCGGCGCCAGCTTTCGGCGTCAAGAGCCTTGGCCACATCCTCCGGTGAGACGGACTTGCCCGGCGGCAGGGCGGCCAGTTGCTGGAAAAGGGTGTCTTCGATCGGGGACGTCATGGCTTCATCCTAGAACGTTTTGGTGATCCCCCCAAAGAAGCCACGGCGCGGACCCCATTGCGGCGCGCCCACGCCGATGCCGGTGCCGTCGCGGATTTCGTACTGCTTGTCCCCAACGTTGATGATGTCGAAGCGCACGTCGATGGGGCCAGCCGAGCCCAGGGCCAGATGATAGGACGCCGACAGATTGACCTGGAGGTAGCCCGGTACGTGGTCGCCATTGGGCATGGCGCCGCCCCTGCGCAGGCCGCTGCCGTACAGGATGTCGCCGGACAATCTCAGGTCGCCGATGCGGTAGGCGGCGCCCGCCGAACCAGTGAGGCTCTGGTTGTGGTCCAGATAGATATAGTGGCTCTGGATATAGGCGAGATCGGCGGGATCGAAGTTGAACTGGCTGGAGACGATGTCCCTGCCTTGGGCCTTGGAGAACGCCAGATTGCCGTAGGCTGAGAAGGATCCGTGGGCATAGGTGGCGGTGAACTCGATCCCACGGACGCGGCCCTGGGCATAGTTGAACGGAGTCTGGATGATCGGGGCGCCGAACTGGCCCTCGTCGATCAGGTTGGTTGAGTTGCGCAGATAGCCGTCCACCCCCAGGGTCAGCGCGCCAAGCCGTTGCTCGGCGCCGACATCGAAGTAGTTTGAACGCTCCGAAAAGGGCGTGGTGTCGGTGAGACTGGGCGACTGGGCGGTGGTGCCGACGAACTTGGTCACCGTGGCGCTGGCCACCAGTTCAAAGGGCGGCGGCGTGAAATAGCGGGCGTAGCCGGCGTGCAGGGTCGTGGCCTCGGCGGGCTTCCAGACCAGGTTGATGCGGGGGCTGAGCTGATGTTCCTTGCGCAGGGCGTCGACCTCGTCGAACCGCAGGCCGTAGTTCAGCGTCAGGGTGTCGGTCAGCTTCCACTCGTCCTGCAGGAAAACGCTGTAGGCCCAAGAGGTTCGGGCGCCATTGTCGACGATCGTCTTGGGAATGTCCGTGGTCTGCACGCCAGCGCCGTCCACCGGCAGAACCTGCGACGTGGTGCGGCTGACCGACCGGTCGCCCTGGATCACCAGGCCGCCACGCAGGGTGTGGGCGTCGCTGAGGTGGTAGACTCCCTCGGCCTGCAGGCCGGCGGTGAAGTCGCGTTTGGCGGCATACTGGGAAATGCCGTTGAACAGCAATTCGCCCAGCACGTCCGGCCGATAGGTCAATGTGGAATAGCGCGCGAAGCCAGACAGTTGCCGGGTGGCCCGGTCCGTCGTGTGCAGGTAGCTGACGATGGCGTAGTCGGTGGTTTCGCGCTGGGATTGGCGGAGGTCTTCGCTGGCGAAGCTGGTCCGACCATTGACGGTGAGGCCCAGGCCGCCGGGATCGTCAGCGTTCAAACCGCGGACAACCGGAATCTGAAAACGTTGGTTTGAGGTCCCCAGCACAAGGGAAATACGGCTGGAATCGTCAAGGATGTGATCGATATAGGCGAAACCCTGTAGCTGGTCGGTGCGATCGCGCAGGGGCGTGGCGCTTCCGTCCGGGCTTTCGATGCCAAGGTCGTTGCGCAGGTAGCTGGCCGAGACGAAGAAGTTAGTGCCGCCGGACGAGCCGCCGTACTCGATGCTGGGTTCGATCTCCCCATGGCTGCCGCCATAGATCGACACCTCGCCGCCATTCTTGAACAGGCCGCTCTTGGTGGTGATGTTGATGATGCCGGCGGTGCGCAGGCCGTACTGGGCCGGCAGGGCGCCGGTGATCAGCTGGGTGCTGTCGGCCAGGCGGGGGCTCAGCGCCTGGCCGAACACCGACAGGCCCTCGGGCAGGATGACGTTGTTGAGGCGATATTGGATATTGGCGTGGTCACCGCGGATGTGCAGCTGGCCATAGCTGTCCTGAGTGACCCCTGGCGCCTGGAGCACAACCTGGTTGAGGGCGGTGTTCTGCCCGCCGGGCAGGCTGTCCACCAGCTTGCTGGACAAGACGTAGCTGGAGGCGCCCAGGCTGGGCTCGACCGTGGCGCGGGCCGCGTCCAGCTTCTGGGCGGTGACCACCAATTCCGAGACGGCGCCATCGGCCGCGTCCGATCCATCGGCGGCCAAGACGACGGCGGGCGTGGCCAGGACGAGGGCTAAGGCCAACAGGGAAACTTGTTTCGTCCAGCCGTGCGCCACGCACCCACTCCAGCAGCCGTCAGGGATGTTGGGGATAGGCCGGGCGCCGAAGGCGGCCCATGGCGCGCATTCCCGTTGTCGTCGGGAATTCTTCCCGATTTCACGCCAGCCGTGGCGCCGACGCGCCAAGCGGGGCTAGGTTCTTGGAATGTCGTTGCGGGTCAGAATCCTAGTCGCCATCGCCGCCGTGCTGTTGCTCAGCGCGGTGATCGGTACGGCGCTGGCTGGCTGGCGAGCCAAGCAGTCGCTGCATGAGGAGTTGGCGGCGGCTCTGACCGGTGGACGGCAAACGGTCGCCAGCGCCTTTGAGGACCTGCCCCGGTCGGACCATGGCCAGCGCGATCTGACGCAGTTGATCAGCACCTTCGATGGCAATCGCCACCTACAGGCGGCGCTGGTGGACGGCGGCGGCCACACGGAGGCGCTGTCGAGACCCCTGCCCGCCGCGCCCGCGCCTGGTTGGTTCGCGGCGGCGGTGCATACGGCGTTGCCGCCCGTGCGTCTGGCGGCCCCGGCCCCGGGTGGGCGGATGGTGATCCTGACCCCGGTCTGGGCCAACGACGTCGGCGCGGCCTGGACCCAGTTCCTGGACCTGATGCTGGTGCTGGGCGGTGCGTTCCTGCTGGGCTCGACGCTGGTTTGGCTGACGGTGCAGCAGGCGCTGCGGCCGCTGGCTAACGTTTCCGCCGCCTTCCAGCGGATCGGATCGGGAGACTACCGAGCCAAGGTCCCCGAGGAAGGACCACAGGAGCTGGCCCGCCTCGGCCGGGGGGTCAACGAGATGACCGGCCGTCTGGCCGCGGTACAGGCTCGCAACCTGGCCCTGGAGCGCCAGTTGCTGACCCTGCAGGACGAGGAGCGCGCCGACGTGGCCCGCGACCTGCACGACGAGATCGGGCCTCATCTGTTTGCCGTGAACGTCGACGCCAGCATGGTGGCCCAACTTATCGCCGCGGGCCGCAGCCATGAGGCCACGGCCCAGGTCAAGGCGATCCAAGCGTCGGTGGGGCATATGCAGCGGCTGGTGCGGGACATCCTGGCGCGGCTGCGGCCGGCGCAGCTGGTGGAGCTGGGCCTGGCGGCGGCCATCGAAGACCTGGTGGTGTTCTGGCGCGCCCGGCATCCGGAGATCCGCTTTGAGGTCAACCTGCCGTCCGACGAGTCCGGCATCGGCGAGACAGCGCGAGAAGCGGTTTACCGGGTGGTGCAGGAAGGCCTGAACAACGCCGTCCGACACGGGCGGCCCGAGCGTATCGAGATCGCCGTAAGCCTGGACGGCGCCGGCGAGGTGATCGCCAGGGTCACGGACGATGGCGCCAAATCCAGCGCCGTCGCCGATCAGGTCGATAGCGAGGGCGGCTTCGGACTGATCGGGATGCGCGAACGCGTGGCAGCCGCGCACGGCCGGCTCACCATTGAGCGCGGCCTGGCCGGCAAGGGTTGGACGCTGCTGGCGCGGCTGCCGGCGATGTCGGAGGCGCAAACTTGAAGGTCCAGCCATGACCATACTGCTGGTGGATGACCACGCCATCGTCCGCGACGGGCTCAAGCGCCTATTGGCGACAGCGGATTTTGGCGAAATCCTGGAAGCCGCCAATGGCCGAGAGGCTTTGGCGATCGCCCGGGCGCGACGGCCGGACCTGGTGATCCTGGACCTGAACCTGCCGGGGCTGGGCGGGCTGGAGCTGCTGCGCCGGCTGATCCAGCTAGAGGCGCGGCGGGTGTTGGTGCTGTCGATGCACGCCGAGCCCCTCTACGCCAAGCGGGCGCTGGAAGCGGGCGCCGCGGGCTATGTGACCAAGAACGTCTCGCCGGAGGAACTGCTGACCGCGGTGCGGCGGGTGGCGGCCGGCGGGCGGTATGTCGAGGCCGAGATCGCCCAGGCCCTGGCGGTGCAGGGCGCCGAGGCCTCGCAGTCCTTCGACAATCTCACCCCCCGCGAGCTGGAGATCATGCGCCTGCTGGCCAGCGGCGCCAGCCTGGCGGAGATCGCGGCGGCGGTGGGGGTTGGCTACAAGACCGTGGCCAACGCCTGCAGCCTGATCAAATCGAAGCTGGGGGTGTCGCGCACGGCGGACTTGGTGCGGCTGGCGATCGAGACGGGGGTCTCCTGACCCCCTTATCGGGGAACGACCACCGGCGGCTGGGCGAAACCACGGTAGCGCTCAATCACCGGATCGTCCTTCACGCAAGCCATCAGCCAGTCGCGGAAGGCGGCGATCTTCGGTGAGCGGCGACGGTCGGTGGGAAAAGCCAGCCAGACGCCGATGGAGGCCGAAATCAGCGTCTCAAACGGCTGGACCAGGCGGCCCGCGGCGATCTCCGGCGCGAAGTAGATCGGCGAGCCCAGGGCAAACCCCTGCCCGGCCATGGCGCTGACCATCTCAACCGTCTGGAGATCGGAGGCGAAGCGAGGCCCGGCGGCCAATGGCGCATCCCTCACCCCCGCCGCGGCGAACCAGGCCGCCCAATCGGCCTCGACCCCAATCAGCGGCGCCCGCAGCAAGGACGCCGGGTCGGTGAGATCACTCAGAGCCGCCACGAGGTCGGGCGAGGCGAGCGGGGTGGCGACGGACGGGAACAGGTAGAGGCTGTCCAGGCCCGGCCACTGGCCATGGCCCGTGCGGATGGCGACATCGACGTTCTCGCGGTTCAGATCGACCATCGCGCCGGTGGTGTCCAGGCGCACGGCGATCTTTGGATTGGCGAGCTGGAACGCGCCCAGCCGCTGCGCGAGCCACTGGGTAGCCAGGGATTGCAGGGTGGTGATGGCCAGCACGCCCTCGGCCGCCTCGGTGATGTCCGACAGGGCCGCGCGCAGGAGGTTCACCGCTTCGGTGGCCGCGCGGGCAAGCCGGTCGCCGGACGGGGTCAGCGCCACCTCCCGGGGCAAGCGGCGGAACAGGGCCTGGTCCAGCCGCTGCTCCAGGGCCTTCACCTGCCAGCTTACCGCCGCCTGGGTGATGTTCAGCTCCTGAGCAGCCCGGGTGAAGCTCTTCAAGCGGGCGGCCGCCTCGAAGACCCGGATGGCGCTTAGCGGAATGGTTGCGAGCGGATCAGACATAAGCTGTCCTGATGAATAGAGCAGGAGGACCGGTTTGTCACGCGGCGGCCGAGTGAGCGATATTTCGCTGCACAGGCAACCAATGACAAGGAATATGACAATGGAAGAGTTGAACCACACCCATAAGGAACGCCCCTTTGGCTGGGTGCTGACCATGCAGGAAATGATGCGCGCCGTCAGCGCCCAGCGGGTGGATCCGACGAAATTCGATCGACGTCCCGAAGCGCCAGCGCCGCTGGGCGACCTGCACAACCTCGCCGGCCCGCACTGAGGTGACGCTGGCCGCGCTCACGGAAAACGGCTTCGGGGGCCAACGGTGTCGGGGGACTGTGCGAAGGGAGACCGCCCAGACAAAGGCGGGCTCCCGAGTCGCGTGAGACGGAGCGTCCCTGAACCGGTCCGCCCCCTCAATCGGTCGGGGTTTTATCCGAGAGAAGCCGGACGACTGCTTGCAAATCGGACTGTGCGGCGGGTGTGAAGACGATCATCGTTAACCCATCCGCGCCGTCGACGGCGAAGGCCGAGGTTTCCAGCGAAATCATCCCCACCGTCGGGCGCTCAAGGCGTTTGAGGCCTACCCCATGTCCGCGCACGTCGTTCTCGGCCCAGAGCCGTCGGAAATCCGGGCTGGTGGCCTGAAGCTCAGCCGCCAGCGCCAGCGCCTCGGGGGAGCCCCCCATGCGCGCCACGTCGACCCGGAACGACGCCAGGGCGTAGCGCGCGTCGGCCTCCCAATCGGGCAGACCCGCGCGGATGGCGGACCCGCCGAACAGCCGCCGCAGGACATTGCGCTCATGAACCGGCACGGAGGCGTAGTCGCCCAGCACGGCCACGGCTGCGGCGTTCCAGGCCACGACATCCCAGGTCACGGTCTTGACGATCGCCGGACTGGTCGGCAGGGCGTCCAGCACCCGCTGCAACGCCGGTGACACCGGTGGCGTCACCACCGGACTGAGTGGCGGCGGCCTTTGCTGGGCCAAAAGAAACAGCATCTCGCGGCCGACCGCATCCAGCTCCAGCGCCCGGGCCAGTCGCTCCAGCACCGCGTCGGAAGGCGGACCACCCCGCCCCTGTTCCAGCCAAGTATACCAGGTGACGCTCACCCCCGCCCGCGTCGCCACCTCCTCACGCCGCAACCCCGGCGTGCGGCGGCGGCTCAGGGCGCCGGGCGCCGGCGGCAGGCGGCCCCGGCGATCGCGGAGGAAGCCGCCCAGGTTCAGGGCCGGCTCCGGCAGGGTGTTAGCTGTCATACCTGTACAAGCTCTCGGCTGTTTCGCCCCGACCCAGCAGAATACGCCGCCAGCAGGACAACGAGGAGAGTAGCATGCGTGTTTTCTTGACGGGCGCCACGGGCTGGGTCGGTTCGGCCATTGTCCCACTGCTGCTCGGCGCGGGGCATACGGCGATGGGCCTGGCGCGCAGCGACGCCGCCGCCGAAGCCTTGGTGCAAGCAGGCGTCGAAGTTCATCGTGGCGAACTCACGGACCTGGACAGTCTCATTGCCGGCGCCCGGGCGGCTGACGGGGTGATCCACACCGCCTTCATCCACGACTTCTCCCAATTCATGGCCAACATCGAGACGGACCGACGCGCGGTTGACGTGCTGGCCGGCGCGCTGGAGGGCTCGAACAAGCCGCTGGTCATCGCGTCCGGGACCATGATGGTCGCCAACGGGCGGCTGGCCACGGAACAGGATGCGCCCGCGAGCATCGAAGTTCCTCGCGCCGCGTCGGAGATGAGGGTGATGGGGGCGGCCAGCCACGGCGTGCGCGGCGCTGTCGTGCGCCTGCCGCCCACGGTCCACGGGGCGGGCGACCACGGCTTCATGCCCAGGCTGATCGACTTCGCCCGCGAGAAAGGCGTGTCGGCCTACGTCGGTGACGGCGCCAACCGTTGGCCCGCCGTCCACCGGCTGGACGCGGCGCGCGTGTTCAAACTGGCGCTGGAGCGCGCGCAGCCCGGAACCCGCCTGCATGCTGTCGCCGAGGAGGGCGTCCCCATGCGCGCCATCGCCGAGGCGATCGGGGCCGGGCTTGGCCTGCCTGTTCGCAGCCTCACCCAGGAGGAAGCCCCCGGCCACTTCGATTTTCTGGCGGCCTTTATCGGCGTCGACAATCCGGCCTCTAGCGCCCAGACCCGCGAAACGCTGGAGTGGCGCCCAGAAGGGCCGGGTCTGCTGGCGGACATGCGGGACGCAGGGTACTTTTCGTGATGGCGCGGCGCTGTCCTGCTACCCGCCCCGCTTCAGCGTTTCGCGGGCGATGACCACCTGCTGGATCTGGCTGGTGCCCTCGTAGATGCGGAAGATGCGCACGTCGCGGTAGAGGCGTTCGATGCCGTAGTCGGCGATGTAGCCGGCGCCGCCGAAGATCTGCACGGCCTTGTCGGCCACCCGGCCCACCATCTCCGAGGCGAAGTATTTGGCCGCGGCGGCCTCCAGCGTGACGCTCTCGCCGGCGTCGCGCTTGCGGGCGGTTTCCAGGGTCAGGGCCTTGGCGGCCATCGCCTCGGTCTTGCAGTCGGCGATCATCCCCTGGATCAACTGGAAGCCGGACAGGGGCTGGCCGAACTGCTTGCGCTCGGTGGCGTAGGCCACGCAGTCGGTGATCAACCGCTCGGCGACACCGATACAGACGGCGGAGATGTGCAGGCGGCCGCGGTCCAGCACCTGCATGGCGACCTTGAAACCCTCGCCCTCGGCGCCGAGCCGGTTAGCGGCCGGCACCCTGACGTTGTCGAAGATCACGTCGCAGATGTGGGCGCCCTGTTGGCCCATCTTCTTTTCGGGCTTGCCGATGGAGAGGCCTGGCAGCTCGCGGGGCACCACGAAGGCCGAGACGCCGCCAGCGCCCTTCACCTCGGGGTTGGTGCGGGTCATCACCGTGAACAGGGCCGCCTTGTTGGCGTTGGTGATGTAGCGCTTGGAGCCGTTGAGGATGTAGTCGTCGCCGCTGCGTACGGCGCGCGTCTGCACCGCGGCGCTGTCCGACCCGGCCTCTGGTTCGGTGAGGGCGAAGGAGGTCACCAGCTCGCCCGAGGCGATGCCGGGCAGCCATTTGGCCTTCTGCTGCGGCGTGCCGAACATCACCAGGCCCTGGCTGCCGATGCCGACATTGGTGCCAAAGGCGGAGCGGAACGCCGGGCTGGTGCGGCCCAGTTCCACGGCCACCAGGCACTCGTCCTCCATGGACAGGTCCAGGCCGCCGTACTCTTCGGGGATCGACAGGCCGTAGAGGCCCAGCGCCTTCATCTCGGCGATGACCTCGTCCGGGATGGCGTCGTCCTCGGCTACCCGGGCTTCCAGGGGCCGAAGGCGCTCGGTGACGAAGCGGCGGACGGTGTCGATGAGTTGGTCGCGAGTTTCGATGTCGAGGGCCATGTCAGACGCTCCCCCGCTCTGACATGCCGTGGCCCATGCTGCGTCCTTGCATCTTCCCTCCCGCGCCCGCTAAGGCGTTGCCTGTTGGCGGCAACCTAGTTTGCGGCGTCATCAGCGGCAATGACCGGGAGTGGGTGCGGGATGGACGGCAGTATCGAAGAGGTTCCCTGGACGTCCAAGCTGGTCACCGAGGGGGAATGGGCCGGGTGGAAGATCTGGAGCTCGGATCCGTTCGAACTGCATTCGGGGCCATTCTACGCCAAGCCCGATGAGACCGGCCAGATGGTCTGCGCCTTCCGCGCCGAGCGGAAACACATGAACGGCGGCGGCTTCATGCACGGTGGCTGCCTGATGACCTTCGCCGACTACGCCATCTTCGCCATCGGCGGCGAGGCCATCGCCGGGTCCGGCTCGGTGACCGCGTCGATGAACTGCGAGTTCATCGACGGCGCCCGCGAGGGCGAGATGATCGAGGCTCGCGGCGAGGTGGTGCGCAATGGCGGCTCGCTGGTGTTCGTGCGGGGCCTGATCACCACCGGCGGCCGGACGCTGCTGAACTTCTCCGCGATCATCAAGAAGGTGCGGCGCAAGACGCCGGTGGAATAGGCTGGCGTTATCCAGGCGGCGCGGCGCCGCCGCTACGCCCGTCAGGGCAGCACCTTCACCTCGATCCGGGTGATGGCGTAGACGCTGCGGGAGGGCTTCTTGTCGCCGTCGACCACCAGGCGGTAGGGGCGATCGTGTTCGGCGAGCGGGGCGCCGTCCATCTTGTCGGCCAGGATCACGGGGTGGGGTTGCACGCTGCCGTCGGTCTCGGCCAGGGACAGAACGGCGCGGAAGCCGTCGCCGCCGGTGACCACCAGATAGTCCTTCACCGCCTCGGCATGGACGCGGGCCCCCGTCGGGGCATCGACCAGGCGCAACAGTTCGGTGAGGCGCACGCCCTCGTAGGTGTGGGGCGCGCTGTGATTGATCATCGTCGCCTGTTCGCGGTCGAGGCCGGCCAGGACGGCGGGGGTGATGATCAGGGTCTTGCCCGTGGGACCGACCAGGACGGTCTGGGTGGGGATTGGACGAGGCGCCACGGGGGCCGCGGGCATGGCCATGCCAGGCATAGCGGGCGCGGGACTGGCGGGCGCGGGTTGGGCGGCCGAGGCGGTCGGCTTGGCCGGGGATTGGGCGGTCTGGGCCAGGGCGGCGCCCAGCATGGCCAGGGTCATGGCGACGCCGGTGGTGATCGACCGCATGGTTTCAGGTCCCCGCCTTGGCGGATGGCCGGGCGCGGATGGCGTCCAGCCAGCGCGCGATGTTGGCGTGCTCCGGCTGGGGGGCGAACTTGACCATGCGGGCAAAGTCCATGCCGATGAACAACACCCCGTCGGCGATGGTCAGGCGGTCGCCGGCCAGCCACTCGCTCTGGCCCAGCCGTTCGTCGAAGAAGGCCATGGAGCGTTCGGCGCTGGCGCGGTTGTTGTCGGCCACGGCGGGAACCTGGGTCTCCAGCACGGCCAAGGCCGGGTGGCCGTGGCGGACGGCGAGCATCAAGGGGATCGCCGCCATCATCTCGGCGCGGCGGGTCCACATCTCGATCCGGGCGATCTCCTTGGCGTCCACGCCGAACAGGTTGGGCTCTGGATAGAGGCTTTCGAGATAGCGGCAGATGGCCAAGGATTCGGTGATGGTCTCGCCGCAGTCCATGGTCAGGGCCGGCGCCTGGGCGATGCCGACGCGGGCGACGTATTCCGGCGTCTTGTGCTCACCGGTCATGAAGTCGAGGCTGACGATCTCCAGGTCGCCGCCGGACTCGGTGACGCCTTTCTCGGCCAGGAACCAGCGCACGCGGCGAGGGTTGGGCGCGCGGCGGCTGTCGTAGAGTTTCACGATCGCGTCTCCCCTATTGCCCGAACAGGCTGGAGGGGAGAAGGCCCACGACCGAGGCGGTCATGCAAGTGGCCAGGAACCCGGCCATCATCGCCTTCCAGACCATGCCCATCACCTCCTTGCGCCGCTCGGGCACCAGAACCGAATAGCCGGCGACGTTGATCCCCACCGAGGCGATGTTGGCGAAACCGCACAGGGCGTAGGTCATGATCACCCGGGTGCGGTCGGAGATCATCGCGGCGGGCATCTTGCTCATGTCGATGAAGGCGGTGAACTCGGTGAGCACCAGCTTGACCCCCAGCAGGGAGCCGGCCGCGGGCGCATCTTGCCAGGAAATGCCCATGGCCCAGGCCAGGGGGGCGAAGACGAGGCCCAGCCCGCGCTCGACGCTCAAGGGGGCGCCGCCGACGTTGGGGGCCAGGTTCAGCAGGCCGTCGACCATGGCGATCAGGGAGACGAAGACGATCAGGGTGGCGCCGACGTTGAGGACAATCTGCAGGCCATCGCCGGTGCCCTTGATCAAGGCGTCGATAGAGCTTTCGTAGACCTTGGCGGCGCCGGGATCCAAGGCCTGGGGCTTCTCGGCCTCGGGGTCCCTCGGGACCAGGATACGGGCCAGGAGGATACCGGCGGGAGCCGAGATCAGGCTGGCGGTGAGGACGTGGGCGGCGGCGTTGGGCAGGACCGCCTTCAGGATGGTGGCGTAGGCGACCATGGTTGAGCCCGACACGCAGCTCATGCCCACGGCCAGGAGCATGAACAGCTCCGAGCGGGACAGGGTGGCCAGGTAGCTGCGGATGAAGATCGGACCTTCGACCTGGCCCATGAAGACGGTGGCGGCGGTGGCCAGGGCGGGCGCGCCGCGCAGGCCCATGGTGCGCTCGAAGACCAAGCCGAAGAACTGGGTCACCCACCGCAGGATCCGCCAGTGCCACAACAAGGCCGACAGGGCGCAGATCACCAGGATCACCGGCAGCACCCGGAAGGCGAAGACGAACAGGGAGCCTGGATCGGTGACCGCGAAGGGCTGGCCCCCGCCGCCGGCCAGGAAACCGAACACGAAGGCCACCCCCGCCTGGGTGCTGGTGGACAGGCCGTCCACCGCCTGGCCGACCCCCAGCAGAACCGTGCGTGATGCCGGCAGGCCGAACAGGACCAGCACCAGGGCCGCCTGAACCAGGATGGCGCCGATGGCCAGCTTCCACGGGAACCGCCCCCGGGCCTCCGACAACAACCAGCAGAGGCCGATGGTGAAGGCGATGCCCACCAGGCTCTGGAAGTTCTGTGGTCCGAACATGGGTCCCCCGACTCCGGTAAAATCGGATTGATCCCTAACGGCGCGGCGGGCGCAAGGGCGGTTGGCCTGGACGTTCCCTGGATCGGCCATTAGCAGGGGGGCTGGCTGGCGGCGGCGCTGAAGACGGACGATTATGATCAGCACCTTCCGGCCCTACCGGTTGCGCGCCGCCATCGGCGCCCTGGCCGCCGCCTTTAGTCTGACCCCTGCCCTGACCGCCCACGCCAACGACCCCGGCGCGGATGGGTTGATCGGGCGGGATGTGCGCGAGGGGGTGGCGGCGGGCGGCAAGCTGTGGATCTCCAGCTTCGGCGCCCTGGTGGCCATCGACCAGACCACCGGCATCCGGCATGTGGAGGTGCCCAACGGCCTGATCGCCGTGGCCAAGTGGAAGGGCGAGGTCTGGGCGCTGCGCCGCCGGGCCGACCTGCCCGCCCCTACCCCGGCGCAGTCCCGCTACAGCGCCTATGTGGTCAAGGGCGCGCGGATGTTCGAATTGCCGCCGCTGCTGGCGACCACGGCGGAGGGGCCGCAGGGCCTGGCCATGTCGGCTTCCGGTCCCAGGCTTGTGGGCCGCGCGAGCCTGTGGACCCTGGACCGCAACGCCTCGCGCTGGCGCGAGACGCGGTTGAAGCGGGAGAAGGCCGGTGGTCCGCCCGGGGTGATGAGCCTGGCGGCGACCGCGGACGGAACGGCGATCTATGTGGGCTGGAACGCCGGCGAAGGCGGTGGGCGGATTGAGCGGATCAACACCGTCACCGGGGGGGTGAAGTCGCGGGCGACCGCGCCGGTGACCGGGCTGGCGGCCGACCCGCAGCACCCCGGCTGCGTCCTGGCGGCCTATGGACTGAGCCACCTGGGCATGACCAGCGGCGCGCTGGCGCGGGTCTGCGGCGAGGCCGAGACCGTGGTGCTGCAGCACAAGGTCGGGGACCCCGCCACCGGCCAGTCGGAGCCCATCTTTGGCATCGCCGCCGAGGGCGACACCGTGTGGGCGGTCGGCGGCTCGACCCTCTATCGACTGACGCCCAAGGGCCAGGACAGTTTCCCGATCGGCGCCTGGGTGTGGCTGAGCGACCTGAAGGTGACCCAACCGGCGCCGGGGGCGATCCTGGTGCTGACCGATTTGAACGCGCACTTCTCGACCAGCGGATCGACGCCGCTGGTAATCGCGGCGCCCTGAAACCGCCGTTTCACCGTAAATCACCGTATTTAACGGTGGGGCGCGGCGGCTGGACGGGGTTAGGGCGTCAGGCCGGTCATGCGCTTCAGGATCAGGACGGAGACCTCCTTGGTCGGGGTAAAGTCGTGGTAGCGGACTTCGAACTGGGTGGGACTGATCTTGCGAACGCCCTGGCCGCAGAAGCTGATCAGGGAGTTGGCGTCGCCCTTATCGATGACCATTCGAAAGTCACCGATGGGCGCTTTCCAATTGGCGCCGGTTGAGAGGATGTATTCGATTCGCTGCTCGGTAAAGGGCGCGAACTCCACGTCGGGCCGGTGCGGCGTGTTCTTGATCGCGTTGAGGAAATCGTCGTCGACGCAGTAGTGCGCGCGCTGAGCGCCATAGGTGGGTTGGGCGGGGAAGTAGGCCGCACCCCAGGACGTGCCGGACGTCGCGCCCACCGAGGGCTGATAGCGGTGCTGGACAGTGATCTCGCGGCCGGCGGGGAAGGTCTGGCGCCAGTAGTAGGTCGTCTTCAGGGTCCAGGTTGCATAGAGGTGGCGCTCCCAGCCCTTGCCGGCGTCGTATTCCATGATCTGGCCAAGGCCGAGCTTGACGATCTCGTCCTTCTTGGTTTTGGGCAGGGCGTCGAGGATCTTGTTGGTTGAGGCCAGGTGCGGCGCCAGGGGCACGCCCAGGGCGCGCAGATAGGCGGTGCGATCGACGCCCTTGGACATCACCCTTTGCTCCACCTGGGCCGGAACCGGGCGGCCGTCGACGGTGGTGGCAAAGCCCATCAGGTTGACTGGGTCGCGGGTGGGCACGGAGATGTTGTCATCCTCGCCCTCGATGGTGATGTCGGGCATGGGAAAGGCCACCAGCAGGGTGACGTCCTTGGCCGAGGTGTTGGCGAAGCGGTAGGTCACCCGCACCTGTTTGGCGGAGATGAACAGGTCCTCGGACCGCATTTCCACGGCCGGGTCCTTGGTCATGACCAGGCCGCCGGAGCGCAATTCGGCGCTGGAGTCGTTGGCTTGCAGCGCGGGCGCGCAGGCGAGGCCGGCGGCCAGCGCGGCGGCGAGCAACAGGCCCCTTTTGCGGTGATGGTTCATCGGCGCGCCTCCCGTTACGGGCTCACCTTAACGAACACGGATCGGTGAAGGAAATCGGGCCGAGGGCGGACCCTCGACCCGAAACACCCAGGGGTGAGATCCAGACAGATGGCGCCCGGGTGTGGGTTGCCCAACGTCCTGCCTCCGGCGTGAAGGCGGGGGCAATGTTCGACCCATTGCTGACGCTCAACCATGCGGGCGGCCCTTAGTTCTTATCGTCGCTGACGACCTTAGAGATTTCCTCGATCACGGCGTGTGCGGCCAACTCCAGGGGACCAAAATCGGAAAGCGAGTTGGTTTCCAAGCTCTGCGCCTCCACGGTCAGGACGCCCTTCGCCGTGAGCAGATAGAAACACACCCGGTTGTCGCGCGGCCCAGGAAACTGGTCTGTCGGTGACATCTCGTTTGCAAAGGCGTCAGCGAGCACCACGAACGCGTGGGCGGCGCGCCGTGCTTCGGGTGAAAAGTTCTCGCCAATGATGCCGAAGCCTGCTGACGTGTACAGCGCGATGTGTTCGTAATCTCCCGGCCCTTCGAAAGCGCAAAACAGCGTTGCGGCCGCATCGTCCACGTTGAACTCCATCAAGGCTCCGAACACCTTCCCGCCGCGAAACGCGCGGGGGTCCAGTTGGAGCGTGGCGGTGTTCGCGCGAAGCGCCATAGCCCTCAGCTCTTCGTACAGCCCGCGATCGCTGTCGGCGCTTGCCTGATCTGCCATGCGTCTCGCACACCCGCTTATGACGGCCGATGGCCGACTCAACTCGGACCTTACCTCCCCAACCCGCGCCTCATGATCCTGCTTTTCAGTGCAGCGTAGCAATCCGGCTCGGCGAAGGGGCGCTTTCCACCCAGAACCGTCGTTGGGAAGGTCCGCTGGCCGTCAATGCGCCGGAACGTCAGCTTTCTGGACGGGGGTCAGCGTCCTGGTTCGACCCTAAGCTGAGATTCGCGCAGTCTATTCGGCTGGCGAGGCGGCGTCGGGCTGGGCGTGGCCTTCGGCCAGCGCGATCCCTTCCATGAACACTTCGCGAACATCCCGGGGCAACCAGCCCTCCGCGACCACCTGCTCGATCGGTTTAGTCGCAACGCGCCGATACTGCGACAGCGCAGCGCGCGCTTCATCCAGCCGAAAGAGGTGCCCATAGGCGCAGGCCAGAAGTGCGTATCCAATAGGGTCGCCAGACGCCAGCACCTCGCTGATCACCACGAGAGCTTCGTCAAAATGCCGCTGTGCGAGCAGCGCTAAGGCGAGGCTTTTGTCCAGGATCCTACGCATCGGAGACTGCGGATCAAGGCGCTTGGCTGTCAGGAAGGCCTCGGCGGCGTGTTGCGCTTCGCCCGATCGGCCCTTCACAATCCCGGCGATCATCCAGGCATAGGCGCAGCCGGGGTTCAGCGCGATAGCGCGTTTTACGACCGCCGCCGCGGACTCCGGATTGGCGTCCAGCCCAACGAGTGCGCTGGCGATATGCGCCAGGGCTCGGGCATCGTCGCCGCAGGACTTCAGAGCTCGACGCGTGAGTTCCAGGCCTCTCTCCCGATCGCCTTCGGGATCGTCGGACCAGCCGGAGTCGATCATGATGCGAATACACGTCGCCGCCGCCGCCAGCGCGATGCCGAAGTGCGGGTCGAGTCCAATGGCGCGTTCCAGCAGCCTGTAGGCCTCCGCCATCTCGGCTGCATCGAACTTCCAAAACAGCGACATGGCGCGCAGATATAGATCGTAGCTGCTCATGTTATCGGTCGGGCGCTTTGAAACTCTCCGAAACTCCTCGTCCTGCAAGGTCGGCTCAACGACCCCAGCAACGCTGAGCGCTACGCTGTCCTGCAGGGCGAATACGTCCTTCAGCGTGTCGTCGAAACGCTCCGACCAGATCTGAGCGCCATCGATCGTATCGACGAGTTTGACCGCGATGCGCACGCGCCCGCCGGCTTGTCGCACACTGCCTTCCAGGATGTAGCGCACCCCTAGTTCCAGGCCGATCGCCCGCGGGCTGACCGCTTGCCCCCTGAAAGTCGCGGTTGAGCCGCCGGCGACCACGAAGATCAGCCGGTTGCGCGTCAGCGCCGCCACGATCTCCTCGACCATGCCCTCGACAAAGTACGCCTGCTCCGGGTCGCCGGAGAGGTTCACAAAGGGCATGACGGCGATGGAGGGCTTTGAGGGGAGCAAAAGCGGGACATCTGCGGCCGGCGCGGCGGCGGCGACGGTTCCCCCTAGCAACTCGCCAATGCTCGCGACCACCTTTCGCCACCCGGTCGCGTCGAGGTCTCCGCTCCAGCCGGAGAGGTTCGCGCACTGGATGCGGTCGAATGGCATTGGAAGCCTCGCGCCGTCGATGTTCAGCTGGACCAGCTTGCGGTCCGCGCGGGCATGATCTGCCTCCGACTGCACCCACTCGGATTTCACCGCCTCCGCCGACCAGATGACCAGCACCGCCTTGGCGGCGTGCAGGCGCTCTTCGATCACCTCGGCGTAGGCACGATGAGCCGGCAATTCGTCATCGCGCCATACGCTATAACCAAGTCCCCGCAGCGCCTCGGCGATCTGGTGCGCCTGCGCCTCCGTGGATCGGGCGTAGGAGATGAAGATGTCCGACATGGGCGTCGCGCGGCCTCCTTGGTCGCCATCAAACCCTACCTGCGGCGGGCAGCGACGGGCAAGGGGAACGTCAGGCATGTCCGGAAGCCACCCTCAGGCGTGGTTGGGAACGTCAGCTCCTCGGCGGGCGCCATCTGTCTGGATCGCGCCACTAGACGGTCACCGACCGGGTGGCGGAGGTGGCGTCTTCGGACGGGTGAGGATGTTGGTGATGGCTGACGCCCTGACTGTTAGCGGCGTCAAGACTCAGCGGCGCGATTGCGGCGGGGCCGCTACCGGTCGGTCAGCTCTTTCACCAGGGCGGCGCGGCCATAGACCTTGGCCAGCGCCTGGGTGATGGCGTCGGTGGAGAGGGCGACGGTGCGGTTCAGGGCGCCGTCGTAGACGAAGTCACCGGCGATGGAGTGGATGTTGCCATCGAAGGCGTCGCCGATGATCTCGCCCTTGGCGTTGACCACCGGGGAGCCGGAGTTGCCGCCCAGGATGTCGTTGGTGGTGGCGAAGTTGAACACCACCGCCGGGTCCAGCTTGCCCTTGGCCGCCTCCCACCGGGGCGACAGGCGGAAGGGCTCGGCGCCGGTGGCGCGGCCGTAGAGGCCGGCAAAGGTGGTGAAGGGGGGGGTCTCCTCGCCCTTGTAGGTCCAGCCGGCGACCTTTCCGTAGCTGAGACGCAGGGAGAAGGTGGCGTCGGGATAGATGTTTGGGCCGTAGAAGGCGAAGCGGACGCGGGCGATGCGTTCACTGGCGCGGTCCATGGGTCCGGCGACTTCCTCTTCCCAGAGTTGCCGCGCGGCGCGGGACAGGGGGTCGGTGCGCAGGACGAACTGGATCATCGGATCGTCGGAGGCCATGATCGCCGGCAGGCCGCCGGCCCATAGGGCCCGGCGAACGGCCGGGTCGGCCAGGCGGGAGCCGCTGACCAGCCGCCGCGCCAGATCCTCCGGGCTTTCCTTGCCCAGGACCATCACCGTGATGGGGGTGTCGGCGCCCAGGTATTCCCGCGTCTTGGAGAGCCAGAATTCCAGATAGAGGGTCTCAAGGCCCGGCTCCACCGCGGCCTGGTCGAACAGGGTCTTTTCCAACAGCGGCAGGCGGGAGTCGGCGAATTCCGGAATGCGCTGCGCCGAGGGTTTGGGCCGCTCCAGCGCGCCGCGGACCAGGGTGCGGGCATAGCGGTATAGCTCCGAGCCGCCGCCGGCGCCGTTCTCGAGCTGGCGCCAGACGACATATTGCTCGGCGTAGGCGTGCTTGAGGTTCTCGATCTCGCCCCAGGGGTCGCCCACCTGGGCCGCCAGCTTGGGGTCGCCGGCCAGCTTGGCCTTCAGCTCGTTCTCATCCTTGCGGCGGGCGTCCATGAAGGCGGGGTCCACCAGGGCCAGCTGGCGGCCATAGAAAACCTTGAAAGCGTTCTCCTGGCCGAACAGGTGGTCGGTGGTGATGCGGCGGTTCTCCGCGCTCTGTTCGGAAAACTGGATCAGGCGGCCGCGCAGCTCCGAGCGCTGCACCTCGGTGAGGGGCAGGTTCACATCGCGCAGGCTTTCGAGCTGGGCAACGGTGAGTTGGCGCTCGCTGGTTCCAGGGTTGCCTGAAACGAATACCGCCTGGCCGGCCGTGGGCGGGCCGGAACCCCAGGTCAGAAATTCCGGCGTCCTGGCCGGCTTGCCGTCCTCGTAGAGGCGCAGGAAGGCGCAATCGAAGGCGAAGCGCGGGAAGTTGA
The DNA here is from genome assembly GCA_038228945.1 of Caulobacterales bacterium. Taxonomy (GTDB): domain Bacteria; phylum Pseudomonadota; class Alphaproteobacteria; order Caulobacterales; family Caulobacteraceae; genus Acaudatibacter. Next base: position 42,166 of record JBBROW010000013.1, read on the forward strand.
AATTGTCTGGATCGCCGCCGAAGAAGGAGGCGGAGAATTCCGGGGCGAAGACCAGCCGGACGTCCGTGTACTTGTGATATTTGTAGACCTTGAACTGGCCGCCGCGGAAGAAGCTGATCACCTGGCAGCGCAGGCGCGGATCGCCGGCGCAGATCGTCCGCTCGGCGCCGGACATGGCCGCCTCGCGGGCCACCACATAGTCATAGCCGAACTTGCCCGCCGAGGCGGCGAACACCGAGGTGGTGACGTCGGTGATGCCGATCAGGACCTCGGCCTGGACGCCGGGGCATTTGCGCTCCTCGGCGCGGGCGTCGGTGAGGAAGCCGTCGCGGACATAGTCATTGCCGGGCGCCGACAGGTCGTGGGCGCATTCCATGACGCAGTGGTGGTTGCTCAACGCCAGGCCGTCGGGGGAGACCACCGCGGCCGAGCAGCCGGTGGTCAGGCGAACCGAGGCGGCCTGGACGTGGTCCAGCCAGGCGCGGTCCAGATGCACCCCGAGGGACTGTTCGACCTGGACGCTGGGAAAATCATCGTAGGTCCACATCCCTTCCTCGGCATAGGCGGAATGGGCGATCGGCAGGGCCAGGAGGGCGGCCAGCGCCGCCGTGACAAACTTGAACATATCGCCCGTGGACGGACCCTTGTTGACGTTCCTCTGCAGCAATTGTGCGCCCTCGCGCCGCCAAGGCCAAGGTCGGTGCGACGCCTTACCGCGATTTAACTGGGTGGGGTTTGGAAGGGCCGGTATTTCCAGGCCTGGACGCGGAGCGAGGGGCTCATGTCACTGGCCCTGGCCACCTTGATCTACGAATGGCGGCGTTACCTGGCGGCGATTATCGCCCTGGCGTGCGCGGGGCTGTTGATCCTGGCGCTGGTGGGGCTGTTCGCGGGAATCGTGAAGGGCGCCACCGCCACCATAGAGCGATCGCGCGCCGACATCATGATCCTGGCGCCCAAGGCCGAGAGCCTGGTCAACAGCTCCAACGGCCTGCCGGTGCGGATCAAGCCGCTGATCTATCTGAACCCCGAGGTGGTCGAGGTGGGCACGCTGGAGGGCAACGGCGGACAGTGGGTCAATTCGCCCAAGCCCGGCCAGAAACAGATCACCAGCTTCGTTGGCATCAATGTGGTGGACACCCGCGCCGGCGCCGTCACCCTGCCCACCGACTATCCAGAAGCCATCCGCCTGGCCCTGACCGAGCCGGGAGCCGTGGTGGTGGACCAGAGCGCCCTGCCCCGCCTGGGAGTGAAGGTCGGGGACAGGGCCTCGCTGAACGGCCGCACGGTCTATCTGCGCGGGGTGCTGACCGGCTATCCGAATATCAACAACGTCGATGTGGTGATGTCCCGCGACACGCTGCGGCGGCTGGGCATGGGCGCCAGCGGCCCCCGCTCCGGCCCGTTGATGGTGCGGATCAAGGACTCCCGGCGCGCCGATGTGGTGCGCGACCAGCTCAACGCCGTGGCCAACAAGACCTACCGCGCCTGGACCCGCGACGAACTGGCCAAGGCCAATGAAAACACCATCATGAAGGAGCAGATCATCGGCATCTTGCTGGGGTTCTGTGTGGTCCTTGGCGGGGCGATCGGCATCCTGATCACCTCCATGACCCTGCGCGGCGCGATCCTGGCCAGCATCAAGGAGTTCGCCTCCCTGCGCGCCCGGGGGGTTTCCATGGGATCGCTGCGGGTGATCGTGCTGGAGATGTCGCTGTGGGTGGGTGTGGCGGGTGTGGCGATGACCGCGCTGCTGACGACCCTGGTCGCCCTGCTGGCGGGCGCCGCCGGCCTGGCCATGGTGTTCCGCCCGCCCGTGGTCATCGAGGTGGCGGTGATGCTGATGGTGGTCGCCGCCCTGTCCGGGCTGATCAGCCTGGGCGTGCTGAAGCGCAGCCAGCCGGCGGACCTTCTGCGATGAACGGCCCAGCCACCCCCTACGCCCCCGGCTCCACGGCCCTGGTCGCCAAGGGCCTGAGCAAGCGGTTCAAGACCGGCCGCACCCATATCGAGGTGTTGAAGGCCGTCGACTTCGACGCCCTGCACGGCGACTTGACCATGGTCATGGGTCCATCAGGCTCGGGCAAGTCGACCCTGGTGGCGGCGCTGTCGGGGCTGCTGAAGCCAGACCAGGGCGAGGTGCAGGCCCTGGGCCAGAGCCTGTGGGACATGCCGTCAGGACGGCTGGACAAATTCCGCCTGGACCACTGCGGCTTCATCTTCCAGGGCTTCAACCTGTTCAGCGCGCTCACCGCCGTGCAGCAGGTGGCCACGGTGCTGAAATACCAGGGTCACGCCCCGGACGCGGCGCGGCGGATCGCCATCGACGCCCTGACCGAGGTGGGCCTGGCCGAGCGGCTGAACCAGCGGCCGTCGGAGCTGTCCGGCGGCGAGAAGCAGCGCATCGCCATCGCCCGCGCCCTGGCCAAGCAGCCGCAGCTGCTGTTCGCCGACGAGCCGACCTCCGCCCTGGACGGCGAGAACGGCCAGGTCGTCATCCGCCTGCTGCGGCGCGCGGCCAAGCAGCACGGGGCGGCAGTGATCTGCGTCACCCACGACCCGCGGCTGGAGGCCTATGCCGACCGCGTCATCCATATCGAGGACGGCCGCATCCTGGACGACCGCCGGCGCGACGCCAGCGCCCAGATCGAAGCCGCCGTCGCCGCCCCCATCGGAGCCTAAGACCCCATGCCCAGTTTCCTGCGTCGCCGGTCGTTCTGGATCATCCTGGTGATCGTGCTGGCCGCGGGCGCGGGCGGCTTGGCGGTCATGAACGGCGCCAGCGCGCACAAGAAGGCCGAGGCGGCGGCCGCCGCCAAGCCGGCCGACAGCCCCTACTCCGCCATCGCCGCGGGCAAGGCCGACGTTGAAGGCGGCGTGATCCAGGTGGCCGCCCGCTCGGCCGGGGTGGTGCGCGCCGTCTATGCCCAGGAAGGCGACAAGGTCATCAAGGGCCAGGTCCTGGCGCGGCAAGAGGACGACGTGCCCCGCCTGGCCGCCCAGACCGCCGCCGCCGACGTCCAGTCCGCCAAGGCGCTGATCGCCGCTACGCAGGTGCAGATCCGCACCGCCCACCGCGAGTACGACCGCCTCGCCCGCCTGGCCGCCGCCAACTGGGTGGCCGGCCAAAAACTGGACCAAGCCCGCGACGCCATCGCCTCGGCGGAGGCCTCGTTGGGCGCGCAACGCGCCGCCGTCGGCGCGGCCCAGGCGCGGCTGGCCCAGGCGCAGTACAACGAGGAACTGACCATCATCCGCGCCCCGGCCGACGGCCGCATCGCCCGCCGCTACGCCAACCCCGGCGCCGGCGCCTCGACGCTGAACGTCTCGACCATGTTCGACCTGGAGCCGGCCGCCCCGCGCATCGTACGGGCCGAAATCACCGACGCCTCGGTGCCCTTCGTCAGCATCGGCCAGAACGTCGAGATCCTGTCGGAGTCGGACCCCTCCCACGTCTTCAAGGGCAAGGTGCTGCGCCGGGCGGTGGTGTTCGGCGCACGCAAGCTGCAGTCCGACGACGCCTCCGAGCGCACCGACGACCGGGTGGTGGAGGTGGTGGTCAGCGCCGACGGGGCGCCGTTCCTGATCGGCCAGCGGGTGCTGGTGAAGTTCCTGAAGGCGGCCGCAGCCGCTGCGGCGGTTCGCTAGGGCCGCAAGGGGACGAGCTTTCCCCCACCTCCCTTTGGTCGCGGGGATACGGTTAGCGCCCCCGGCTTGACGCTCGGCGCCGTGGGCGCGCAAAAGGCGCCGACAGATTTCAACCCAATGGGAGAGACTTCACATGGCGGACGTCCGCTTCGACGGCAAGGTGGCGATCGTGACGGGCGCCGGTGGGGGCCTGGGACGCCAGCACGCCCTGGAATTGGCCCGGCGGGGGGCCAAGGTGGTGGTCAACGACCTTGGCGGCACGATGGACGGCTCGGGCGGCTCGTCCGACGCGGCCATGAAGGTGGTGGACGAGATCAAGGCCCTGGGCGGGGAAGCCATCGCCAACGGCAGCTCGGTGACCGATGACGCCGGCGTGGCGCGCATGGCCAAGGACGCCATGGACCATTGGGGCCGCATCGACATCCTGGTGGCAAACGCCGGGGTGCTGCGCGACAAGTCGTTCTCCAAGATGGAGATGGCCGACTTCGACTTCGTGATGGACGTCCACCTGATGGGCACGGTGAAGTGCGCCAAGGCGGTGTGGGAGACCATGCGCGCGCAGAACTACGGGCGCATCGTGGTCACCACCTCCTCGTCCGGCCTGTACGGCAACTTCGGCCAGACCAACTATGGCGCGGCCAAGCTGGGCATCATCGGCTTCATGAACACGCTGAAGCTGGAAGGCCAGAAGAACAACATCCACGTCAACGCCATCGCCCCGGTGGCGGCCACGCGGATGACCGAGAACCTGATGCCCCCGGAAATCCTCAAGCGCCTGGCGCCGGAATATGTGACCCCGGGCGTGGTCTACCTGTGCTCGGACGAGGCCCCCACCGGCGCGATCCTCACCGCTGGCGCGGGCGCCTTCGCCCTGGCCCGCATCTATGAGACCGAGGGCGTGTACCTGGGCGAAGGCGGGCTTTCCGTCGAAGAGGTCCGCGACAACTGGGCCAAGATCACCGACGAGACCGACCAGAAGGCCTATTTCGCCGGCGGCGAGCAGAGCCAGAAGTTCTTCCGCAAGATGTCTGGCGGCTAGGGCCGACGATTCAGCACCGACCGGGCGACCGGTCGGTGCGTTTATCCCTTGCGCCAGCAAGGGGGGACAGGCCATTTGGCCGGACTAGCGTCCGCAAGAGGCGTCCCTTCAAAGCCCAGGATCCCGATGACCGCCGAGACGTCTGTGACCGCCCCGCGCCTGGGGTTTTTCAATGCCCTGGCCTTCGCCGCCCCGTCCCTGGCGCTTGGCAGCTACGCCGTCGCCTTCTCGGTGTTCCTGCCGCAGTACTACGCCAGCCACATCGGCATCTCGACGGCGATGGTCGGCAACGCCTTCGGCATCGTTCGCCTGATCGACATCTGGCTGGACCCCTTCATCGGCCTGGGAATGGACCGGACCCGCACGCGCCTGGGCCGTTACCGCCCGTGGCTGCTAGTGGGCGGGCCGATCCTGGCCCTGGGGTCGTACATGGTGTTCATGGCCAAGCCCGGCATCGACCTGCCCTATGTCGTGTTCTGGGTGATGATTTTCTACCTCGGCACCTCGGTGATGAGCCTGTCGCAGACCTCCTGGGCCTCGAGCATCGCCCCGACCTATAATTCCCGCTCGCGCCTGTTCGGCGCCCTGTCGGCGGTGGGGGTAATGGGCGCGGCGGTGCTGCTGCTGCTGCCCAAGATCATGGGCATCGCCAAGTCCAGCGATCCGCATCTGATCCACACCATGGGCTGGTTCATGATCATCGCCGCGCCGATCGGCTGTCTGATCGCCAGCGTCTTCACCCGCGAACCGATCATCCAGAGCGTCCAGCACGAGCGCGTGCGGCTGAAGGAATACCTCGACCTGATCCGGCGCCCCGAGGTGATGCGCATCCTGGCGGCGGACTTCTGCCTGGCCTTGGGGCCGGGCTGGATGGCCGCGCTGTACTTCTACTTCTTCAGGGATTCCAGGCACTTCTCTACCGGAGAGGCCAGCCTGCTGCTGTTTATCTACACCATGGCCGGCCTGATCGGAGCCTTGGTGCTGGGCCGCTTGGCCGTGACCTTCGGCAAGCATCGGACGCTAATCGCGGCCAGCACCGGCTATTCCCTGGGCCTGATCCTGCTCTACATCATGCCCAAGGGGCAGTTCTTTATCGACGGACCGTTCATGTTCGTCATGGGCTTCCTGGCCACCGGCTTCACCCTGCTGATCCGGGCCATGGTGGCCGACGTTGGCGACGTGGTGCGGCTGGAGACGGGGCAGAACCGGATCGGCCTGCTCTACGCCCTGGTCACCGGCACCCAGAAGGCGGCGGGGGCGCTGTCGATCACCTTCACCTTCAACGCCCTGGTGCTGGTTGGCTATCAGACCAAGGAAAACCTGCACAACTCCCTGGCCTCCATCCATGGGATGGAGTTGACCTACCTGATCGGGCCGATCGGCTTCGTCATGCTGGGGGGCGCCTGCTTCCTGGGTTACAGGCTGGACGCCACCAAGCACGCCATTGTCCGCGCTGAGCTGGAAGAGCGTGACGCCATGGTTCCCGAGGCGGCCGTGCTGGAAGCCCTGGGTGGGGACAGCGCCATGCCGCAGAACATCGACAAGCCGAGCTGATCCTGGTCGAAGACAGAGCCCAGAACGGGCCGCGCCTGAATATATTTCAAGCCGGTTACATTTAGCGGCTTGCCGGGCGACGTAGCGGCACTCCAAGATCGTATCCACGCGCCCGCTAGAGGCGCGGTTGATTGATACATTTTGAGGAACGTCCGTGACCCATTTGACCACCCCTCGCAGGGCCGGGCGGCGGAGATCAAAGTCCCGCGTCCGCCCGATTTTCGGTTCGCCCCCATTTGGGGTGGCCCGGCGGACATCCGCCACCAAAGCCCCAAGCCTATAGTTCCCTGACTTACGAGCGCCCGCAGAGGCGCCGGCCATTCATTTCGGAGACGCCCAGTGTCATTAGACGCCACCAGTCCCACTCAGCCGAAGGGTGTCGCCCTTCCCAGTATCCTGGCCTTCGGGTCCCTCGGCGTGCCCCTGGCGGCGCTGCTGCTGGTGTACGGGCTGTACCTGCCGCGATTCTACGCCGGCCTCGGCCTCAGCTTCGTGGCGGTGAGCGCAGCCATCGCCTCGGTGCGCCTCATCGACATCGCCTTCGATCCGATCATCGCCCTGATCATGGACCGCACCAAGACGCCCATCGGCCGATACCGGCCCTGGCTGATCCTGGGCGCGCCCTTCGCCATGCTGGGAGCCTACAAGCTGCTGATCCCCGATGCGCATCCCAATCCCGGATACCTGGTCCTATGGCTGCTGGTGACCTATGCCGGCACTTCGATGATGACCCTGGGCGTCGCCGCCTGGTCGGCGATCCTGGCCACCGGCTATCATGACCGCTCTCGGGTCTACGGCTGGACCCAGGGCATGGCGGTGGTCGGCTCGGTGGGCCTGCTGCTGCTGCCGCTGTTCACCCTTGGCAAGGTCGTCGCCGGCAAGGCGGCGAGCATGCCGGCCATCTGCATGATCCTGCTGGTCGCCCTGCCGCTGGGCGTGCTGGTGACCACCCTGTTCTCGCCCGAGAAGATCCTGCAGCCCGCCGCGCGGCCGAAGTTCAAGCTGTCGGACTTCAGGGGCGCCCTGTCGCGTCCGAACCTATGGCGGGTGATCCTGGCCGACTTCGCCCTGACCCTGGGGCCGGGCACGACGGCGCCGCTGTATGTCTATTTCTTCCATGACGCCAAGGGCTTCTCGATCCCCGACGTGGGCTTCCTGCTGATCTTCTACATCGGCGCAGGCATCCTCGGCGCGCCCTTCTGGGCCAGGGTGGCGCGGCGGTTCGGCAAGCACACCACCATCCAGATCGCCTGTGTGGTCTATGCCGTCGCCCAGACGGTGCTGATGGCCATCCCCCGGGTCTATGGCCACTACAGCCGGGTCGACACCCTGCCCACCGTGGTGGGGATGTTCTGCGTCGGCTTCTGCGCCAGCGCCTTTCTGCTGCTGATCCGGGCCATGGTCGCCGACATCGTCGACGAGGTGAAGCTGGAGCAGAAGCAGGATCTGACCAGCCTGCTGTTCTCGATGGTCACCACCACCACCAAGATCGGCGCCACCATCACCGTGCTGATCGTGTTCCCGATTCTGCAGTTCGTCGGCTACAACGGCAAGGAGGGGGCGGTGAACACCCCGTACGCCATCTTCGGCCTGGAGATGTGCTACCTGTTCGCCCCGATCATCCTGGTGTTCGTCGGCGGCGCCATGCTGTTCGGCTACAAGCTGGACGCCAAGCGCCACAGCGAGATCCAGGCGGCCCTGGAACAGGAAGCCGCCTCGGCCCACCTGGCGGCGGCGGAAGAATCCCTGATCGGACCCACGGCCGGCGCGGCGGTGGAATAGACCCTCAGACCAGCGCCCGGGCCGCCGCGAGGAAGGCCTGGGCGACTGGGCTTTGCGGGTTTGCGGCGGTGATGGGGCGGCCCTCGTCGCCGCCCTGGCGCAGGGCGATGTCGATGGGGATCTCGGCCAGCACCGGCACGCCCAGCTTGGCCGCCTCGGCCTTGGCCCCGCCATCGCCGAAGATCGGGATTCGGGCGCCGGTGGACGGGTCCGGGAAATAGGACATGTTCTCGATTACCCCCAGCACCGGGGTCTGCAGCTTTTCGAGCATGGAGACCGCGCGGCGGGCGTCGATCAGGGCGATCTCCTGCGGCGTGGAGACCACCACGGCGCCATCGATCTTGAAGTTGTCGAACAGGGTCAGGTGGATGTCGCCGGTGCCGGGCGGCATGTCCACCACCAGGATGTCGAGCTCGTCGCCGGGGGCGCCCCAGCGCACGTCGCCCACCATCTGGCGCACCGCGGAGCTGACCATCGGGCCGCGCCAGATCATCGCCCGACCCTCGTCGACGATGAAGCCGATCGACATCATCTTCAGGCCCCAGGCCTCCATGGGGATGATCTTGTCGTCCTGGCGGTCGAGGTCGCCGTCGACCCCCATCATGCGCGGGATCGACGGTCCGTAGACGTCGCAGTCCAGCAGGCCGGTCTTCAGCCCCAGGGCGGCGAAGGCGCAGGCCAGGTTCACCGAGACTGTGGACTTGCCGACCCCGCCCTTGCCGCTGACCACGGCGATCACCCGCTTCACATTGGGGAACGGGGCTAGGTTCTTCTGCGTCGGCGTAGCCTTGGGGTCGTCGTTGACGTGCACACCCTTGCGCACCCGCGTGCTCCCAGGCGCCGGGGCGCGGGACGAGGCAGTCATCACCACCTGGGCCTTCTGCACCCCAGGCAGGGCCGCCAGCGCCTTTTCGGCGGCGTCACGGATATAGGCGTAACGGGCGGCGTCGGCGGAGGCGACCTCCATCATGAAACCCGCCCGGCCCGGCCCCACCACCAGGGCCTGGACCAGGCCCGAGGCGTGCAGACCCAGGCCCGTCACCGGGTCGCGGATAGCGTCGAGGGTGGCGATGACGCGGTCGCGGTTGGGGGTCGGCGGGGCTTCGTCGCTCATGGGGTCTTGATGCTTTGTCCAGTGAGGGGCCTCATATCCGTTCGTCGCGCGCGCATTACAAGCGTCCGGCGCGCCGGAAGGGATGAGTTTCCATGTATCACGACGGGCAGCGCGAGCTTCAGGACTGGGCCGGCAGCCGCGCCCTGGCCGACCGGCTGGACGAGACCCTGCGCCGGGAAGCCTTCAACGACGCCGACAAGGCCTTCATCGAGGCCTCGCCATTCTTCTTCCTGGCCACGGCGGACGCCGAGGGGCGGCCGGACTGTTCGTTCAAGGGCGGAGCGCCGGGGTTCGCGCGTATCGCCGCGCCGGACGCCCTGGAGTTCCCCGACTACGACGGCAACGGCATGTTCCGCAGCCTGGGCAACATCAAGGTCAATCCGCATGTGGGGCTGCTGTTCATGCGGGTGGGCGACAAGCCCGGCCGACTGCGCGTCAACGGCCGCGCCGAGCTGGTGTTCGACCCGGCGGTCCTGGCGGCGATTCCCGGCGCCCAGGCCTTGGTGCGGGTGACCCCCACCGACATCTTCCCCAACTGCCCGCGGTACATCCCGGAGCTGCAGGTGATCGCGCCGTCGGCCTATGCGCCGGTGGCGGACGCGGCGCCGGTCGAACCCACGTGGAAGAGCTTCGAAATGTTCAAGGACGTTGTCCCGCCTCGGCTAAGATAGGCCGGCATGGCGATCAGGGACTCCTGAAGTTAGTCGGAGTTGCCGACATCTAGTCTCTTCCCCGTGGGGGGAAGAGAACGAAGAACTAGGCGGCCTGGTGCGCCTTCACCAGGTCCAGCACGTGGTGCAGGCTGTCGGCGATGGCGACGGCCAGGGCGCGCATCTCGTCGGTGGGGGCCAGCAGGTCGGGGACCATGACCGTCATCATGCCGGCGGCGTGGGCGGCGCGGACGCCATTGTAGGAATCCTCCAGGCCCAGGCATTCCTCCGGCGGTACGCCTAGCGCCTTGGCGGCGGCGAGAAAGGGGTCGGGGGCCGGCTTGCCGTTGGCGTAGTCACCCCGGGCGATCACCGCGTTCATGCGCTCAAGGATACCGTTGTGGCCCAGGTGGCGGTTCACCGAGTCATGCGACGACGAGGTGGCGATAGCGCGGGGGATCTTCAGCTCGTCCAGGTGATCCATCAGCTCTCGCACCCCGGCCTTGAGCAGATCCTCGCCGACGGTCATGGCGTGGAAGCGTTCGGTGGCGTCGTCGAACAGGGCCATGCCGTCGTAGTCGGGGCCATAGAACCTGGCCAGGACCTCGAGGCTGTGGCTGAGGGGCGTGCCTATCATCTGGTTGAAGATGTCTTCCGGCAGGGGCGCGCCACGCTCGGCGGCGGCGTCCAGGATGACCTTTTTGTAGCGGACCTCGGTGTCCAGCAGCAGGCCGTCCATGTCGAAGACGACGGCGCGAATCGGGCGGGGGAAAACCATGGCGGTAACTAGCGGCGTCTGGACGATCGCAACAGTCACGATTGGTCTCAGTCGGTAACGAAGGCGTCCTGGGAATAGCCCTGGAAGTACAGCAGGGTGCGCAGGTCGGTGTGGTCCACCTTGGCGTCGGCCTGGCCAGCCACCACCGGCTTGGCGCGATAGGCGACGCCCAGGCCGGCGGCCTCGATCATGGCCAGGTCGTTGGCCCCGTCGCCCACCGCCAGGGTTTCGTGCAGCGGGATCGACAGGGCGCCTGCCTCCTCGTTCAGGGCGGCCAGTTTGGCGGCGCGGCCCAGGATCGGCTCACCCACCGCGCCGGTCAGCGCCGTCCCGTCGTCGATCAGGGAGTTGGCGCGCTGGGCGGCGAACCCCGCGGCGACGGCCACGCGGCTGGTGAAGAACTCGAAGCCCCCGGAGACCAGGACGCAGCGGGCGCCGTTGGCGGCCATGGTGCGCACCAGGGTCCGCGCGCCGGGGTTCAAGCGCACGCGCTGGTCATAGGTCTTTTGCAGCGCGCCCAGGTCCAGGCCCCTCAGCATCGCCACCCGCTCGCGCAGGGCCGCCTCGAACTCCAGTTCGCCGCGCATGGCCCGCTCGGTGATGGCGGCGATCTGGTCCTTGAGGCCGGCGAAGTCGGCCAGTTCATCCAGGCATTCGCAGCCGATGATGGTGGAGTCCATGTCGGCGATCAGCAGGCGCTTCTTGCGCCCCTCGGCCATCTGGGCGCAGACGTCCACCGGCAGGCGCGACAGAAAGCGGTCGGCGTGCAGGCGCAGCATTGCCGGGTCGGTTCCCCGCACCAGGATTTCCGCGGCGCCGTCGCCCAGGACCTCGGTGTGTTCCACCGGCCGGCCGGCCATGGCCACCGCCTCCAGGGCCATGGGCAGGGCCTCCTGCAGGGTGTCATAGTCGGGCGTGACGAGGGTGAGCGCGAGCAGCATGGATCCAGCCGACGTGAGCGTGAGCGGTGGCGAGCCCCGCATCTGGCTGATCGCCGGACCGACCGCAAGCGGCAAGTCGGCCCTGGCCCTGCGCCTGGCCCAGGCCATCGGCGGCGAGATCATCAACGCCGATTCCATGCAGCTCTATGCAGACCTGCACGTGCTGACCGCGCGGCCGCCCCGGGACGAGACCCTGCTGGCGCCGCACCACCTGTTCGGCGTGGCGGACGCCGCCGATGGCTGGTCGGTGGGCCGTTGGCTGGATGCGGCGCGGGCGGTGCTGGACGACGTGGCCCTGTGGCGGCGACCGGCCATCGTGGTGGGGGGCACGGGGCTCTACTTCCGCGCCCTGACCCACGGCCTGGCCGAGATCCCCGCCGTGCCGAGAGAGGTGGTGCAAAAGCTGGAGGCGGAAGCGGGCGCCGCCGGAGAACTGGCGCTACGCCCGCGCCTGGCCCGGGTCGATCCCATCGCCGAGGCCCGCATCGAACGCGGGGATATGCAGCGACTGCTGCGGGCTGTGTCGGTGGCGGAGTTCACCGGCCGACCTTTGAGCGCCTGGCAGGCCGACACCTCCCCCACCCTGCCCGCCGGCGCCTGGCGCGCGGTGGTTCTCGAGCCGCCGCGCGAGGCCCTGTACGCCCGCTGCGACAACCGGCTGGAGGCCATGGCGGCTGGGGGCGGCCTGGAAGAAGTGCGGGCGCTGGTGGCGCGCAAGCTGGATCCCGCCCTGCCCGCCATGAAGGCCGTGGGGGTGCGGGAACTGGGCGAACACCTGGCCGGCCGGACCTCGCTGAGCGCGGCCGTGACCGCCGCCCAGCAGGAGACCCGCCGCTATGCCAAGCGCCAGATGACCTGGTTCCGCAACCAGACGCCGGACTGGCCACGCATCGACGCGTTGGAGGCCGAAGAGCAGTGGCAGCAATTCCTTGCCCTTAACCCTGCCTTGACGGACCTTCGCCAGAATGGCATTCAGCCTTCCAGCTAGTTTGGAGCAAGACGCATGCGTGCGATCGTACTTATTCAGCGGCCGACCTCGACGGGAGTATGACGCTCCCGCCGTAGCCGGTCGCGTATGCAAGGGCCCCTCGAGGGCCTTTTTTCTTGCCCCAAATTCCTCCTGGATCGAAGTTCTCCCCATGACCGCCCATCCCGCCATCGAAGCCTCCCAGACCGACGCCGCCGCTGAGATCATGACCGGCGCCGAGATCGTGGTCCGCGCCCTGGTCGACCAGGGGGTGACGGACCTGTTCGGCTATCCCGGCGGCGCGGTGCTGCCGATCTATGACGCCCTGTTTCACGAGCCGCGGCTGCAGCACGTTCTGGTCCGTCACGAGCAAGGCGCGACGCACGCGGCCGAGGGCTACGCGCGCTCCACCGGCAAGCCCGGCGTGGTCCTGGTGACCTCCGGCCCCGGCGCCACCAACGCCATCACCGGCATTGTCGACGCCCTGATGGATAGCATTCCCCTGGTGGTGATCACCGGCCAGGTCCCGACCCACCTGATCGGCACCGACGCCTTCCAGGAGTGTGACACGGTGGGGATCACGCGGTCCTGCACCAAGCACAACTACCTGGTGAAGAACGTCGCCGACCTGCCGCACGTGCTGCACGAAGCGTTCAAGATCGCCACCACTGGCCGGCCCGGCCCCGTGGTCATCGACATCCCCAAGGACGTGCAGTTCGCCAGCGCCCCCTATGTCGGGCCGGACCAGGCGCGCTCCAGCCATAACTACCATCCGCAGACGCAGGGTGATCCCGGCCGGATCGCCGACGCCATCGCCCTGATCGCCGCGGCCAAGCAGCCGATCCTTTACACCGGCGGCGGGATCATCAACGCCGGCCCCCGGGCCAGCGCCCTGCTGCGCGAGTTCGCCAAGCTGACCGGGGCGCCGGTGACCTCGACCCTGATGGGGCTCGGCGCCTTCCCGGCCGACGATCCGGCGTGGCTGGGCATGGTGGGCATGCATGGGGCCTTCGAGGCCAACCACGCCATGCACGACTGCGACGTGATGGTGGCGATCGGCTCTCGCTTCGATGACCGCGTCACCGGCCGGCTGGACGCCTTCTCCCCTGGCTCCAAGAAGATCCACATCGACATCGACCCCTCGTCGATCGGCAAGGTGGTGCGCGCCGATATCGGCATATTGGGCGACGCCGGCGAGGTGCTGGAGGCGATGGTCGCCGCCTGGAAACGCCTGAAGAAGCCGCCGGAAACCGCCCGCCTGAAGCCCTGGTGGGACCAGATCGATCGCTGGCGGGCTCGGAACGGCTTCGCCTATCGCAACTCCGCCACGGTGATCAAGCCGCAGTACGCCATCCAGCGGTTGTACGAGCTGACGCGGAGCAAGGACGTCTACATCACCACCGAGGTCGGCCAGCACCAGATGTGGGCCGCGCAGTTCTTCAAGTTCCAGGAACCCAACCGCTGGATGACCTCCGGCGGGCTGGGCACCATGGGGTACGGCCTGCCCGCCGCCGTGGGGGTGCAGATGGCGCACCCGGGCAGCCTGGTTATCGATATCGGCGGCGACGCCAGCGTGCAGATGACCATGCAGGAGATGTCGACCGCCATTCAGTACAACCTGCCGATCAAGATCTTCATCCTGAACAATGAGTGGATGGGGATGGTGAGGCAGTGGCAGCAGTTGCTGCACGGGGAACGCTACAGCCACTCCTATTCCGAGAGCCTGCCCGACTTCGTCAAGCTGGCCGAGGCATTCGGGGCGGTGGGCCTGCGCGCCGAGCATCCCGACGAGCTGGACGCCAAGATCATCGAGATGATCGAGACGCCGCGCCCGGTGCTATTCGACTGCCGGGTCGAGCGCCACGAGAACTGCTTCCCGATGATCCCGTCGGGCAAGGCGCACAACGAGATGATCCTGGGCGAGGACGAGGCGGATATCAGCGGCGTCATCGACGAGGCGGGTCGCAGGCTGGTATAGGCCGCGCGTCGACTCTCTCGAAGGATCCCCATGGCCATTGAACCCCCCGCCTCGGCCTATGACATGGGCCACGCCATCGAGACCGAGGCCCTGGCGACCTTCGCGGTGCTGGTGGATAACGAGCCGGGGGTGCTGCACCGGGTGGTGGGGCTGTTCGCGGCGCGGGGCTACAATATCGAGAGCCTGACCGTGGCCGAGACCGACGTCAGCGCCCACACCAGCCGGATCACCATCGTCACCCGGGGCACGCCGCACGTCCTGGCCCAGATCGAAGCCCAGCTGCAGAAGATGGTCTCGACCCGGCACGTGCAGAACGTCACCAAGGACCCCAACGGGGTCGAGCGCGAGCTGGCCCTGATCAAGGTGCGCGGCGGGGGCGGTGATCGGGTGGAGGCCCTGCGCATCGCCGACATCTTCCGCGCCAAGGTCATCGACACCACCATCGAGAGCTTCATCTTCGAGCTGACCGGCGCCCCCTCCAAGGTCGACAAGTTCGTGGACCTGATGCGGCACCTGGGGCTGGTGGAGGTGTCGCGCACCGGGGTGCTGTCCATCGACCGGGGTTTCGTCACGCTCTGAACAGGCGGCGGACCGCTTGCGTGCTGGATCTGAAGTTCGCCCGCTGATTGGATCGGTTCCGGAGCGAACTTCATCAGTCCCTTCTGGCGCGTTCCTCCCGAAATTCACTGGCCGCGCCGCCTGGCGCGGCCTTTTTCGTTGGCGACAGCCGCGCGGCTACCCCTCTTCCGACGCCACACCCCGCGTCACCGGCGCCGTCCAATCAGGTTCCAGGGTCTTGCGCGGGTGCGAGGCGGTCACCTGGCCCATGAAGGGCGGCATGATGCCGTAACCCAGCAAGGTCTTCAGCTCCGGGGACATGGCCCGCACGCGCTCCTTGGGGACCGACAGGTAGAAGTTTTCCTGTGTCCGCGCCCAGGGCTCGCAATATTGGTTGGTGAAGGCCAGACGGGGTGCGTCGCTCTGGTTGGCGCCGGCCCCGTGGATCAGCGTGCCCTGGAAGACGGCGATGGCGCCCGCGGGCATGGCCAGCTTGAACATGCCGTCCATCAGCGGGATGTGGCGGCCCTGGGCGATGGCGTCACGCACAGCAATGCCTTCCTGGCCCCAGCGGTGGCTGCCCGGCAACATCACGGTGCCGCCGTTCCGCGCCGTGAACGGATCGATGGCCCCGATCACGCTCATGCTGATGCACGGACGGGGGCGGGCGAACGGATAGAAGCTGTCGTCGAAGTGCAGAGACTGGGCCGCTTCACCGGGATGGATGTTGATGGCGTGGCTGGCGCTCAGCAGGTAGCCGGGGCGCAGGAAGGCGTCCAGCAAGGCCATCAACCGCGGATCGTCGGTGATATCCTCGAACACCCTGCCCCGCGCCACCAGGGTATAGACCCGCTCGGTGGTGAAGCCCTCGAAAGCGTTGCGGCCCCGGTAGGCGCCCAGGAAGGGCTCGATCCCGGCGCGGAAGGCCGCCAGGCGGTCCGCGTCCAGGAAATCCTCGACGATGGTGTAGCCGTCGCGGTGAAGGCGTTCGATATGACCGGCGGCGTCAAAGCCTGCCGGAAGGGTGCGGCCCAGAGGGGTGGCGCCATCCATATCCCGATCTCCCTTCGTCTTCTTCTGACCAGTATACACTCACAGTCGGAAATCGGGCGACGGGGGTTGCAAGCGCGGCAGCGCCGGACGCAAGCTTAGGCCAACGACATAGGGAGGGTTCCGGCATGAGACCCCTGAGACACACACTAGCCCTGGCCTGCGCCGCCGCGATGGCCCTGGGGGCGTCACAGGCCCTGGCCAAAACCCCGGCCCAGGTCACCGCCGATGCGGTGCGGGCGGCGGACGTGGCCTTTGCCGCGCGGGCCCAGGTGGTCTCCACCGCTCAGGCATTCCGGGAATATATCGACCCGGCGGATGGACTGCAGTTCAACGGCGGCCCTCCGCTGAAGGGCGCGGACGCCATCTATGCCGCCATGGGCGGGGGCAAGCCGACGACCACCAAGCTGGAATGGACGCCGGTGGACGCCTGGGGCGCGGCCAGCGGCGAGCTGGGCGTCACCACCGGGACCTGGAAGTTCAGCATCGCCGACGGATCGCGCCCGCCGGCCACGGGCCGCTATGTCACCGTGTGGCGCAAGGACGCCAAGGGACAGTGGAAGGGCCTGATCGACATCGGCACGGACGACCCGCCGCCGGCCCCCGCGAAGCCGGCGGCGAAACCCTAGGACTTTAAGCTCCGCCTCAAGCGGCGGCCGCGACACCCTCGGGCGCGGCCAGGGCCATCTGCGCCTTGCGGCGGCGCATGCCGATGAAGCGCATGCTGGTGAACTGGATACCGAACAGGGTCGCCTTGCTGGCCGTGCCCCAAACGGACATGAACCCGGCCCAGACCACGAAGCTGTAGTGCATCGCGACATAGACGTTCAGGCCCGCCGACAGGAACATCAGGGCCGACCAGACGTAGCCGTAGACGACGGCGATATCGGGCACCACTTCCATGGCCACCTCCGGCAGGTAACGGTTCATCCAGCCCCGCTTGAGCATGACGATGCCGACGATGGCGTAGATCAGGCTGGCCTTGACCATCACGAAGCGCGGATCGTGGGTGATCAGGCTGGCCGTGCCCGAGGCGATGACCAGGAACAGGCTCATCCACTGCATGGTGTCGATGGGCTTCTTCTTCCAGATCTGCCAGCCGAACTGGCCAACGCCGAAGACGATACCCAGCGCCACGGACAAGGGGATGCTCTTGGTGACCAGATAGATGCCGAGGAAGATGAAGGTCGACGCCATGTCGAGGGCGAGGAACTTGCCGGAATGGAACAGGCTTTTCATAGGACGCGCCCCTCCTTCGTGGGCGAGCCGAACCTAGGCGGGGCCGCGTTCAAAACCCTAGGCCACCGACGTAGCATGGCGCCCCGTTCGCGAAAATCGCACACCCATTCGCGCTTCGTGAGCGGCCGGCCTTCTATCTTAACTCCGAAGGGCCTATATCGGGGGGGTTCGGACTCGTCCGATCTATGGGGATAAACGCGCGTGTAATAAGCGGACTGGACCCGGGTGCGATTCCCGGCGGCTCCACCAACATCCTTCCGCGTTATCGGCGGATCGCGAGGGGCCGATCAGCATCGACAGACGTCTAAAGGCGTTGCTTTCTCTCGGCCTGACCCACCGTTCCGGGTCTTAAACTAAATGCGAACGATAACTTCGCTCAAGAGTACGCCCTCGCCGCGTAATGCGGTGCGTGTGAACTCAACCTACAAGCCCTAGTGTCTTAGCAGCGCTAGGCGAGGCCCGGGGAGCGCCTGTCAACAGAAGCTCCCCACCTTTCCCCGCACGTTGTTGGCGCTCCCCTTCTTTTTCGAGAAGGCTGGCGAGCGCCTGTCAACAGAAGCTCCCCACCTTTCCCCGCACGTTGTTGGCGCAGCCGGTGCTTGCTCGCCGACAGAATTCGTCGGTCCGGGACATCAAATTTTGGAGCGTCCCCTTGTTTGGAATCCCGTGGGCGCTACGCTTGCACCATGGCCAAGGACGACAAACCAAAGGATCTGATGCACTACGAGGCGCTGCAGCAGGAAGCGCTGCGCGGCGTGGTCAAGGCGGCGCTGAGGCGCGCGGCCTCGCCCGAAGGCCTGCCCAGCGACCACCATTTCTATATCAGTTTCCGGACGGACGCTCCGGGGGTGGCGGGGCCTAAGGATCTGCTTTCCAAATATACCGACGAGATGACCATCGTGCTGCAGAACCAGTTCTGGGATCTGGCGCCGGGGGAGACGTTCTTTTCGGTGACGCTGAAGTTCGGTGGCCAGCCCAAGAGCCTGGCGATCCCCTATTCCGCCGTGACCCGGTTCTATGATCCGAGCGTCCAATACCTGCTGCAATTCACCCCGACGGAGGACGCGGAAGCCGCGCCTCAGCCCCAGCCGGCGCCCGCCGCGGTTCTGACCCCCAAGGCGGATCGCGCGCCCTCCAAGGCCGCCGCGCCGGCGCCGGCCGGCTCGCCCGAAGAGCCCAAGGTTGTTTCTCTGGACCAATTTCGAAAGAAGTAATTGCCGTGACAGACGTTGCCTCGGATGCGCCCGAGATTTTGACCGACGACGCCATCCTGCAGCGTTTCCTGCGCACCAAGAACCAGCCGACCGGGTCCCAGACACTGGGATTCCGCATGGTCAGCGTTAGCCAGGAGCGGATGGAGGTCGAGGTGGCCTTCGAGGCCAGGGCTGAGATGCTGTCCAACCCCATGAAGCAAGTCCAGGGCGGCTATCTGTGCGCCATGCTGGATGAGTGCATGTCCGTGGCCTGCATGGTCGCCTCGAAGATGACCGCCGTGGCGCCCACCGTGGAGATGAAGACCAGCTTCTTCCGGCCCGCCGGCTTTGGGGCCATCAAGGGCATCGGCCGCGTCGTGCGCTGGGGCAAGACCATCGCCTTCACCGAGGGCGAGCTCTACGACACCGAGGGCCGCCTGGTGGCCAAGGCCACCGGCACCGCCGTGCCAACCCCGTTCAAGACCTACAAGTAGGCGCAGTTGAAAACCTGGGCCTTCTTCGTCGCCCTGGTTTGCAGCGTCCTGGCGCTTGCCGCCCGCCCGGCTATGGCCGCCAGCCCCTTTGACAACTGGGCGGCCATCGTGGTGGCGGGCGACTTCCACGCGGCCCATACCGACAACCCCACCGAGACCTTTGACAACGCCCGTCGCGACGTCTCCCTCGCCCTCGAGAAGGTCGGCTTCGCCCCCGCAAACCTCAGGGAATTCTCGGTCCGCCCCGAACGCTACGCCGACACCAAGCCGCTGAAGTCAGACCTGCAGCCGATCTATGAGACTTTGCGGGATCTGACCGCGCACGCCACCGGAGGCTGTCTTATCTACTTCACCTCGCACGGAGCGCCCCAAGGGTTGGTGCTGGGCGACAATCTGATCCCGCCGGGGATCATGGACCAGTTGATCACCCAGACCTGCGGCAGGCGCCCGACGGTGGTGATCATCTCGGCCTGCTTCTCCGGGGTATTTGTGCCCGTGTTGGCCGATAGAAACCGCATGATCCTGACCGCGGCGCGGCCGGACCGGTCTTCGTTCGGCTGCAGCGAAAGCGACAAGTACCCCTATTTCGACACCTGTTTCCTGAAGGTGATCCCGACCGTTCACGATTTCGCGGCCCTCGGCCCGGCGGTGCAGGCCTGTGTCGCGCATCGCGAGGCGGAGACCGGCGCCAAGCCCGCATCGGAGCCGCAGTTCTCGGTCGGCGCCTCCCTGCGCCCCATGCTTCCGCTGCTGACCTTCCCTAGCGGCTAGAGCTGCTTATAGGTAGAGCGGCGCGCCACGCCTCAACCAATCTTCATCCAGGACCCAGGCGCCCTAGCGGCCCGCCCCGGAGCGCTCTAGAAGGATGACGTTCGCGACGGCGGGGGGCTGCGTCCATGACGAACGAGTGGCGTCGCGCCGTCCGCGAACGCGGAGTGTTTGGGGCCTTGCTGGTCGCGGCCCTGCTGCTGGCTGTCCCGGCCGGTCGCGCCGAGGCGCCCAACGGCGCCGCAACCGACGCCGCGCCAGCCCGCCCCTCGCCGCCGGCGACGACCGCGGCCTCTGGCGACGCCGTCGCCTTGAAGCGCACTCCCGCCTCCTCTGACGCTCCGCCGCCGGTTCCCGCCCGCCCAGGCGCAAGGCTGGCGCCTGGCGACGTCATGCCGCCGGCGGAGCTGGAAGCCTTCGTGGACGGGGTTGTGCGCGAAGCCATGGGGCGGGACCACATCGCCGGCGTCACCGTCTCGGTGGTGCAGCGCGGACAGGTGGTGTTGAAAAAGGGCTATGGCGCCGCCAGCCTGGCGCCCTATCGCCCCGTCGATCCGGATCGGACGTTGTTCCGCATTGGCTCGATCTCCAAGACCTTCACCTGGATCCTGCTGCTGCGGCAGGTGGAACAGGGGCACATGCGCCTGGACGCGCCCATCAACCTTTACCTGCCCGACGCCCTGCACATCCATGACCAGGGCTACAGCCGGCCGATCCTGGTGCAGGACCTGATGGACCACACCGCAGGCTTCGAGGACCGCAGCCTGGGCCAGCTTTTCGAGCGCAACTACGACCGCGTACGGCCCCTGCAGACCTATCTGCGCCAGGAACGGCCGCACCGCGTGCGCGAGCCGGGCGTCACCGTCAGCTATTCCAATTATGGCGCGAGCCTGGCCGGGAGCGCCCTGGCCTGGAGCACGGGCAAGCCGTTCGAGTCGCTGGTGGAATCCGACATCACCGGCCCCCTGGGGCTGGCCCACACCACGTTCCGCGAGCCCCACCCCGCCAAGGCCGGGATGCCCGCGCCGATGGCGGCCAGCCTGGCCCAGGATATCGCCACCGGCTACCGCTGGACACCCGGCGGCTTCCAGGCCCGCCCCTTTGAATATATCGAGCAGATCGCCCCGGCCGGGGCGGCGACCTCAACCGCCGGCGACATGTCCCGCTACATGCTGGCGCTGCTGGGCAATGGGACCCTGGACGGGACGACGATCTATGGCCCGGCCGCGGCCCAGGCCTTTTCCACGCCTCAGCTGCGGCCGGCGCCAGGGGTGCCGGCCTGGCGGCACGGCCTGCTCGAGGTTCCCCTGTCCGGCGGCTTCACCGGGGTCGGCCACGCCGGCGGGACCCTGTCTTTCTCCTCCAACCTGGTGCTGGCGCCGGACCTGGGGCTGGGGGTGTTCGTCTCTACCAACACCGACACCGGTGATGCCCTGGCCACGACCCTGCCCGACCAGATCGTGCGGCGTTTCTACGCTAGGCCTCCAGTCTCGCCCGTGGTCGGGTCGCCGGCCCTGCTGGACGACCGCCAGGCGTTCGAAGGCGTCTACCTGACCGATCGGCGCCCCTATCACGGCATCGAGGGGTTCGTGTTCCGGCTGATCGGGGCGGAGACCGTGAAGGTCTCGCCGCAAGGCAGGCTGCTGGTGTCCGGCGCCGAGGCGCAGGGCGCCTGGTCCCTGGCCGGCCCGGTGGCGCAAGGCCAGTTCACCAGCGACGAGGGGCCGCAGCGCCTGGTGTTCGCCCTGTCCGATGGCCAGGCCCAGAAGTTCTTCGCCCCGTGGGGCGGGCTGACGTTCGAGCGCGTCGGCTTTCTGGATCAGTCCGGCGCCCTGCTGTGGATGACCGTCCTGGCCGCCGTGGCGTCCCTGGCGACCCTGGGCGGGGTGGTGATGCGACTGCGCCGGGACGGGCGGGAAACATCCACCCAGCGGGCGGCCAGCCTGCTGCAGAGCAGCCAGGCGGCGCTTTGGCTGGCAGCGGCGGTGCTGTTCGCCGGCTGGTCGATGAACACCCGCGACATCGCCCAGGTGATGTACAGCTGGCCTGGCTGGAACCTGTTGCTGGCCTCCACCTGCGCCCTGGTGGCGGCACTGATGTCCGTGGCCAGCCTGCCCTTCCTGCCCTTTGTCTGGCGCGGGGGGCGCCGGCTGGACAGCTGGACGGTGGGTCGCAAGGCGCGGTTCACGGCCACGGCCCTGATCTTCCTCGGCTATGCCGTCCTGCTGGGCCTGTGGGGCGCCCTGGAGCCTTGGAGCGCTTAGCTGGGGAAGCGGGGCCTAGGTTTCCTTGGTCACCAGGATGGTGATCCGCTCGCGCTCGCCAGCCCGGCGCTCGACCAGCAGCCGCCGGACCTGGGCGTCGTCGTGGAAGGCGTAGCCCTTGATCGAATCCAGCAAGGCCTTGGCCAGGTTATCCAGGTCCAGCCACGGCGGATCGCCGGTGTATTCCATCTGGATCTCGACGGCGAATTCGCCCCAGGCCGGCCGCGAGGCGCGCCACTCCTTGCGAAAGAACTCATAGACCAGAGGCTTGTAATACTTGGCCTGGGTGGTCAAGCCGTCGATCATCATCGTCAGCACCCCACCCTGTTCCCGCGCCCGCACCTTGCCGCGCCCGGTCCAGCCGTCTGTCGATGGCGCGGTATTGCCACTGTCGGTCATGATCGAGCTATAGGCGCTGGTAGGCCCGCAAAGGAAGGCCGGCGGAGTGAACCACGGGGTTCTGTTTCGAACCCGCGGGGCCTTGCCAGGGCGGCTGTTCGGGCTAAACCCCAGCCATAGCTTCTGCAGGGACGAACTGATGACCGCCACGCGCACCGAGACCGACACCTTCGGCCCCATCGAGGTTCCCGCCGACCGCTATTGGGCGGCGCAAACGCAGCGGTCGCTGCAGAACTTCAAGATCGGCTGGGAAAAGCAGCCGCGGCCGATCGTCAAGGCCCTGGGTGTGGTCAAGCGCGCCGCTGCCGAGGCCAATATGGCGCTGGGCAAGCTGGACCCGGTGATCGGCGCGGCCATCGTCGCCGCGGCCCAGGAAGTCATCGACGGCAAGCTGGATGATCATTTCCCGCTGGCGGTTTGGCAGACGGGGTCCGGCACCCAATCGAACATGAACGCCAACGAGGTGATCTCCAACCGCGCCATCGAGATGATGGGCGGCCAGATGGGCTCCAAGACGCCGGTCCATCCCAACGACCACGTCAACATGAGCCAGTCGTCCAACGACACCTATCCCACGGCCATGCACATCGCCTGCGCCGACGAGGTGGCCCGCAGCCTGATGCCGGCGCTGGAGCACCTGCACGCGGCGCTGAAGGTGAAGACCGCGGCCTTCGCCCACATCATCAAGATCGGCCGCACCCACACCCAGGACGCCACGCCCCTGACGCTGGGCCAGGAGTTCAGCGGCTATTCGCACCAGATGGCGTCCTGCGTGCGCCGGCTGAAGGAAACCCTGTACGGCCTTTATGAGCTGGCCCAGGGCGGCACGGCGGTGGGCACGGGGCTGAACGCCCCCATCGGCTTCGCCGAGAAGGTGGCCGAACGGATCGCGGCCATCACCCACCTGCCCTTCATCACCGCCCCCAACAAGTTCGAGGCCCTGGCCGCGCATGACGCCATGGTGTTCAGCCACGGGGCGATCAACACCGCCGCCGCGGCGCTGTTCAAGATCGCCAACGACATCCGGTTCTTGGGCAGCGGCCCGCGTTCGGGCCTGGGAGAGCTGAGCCTGCCGGAGAACGAGCCGGGATCGTCGATTATGCCGGGCAAGGTCAACCCGACCCAGTGTGAGGCGCTGACCATGGTCTGCGTGCATGTGATGGGCAACAACACCGCCATGAGCTTTGCCGGCGCCTCGGGCCACTTCGAGTTAAACGTGTTCAACCCGGTGATGGCCTACAACTTCCTGCAGTCCTGCAGACTTATGAGCGACGCGGCGGTAAGCTTCACCGACCACTGCGTGATCGGCATCGAGGCGCGGGAGGACAACATCAAGGCCTCGCTGGAGCGCTCGCTGATGCTGGTCACCGCCCTGGCCCCGAAGATCGGCTACGACGCCGCCGCCAAGATCGCCAAGACCGCACACAAGAACGGCACCACCCTGCGCCAGGAAGCGGTGGGCGGGGGCTATGTCACGGATGCGGAGTTCGACGAGTATGTGCGGCCGGAGAAGATGATCTCGCCGGGGTGAGACGGGGTGGTGGGCCTCTGTGACAGAACCTCGTGATGCGGCTATGGTCGCGTCAGAACGGAGCGAGCGTGGGCAAGGTCGAACGTAATGTCGCCGTGGATGCCGAGATTCTGGCGGACGCCGAGGCCAAGGGTGTGGCGATCGAGGCTGCGCTTGAAGAGGGTTTGAGGGCTGCGTTGTCGCGGGTCGATCCGGAGCGCCCGATCGGGATCGTGGCGGCCGCTGAATACCAGCGCCGTCATCCCGCCGAGGCGGCGGCGAGAGCCAAACAGTGGGCTGAGGAGAACGCCGAAGCCATCGAACTCTATCGCAAACGCATTGAAGACCGCGGCCTGTTTGGCGACGATCTCCGCCGCTGGTAGATGGCGCGCAAGTTCGAGGTCTTCGAGAATCCTTTCTCCGCGCCTGAGGGCCATCGCGCCTTTTGTCGTGGTTTTGCAGTCTCACTACCTTGAGGGCCTGCCATCCGTAGTGGTGGCGCCCTTGCTTTCGTCGCATCACGCTCAGAGATTTGCGCACATCACGCTCGACGTCGAAGTCGGAGGCGAGACGCTGGTGCTCTCCCTGCAGGAATTGGCCGCTGTCGACGTGCGCGGGCTCAGGCGCAAGGTCGCTGACTTGGAAGCCTATCAAGACGCCATCGACCGGGCTCTTCAGAGACTCTTCAGCGGCTTCTAAGCCCGCCGGCTGACCGCGAAATCAGCCAAGGCTTCCAGCGCCTCGCGCCAGTCGCCCTGCGGGAAGCCGGACAGGGCTTCCTTGGCGGCTTCGGCATAGTCGGCGGCCAGGTCCAGGGTGCCTTCCAGGGCGCCGGTGCCGATGATCAGCTCGCGGGCGCGGCGGAAGTCGGCTTCGGTCTGGTCGTGGCGGTTGATGGAGCGCTCCCAGAAGTCGGCTTCACGCGGGCCGGAGCGTGCGATGGCCAGCAGCAGCGGCAGGGTGGCCTTGCCTTCGCGGAAGTCGTCGCCGGCGTTCTTGCCCAGGGTTTCGGTGGCGCCGCCGTAGTCGAGCGCGTCGTCGGCCAGCTGGAAGGCGAGGCCAAGGTTCATGCCGTAGGCGCGCAGGGCTGCCGAACGATCGCCGTCCACCCCGGCCGCCACGGCTCCGGCCTCCGCCGCCGCGGCGAAGAGTTCGGCGGTCTTGGCGGAAATGATTTCCAGATAGGTGGCCTGGGAGAGGTTCAGATCATGGGCGCGGGTGAGCTGCAGCACCTCGCCCTCGGCGATAACGCGGGAGGCGCGGGCCAGGATCTCCAGGGAGCGCATGGCGCCGGTCTCGACCATCAGCTCGAAGGCGCGGGCGAACAGGAAGTCGCCCACCAGCACGCTGGAGGGGGCCCCCCAGATCAGGTGCGCGGCGACCTTGCCCCGGCGCAGCTGCGAGGAGTCCACGACATCGTCGTGCAGCAAGGTGGCGGTGTGGATGAATTCAACGGCGGCTGCCAGTTTCCAGGCGGCGTCGCCCTTGCCGCCACACAGGCGCGAGGCGGCCACGGTGAGCAGCGGACGTAGGCGCTTGCCACCCGCCTCGATGAGGTGGTCGGCCAGGGCCGGGATCACGCTCACCGGGCTCTGCATACGGTCCATGATCAGCGCGTCGACGCCGGCCATATCGGCGGCGACGAGCATCGCCAGGCGCTCGACGGAGCCCGACGGCCGGGCGACGGCGGCTTTGGCTGCGTCCAAGACCCTCTAGCTCCTTTTCGCCCGCCCGCTCCCGCGGGGGCGTTGCGGATGATATCCAAAGGCGGGATAGGTCAGGCCAGAGACAAGCACAAGGCTTGAAGCGACGCACCCATGGAAGTCAGTGAGGACCGTCTGCTTGGCGGACGCATTATTCTGCGCCAACCCGTGCGTGGTTATCGGGCCGGCGTGGACGCCGCCTTGCTCGCCGCCGCCTGCGACGCGGCGCCCGGGCACAGTGTGCTGGAGGCAGGTTGCGGGGTCGGGGCGGTGCTGCTCTGCGCCGCGTTCCGGCGGCCGGGCGCGACGTTCCTGGGCCTGGAAAGCGACATCGACGCCCTGGTGCTGGCGCACGAGAATATCGCCTTGAACGGTCTTCAAGACCGCGTGTCCGTTCAGGGCGCCGACGTCGGCCAGCCGTTCTCGCGCCTGGGTCTGTCCCCCTATGACGCGGCCATGGCCAACCCGCCGTTCTTTGACGACCCCACCGAACTGCGCGCGCCGCATCCGGCCAAGCGGGCGGCCTGGATCGCGGCGGAGGGCCTGGCGACCTGGTGCGCCTTTCTGATCAAGGCCGTGCGCGAGAAGGGGACGATCACCCTGATCCACCGCGCCGACCGGCTGGCCGACATCATGGCCCATCTGGCGCCCAAGGCCGGATCGTTCGCCGTGCGCCCCATCCACCCCTTTGCCGACGCCCCGGCCAAGCGGGTGATCGTGCGGGCCGTCAAGACCGGCAAGGCGCCCCTGCGCATCCTTCCACCCCTGATCCTGCACGACCGCGTCGGCGCCAAGCACACCCTGCAGACCGAAGCGATCCTCAGGGGCGAGGCGGCGTTGGGATGGGAATGAAAAAGGGGCGCCGAAGCGCCCCTTGAGGTGTTGAGGTCCGGTCTTGGCGCCGGGCTAGTTCTTGGCCTGGTCTACCAGCTTGTTCTTGGTGATCCAGGGCATCATGGCCCGCAGGCGGCCGCCCACGTCCTCGATCTGATGCTCGGCGCCGCGGCGGCGGGTGGCCTTGAAGCTGGGCTGGCCAGCCGCGCATTCCAGCATCCAGTCGCGCACGAAGCGGCCTGATTGGATGTCGGCCAGGATGCGCTTCATCTCCGCCTTGGTTTCCGGCGTCACCACGCGCGGACCGCTGACGTATTCTCCGAACTCGGCGGTGTTGGAGATCGAGTAGTTCATGTTGGCGATGCCGCCTTCGTAGATCAGGTCGACGATCAACTTCACCTCGTGCAGGCATTCGAAATAGGCCATTTCCGGCGCGTAGCCGGCCTCGACCAGGGTTTCGAAGCCCGCGCGGATCAGCTCAACCAGACCGCCGCACAGCACCGCCTGCTCACCGAACAGGTCGGTTTCGCATTCCTCGCGGAAGTTGGTCTCGATGATGCCCGAGCGGCCGCCGCCGATGGCCGAGGCGTAGGCCAAGCCGAGATCGAGGGCGTTACCGGTGGCGTTCTGTTCCACGGCGATCAGGCAGGGCACGCCGCCGCCCTTTTGATACTCGCCGCGCACGGTGTGGCCGGGGCCCTTGGGGGCCACCATCAATACGTCGATGGAGGCCTTGGGCTCGATCAGCTTGAAATGGACGTTCAGGCCGTGCGCGAACAGCAGGGCGGCGCCATCGCGGATGTTGGGGGCGATGTCGTCACGATAGATGGCGCCTTGCAGTTCATCGGGGGCCAGGATCATGATCAGGTCGGCCCAGGCGGCGGCCTCGGCCACCGTCATCACCTTCAAGCCTTCGCCCTCGGCTTTCTTGGCCGTCGGCGAGCCGGCGCGCAGGGCGACCGCTACGTTGGCTACGCCGGAGTCCCGCAGGTTGAGCGCATGGGCGTGGCCTTGCGAGCCATAGCCGACGATGGCGATCTTCTTATCCAGGATGCGGGCGAGGTCAGCGTCGCGGTCGTAGTAGACGCGCATGATTTGTCTCCAGACAGGCTTGAAACGTCGGGCGCGCGCAAGAATGCGGCCCAAACAACGGCCGCGATTGATAGGTTTTTTCGCGCCGCGTCAACGTCCCAGCGCATGCAAACGGGGCCATCCCGGCGGATTGCGCCGAGATGGCCCCTGGAAGCCTCACGCTGAACGGCGACCAAGGCCGCCGCTCCCGCGATCAGTAGAAGGCGTCATAGTAGACCGACAGGACTTCACCGGTCCAAACATCCACCAGAACCGCGTCGCCGCCCTGGCGAACCCATTCGCAACCCACCGGGGGCGCGGGCAGTCCGTAGGCGCCCCCGTTCAGATAGTAGTTGGGGGCGAACCAGCCGAAGGGCAGGTGCTCACCGTAGGACCAGCGCTGATAGGACCAGCCATAGGGGCGATAGAAGGGCGCGCGGTAGCGATGCCGGGCCTCGAAACTCTCGTGGAACCGGCCTTCCTGGAACCAGGACCGGCCGTGGTCGCGGTCCCGCGGGGGGTGAGTGTCGAAGCCGCGGTCGTCGTGGTGATCCCAATCCTGGCCGTTCTGGCCGTCGTGCCATCCCTCGGAATCCTGGCCGCCTCGTCCGTTGTGGTGCTCGCGACCGTTGTGGCCAGGGCCGCGCCAGTCGTGCCGACCGTCGTTGGCATTATGACCATTCAGCTGGACGTTGTTGTGCCGCCAGGACTGGCCGTTGGAAGCGCCGTTGGATTCACCCTGACCTTGGTAGGGTTGACCCTGATAGCCCTGGTAGCTCTGGCCGTGGTAGCCGCGATAAGCATGGCCCCCCTGCTGGGTTTGTTGACCCTGGTAGCCGCCGCCGACCTGGCCCTGCCAGTTGTGATGACCGCCCTGGCCACCATTGCTCTGCACAGCGGGAACGCCCTGCAACTGGACCTGCGGGCCTTGGGGACCACGGCCCGTGGCGCCCGCCGGTGCGACGGATAGGACCGCCGGCTGGCCCGACGACTGGCCCGAGGTTTGGCCCGAGGTTTGGCCCTGAGAGTGTCCGCCATCGTTGTTGTCGTGGTGATGCTCCCCCTGGTCGCCGGACCTGTCGCCACGATCGCCGCGAACGCGATGATCGTTGAAATCCGGCTGCGCCATCGCCGCGCCGGCCACCAAGGTCAAGGCGAGGGCCGCGGTCAGGGTGCGTTTCATGAATAGGCTCCTGAGGCAGGTCTCGTGGCCGCCTTTGTTTGCGTCATGAGATCAATGAACCTCACCGCATGAACCGGGCTTGAACGCGACCGGCTCATGAGGTTCATCATCGAATCCCGCCGCGCGAGATCCACATGCCCTCTCATCCCGCCGACGTCGTCGGCTTTTGGCGCAACGCCGGACCAAGACGATGGTTCGCCAAGAGCCCCGCCTTCGACGATGCTATCCGGCTGAAGTTCGAGCCGGTGCATCTGGCCGCGTCCCGCGGCCAGTACGACAGCTGGATGGCCACCGCAGAGGGCGCCCTGGCCTTGATCATCCTGCTGGACCAGTTCCCCCGCAATCTGTGGCGCGGCTCCGCCCACGCCTTCGCCACCGATCCTCTGGCGCGCCATTTCGCGGAGGCCGCCATCGCGCTGGGCCATGACCTGCAAGTCGAGGCCCAGTTGAGACCCTTCGCCTACCTGCCGTTCGAGCACTCCGAGAGCCTCGCGGACCAAGATCGGTCGGTGGCGCTGTGCGAGACCCTGCACGCCGACACCGGCGACGCGGGCACACTGAAATGGGCGCGGAAACATCGCGACATCATCGCCCGCTTCGGCCGCTTCCCGCACCGCAACGCCAGCCTGGGCCGCCAGACCAGCTCGGAGGAACAGGCGTTCCTGGATGAGGGCGGGTTCGCGGGGTGAGGTTGCGACTAATCCACACCTTTGTGGATCGGTCCCCATGATCTGGCGGTTAGTTTACTGGCCGCTACAACATTTGGCGGCACACACTCCCGGGAGTCTCGGAGTGATTCGCTCGTGAACGCCTTGTCGCCAATTCCCGCTCAGCCAGAGCGCGCTGGAACCCCGGATCATCCGGAACGCCAGTACCTTGGCCTATTGGCGGATATCATGACCACCGGCGTCGAGCGCGGCGACCGCACCGGCACCGGCACCCTCAGCGTCTTTGGCCGCCAGATGCGGTTCGACCTGGCGGCGGGGTTCCCGCTGCTCACCACCAAACGGGTGCATCTGAAGTCCATCATCCTGGAATTGCTATGGTTCCTGCGCGGCCAGACCAATGTGCGCTGGCTGCAGGAACGCGGCTGCACGATCTGGGACGAGTGGGCGGATGAGACCGGCGAGCTTGGTCCCGTCTATGGCCGCCAGTGGCGCTCCTGGGCGGCGCCGGATGGACGGGTGATTGACCAGATCGCCGCGGTGGTGAAATCCCTGCGCGAGAACCCCGAGAGCCGCCGGCATATCGTCTCGGCCTGGAACCCGGCCGACGTGGACGACATGGCGCTGCCGCCGTGCCACTGCCTGTTCCAGTTTTATGTCGCCGACGGCAAGCTATCGTGTCAGCTCTACCAGCGCTCGGCGGACGTGTTCCTGGGCGTGCCGTTCAACATCGCCAGCTATGCCCTGCTGACCCAGATGATGGCGCAGGCGACGGGACTGAAGCCCGGCGAGTTCGTCCACACCCTGGGCGACGCGCACCTGTATCTGAACCACCTGGACCAGGCGACGCGGCAACTGGCGCGGGACCCACACCCCTTCCCGACCCTGCGCCTGGCGCCCAAGACCGACCTGCTGGACTTCGAACTCGAGGACTTCACCCTGGAGGCCTACAAGTCCCACGGGGTGATCAGGGCGCCGATCGCCGTCTGAAGCTTTAGACCTCGGCCTTGTCCGCCACGGTCATCTTCATCCGCCCCAGCGCCGTCTTCACCGCCGCCAGGTCCGGCATCGGCGCCACCTGGATGCTGTTCTGCATCATCCCCATGGACAGGGTGATGCGGAAGGCGCGGACCTCGCCGGGCTCAACGCTGAAGGACTCCAGAGCGATCTTGTTCTGCGACCCGGCCAGGCCGCCAAACGCCGCCGAGACGCTGTGCGAGCCCGGGTTCACCGCCACGCAGGTGAAACGGGGGCTGGTGAGCTGGGCGACAGGCTGGTCGTCGACGGTGATGTTCATGCCCGCGGCCTTGCCGACAAAGCCTTCGCGGTAGACATAGACCAGGGCCTTGCCGGCTGGCGGAGTCATGGCCAGGGCCTGGGACTGTTGGCCAGCGTCGGCGGTGGCCACCTTCCGGTTTCCCGCCAGGTTGGCCATGATGTAGCCGGTGAAGCCGCCGATGAAGAGGCCGCAATAGATCGACAGGCCCGTGTGCGGCGCGCCAAGGGCGGCGAAGGTGAAAGCCAGGCCGAAACTGACCGCGAAGGCCAGCACCGTGCCGACGACAATGGGTCGTATATAGTTGGACATCGAATCTCCCATCCCGCCCCGCACTTCGGAGCCTCGCCTTGTCGATCCTTACCTTAGGCCCAGTCGCGCGTGGACGGAACGGCGTTATCGGAGCTGACGGCGCCCTGCCCTGGCGGCTGAAGTCCGACTTGACCCTGTTCAAAACCCTGACCCTGGGCAAGCCGGTGATCATGGGCCGCAAGACCTGGGACAGCCTGCCGCGCCGGCCACTGCCGGGCCGCACCAATATCGTGTTGTCCCGCGACGGCTCGTTCGAGCCCAAGGGCGCGGTGGTCTGCGAGGAATTCGCCGAGGCGGCGCAGATGGGCCGCGAACAGGCGGACGAGGACGGGGTGGAGGAGGTCTGCATCATCGGCGGCGCGGCGGTGTTCGCCATGGCCCTTCCCCGAGCGCGGCGGATCTACCTGACCGAGGTGGACGCGGCGCCCGAGGGCGACGTCTTCCTGCCGCCCATCGACGAGACCGGCTGGCGGGAGGTGCGCCGCGAAGCTTACCCGGCCGGCGAAGGTGACGACCATGCCTTCGTGTTCCGCGTGCTCGAACGCGCCTGACCTGGAGCCTTTCCGGTTCAAGTGGAATCACTTGGGCCGGGGAAAACGGCTCTACCTTCATACGGTTAGAGCATGACCGGCGCTTCAAGCTGCATCCACTTGAAGCTGTCATGCCCTAGCGTCTATCTGGACGGCGCTGGACCGGGGCGGCATGGTTCGCGGCAATCAAAGAGAACGCCAGGAACCGAAGTCATGGACATTCACCTCGTCACCGACGGGCTGCGCTTTCCCGAGGGCCCGATCGCCATGGCGGACGGCTCGATCATCCTGACCGAGATCGAGGGCCAGGTGCTGACCCGCGTCGCCCCCGACGGCAAGAAGACGGTGGTGGCCGAGACCGGCGGTGGGCCCAATGGCGCGGCGATCGGCCCGGACGGCAAAATCTATGTCACCAACAACGGCGGTTCGTTCCAGTGGATCAAGCAGAACGGCCTGACCATTCCCGGCCCCACGCCCCCCGAGCACAAGGGCGGGTCGATCCAACGCGTGGACATCGCCAGCGGCAAGGTCGAAACGGTCTATGACAGCTGCGACGGCAAGCCGCTCAACGGCCCCAACGACCTGGTGTTCGACAAGCAGGGCGGCTTCTGGTTCACCGACCACGGCTGCGGCACGCCGGAGGGCCGCAAGCACGGCGCCCTGCTCTATGCCAAGCCTGACGGCTCGCACATCGTGCGACCGCGGGACCACCTCATCTCGCCCAATGGCGTGGGGCTCTCGCCGGATGAGGGGGTGGTCTATATGGCCGACACCCAGCTGGGCCGGCTGTGGGCCTTTGACCTGGCCGGTCCGGGCGATCTGCAGCCGCAGGAGGGGTTCGGCCCCGGCCGCGTGATCTGCAACCTGCAGGGCTATCAACTGCTGGACAGCCTGGCCGTGGAAGCGTCAGGCAGGGTCTGCGTCGCCACGATCATCAACGGTGGCATTACCGCCTTCGACCCCAACGGGACCACCGAACACTTCGCCTTCCCCGACCTGATCACCACCAACATCTGCTTTGGCGGCGCGGACATGCGTGACGCCTGGATCACCTGCTCCTCCACCGGCATGCTGTACCGCTGCCGCTGGCCGCGGCCGGGGCTGAAGCTGAACTTCAACGCCTAACGGGGACTCCCCTCCCCCTCGCGGAGAAGGGCTTTGTGCCTAGGTCGGTGGCCCATCGCCCTCTCGAACGGCGTGAGCGTCCAGTAAGGGGGCCAGGGGGACGATTGGCGACTCCAGGACCGGCTGGGGCATCGGCAGCTTGGCCTGTTGGCGGTCGGCCTCCAGCAGGCTGGCCAGTTCGTCGGCGGCGTTGCGGGTGCTCTGGATCATCGCCTTTTCGTCGTCGCGGATGGCGCGCTGTTCCAGCAGGAGTTGTTCGTCGTAGTCGCGGAACAGGCCGATCTCTCGCCTGGCCCGGTCCGGCGGGTGGCCCATGGCCCTCAGCGCCTCCTCCGCCATGCGCAGGCTTGAGTTATAGGTCTCGCGCGTGATGTTGGCGACGCCCAGGTCCATCAGCTGGTGGGCGTGATAGCGATCGCGCGCCCGGGCCACGATCTTCAGGTTCGGGAAGTTGCGTCGCACCGTCTCGATGATCTGAACGCTCTCCTTGGCGTCCGCCATAGCCAGGATCAGCAGGCGCGCCTTGTCGGCGCCGGCGGCGCGCAGCACCTCGGTGCGGGACGGGTCGCCGAAGAACACCTTGTTGCCGAAGCGGCGCACCTGTTCGACTTGTTCGGAATCCTTCTCCAGGGCCGTGAAGGCGATGCCCTGCATGCGCAGCACCCGCGCCACGATCTGGCCGACCCGGCCCAGGCCGGCGATGATCACCGGCGCGTCCTGGCCCTCGATGGCGTCGTAGGGCTGAGGGGCCGGCGCCTTGGCCTTGAGGCGCGGGATCAGCACCCGCTCCGAAAGGGCGAAGATGAGCGGGCTGGCCAGCATCGACAGGGCAATGATCAGGGTCGCGCGGGCGGCGAAGGCCGGGGGCAGGACGCCGGCCAGCACCGCCGCGGGGAATAGGACGAAGGCGAACTCACTTCCCTGGGGCAGGGCCAGGGCAGTGCGGGCGGCGCCGGCGCGGGGCTGTTTGCGGTAGCGCTCCAGGCCATAGAGCACGGCGACCTTCACAACCATCATCGCCCCCGTCCCGGCCAGGATCAGCACCGGTTCGCTGAGCACCAGGCGCACGTCCGCCGACATCCCCACGGAGATGAAGAAGAACCCCAGCAAAAGTCCCTCGAAGGGCTCCACGTCCGCCTGCAGCTCGTGCCGGTACTCCGACTCCGACAACAGGACCCCGGCGGCGAAGGCCCCCAACGAGGCCGGCAGGCCCACCGCATCCGAGATACCGGCCGCGCCCGCCACCAACAATAGGGCCGTGGCGGTGAACACCTCGCGGGTATTGGCCTTGGCCACCAGGCGGAACAGGGGCCGCATCAACAGGCGTCCGCCGATCAGGATGACGATGGCGCCGCCGGCGGCCTTGATGATGGAGAGCCACGGCGTGGCGGAGGCGACGTGGTTGTCGGCCAGGAACGGCACGGCGGCCACCAGGGGCGCCGAGGCGATGTCCTGGAACAACAGCACCGCGAAGCTGTCGCGGCCGGACGCCGCGCCCAGGATATCCCGCTCGGCCAGCATGGGCAGGACGATGGCCGTCGATGAGAGCGCCAGGCCGACGCCCAACACCGCCGCCGCGGGCCAGGACGCGCCGGCCATATAGGCCAGGAGGGCCAGAACCGTGCTGGTGAGGACCACCTGGGCCGAGCCCAGGCCAAGGACGGGCTTGCGCATCAGCCAGATGCGCCGGGGCCGTAGCTCCAGCCCGATCAGGAACAGCAGCATCAGGACCCCAAGCTCGGAGACCTCGGTGATCTGCTGGTAGTCGGTGACCAGCCGCAGGACGGAGGGGCCGATCACCACCCCCGCCACCAGATAGCCCAGCACGCTGCCCAGACCGAACCGGCGGCTGATCGGCACGAACAGCACCGAGGCGGTCAGCAGCACGACCAGGGTCTGGATCATGCCCTTCTCTAGCCCGACCGATCGAGTCAAAGAACCCCTCCCCCCTTGCGGAGAAGGGGCTCGGGTTGGCCTACGACAGCGACATCATCGCCGAGCGTTCGAAGTCCATCAGTTCGCTGGTGCGGTCCTGGTGGACCTTCACGGCCCACTGGGGATCCTGCAGCAGGGCGCGGCCAACGGCGACCAGATCGAAATCGCCCCGGTCCAGGCGGCGCAGCAGTTCGTCCAGCGACGCCGGCTTGGAGCCCTCGCCGCCGTAGGCGGCGATGAAGTCGCCCGACAGGCCCACCGAGCCGACGGTGATGGTCGGCACGCCGGTGAGCTTCTTCGCCCAGCCGGCGAAGTTGAGGTCGGAGCCGTCGAACTCCGGCTCCCAGAACCGGCGTTGCGAGCAGTGCAGCATGTCGGCGCCGGCGTCGACCAGGGGCTGGAGCCAGGCTTCCAACTCTGCGGGCGTCGGGGCCAGGCGCGCGGCGAAGTCCTGCTGCTTCCACTGTGAGATCCGGATGATCACCGGATAGTCCTTGCTGACGGCGGCGCGGACGGCTTTGAGGATCTCGGCGGCGAAGCGGCCGCGCTCGCCGATGCTGGGGCCACCGAAGGTGTCGCCGCGCTCGTTGGTGCCTTCCCAGAAGAACTGGTCGATCAGGTAGCCGTGGGCGCCATGCAACTCGATGGCGTCGAAGCCAAGGCGCTCGGAGTCGGCGGCGGCGCGGGCGAAGGCGGCGATGGCGTCGGCCACCTCTTTGTCGGTCATGGCCTCACCGAACTTGTGGCCCGGGCTGGAGAGGCCCGACGGACTGTCGTAGGCCCCGTCCGGGGCCCAGTCCTGGCTGCGGCTGCGCACCGCGCCCACATGCCACAGTTGGGGGGCCATGAAGCCGCCGGCGGCGTGGACGTCGTCAATGACCTTCTTCCAGGCGGCCAGTTCCTTCTCACCGTGGACGCGCGGGATGTTGGGATCGTTCAACGAGGCGGGGCGCTCCACGCCCGTGCCTTCGGAAATGATCAGCCCTACCTCGGCGGCGGCGCGCCGGGCGTAGTAGGCGGCGACGTCATCGGTCGCCACGCCACCAGGCGAGAACGACCGGGTCATGGGGGCCATGACGACGCGGTTGGGCAGGGTCAGGCCCTTGAAGGTGAAGGGCTTGAAGAGGGCGTCAGCGGCCACGGTGGGCTCCTGGGTGGGTGATGTCAGGCTTGACCATCTAAACAACCGTTCGAATTTCGCCAGTTAGAAAAACTGTCCGACCGCCCAGCCCGCGCCGCGGGAAAACCCACGGCGACCATGGACGGTGATGCCGGGACATGGTGAACTGTCGGCGGGGTGACACGTAGAGCGACTCGACCATGTCGAGTCGGCTGCGTCAGATCGATTGTACGCTTTTGGGGGTTGGTTCCACGACATCCTTGCCGCAGGCGGTGCGCGAGCGCCTCGCCGAGGGGCAGCCGTCGCAGGCCTTTATCGACGCTTGGCCGATGCTGGAGGCCACGGCGAGCCGCGATCCCGTGGCGCTGGCGGCTGTCCTGGCCGAGGCGGCCTTGCTTGACTCGTCGGCGGGATCCGCGGCGCTCACGCCGGCCTCGGCGGTGAGCGGGGCGGTGATTACCCTGTCGGGCCAGACCCTGTACGCCGATCCCGGGTTCACCGCCCTGTTCGGCGGGACAGGCGATTCCCTGGCGTTCCGACGGCTGCTCAAGCTGGCCCAGAGACAGGGCCGCGCCTCTGGCCTCGCCGAGGCCCAGGACGGGGCGGTGATCGCCACCTGCGCCGGAACCGTACAGGCCGCCCTGCGCTGGCCTCTGTCGGTGGAATGCCGCCAGGCCCTGGCTCACCCGGCGGCCAGGACGGTGCTGCTGGCATTCGCGCCCTCCCGCGCCAGCGACCAGGCCAGCCTCGCGGCGCAGGCGTTCGGCCTGACGCCCCTGGAGGCGCGACTGGCAGAGGCGCTGCTCGATTCCCCCAATCTGGAGTCCGCGGCGGCGCGGATCGGGGTTGGTCGCGAGACGGCGCGCGACGCCCTGCGCGGGGCCATGCGCAAGGCCGGGGCCAAGCGGTCGCCGGACCTGGTGCGCCGCATGATGGACCTGATGTGCGGCGACCACCCGCCGGCGGCGGACCTGGAAGCCACCCTGCGCTCGGTCTTCGACGCCACGCCGGCGGAGGCCCGCGCCGCCGCCCGTTTCGCCGATGGCCTCACCGCCCGGCAGGTGGCGCTCGCCCTGGGGGTCAAGGAAGCCACCGTTAGGGGCCAGTTGAAGGCCATCTTCGCCAAGACCGGGGTCAAGAAGGCCAAGGACCTGGTGCGCCTATGCATGGAGGCCGGCGCCCTGGCCACCCTCACCCACATGTCCGAGAGCCTGGTGGAGACCGCCGACCCGGCCGGGTGGCTGCGGATCATCCGTACGGCCGGCGATCGACGCATCGCCTTCGTGGACTATGGGCCGAGGTCCGGCCGGCCGATCTTCGTCCTGCACGGATCCAGCACTGGCCAGTCATTGCCGCCGCGCTTCGTCGGCCTGCTACAGGCCCGGGGTTGGCGTCCGATCGTCCCGCAGCGGCCGGGGTTTGGCCTGACGGACCGGACCGACGGCGATCACCTGGCGACCTGCGCCGACGATAACGTCGCCATCCTGGACGCGCTGAAGCTGCCCACCGTGGACATCCTGGCGCGGGACGCCGCCGGCGCCGCCGGCCTGGCCTTCGCCGAGCGCCATCCGTGCCGGGTGCGCGGCGGGGTGCTGATCAATCCGCACGCGGCCGAGGATGTCTATCCAGGCCTCCAGAGCCTGCGGGGCTCGGTGATGCGGATGTTCAGCTCTCAGCCGCATCTGATCGAGACCTTCGCCGAGATGCTGCGGCGCCAGACCCGCACCGACCTGTTGATAACCATCCTGCGCCGGGTTCTGGACGAGATCGAAAGCGACCGCCTGGCCCTGGACGATCCGATGATCCTGCGCCAGCTGGTGCGCGACGCCCAGGCGCTGTCGGCGCGCTCCAGCGCCGGCTTCGCCGCGGAACATGCGCTGTACGCCCGGGGTTGGCGGCCGCCGGCGCGGGTCGGCGGCGAGCGCTGGACGGTCCTGCATGGGCAGGGTCTGAAAATTCCGCGGGCCGAGGCGCGCTGGGCGCACCTGCCGAACGTGAGCTTCCATGAGCATCCCAGCGCCGGGCTGCTGATCTATTTCACCTTCCCGGAGGCCGTGGCGAGCCTGGTCGGCGACGCCTGACACCCTGTGTCAGCGGGCGAATATTTCGCAATCCGATCCCTTCGACTTGCGGCCGGGCTGTTCAGCCTGTTCGCGCCGGGCGGGGTCTGTCTGATCTCCATGGTCGGATCGGCCAGATCCCCGATCAATGGGCCTGCTGGCCCGTTTGTACCTGGTGGCCCGCGCCAGAACCGCGCGCGGCGGCGACGATCGCCGAGGAGAGCGGACCGGCCTTGTTGCCCCACGACGAGCGCACATAGGTCAGCACCGAGGCGATGGTCTCGTCTGACAGCGACGCCTTGAACGCCGGCATGCCGCCGCGCCCGTTGAGCACCTTCAGCGCCGCGGCTTTGGCGTCGCCCGTGGCGATGGGATCGCCGACCAGGGACGGGAAGGCCCCCTTCACCCCCTGCCCGTTTGGACGATGGCAGGCCGAGCAGTTGTCCAGGTATAGCTGCTGGCTGGACGGCGCGGCCTGGGCGGAAACTCCGACGAGGCTGGTGAAGGCGGCGAGACAGAGCACTTTGAAGATCACGAGACGTTCCTGAGAGTCGTTGACGTTTGAGGGTGGGCTCGCCGGCGGTTAGAGCACAATGCGTTTTGTCGGAATCGGCAAAGCGCTGAATCGTGCTCGCTAACTAAAGAATCGAGCCTGTCCCGTTTTGATGGTTCCATCAAAACGGGACAGGCTCTAGGCC
>JBBROW010000014.1:0-80459 GCA_038228945.1 Caulobacterales bacterium
GCCGTGACAGATTCGGCAGATTGCCGCTTCCCACCCATCTCAGAAGTTCAGAAGGTCCGCTAACGGGCAGGGATGGCCTGCCGCCTTGCAGCCTGGACGCCGCTCCCCAATGGGTACCAAGCGTCGGATTCTATCCACTAGGTAGCTGGGCAAATGAAGGACTGATCTGATGTCCACGCGTCGAGCCAGTGCTCACGCACCACTTGTAGAGATGGCCGTTGCGCTTCTTATGGGGTGTGCGGGCGGCCTCCTCGTGCCGTCGGCTGCGTTTGGGCGAGTGGACGAAGTGCTCATTACGTTTCTATCCGTCGTGGTCGGCGCAGCAATCCCCGGTGTCGCAATCACGGCGGCTGCGCAGCGTCCGCCTATGGAAAGCGCAGTTGAGGCGAGAAAACTGGGGGGCCGTCTTCAGGACCAAGTGAGATTTTGGTTTGGCTACCTGTTTGCCGGGGGCCTGAGCGTCCTGGTTCTGATCGTCGGTCGGGCGTTGAGCTGGACCTTGATGACGCCTCGACCGCACTTCCTTCCGCCATGGGTGCCCCACGATGGCGGGGCTTGGCTCGTAGCCGTTGCGACAACCCTCATAGCGTTCACGGTCGTTCGCTTGCGGCACGCAGTCCGCGCGGTGCTCGACCTTGTTCAACTCGGAACCACCGCGCACGTCGAGCAAAGCTTGGAGAAGCGCAGGCAGGTTCAGGAAGCCGTCCGTGACGAGATAGCCCGGCAACAACAGCCGGGAGATCGGGGCACGCGGGTAGAGGTACGCGAGCGTTTGCCGCGTCATTGAACACGCCTGGTCCGAAAAGGTTTGGGAAATCTAACATGTGGCCGATAGGCCGACACCCGACCAGTTACGATGAGGGCGACGCTTTCGTCGAAGCCCTTGAAGTGATTGGTGCCCCAGGCCGTGATCAAGCCAGCATGCCCTCTGGGGCACTAGATTTGCGACAGCGACGGATTTCGTCGGTTACTGACGCAACGGCCAGCCGCGACGGTCTTGTGACACGAGGGTGTGCCACATCCGTGTGACACAACACCATTCAAGCTGATATAATTCAGCTACTTAAAAGTTCCGAAGGTGTGACACATGCTCTCGCTCCGAGCGCGCCAATTTTTCCCTTCGTTAAAAGCCCACCTCCGCCTTCCCACTCAGCCGGGCTTGGCGTCCCATGCGTCAAGCCGATATTCAGGAGGCGATTGTCTTGGGAAGGATTTCAAATGGCGGATGATGTCGGCGGCGAGCTCGACCTGGAGGCGTTCCGCGCCGAGGCGCGCGAATGGCTGCAAGCCAACTTTCCCTCCGCCCTGAGGCAGGCGCGGCAGACCAATGATCTGGAAGACGGCGAGGCGCCCGATTCGGATCTGATGCTCTGGCGTAAACGGATCGGTGAGAAGGGCTGGGCGACGCCGACCTGGCCGAAGAAGTACGGTGGCGGTGGACTGTCGGTGAAGGCCGCGCGGGTTCTGCAGCAGGAAATGGGTAAGCTGGGCGCCTTTAACCCGCTGATGTTCGGCATGGGCATCACCATGATCGGTCCGACGCTGATGGACTATGGGACCGAGGAACAGCTAGCCCGCCACCTGCCCGGGATTATCAAGGGCGAGGCGCGCTGGTGCGTGGGCTATTCGGAGCCCGGCGCGGGCTCGGACCTGGCCTCGCTGCAGACCAAATGCGAAGACGCCGGCGACCATTGGGTGGTGAACGGCCAGAAAGTCTGGACATCGGGCGCGCAGTATTCCGACTGGTGCGGCGCCCTGGTGCGGACGGACTTCAAGGCCAAGAAGCACGACGGCATCAGCTTCCTGCTGATCGACATGCGTCAGCCGGCGGTGGAGACGCGGCCGATCAAGCTGATCGCCGGCGCGTCGCCGTTCTGCGAAACCTTCTTCACCGACGCGGTGGCCGATAAGCAGTCCATGCTCGGCCCGCTGAATGGCGGCTGGACCGTGGGCAAGCGCCTGTTGCAGCACGAGCGCGCCAGCCAAACGGGCGGCGGCGCGCCCGCCGCGGCCGGCCGTAGCGAACGCTTCCAGGACCTGGCCAAGCGCTATGTCGAGGTGGACGAGGACGGGCTGATCGCCGATCGCGATCTGCGCTCGCGGCTGACGGCGCACCTGATGGATGGCCAAGCCCACGGCCTGACCTTGGCGCGGGCCCGTGCCGAATCCGTCAACGATGGCAATCCCACCGCGGCGGCCTCGATCCTGAAGAATTCAGCCACCCATGTGGCCCAGACGCGGGCCGAACTGACCCTGGAAATCATGGGCCACCAGGGCCTTGGCTGGGAGGGCGATGCCTTCACGCCTGAGGAGATTGGGACAGTACGCGGCTGGCTGGGCGGCAAGGCGATGTCGATCTATGGCGGCTCGGCCGAGATCCAGAACAACATCATCTCAAAGCGCATCCTTGGCCTCCCGGATCTGACCTCCTCCACCTGACTCCACCCACGCCGAACCCCACGGCGCCCTTGCCGCGCCCCGATCGAACCGCCAAGGTCATCGCCTTGAGCGGTGGTTTGAGACGCCGGGCGGAGGTGAGATGGCGCGGGATTTGATCGAGGGACGGCCCGAGGATGCGGGTCTGGCGAGCGCCGGCCTTGACGGCGTCGACGCCGGCCTGCAGGCCCTGATCGACAAGGGTGAATTGGCCGGCGCCGTGACCCTGGTGGCGCGGCACGGCCAGATTGTCCGGCGACGGGTGCTGGGCGTCGATGACCGGGCGACCGGCGCGCCGCTGCGCGAGGACACGCTCTTCCGCATCTATTCGATGACCAAGCCGGTAACGGCCGTAGCCATGATGGTGTTGCATGATCAGGGGCTGTGGCGACCCGAAGATCCAATCGCCAAGTTCATCCCCGCCTTCGCCGACGCCAAGGTGTTCGTCGGATTGAACGATGATGGCTCGCCAAAAACCGTTCCGGCGGACCATGCCCCGACGGTGGGCGAGTTGATGACCCACACCGCGGGACTGACCTATGGCTCCACCCAGGAGCCGCTCGACAAACTGTACCAGGCCAAGGACATCTGGAATTCTGCCTCCCTGGCGGAGTTCGCGGCAAAGATCGGCGGCCTGCCCCTGGCCTATCAGCCTGGTTCTAAGTGGGTCTACAGCCTGGCCATGGACATCCAGGGGGCGATCATCGAAGCGCTCATCGGCCAGGGCCTGGCCGAGTTCATGCAGGCCAAGATCTTCGGGCCGCTGGGCATGGCCGACACCGGCTTCTTCGCGCCCGCCGAGAAAGCGCATCGGCTGGCCAAACTCTATCGTTCGAGCACGACCAAGCCCGGGCTGGTGGCGTTGGATCGCCCGCCCATGTTGGGGGACAATCTTTCACCGCCCACCGTGCCCTCGGGTGGCGGCGGGTTGGTGTCGACCCTGGACGACTATGCCCGGTTCGCGCAGATGCTGCTGAACAAGGGGGAATTGGGCGGGGTGCGGGTGATCTCGCCAGACGCCGTGGCCCTGATGACCAGCAACCATCTTTCCGAGGACCTGATCAACGGCGGCTTTGGCGTCGGCTCCATGGCGATACGGCCGGGCTTTGGCTACGGTTTCAATGGGGCGGTGTTCACTGATCCTGAGAAGGCCGGCCTGCCGGTGGGCCAGGGAACCTACGAGTGGGACGGCGCCGCCGGCACCTGGTTCTGGGTCGATCCCGAGAACGATCTGATTTTTGTGGGTATGATCCAACGCTTCGAGGTGTCGGGGAAAATGACCAACGCCCAGCAGTTCACCCAGAAGCTGCTCGCCGCGGCGATCATTCCCGGCGCGTGAGGACAACTCGATCATGAACGTCGACCTGACCGGCCGCACAGCCCTGGTGACCGGCGCCAGCCGCGGCATTGGCAAGGCCATTGCGCTCTCCCTGGCCGAGGCCGGGGCCGACATCGCCGTCAACTATCGCCGGGACACGGCCGCCGCCGAGGCGAAGGTGGCGCAGATCAAGGCATTGGGGCGAAGAGCCAAGGCCTATTCCGCCTCGGTGGAAAACTGGGACGAAGACCAGGCGATGGTGGCGCAGGTGCTGGAAGACTTTGGCGGCATTGGCATCCTGGTCAACAACGCCGGCATCGCCAGCCGCGGGCAAAGCGTGGCGGACACCGATCCGGCGGAGATGGAACGGGTGGTGCGCGTGCACGCCTTTGGGCCGCACTACCTCAGCAAGCTGGTGATCCCGCACATGCGCAAGGAAGGCCGTGGCGACATCATCATGATTTCCAGCGTGGCCACCCTGGGCATGGCCGGCCGTGGTGGCCCCTACAACATGGGCAAGGCAGCCATGGAAGCCCTGGCCCTGACCCTGGCCAAGGAGGAGCGGGAGAACGGGATCCGGACCAATATCGTCGCCCCCAGCCTGACGGTGACAGAGATGGGCAAGCGCCTGACCAAGGCCACCACCGGCTTCGACGACATCCACGAACTGGACGCCCGCTCTCCCTTCGGGCGCGTCAGCACCCCTGAAGATGTCGCCGCCGCCGTAACCTGGCTGGTTTCCTCAGCCAATCCCTATGCCAATGGGCAGAAGATCAACATCAATGGCGGTGGCTAAGACTGCGGCGGGGATAGGCGATTAGGGTTCGCCTTCAATGGCTTAGCCCGCCGACGCAGACGCCGCACATTGTCCGAGTTCGGACAAAAATGAAATAATATCAATGAGTTAGAGCATTCTTAGGTGTCGGTCACCTATCACCCGTGTCGGTGTAGGAGTTGCCGATGAAGTGTTTGTTCGACTTGGCCGAACCGCTCACGCCCGTGGGGCCGGATGAGACCGGCGCCGAGGCCTATGACCGATTTCAAAGCGATCCTGATCTGCTGGTCGTGCCGGTGGTCAATGATTTCGGCGCGCCGGTGGGCCTGCTGGAGCGCAACGCCTTTGCGCTGAAAATGGCCGGGCAATACGGGCGCGCTGTGTTCG
Organism: Caulobacterales bacterium; assembly: GCA_038228945.1. Lineage (GTDB taxonomy): Bacteria > Pseudomonadota > Alphaproteobacteria > Caulobacterales > Caulobacteraceae > Acaudatibacter. The sequence continues at coordinate 4,917 of JBBROW010000014.1, forward strand.
CCGGCCGACCGGTTAGCATGATCATGGACGACGCCCCGACCGTCGTTGACGGCGAGACCCCAATCGACGACTTCATGCGCGAGCGGCTGATGGATCGGCCGCGCGACCTGCTTGGCGGGTTCGTGGTGACGCGGAACGGCCGCTACGCTGGGGTGGGCAGTGCGCTATCGCTGCTACAGGCGCAGAGCGCCCGGATCGAGAGCCACGCGGCGGAGGCCCAGGCGGCGCTGCGGGCGAAGTCCGAGTTCCTCGCGGTGATGAGCCACGAGATCCGCACCCCGCTGAACGGGGTGCTGGCCGTGGCGGAGGTCATCCAGCGACGCTTGCGGCAGGAGGACCTGCGGCCCTTCGTGGATACCATCCTGAACTCCGGCCAGACCCTGTTGCGCCTGTTGAGCGACGCCCTGGATCTGTCGCGCGCCGAGGCGGGACGGTTGGTGCTGCAGGCAGACCCTTTCCAGGCCAGCGTCCTGATCGATGACATCGAGTCCCTGTGGCGACCGCGGGCCAATGAGGTCGGCCTGGCCCTCTCAACCATATTCGATGGCGACGAGAATCTGTGGGTCGTGGGCGACACGGTTCGCCTCAAGCAGGTGCTGAACAACCTGGTGGGTAACGCCCTGAAGTTCACCAAGGCAGGGCGCGTGGATGTGCGCCTCTCGGTCCGCCATGGCGAGGGGGTTGTGCGCCTTGCCGCCGAGATCAGCGATACAGGTCCGGGCATAGAGACCAGCCAACTGAACCGCCTGTTCGTTCCCTTCGGACAGACCGAGGCTGGCCGCCGCGCGGGCGGCGCGGGCCTAGGGCTGTCGATCTGCCGGCAGTTGGTGGAGAAGATGGACGGGGGAATCACGGTGGAGAGCAAGTTCGGCCAGGGCTCGACATTCCGGTTCGAGGTCGTCTTGGACGTAGCCTCGGATCCCGCCGCTCAGAGGCCGTCCACGCCAAAACTCGCCGCGCCGGAATTGAACGCGCCGCATGTGCTGGTGGTGGACGACAACGCCACCAACCGGCTGGTGGCCGAAACCCTGCTCGAGATGATGGGGTGCACGTTCGCCAGCGTCGAGAACGGCGCCCAGGCCGTGGCGCGGGTGCGCAGCGATCGGTTCGACTTGATCCTGATGGATGTGAAGATGCCGGTGATGGATGGGCTGGAAGCTACTCGACGCATCCGCGCCATGGCCTCGCCGGCCGGCGCCACGCCGATCATCGCCCTGACCGCCAACGCTGATCCGGCCGATGCGGAGGTATATCGGCGCGAGGGCATGGATGCGGTGGTCGAAAAGCCGATCAAGCCCGACCACCTGCTGGCGACCATGGCGTCGGTGCTGCAGGCGGCCGAACTCGACGCGGCTTAGCGCCTTTCCGGTTCAAGTGGAATCACTTGAGCCGGATAAAAAGGCTCTAACTTCATACATTTAGAGCATGACCAGCGCTTCAACCGATATCCACTTGAAGCTGTCATGCTCTAGCGCGCCGGAACCAAGTCGATGACGTCCCGGGCGGCGGCGTTCACCGCGGCGTCGGAGAAGGCGAGAGGGAAGTAGTCGCCGCCGGCCCAGAGCGGGAAGAGGTCGCGGTAGTGCGGGTTGAAGGGATCACCAGACTGACCGGGGGTGTTGACGGCGACGCTGTTGTCCCAGTCGCCCACGTCCACGACCATGCGATAGGAGGCGCCCGAGATGGCGCCGAAGTCCGACAACCGCCAGGTGGCCGCGGCGGGGGTAGAGGCGGAGCCGCGCACCTGTAGCGGGCCGAGGGTCATCTGGGCGGCCAGGGCGGGGTCGGCGAGAGCGGCGGCGGCGGGCTTGAATGTCGCCTTATGCAGATCGCCCCAGGTCCAACGCGCCGCGTCGGGACCCAGCAGGCCGCGCACGTCACGGACGGCGTCGGCCAGACTCTCCAGCAGGACAGTGTCGCGGGCGGTCTTGGGATCGGCGCCCAGGGCGGCATCGGGAGCCTCAAGATAGGTGACGACCGGGTCCAGCGAGCCTGGGCCGACGATGGGCCGGGCGGCGGGCGGGGTGGCGCGGGCGACCAGGGCCGGGCCTAGGCGACGCACGGCCCAGACCTCGTAAAGCGCGGCGGCGGCGCTGTTCACGCCTTCGCGGCAGTCCCAGTTCTTCAACAGGGCCAAGCCGGCTGCGGCGTCGGGATCGCTGGATGACAGGGTTTTGAGCAGGGCGGTGAGGCGGCAGGCCTCGGTGCTGGTGGGATCCATCTGCAGGGCCATGGCGTCGGCCAGGGTGACGTGGTTATTGGCGCCGAGCACCTGCTTGATGCGGTTGATGCGGCTGGGATCGCTCCACTCGAAGCCGAGTTTGCGACTTTGGTAGGGATATTCCTTGGGCAGGTTCATCTCATTGGCCGAGGCGAACCAGCCATCGGCGGGGTTGTGTGCGCTTGGCATCTGATCGGCAGCAAGCGCGCCCTTCCACTCGTAGCGACCATCGCCGGGCACAGGCATCAGGCCGTCCCAGTTGGGGCGCACCGGCGCGCGACCGGCGGCGATCCAGCCGATGTCTCCGGCCGTGCTGGCAAAGACCAGGTTTTCAGACGGCGCGCCCCAGTGGGCCATGGTGCGGGAGAATCCAGCCCAGTCGTGCGCGTCCATGTATTCGATTGAGCCGAAATAGGCGGAGGTTCCAGGTTCGTCCCAGACGGTGCGGATGGCGAAGGCGTGGTGGTGTTCCGCGTCAAGGCGGACCACCGGGCCGTGGCGGGTGAACATGAGTTCGATGTCGCGTGCTGGGCCGTCCTTGACCGCGAGGGTCTCGCGGATAATGCGCATGTCCTCCCAATGGCCGCCGTAGCGGTATTGATGCGGATTGGCAGGGTTCAGGTCGTAGACATAGAGGTCTTCCTGATCGATGGCGAAGATGGTGAAGCCGAAGGCGATGGCGTCGTTGTGCCCCACCGAAACTCCGGGAGCCGAGGGCTCGCCGGCGCCGATGACGTCCAGGCCCGGCGCCTTGAGGTGGACGATGTAGCGTAGCGACGGAACACCCAGGGTGCGGTGCGGATCGTTGGCCAGGATCGGCCGGCCGGTGGCGGACCGGGCGGGAGAAATCACCCAGTTGTTGGACCCCTCCGCGGTGGCGCGATCGGTCATGGCCGCGAGGGCGCGGTCGGTGGCCTCCGAATTTCCAGCCGTAGTTCGAGCGACCGGGGAAAACTGGACGTCCCGCGTTCCCAGCTCGTAGTCTTTGAGCACGTCGGCGGGAATGGAACAGGGGTCTAGGCCACCGGGGACCTTGGTGGTCCAGGCCGGCTCCAGCTTGCGACGCAGGCGGTCGGCTGCGAGGCCCGCGGCGCAGGCGACCCGGGCGCGGGCGACCTCTGAATCGACATTGCGGGACAGGGCGTGGCTGCGCACGCGGACCACGTCGGCCGCGTCCCAGAGATCGGGCAGGCTGTTGGTCAACGAGAACTCCACCGGCAGAGGGCGTTTGCCGGCGCGGACCTGGGTCACATAGGCGTTGACGCCGGCAACGAAGGCCTCGGTGCGAGAACGCGCCTTCGGCCCGTAGGCGGCCCATTCGGCGTCCATGTCGCCGCGGTAGAGGAACAGGCGGGCGGCGCGATCCTGGGCGGCGTAGCTTGGGCCAAAGCTGGCGGACAGCAGACCCAGCCCCCGCTTGCGCCACAGGTCGATCTGCCAGAGCCGGTCGCGGGCAGCGTTGTAGCCCTGGAGGAAGAACACATCGCGCTCGGAGGCGGCCTGGATGTGAGGGATGCCCCATTGGTCGATGAGGATGCGACCGGGGGCCTGAAGGCCGGCGATTTCCACGGACTGGTGGCGGACGGCGGAGGACAGCTCGGCCCTGGCCGGGGTCGCCGAGGTGGCGACGACCAAGGATAGGAGCGCGTAGTTCACCCAGGTTGAGAACCGTTCGTCAGTCCCTGCCATCGTCCGTGCTCCGCCCCGTTTTCGGGACGGTAACGGACGGCGCGGGCGAACGCTATGCGCCCGCTAGCTGCCGGCGTCGGCGGCGGCGGCGCGGCGGCGCTCCGCGGCGAGGGTGGCCAGGGGCTTGAAATGGCCGATGACGCCGGTGGCTTCGCCGCGGCGGATGGACAGGGTCCAGCGTTCGAAGACCAGGTCATAGCCCTCGGCCACCAGGCCGGTTGCCAGGGAGACCAGGACCAGGTCGGTAGCCTTGGTGGCGAAGCCGATGCCAAGGTCGCCGTTCTTGAGCCGCAGAAGGGTCCCACTCCGGAACGGGCGGCGCACGGGCGCCAGCAACAAGGGGCCCGGCTGGGCCAGCCCTGGGGTAAAGACGATCTCATCTTCCACGGTGCAGAAGGGTCCGGGGACGCGGGCCAAGGGGATGGCGGCGAAGTCGACCTGTTCCACCCGGGCGGTGCTGAAGGTCAGGGCGATGGGGTCGTCCCCGTCCTGGGCCTCGGTGACAAAACAGAGCACCGCGCGCAAATCCTCGGCCGCCACGAACCAGCGGCCTGCGCGCAGATCATCGCGATCCAGAATGCGCGGGAACCCTTCGAAGGCGATGGAGGCGGATCGGGCCATGGCGCGCTGATTCCTGCTGGTGGCAAAGGATACACCGGCTTTGGCGCGCCCGGCCAGAGAAGGGTTGGTTGGGCGATCAGGCCGAGATCGCGCCGATCCTGGCGTCCAGGAAGACGCGGGCGTCCTGCGGCGACAGACGCAGCAGCAGGCCGCGCTGGCCGCCATTGATGTAGACGGCGTCGTGCAGCAAGGCGTCTTCCTCCATGACCGACGGCGCCGCCTTGCGCTGGCCAAAGGGGCTGATGCCTCCAACATGGTAGCCGGTGGCGCGCTCGGCGTCGGCGGGGCGCATCATCTCGGCGCCCTTGCCGTCCATGAGCGCGGCGAGGGCTTTCATCTGTATCTCGCGGTCGGAGGGGACGATGACGCAGACCCCGCGGCCGTCCACGACGGTCATCAGGGTCTTGAGCACCGCGTCGGGCGGCACACCCAGGGCGGCTGCGGCGGCCATGCCGATGCGATCGGCGCGCGGATCATAGTCATAGCGCACTGCCTCGAAGAGGACGCCGGCCCGGGTCAGGGCCTGTGTGCCGGGGGTGAGCTTGGACATGTCCTGTAGCAACATTGTCGCAAGGCGCCGTCAACGCCTGGAAGCGGCCCCCCGACTCAAGCGATTGACTCTGACCGGGGACTATAGTTCTTATTTTGTTCTGATCGGGGTGGACATGCGCGAGACATCTTGGGCCGGAATGACCTTCGTGGTGCTGGGGCGGCACGACGTCGAGCGGGTCCGGGCGCCGGGCTTGTATGCCTTCGCGGCGCGGGATGGGGGACAACTGACGCTGATCTTCGCCGGCGAGGCGCAGGACATCGCCCGCGAAGTGGGGCAGCACCACCCGGCCTGGCCGCGGGCGCTGGCTCTGGGTCTGAACGAAGTCCACGTCTGCATCGGCGCGCCAGAACGGATCGACCGGCTGCAGCTGCTATCGCGCCTGGTGCGGGCCGAGGCGCCGGTTCTGGGCGGTGACGAAGCCGCGGCCACCCGGGCGGCGGGGTAGCGCAGGGATCCAGACGTCCTGAACACCGTCTTGCCTGATCGCTGGGGCGGAGAACTACGGTCGGTGCCGAGCCAAGGCCTTCTGCAACTCCTCGGCCATGACGGTCTTGAGCGCGGGGGGGGAAATGATTTCGACGGCGTCGCTCCAGGTGAACAGATGCCAGGCCAGTTCCAACATGCCACCGGCGCGGAAGCAGACCCTGACCCGGCCGTCATCCAGCTGCTCAACGCTCTGGTTGGCGTGAAAGCGCCAGGCCAGGGCGTCGTCGCGGCGGCTGGCGTCGATGATCAGGACCACGTCCTCCAGGGCGCCATGGTAGATGCCGAAACTTTCGTCGGCGAAGTCCTGCAGGGAGAAGTCCTCCGGCGGGGCGGCGGGGCGTTCCAGGGCTTGGACCTGGCGCATGCGGTCGAACCGCCAGGACCGCGGGCGCCCGTCCGCCTCCGAAGCCACCAGATAGTTGGCGCGGCCGAAGAGAACGCCCAGCGGCGTGACCTCGCGACGGCGGCCGGGGGATGAGCCGCCGTCATAGATAAAAGACAGGGCGCTCATGGACTTGATGGCGTTGCGGACGGTGGCCAAGACCTGGGCGTCCTCATAGGGGCGAGGGCCGGCATGGGCGGCGATGGTCTCGGCCTGCACAAGGGCTTCCAGGTCCGGCGCCACCCGCCGGCGTGCGGAGGCGCGCATGGAGGCCATGATCTTGCGCTCCAACTCCCGCAGGGCGGCGGCGCGGATGACGGCGCCCTGGGCAGCCAGGGTGTCGGCGGCGCTGCGCAGGGCCGATAGTTCGTCGGCGTCTGGGGTCAGGAACAGGCCGTCCAGACCGCCGGAGATGCGGAATCGTCGGGTGGGAGGATCGTCGATCTCCTCCATGTGCGGGAAAAGATCGCGGGCGGCGTCGCGCATGCGCTCGGCCGTACGCCTCCCGACGCCGAGTCGCTGGGCCATCTCGTCCAGGGTGAGGCCCTCGGCCGAGCTGGCCAGGAGCCGGGTCAGGGCCAGCAGGTTGGACGCCTTTTCGTGCCGCACGGATGGCCCCTGTTTTTTGCTCCGAAAAGTCTACGACCGATTCTGACGTATGCGCCAGTCATGGTCTCCCCATGGACGGTCCCTAGGGGCCGATCCCAAGGGAGCTGAAGAACATGGCCGCCATCACCCACCTGAACCGCCGCCGCCGGACCGCCGCCAAGTCTGCCCCGGCCCAGCCGGTTCGCCGCCGGATGCCGCCTTCGGCCATGCTGCTCAATGTCGTGCTTGAATACGCCGACCTGAGGGACGACATGGGCGGCGGCCGGGTGATGCTGCGGTTTTCGCCCATGCGTCTGGCGCAGCCCGACATCCAGGCCATGCTGGCCGATGAGACCGAACGGGCCGGCGATGTGGCGGTGATCTGGGACGAACGGGAGGACGAGATCTTCCGCGTTCTGGACGGCGGCGCGGCCGCGCCGACCCTGGCTACCTTGGAATCCCAACCCGAACCCTTCACCTATGAGACGGCGATGGATGAGCCAGAGGCGGCGGGCGAGGACGATCACTTCGTGCTGACGCCGGCGGCCCTGCGTTACCTTACCGAAAGCGCCGCGCGAAAGCGCTGGTAGGGACCTGATTTTCTAGCGCACCACTAGGGCAACCAGCGGCGCGGCGATCAGACCCACGGCCGCGCAAATAAGCCCCAGCCGCATCAACTTGTGGCTGGGTTTGCGCGCGTCGTCGGCGGGCGCGGCCGGGGCGCCGGCGACGAGGGCGGCCAGCGACATCGCCGGAAAGGACAGCCGCCGCGCGATGGCGCCGTTTGTTTTCATTATGGCGTTCCTCCAGGACCGATAACGCCGGTCCGTGGTTACCAATCCCTGAACGCCGGCCCGGTGGCGGCCCGGCGCCATCGTTCGGCTGCGGTCATGGCCGAGGCGACCTGCTCAAGCTGGCGGGATAGGTAGGCAGCGGCTTTGGGATCGGGCGACTGACGGGCCTCGCCGAGGGCGTCGGCGTAGAAGCCCGCCAGGCGACGGGCGTCGTCCACGCCCAGACGCCGTCCGGAAACCACGATATCACCCCCCACTGGCCAGGCGGTGCGCGCCCGTTGAGTCCTGCCTCGCACGTCGATTCCCCCTCGCCTTCGAACCTAGGAAGATTATCAGAGAAAATTGCAAAATGCAATTCTCTCCGGTCAGAATCGATCGTAATTTGCAGACTGAGAGATGGCCATGACGGCGCGTCTCCTTCAGCCTTCAGGACACGATCGATGACGCGAGAAGCCTCCTTCTGGACGGCCGAAAGGGATGCGGCCGCGCAAGCCCTATGGCGCAAGGGCCTGTCGGGCCGGGAGGTGGCCCGGCGGCTGGGGGCGGTCTCGCAGAATGCGGTCATCGGCCGGATGTGGCGCCTGGGCGCCAAACGAACAAAGCTGGCGAGCCAGCAGAACCAGCAGGCGGGCATGGCCGTACGCCGAACGGCCGCCGCCGCAGGGCGGGGTGGGTGGCCGAGGAGGGCCCTGCCTGGCCTCCTTCCGACGGCATTGAACGGACCGGGATCCGGGCCGCCTTTGGTTGAGCACCCGTTGCCGCAACAGACGCCGGTACTGTGTTCCCCGCGACCCTGGCTGACGCGGGAAAACTGGGAGTGCGCCTATCCGGTGGCGGGGGAGGGGGTGTCGACCCTGTCGTGCTGCAACACGCCGGTGCGGCGGGGCTATTGCGCGGCGCACCGGGCGGCGATCATCCGCGTGCCCGTTCGGTGGCCGGAGCCGGCGAGGGGCGATGACGCCCACCGCCGAGCCGACGGCTCCTTTGACAATTGACGGTCGGCCGAATATGAGTTGCAATATGCAAACTGAAAACACGAAGCTCGTGGCGAAGCCGACGACAACGGCACTGGAGCGGCTGAACGTGAAGCAGGAGGCCTTCTGCCAGGAAATGGCCATGGGAGCCAAGCGGGACGAGGCCTACGTGGCTGCGGGATATGGGGCCAAGAACGTCAAGACGGCAGTGGCGAGGCTCCTGAAGCAAACGAAGATCACCGCGCGCATCGCCCAGCTGGAGGCGAGCGGGTTCGGTTCGCTCAGTCCGATCCAACTGATCCGGAGGCTGGGGCGTGTCGCCGACCAAGCCGAAGCCCTGGGGAGCGCGGCCGCCCTGGCGGTGGCGCGGGCGGCGCTAATGGACATCGCCCGCGTGAACGGCCTGACGCGGGCTGAAGAGGGCCAACTGGGGTCAACCATGACCGTGGTGCTGGCCGATCGGCCGCTGAGCGAGGACGAATGGGAGAGCCTTCATCCGCCATTGGGCTAGCCTGGGCCGCGCAGCCCGGACCGCAACATGACTTCGTCACTTGTCCGGTGTTCGAGGTGGTCTATGGCGGTGCGCGGGGCGGCGGCAAGACCGACGCCTCGCTGGGTGACTTCGCCCTGCACGCCAACGCCCATGGCCGACACGCCAAGGGTTTGTTCGTGCGCCGCACGCGCGTGGCGCTGGAGCCCACCATCGCCCGCGCCAAGGAGATCTACCTGCCGCTGGGCGCCGCCTGGCGCGAGCAGAAATCGTGCTTTGAATGGAAGAGCGGGGCGCGGCTCTATTTCCGCTATCTGGACCGCGACGCCGACGCGGACGCCTATCAGGGGCACGACTACACGCGGGTCTATATCGAGGAGTTGACCCAGTTCGCCGATCCGCGACCGATCGAGAAACTGAAGGCGACCCTGCGCTCCGCGCACGGCGTGCCGACCGGGTTTCGGGCTTCGTGCAACCCTGGGGGCCCCGGTCACACATGGGTCAAGGAACGCTACATCGATGCGGGTCCTTGGCGCACGGTGCGGGAAACGTTTCAGAGTCCGTTCGGCGGGGCGCCTCTGGAGTTGGCGCGGGTATTCATTCCCGCGAGGCTCGACGACAATCCGATGCTGCTGCAGGCGGACCCGATTTGCGCGGCAGCAACCGCATGCCAGGGGTTTTGCCGTTCTGAACTCTCGGTGTTTCGTCGCTTGCTGGGGGCAGAGGCGGATGTCGAACGGTCAGAGTATTTGTTGGAGGGAGGGCGTCGGTGCGCCTATCGGATTCGGCCCAAAAAGGTAGGTTGACCTAGATCGCACCGGACAGTTTCAGGCCGTGGGCGATGAGCCAGGCGATTGCCCCCGCGATAGCGGCGATCGCAATCGCCAGCCAAGCCGGCGCAAACCGTGGCGCGGAGGTGCTCTCCGCAGCGTCAACCCGGCCCGTGATCATGGGCAACAAGAGTCGCTTGCGGCGCAGCTCATAGATTGCAATGGCGATGAGGTGGGCGCCGACTAGGGCGAGTAACACGTTGAACACCATGTGATGAAGGTGGGCGATTGCTCGGCCCGTGTCGAAGTCTACGAACTTGGACAACGGGCCAGGTTCAAGGCCATCCTCGTCCACCGAAAATAGTCCCAGACCCACTTGTAGGGACAGGGTTGCGATCAAGGCGATCACACTGAGGGCGCCGAGCGGGTTATGGCCGTTGCCTGCGAAGCCACCGCCTCGGACGTAGCGCATGATCGCCGCAGGCCCGCGCACGAATTCCGAGAACCGCGCCGTCTGAGACCCTACGACCCCCCAAATGAGCCGAAAGAGCAGCAGGCCCAAGATCAGATCACCGGAAAGGCGATGCCAGGGCAGATGATTGGCTTTGGCAGACCACCAAGAAAAACCCACCAGAACAGCGATCAGCCAGTGCGTCAAACGTACCGACAGGTCCCAAACCCGGACACCGCGTTCGGAAATCGCCATGTCCGAGGAAACGCGGTTACGCTTCCGGTCCGCGGTATTTTTTGTGGCAGCCACCACAAGCCGCGCCGACAGCCTGCATCTGGGCGCCGGCGCCGGCTAGGTTACCGCTAGCCGCGAGCCCGTTCAATTTCGAGGTTTCGGTCGCCAGGTTCTGCGCCGCGGTAGAGAAGCCAGACGCGTCGCTCCATATCAAAGGGAGGGCTCGTGTCTTAACACCGGCTGCCGGTCCCGAACCGGCTGGAAACCAGGTCGGCAGGGTGGCCGCTAGCTGCGAGAGTTTTGCCGCTTGAGCTTTCACAATTGCAGGGTCGGGCGCGCCCGACTTAAATTGTTCGCCGATAGCCTTGGCCGCCCCGCCCAGCTCCTTAAAATGCTGCTGCCGCGCCTTCACGGAATCCGCTGCCGACAGGCCGGCTCCCAGGCTGGCTGTGCCCACGAAGATGAGCGCCGTGGCTACGGCGACCGATCGAATGCTTACGCGCAACGGCAAAGTCGGCCTCACTGACTGCTAAGACTCAGTTGGCCGAGGAGAGCGGCCAAACTGCGTCAGCGTCAACAGCAGGTTTTCTGTGGATGGTGGCTCTGCGTGGCGACAGAGCGCGCGTCGCGTCGGATATGGCGGGGCCAAGGAGCCGCCAGGGCTCAATCAGATACCTGTATCCAAGGCGTCGGGGCTGGCTCATCAAGCGGAAGAGCCATTCGAATCCCGCCCGGCCGAGCCATCGAGGAGCGGCAGTCTGTACGCCAGCCTCGTAGTCAAAGGCTGCGCCCACGGAAAAGACAACGCCGCGGGCAATCGCCGCGCGATTTTCCGAAATCCATCGTTCTTGTCTCGGCATTCCCATACCGACGAAGAGAATGTCAGGGGCGAAGGCGCTGATCTCGGCCAGCACTTCGCGATTTTCGATCGATGTCGCGCGATCATCGAAATAGCCATTTCGACAGCCCAGGGTGACGTTCGGCCAAGCTCTTCCCAGCTTGGCGCAGGCGAGCTCGGCTACACCGGGCGCTCCGCCCAGATAGAACACCCGCCACTCGCGTGCGTCAGCGAGCCGCCAGAAGTCCTCACGCCAGTCGAGATAGGTCGAGCGATGGCAGGGTGACAATGCAAGACCCAGAAGCCTGGCCCAGGCAACGATCGGTATCGAATCTATCTGGATCAGGTCGGCATCGTCGAAGAACGCGCCGAGGGTCGGGTCTTGACGTAGCAGACTTAAGCTATGCGCGTTGTGATTGGCTATCACCGCGGAGCCGCCAGCGGTGGCCAAAATGTCGACGAAGCGGAGCATCTCCTTGGGCGTAATGACGTCAATGTCCCCGCCAAGGATTCTTACTCGAGGGTGGGGCTCGCCGACATTCATACCCCTCTCATAGGGGCGGGGGTTTGAGGCCAGGTTAGGAAGCGTAGTTAAGCTTGACCTAAGTCGGAGACGCCGGCGAGATTCCTCTGCCACCTTTCGACATACCAGCCGTAGAAGTGAGGGTTGCGCACGCCCGTCTCTGACCATTCGATGTTAAAGGCCTCGTATTCGGCCTGAAGGAAGAAGTTCTTTTTCTGAGCGGCCAGTTCGAGACCGATTGTATTCGCGTGCCGGGCGCTGATTGAGCCTGTGTCGATGAACTTGGTCCCGTCCACTCTGAGTTCGGGCGTATCGCTCAGACGGACGCCATAGCTGCTGATCAGAGTCGCGCCTGATGCTCCCGGCCCGGTGACGTTGGCGGGGCGGTCAACATAGCTTCCATGGATCCCTGACTGGATCAGCCAGTCGTAACCGTGGAATGCCTGGAAGGCGAAGCGGCCGGTGAATCCCAGTTGGTCCGAGAAGGTTTGCGGCGTTGCACTAGTGGCGCCCGTATTGATGACGCCGATCGTCCGCCCCATGTCTCCCTGTTGCGCGGCATAAATACCTATAAATTCTATAGTATAAATAGAAATTGGGGACAACGGCTGTTAGCCTTTCTGACTCAGGCAGAACGGTTCGCCGGCGCGGGGCGCCCGCGAGGGCTCGCTAAAACATCGATCGACCTGAGAGGAACAGATCGTAGCGCTTCTCGCCGTCGCGGTAGTCTGCGTCGCCCTCAATGGCCAAGTAGGACAGATTGGTCCCGCCTTTTAGTGAGAAACCAAACGTATACCACCCGCCGGTGTCCGGTGCTCCGCCCAGGGTAAAGTGCGTCGAAGAGTTGGTGAACTGGGCGATGGTGTCGCCAAGGTTGCCCGAGAAGATGCGTCGGTAGCCGCCGTGGATTTCCGGGCGAAGCCAAGTATCGCGCCCAAATTGCGTGCCCAGGGTGACTATGGCCTCGCCGGACAGCCGATGGCTTGAACGCGAAGCAATGTTCAGGTCAAAACCGTCACCGCCCCCCGTTTCGGTATGGCCATTTTCCCGCAGAAACAGATAGTCGGCTGAGACTTCAGGCCGAACGTAGAAGCGTCCCAGGTGCACTTCATAGGCCGCGCCGACATGGCTGTCGGCGAAGAAGGCCCCCCAGTTGGACAACGCGCGCTTTGAGACTCCCGGGGAAATGAACTTCCGGTCTTCGCGGAAGAAGGCATATCCGCCGCCGCCACGCGCCGAGACGCGAAGGCCGCCTATCGCTCGCCGATAGTATCCTCCGATTTCAAGAAGGGAGGCGACGGTATGTTCGCCAACGGCCGAAGCCGAGTCGCGATCCTGGATGTTCAGATACGAAAAAGTCGCGCCGAGGGCCCCGCCGCCGGCGCCCATACGCTCATAGCCGCCAACAAGGCCGAACGCCTGACTCTGGGAGCCCAGGGTGTCGCCGCTGCGGCGCTTGACGCGTTCATTCACCTCCTGCAGCCAAAGGCTGGTGCCCGCTACCCGCGTGCCAGCGTCCGGTGTTTGTGAGGTCAGGCTGGAGATCGACTGGGCGACGTGGTCCAGGGTGTCGAAAACCCCTTGGCCCTGATCCGGCAGGAGCTGATCGTAGACGGAGATCAGGCCCGAATGGGTCGTCTGCGCCAAAACGGCCTTCTGGATATCGGCGTCCTTGAGCAAGGCGTCGAAGATGGCGTTGTAGGCAGAGTTGTTCACACCCGCTTCAGCCTTATTGAACCCGAGCTGCTGAGCGGTCTTGCGGGACACGGTCAAGACGATCTTGTCGGCGTCCGATGCGGTGGCGCCGGCTTGATAGCTGGTTGACGCCGCGAACAGGAACGGTGCGTTTGTAAGTTGGCCGGCGCCAAAGGTGGATGCCGAGATCGATCCTTGTTTAACGCCGCCCACCACCTGGGTCTCGATGACCGTGTAGTTCTGAGTGAGGTTGGTCTGCAGGCCTTGCAGCGTCACACCGAAGGTGGCGCCGGCTGTGATCGTCGAATTGCCGGTGGTAACGAAATCCGTGTTCGTGCCGTGCGTTGGGTCAGCGGCGATGAGCAGGGTGCCGCTGGCGCCGATATTGACCGCCGTGGCGTTGATCGTCGCGGCGTTTGTGACGCTCAGCACACCCTTGGTCGCGTTGATCGTCAGACGTCCATCCGAGTCCGTGATCGCACCGGTGACCTTGGTGGCGGCGGCGTCACCGTTGATCGTCAGGGTGTCTGCGCCCGCGCCGAAGGAGATCGCCCCCGTCACCGTGCCGGCGGTGACATTGAACGCGTCGTCGCCAGAACCGAAATTGATGTTGCCGACGATGGTCGGAGCTGCTGCGTCCTTCACTGCGGACTGGGATTGGGTGATCGTGGCGCCGGCTGTGGCCTTGGAAAGGTCGATCGCCGTGGCGGTCGTCGTCCGGCTGTTCGGGAAGGAGTCGGCCGTCGTCGTCGGGTTGAGCGTCTGCGCGACCGTCGCCGAGATGATTCCGGTGTTGGAGAGGTTCAACAGGGCGCCGGACTCGTCGACGATGGCGCCGGCGGCGCCGATGGTCCCGGTCACCGTTGGCGCTATCGTCCCGGAGGTGACCGCGCCAATGACGCCCGTGTTGGTCAAGCTCGCGACATTGCCGCCCGCACCGATCCAGATCGCGCGTGATGTTGGCCTGATGACGCCAGGGTCCGTTGTGATGTTGTTGGCAACTGTAGCCACGATCGTGCCGCCATTGACGATCGTTGGAACCACCCCGCCAGTGGTGACTAGGATGCCGGTGGAGTCGGCGGCCAGGGCTGACGCTGTGATGGTGCCGGTGTTGTGCATGCCTCCGACGAGGGTGGCGCTGTGAGTTGTTCCGGTCGCGCCGATCTGTATGGCGGTTGCGGAAACCGGAGCGGGCAGGTTCGGGGCGGTGGCGTGATTGTAGACGCCCGACGCGGTGATCGTCCCTTGGTTCAGGAACCCGTAAGTCGTATCGACCACCGTCAGCTTGCCGACGGTGATGTCCACTCCATTGGTAGCGGCAATCTTTACCGCCGGGGCGCTGCCATAGCTTACGATCGAGCCAGCCTGGCTTGAATCAGGAATGCCATTGGCGTCCGCGTCAGGATGGGCGGCGTCTGCCTTCGTCGGCGCCGCCGTGACGAGGATACCGGTTCCGATGCTTGCGCCAATCACCACGGTTCCGCCACCCTGCTGCAACTCGTCCGCTGTATAGGTCGCCAGCGTTGCGGCTGTCGTGGTGGGGGAGACCGTGCGATAGCCGGTCGAGGAAACCGCTCCATTCAACAACAGCATGCCGCCGATGTTACCTTGGACCGAAACTGCCGATGCGCCGACGCCTTGGACTGCCACCTGCCCCAGCCGCACATCGCCGCCGACCTTGCCTGCCGTGGTGATGGAAACCCCTATGGCTTGATCGCCCGTGACCGAAATGGCGTTCGACGTGTAGACGCTGGCGCTGGTCGATGTGACCGGCACGGGCGCGACCATCAGACCGAGAAGCGAACCAGTCATCTGGCCATCGATGGATATTCCGACGCCTCCGTTGCCCTGAATTGTGATCGGGCCGGTGCTGGTGATGCCGCCGGTAAACACCCCGCCAGAGAGCAAAATGCCTGTGCCGCCGGTCTGCTTTGAGAAGACGCCATCGACCACGCCGTCCGCGTTGGTGTCCGTCGCGGCATAGGTTTCGGTAATCGAGATCGTGCCGGTGTTCGTCACCTGCCCCGTCCTTGGCGAGAGCGGATCGGTGCTGCCCAGCACCTCAATGCCAATGGCGTTATTCAGGTTCTTGAAGCTGATCGTGCCTGCGTTCGATACGGTATTGTTGCTGTTCAGGATCACCGCCGGCGCCGTGTTCACGGTCGGCGAAATGGAACCGGCGCTGGTGATGGTGACGTCGCCCGCCGCGGCCGTCGCCAACGGTGTCGTTGTCGCAGTGCTGACCGACGTGGCGGCGTAAGCCTGACCGCAAAGCGCAGCCAGCAGAGGGGCGACGGCAACCGCCGCGACGAGGGACCTACGCATCATTAGAACGGATTCTCTCTCGCCGCGATCTCAGCCCGGAAAGGGCCTGTCTATTACGACCGCACTTGGGCGTCTTTCAAGGTGGGTCGGCTTTTCCACGCAATGCCTTTGCCGCTGTCATGCGGACGACACATCTGTCAATGACATGAAGGGCTTTAGCCGGGACGAGTCTCTCGAATCATAGCGCTGTGTCGGAACCCTCGCGTCCCCTCGTTTCTGATCCTCGCGTCACCCGCTGGCGCGCCCTGCTGGCCGCTCTCCTAGCTGCCGCCGGGCCGGTTCTGGGCGCTACGCTGCACCTCTCGCCTCTTATCCTGCTGGGCGCCGCGGTCATTCTAAGTGCAACGGTCCTGGTTCTCCTCTCCGGGCGAAAGGCACGGCCGGGCGCTGTTGTTGACGTTCCGACCATCGGCGACGGCCCCCGCCTCAACGAGCCGCCGCCTTTCATGAGAATGCTGGAGGTTGTTCCTGATCCTATCCTGCTGGTGGCGGGGCAGGATCCCGACGACCTGATCGACCGTCGTTTCGTCTTTGCCAATGCCGCCGCCCGCGACCTTTTCCGCATCACCCGCGAGTCCGGGCCCTTGGCCACCGCGGTGCGAGCGCCCGAGGTGCTTGAAGCCGTCGACGAAGCCCTGTTCGGCAAGGTCACCGGCGAGGCGGCGTATCAGCCCGGGGGCGCTCAGGACCGTGTCTGGCGCGCCTTGGCCCAACCCCTAACGACGGACGGTGACGGCGGCAACCTGGCCCTGTTGTTCTTCCGCGACGAAACCGAGGTTCGCCGCGCCGAGCGGACGCGAGCCGATTTCCTGGCCAATGCCAGCCATGAACTTCGCACCCCCCTTGCCTCCCTGACCGGCTTCATCGAGACCCTGCGCGGCCATGCCCGCGAAGACGAGGCGGCGCGAGACAAGTTCCTGGCAATCATGCAGATTCAGGCCGAGCGCATGCGGCGTCTGATTGAAGACCTGATGTCTCTCAGCCGCATTGAGCTGAATGAGCACGTTCCGCCCCTGGGCAAGGTCGACATAAGCCTGGCCACAATTGACGTTCTCGACGCTCTGGGACCCATAGCCGCCGAACGCTGTGTCAGCTTCAAGTCGACCCTACCGTCTCGCGGCGAAGCGGTGGTCGCCGGCGACCGCGACCAAATCCTGCAGATCATCCAGAACCTTCTGGAAAACGCGCTGAAATACTCGCCATCCCGGGGCGAGGTGACGATGGACGTCCGGCTCAACCTCGACGCCGCCGAGGCCGGCGCCCGTCGCACGCCCGGTTCGGCCTACCTGTCCCTGCTCACCCCCGACCACGCCGCTGGCCTGAGCTACGTTGCCTTGACCGTAAAGGACTCTGGTCCAGGGATCGCCCGCGAACATCTGCCGCGCCTCACCGAGCGATTCTACCGTGTCGAAGGTCAGAAGAGCGGAGGAGAGCGTTCGGGCACGGGCCTTGGGCTGGCAATCGTCAAGCACATCATGAACCGTCACCGCGGGGGGTTGATGGTCGAGAGCGTCGAGGGCGCCGGCGCCGCCTTCACCGCCTACTTCCCGGTCTCGCCCCGCATCCTTCCGCCTGCTGCTTCTTGACCATCTCCGGCCGGCGGGCCAAAGCGCCGGCATGAATATCCTCGTCGTCGGTTCGGGCGGGCGCGAACACGCCCTGGCCTGGAAGATCGCGCAGTCGCCGTTGACGACGCGTCTGGTCTGCGCGCCCGGCAATCCGGGCATGGCCACCTTGGCCGAGATTGCCGACATCAAGGCGACCGATGTCCCCGCCCTGGTTGCCCTGGCCAAGGACATGGCCGCCCAACTGGTGGTCATCGGTCCAGAGACGGCCGTGGAGGCGGGACTGGCTGATCGGCTCGCCGAAGCGGGCATACCCTGTTTTGGCCCTAGCGCCGCTGCTGGGCGGCTCGAAACCTCCAAGGCCTTCACCAAGGCCTTCGCGGACCGGCACGGGCTGCCAACGGCCCGCTATGGCGTCTTTGAGGACGTGGGGTCGGCCAAGGCTTCCCTGGGCCAATTCTCCCCTCCCTACGTGATCAAGGCCGACGGGCTGGCCGCCGGCAAGGGCGTGGTCATCGCCGCCGACCTCGCCGAGGCTCACGCCGCAATCGACGACATTCTGGGCGGCCGGTTCGGCCCGTCGGGCGCGCGGGTGGTGGTCGAGGAATACCTGGAGGGGGAGATTGCCTCCCTCTTCGCTATTTGCGACGGCGAAACCAGCCTGTTGTTCGGCGGGGTCCAGGATCACAAGCGGGTGTTTGACGGTGAACGCGGTCCCAATACTGGCGGCATGGGGACCTACGCCCCAGCCCCAGTGCTCTCGGAGTCCGTGGTTGAGGCTACGCGAACCTCCCTGATTGAGCCGGCCTTCAAAGGCATAGCGGCGGAGGGCGCGCCCTATCGTGGCGTGCTCTTCTGCGAAATCATGGTCACCGCCGAAGGCCCCAAACTCATCGAGTTCAACGTTCGTTTCGGCGATCCTGAATGCCAGGTGCTGATGCTCCGGCTGCAGAGTGACCTCGTGCCCTATCTCCTGGCCTGCGCCGACGGCCGCCTGGACCAGGAGCCGGCGCCTGCCTGGCGCGACGAAGCGGCCATCTGTGTCGTCCTTGCGGCGGAGGGGTATCCGGCCACGCCGCGCACCGGCGACCTTATCGGTGGCGCCGAGGCTGATTTTGGAGCGAACACCATGGTTTTCCACGCGGGTACGGCGCGGCGCGTCGACGGCGCCCTGGTCTCCGCCGGCGGCCGGGTACTCAACGTCTGCGCTCTTGGCCCCACGCTTCGTGAGGCGCGCGACCGCGCCTACGCCATCATTGCACGCATCGATTGGCCCACCGGTTTTTGCCGTACGGACATCGGCTGGCGGGCGCTAGGCTGAATTTCCGCCGGCAGGCCGAGGCGTTGGTCCGGCTTTGCAACCCGGCGCCCCGGTCGCTAGAGTGTTTTCAAACAAGCGTAAGAAATGAGGGAAGCCATGGCCGACGTAGCGGAGCAGGCGCGGGAACACCAGAACACCGGCACCAAGGACATCGTCGAGAGTCACAAGTTTGACGAGTCCCGGCTGGAAGCCTGGATGCGGGACAACGTCGAAGGCTTCGCGGGTCCGCTTGAGGTGCGCCAATTCAAAGGCGGCCAGTCCAACCCTACCTACCAGCTCAGCACCCCGGCCAAGAAATACGTCATGCGGCGTAAGCCACCGGGCAAGCTGCTGCCGTCGGCTCATGCCGTGGACCGCGAGTACCGTGTGATTTCCGCCCTCAACCCTACGGGCTTTCCCGCCCCGCGCACCTACGGCCTGTGCCAGGACGAGGGCGTGATTGGCACCATGTTCTACATCATGGACATGGTCGAAGGTCGGATCTTCTGGGACCAGACCCTGCCCCAGTACGAGCCCGCCGAGCGTCACGCCATCCATATGGCGGCGCTCAAGACCTTGGCCGACCTGCACAACACTGACTATCGCGCCATCGGGCTGGAGGATTTCGGTCGCCCGGGCAACTACATGCTGCGCCAGATCGATCGCTGGACCAAACAGTACAAGGCCTCGGAGACCCAGCACATCGACACTGTCGAGCGCCTGATCGAATGGCTGCCCAGGACGTGTCCCGATGACGATCAGACCTCCATCGTCCACGCCGACTATCGCCTGGACAACATGGTCATCCACCCAACCGAGGCGCGCGTGGTCGCGGTGTTGGACTGGGAGTTGTCGACCATCGGCAATCCCTTGGCCGACTTCACCAACCTGCTTATGCAATGGGTGAACGGCTCCATCGCCGCCGTGCCTGATCTTGAGGCCCACGGCATCCCGACCATGGACGAATATGTGGCCGAATACTGCCGGCTGACCAATCGTCCAGGTCTGCCGGACCTGAACTGGTACTTCGCCTACAACATTTTCCGCCTGGCGGGGATCATCCAGGGGATTGTCGGTCGCGTCCGCGACGGCACGGCCAACAGCCCTCAGGCCGCTGCCATGGCCGATCGCGTCCCAGCCCTGGGCGAAGCGGCCTGGCGCTTCGCCCAGAAGGCGGGCGCGGTTTAGTCGGCTACCGGAAGCCGCCTGCCGCTCAGTTCCAGATCGGCGGACGGCGGTCCTTCCAAGGCAGCTCCTTCTCCAGCTGACCGGCCAGGCGGTACAGCGTGGCCTCGTCGGCGAAACGGCCGGTGAACATCATGCCCATGGGCAGGCCCGCCTCCGACTGCCACAGCGGCAGGGACAGCGATGGCTGTCCGGTGAAATTGAAAGGCGGCGTGGTGGCATAGGTGTCGGACTGGCGCCGGTCGAATTCCTTCAGCTCCACGGTCAGCGGATTCAGCCAGTCGATGCGCGGTGAAGTGCGGCTCATGGTCGGGGTCAGGAAGACGTCGAAGCCTTCGAACCGCTCCAGGATCTGCCGGTTCATCAGCCGCAACTGCTGCCAGCCCCAGAAGGCCTGCTGGCCCGTGACCCGCTGTCCCGCCTCGTAGCCGCGCCGCGCCAAGGGTCCCAGTTCCCCATCACCCGGTTCGCGGCCCAACCGCTCGACCCAGCGCTTGATGTTGGCCGCGAAGTTCGAGGCGCTGACCAGGCCCTGGGCCCGATACATCAGCCGATAGTCGATCCCAAGACCCTGCTCGAAGACCTCGTGACCAAGCGCTTTCAGCAGTTCAGCGGTCTTTTCCAGGGCGGCGAGCATCTCGCCGTCGATCGACCTTCCGCTGGGGGTCTCGGCCGACCAGGCGATGCGCAGCTTGCCGGGGCTTCTGGCTACTTCGTCCAGGTAGGGCCCGGCCTTGGCCGGCGCCTGGAACGGATCGCCCGGCTGGGCATAGCCCGTGGCGTCCAGCATTGCGGCGCTGTCGCGCACCGTGCGGCTGACCACATGATGCACGCTGAAGCCCATGGCGCCGTCGGTGACCTCGCAGATTGGCGTGCGGTCGCGGGTGATCTTCATGCCCACCAGACCGCAGTTGGCCGCTGGGATACGGATCGAGCCCAACCCGTCGCTGGCGTGCGCCATTGGAACCATCCCCGCCGCCACAGCGGCCGCCGCGCCGCCGGAGGAACCGCCGGAGATGTGATCCGGATTCCAGGGATTGCCGCTGGGACCTAGCCGCGCGGAATTGGTCACCCCCGGGATGCCGAACTCAGGCGTATTGGTTTTGCCGACCAGCACCACGCCGCTGGCGCGGTAGCGGCGCACCAGTTCGCTGTCCTGTTCGTCGGCGGCAACTTGGGCGTAGTTGGAGCCCGACGTGCGTGGCCAACCCTTCACCTGGGCGCCCAGGTCCTTGATCAGGAAGGGCACGCCAGTGAACGGACCCTCCGGCAGAGCGCCGGCCGCGGTTGACCGCGCTTCGTCATAGGCCTTGTGCACCACCGCATTCAGCGCGCCGTTGTGGCGTTCGATCCGCGCGATGGCGGCCTCCGTCAGCTCAGCGGCGGATGTCTGCCGCGACCTGACCAACTCGGCCAGACCCAGTCCGTCGAAGTCGGCATAGTCGTCGAGGGCCATCGTGCTTGCCTTGCGCTGTTGGGGTTGCCGGTCCGTCGGCGGGCTGCCGTCAAGTGAACAGTATTCACCCGGCGAGCGCGAGAGCGCCAGCCTCTTCACGCGAGGGCTCGATCGATCCCGCTGCGAACTCTGGCTCAGCCGTCGTTGAACGATGCCAGGCCCATCTCCGGTAGCGGCAGGCTGTCCGGGGCCAATTGGCCAGGCTTCGCGCGGCGCGGCGCGGGCAGGACACGGTTCAATAGGTTCACTGCCCTGCCCAGGTGGCGGGGTTTGAAGGCGGCGATGAGTCCAGGCTGGTCGTGTGGTAGATCATCGATATCAACCTCACCGGCCCAGGTTTCCCGGGGCTCCCGTAGCTGATGGGGGAACAGCGCCAGGGTTACCTCACGGCCGGCGACCGGCCTTGCCGGGACCGGGCTGCCACCGGCAGCCGCCAGCAAGGCGCCGATCGGATCACGGTCAGGCCCCAGTCGCAGATGCGAGATTTGCGTCGGCCGGGCGTTCATCTCGATAAGCCATGGCTGACCGGTGGCCTCCTCGAGGATGAAGTCCAGGCCATGGATTCCGCTCAGCCCCAAGCGACGCGCGATCGCGGCCGCCGCGTGGGTCATGTCCGGGCAGTCGATCGTCCGCACGTGGCTGGCGACGCCGTTTGTCCGCGTGGTCCGCAGAACCTCAACCGAGATGTTGGCCAGCAGCTCTCCTTGCCAACAGGCGAAGGTGCAGTTGGCCGGAACGCCGGCCACCGCTTTCTGGACGCTCACGGAAGGGCGTTGCAGACCCAATCGTAGCGCGGCCTTGGAGAATATCTGCCGTTTGAGGATCTGCCTGATGATCTCCATCAGCCCAGGCTGACGCGTCATTTCCTCGAACAGCGCCCTTGCCTGGCTTGCGTCGGTGATCTCACGAACGCCGTCGCCCCCATGCGTCCCGTCCAACTTCACGAAGGCCGGCGCGCCGTGATCGGCAAGCCACTGCTCAAGCTCCGCGGCCGAGGCGATGCTGGCGCTTTTCGGGGCGCGGATGCCCAGTTCACCCGCCAACTCAATCTGCCGCACGCGCGACGAGAGCAGCTGGTGGGCGTCCAAGGAGCCCATCGATCTTGCGACGGGGCCGACCAGGTCCGATCGATCTGACCCGACTTTCAAAGCCGTTTGACCCAGCGTGGTCAGGTGTTCGGCGGCGATCTCGTCGCTGGCGATGATCAGGTCCGGCGCCTGCGCAGAGATCGCCCGGCGCAGAGAGTGCCGCCCTGACAGCATCGAATAGCCATGACGGCGCCCAAAGCCGGTGATTTTGAGAATCGGGTGCAGGGGAGGGCAGACAACGTCAACATCGGCGCCAGCGGCAATCATGGCGGCGGCAAGCCTGGCGCTTGACGGCCATCGGTACCAGGACACGAAAAGAACCTTCGAGGCCTTCTTCACTGACTCTCGCCTCCCGCAGGAAAACGTTACAAGCTCTGCCGTGGGTTGGCGAACCCAAAGTTGATGCTCCAGCGTTCAGATTCGGATGGCTTACGATGACCCCTTCTTTCGATGTCGCGATCGTCGGCTCGGGTCCCTACGGCCTTTCGGTCGCGGCCCACCTGCAAGGGACCGGTCTGAGGGTGGGCGTGTTTGGCAAGCCCATGGACACTTGGCTGCGGCACATGCCCCAGGGCATGTCCCTCAAGTCCGACGGCTTCGCCTCTGACCTGTTCGACCCTCACGGCGCCTACACGCTGAAAGCCTACTGCCGGCAGCACGGCCTGGATTATGCGGATGTGGGCGAGCCGGTGCCGCTCAAGACCTTTGCGGACTACGGTCTTTGGTTTCAAAAGAAGGCCGCGCCGGATCTCGACGAGCAGGCGGTGACTCACCTGGAAAGGCAGGGGAGCGGCTATCTTCTGACCTTCGAGGATGGAGCCTCCGTCTCGGCCGCCAAGGTGGTGCTCGCCGTCGGCATCAGCCATTTCAGCTACACGCCGCCGGAACTGGCGGCGCTTCCGCCGTCATTGGTCTCGCACAGCTACGATCATGCTTGCCCGGCGTCCTTCGCTGGGCGCGACCTCACGGTACTGGGGGGCGGCTCCTCGGCGATCGACCTTTCCATGTTGTTGAAAGAAGCGGGCGCGGACGTCACCCTCCTGGCCAGGCGGGAGGCGCTTCGATTCAACGCCTATGGGCCGGGGCGTCGATCCTTGATGTCTCAGCTCCGCCGGCCGACGTCCGCGCTGGGGGCGGGTTGGAGCTCGCTGGCGTTCAGCAAGGCGCCGGATTTGTTCAGCCGGCTTCCGGCGCCCACGCGCGTCAGGATGGTGCGGCGAGCGTTGGGTCCCGCCGCTGCGGGTCACATCCGCGAACGCGTGGAGGGTCGAGTGCCCACCCTTCTCGGTCGGCACATCGTCGAGGCAGCGCCGCGCGGGGATCGGCTGCGGCTGCGCGTGCGGGACGCCGCGGGTCAGGAGGGCGAAGTCGAGACCGGTCACCTGATCACGGCGACCGGTTATCGCGCCGATATCGCACGCCTTTCTTTCCTGTCGCCCGCGATCGGGGCTGAGTTCCAAACCGTGGATGGCTCGCCTCGGCTGAACGGCAGCTTTGAAAGCACCTTGCCCGGGCTCTACTTCGTGGGCCTGGCGGCGGCCCACACGTTTGGGCCGGTGCAACGTTTCGCCTTTGGCGCCGGGTTCGCCGCCAGGCGGCTGCGGCGATCGCTCGCCTAGCGCCTTAATCGGCCAGCGTCCTGGGGTCGCCCGCGACGGCGCGGCCATTCTCGATCCAGGCCGCCAGGGGCGCGCTTAGCATGCGGCCAACCAGGGCGTCGTAGCGGCTCAGGTCCTGCGCCGTCAGCACGTCTTTCCAGCGACCGTTGAAGCCCTTGTTGATGAACCGCTGGGCGCCGTGATCGAAGTTGTTCCGCAACTGCGGCATCATCACCTCGCCCTGGGCCTTCATAGTCTCAAAGCTGGCCGCCGCCGCCAGCTCGTCCAGTTGGCCCTGCCCCACCTCGATGTCCAGGAAGTCGGCGATCCGCCGCATCTCGCCAGCCAGATCCGCCTTCAGGTCGTTGTAGTGGACGTGCAGCATCCAGGGCTGGCGGCGTTCGCGCCAGTAGGTCTGTTCAAACTCGCAGAATGGCAGGTCCGTCAGCGCGCCCCCGTCCTCCCCGGCCTCAGCCCGGTCCATCCAGTCGAGGAAGAAGTCGCGGGGATTCTCGGGCGTCGGGCCTCGGGGCGCCGGCGGGGCTAAGCCCTGAGCGATAAGGGACGTCGCCGCCATGGCGAAGGTTTCGGGTCGGATGCCCAGCATGTGGTTGTGCATGGAGATACAGGCGTCGCGACCATCGCGCGCCACATGAATAACCTTGGTTCCGTCGAACACCGGCATGGCGTCGAAGGGTAGGTGGGTCTTGATGAAGCGGCGGTGCGTCTGGGCTTCCAGTTTTTCCAGATCCTCTTCGATCGGAGCGAAGAAGGTGGCGTCCAGCCAGGGGGACGCGGCTAGGAACTCGCGCGGCGCCGGCGTCTGGAACACCAGGAGATCGACGATCCTCTGGGTCCAGGTGGTGCCGCACTTGGGGTAGGTGGCGATGATGATGTCGTCGGGGCGCGGCGAGAAGCCGTCCCACCGGTGACTGTCCATCGTCATGGTGCGGAACTCGCGCACCGGCGTGCGAACCTTGGTCAGCATGGTCTTCCCCCGCATTGGCCTCGGCATAGCAGGGCCGGGGATGGCAAACCAGCGTTCGGCGAAAGCCTATCGGCTCAGTGGGAAATGGTTTCGCCACCGCCGGTCATGTCCCAACCGCCTGCAGCAGGGCGTCCAAGGCTGGCTCGTCGGCGAAGCGCACCCGCACCGGCCAAGCCACCACCCGCGTCCGCCAGGTCGGCGACAGCCGCGCCCAGTCCTTCTCGCTGGTGAGCAGCCCCGCCCCCTCTTCGGCCGCCCGCCGCGCCAGGAACTTCAGCACCCCTTCGGGTATCGGCGCATGGTCGGCGAAGGCGGCGAAATCGACCAGGTCGCAACCCGCCGCGATCAGGGCCTGTTCCATCTTCCACGGCTTGCCGATGCCGGCGAAGGCCAGCTGCTTGCCGTCCGGCGGCGGCCCCACCGGTTCAAGGTGAGCGATCAGCACCGGCTTGCCGAAGAACAGGGCCAGCAGCGCGGGGTCAGCGGTCGGCAGGTCCGCCGGCAGCAGCACGATCACCGCGTCGGCGCGCGCCAGGCCGGCGCTCAGGGGTTCGCGCATAGGTCCGGCGGGGAACACTGCCCCGTCGCCGAATGGCCATTCATCCTGGCGCGTCTCGCCGTCCACCACCAGCAGGGACAAAGTCTTCTTCACGGCCGGACTCTGCAATCCGTCGTCCAGGACGATCAACCTCGCCCCGTCCTTGACCGCCGCCGCGGCGCCCGCTGCGCGGTCCCGCGCCACCCAGACCGGGCCGTCCCTGGCAAGCATCACCGGCTCGTCGCCAACCTCCGCAGCCCCGTGCCGAGCCAGGTCCACCTGCACCGGCCCGGCCAGCCGTCCGCCATAGCCGCGCGAGACCACGGCGGCGCTCCGCCCGCCGCGGCCCAGCCGCCGGACCAGGGCCTGGACCACCGGTGTCTTGCCCGTACCGCCCATGGTGAGGTTGCCGACGCAGATCACCGGAACGCCGGTATCGAAGGGGCGGCCCCGCGCCAGTCGCCGCGCCGTCGCCCAGGCCCAGATCCATGACACCGGTAGCAAGAGCAAACGCGTCACGGGACTGGGCGCGCCGCGACGCACGTACCACCAGCGGGGCGTGGCCAGGCGGATCATGTCGGCATCAAGGTCTTGAGCTTCAGCCAGGCCGTCTCGAAATCTCCATGCCGGGCTTCCGCGAAGGCCAGGGCCGCGGCCCCCAGCCTAGCCCGCACCTCTGAATCCACCAGCAGGCGTGCCAAAACCGCACTCAACTCGGCGGGTCCATCAACGGTAACGGCGGCGCCCGCATCCGTCATGGCGGCATAGACGCCCTGGAAGTTGGCGACGTGCCGGCCGCTGATGATGGTTGCTCCCAGCCGGGCCGGCTCCAGCGGGTTGTGGCCGCCGCCGCCCACCGTCAGGCTGCCGCCCATGACGCAGACGTCGGCCAGGCGATAGGACAGCCCCAACTCGCCAAGGGTGTCGGCCAGGTACACGGCGGTATCCGCGCCAATGACTTCGCCGCGACTGCGCCGGGCCACCTTGATGTCCCGAAGCGCGCCGACGATCTCTTCTCCCCGCGCCGGATGCCGGGGTGCGATGACGAGCAGCGGCGCGCGTTCCAGGGCGGCTACGGCGTCCGCCATCAACCGTTCCTCGCCTGGATGGGTGCTGGCCGCCACAACCACCGCACGGTCGCCGACCTGGCCTCTCAGGGCCGTCAAGGCGGCCTCGTTCACCGGGAGAGGGGTGGCGTCGTCCTTGAGGTTCAGCAGGCCATCCACCCGTCCGCCCATGGCCAGGATGCGTTCGCTGCTGGCCGCGTCCTGGGCCAGAATCAGGTCGAAGGCGCCGATGACCGCCCGCGCCGCGCCCGGCGCCCGCGACCAGCCCCGGGCGCTCTTGGCTGTGATCCGCGCCGAAGCCAGGGCCAGGCGGGCGCCGGACGTCGTTGCCGCCGCCAGCAGGTTCGGCCACAGCTCGCTCTCCACGAAGATCGCCAGTCCGGGGCGCCAATGGGCCATGAACCGCGCTGCCGCCTGGGGTGTGTCCAGCGGGACGAACTGGTGGATGGCCTCTGGGGGCAGGCGGCTAGCCAGGACCTCTGCGGCGGTGCGCGTGCCGGTGGTCGCCAGCACGATGGCGTCGGGGCGCTCGGCGCGGAGGCGCTCGATCAGGGGGACCATGGACAGGGCCTCACCGACACTGGCGCCGTGCAGCCAGATCAGCGGCCCCTCCGGGCGG
This sequence comes from Caulobacterales bacterium, assembly GCA_038228945.1. Classification (GTDB taxonomy): domain Bacteria; phylum Pseudomonadota; class Alphaproteobacteria; order Caulobacterales; family Caulobacteraceae; genus Acaudatibacter. The sequence goes on from JBBROW010000014.1 coordinate 31,955, forward strand.
GGACGCCCGGCAAACCCGCGTCGCTCACCCATCCGCGCCGGGTCTTCCTTGCCGCGTCTGGCCCGGCGTCGCAGCAGCCAGGGCGTCAGGGGCTCCAGGGCGGCGGCGGTCAGGGCGTACAATTGCAAGGTCAGGGGGCGGCGGCTCATTGCAGCAGAGCCTCGGCCTTAGCCTGGGCCGCCTGCAGCCGCGCCTCCCAGTCCGCCCGCGCCGCCTCCGTGGCGGCCTCGTCGGCGTCTGGGGCCAGACGCAGCGGGCCATCCACCACCAGGGCGGCGCGGCCGAAGGGCAGGGGGACCCGGGCGCTGTCCCAGCTCCTGGCCGCCAGGGCGGGGGAGGCGGCGAAACCGCACAGCATCACCGGCGCGCCTGAGAGCCTGGCCAGCTGCGCCGCGCCCAGGGCCATGCGTTGGCTGGGGCCCCTTGGACCGTCCGGCGTCAGAAGCGCGGCGGCGCCGGTCTTGGTCGCCTGCAAAATCCGCCAGAACGCGTGGGCGCCGCCCTTGCCCGCTGACTGCGACGCAGCCTCGCTCCCGCCGCCGCCGGGTTTAGCCATGGAGCCGCGGATCGTGGGCACGCCCACCCACTCCGCCGCCCTGGCGATGAAGGCGCCGTCTCGCGACAGGGAGACCATGGCGTAGCGCGGCTTGGCGCCCAGCAGGGCGCGGCAAGCCATCGCCGGGGCCAGGCGCCCATGCCAGAACAGGATGATCATGCCTTCCGGCGCGGCTATGGCCCTATGGGCCTCGGTCATATCGCCGTAGCGCCAGCGCAGGGTGGCGAAGAGCAGGCGCAGATAGCCGGCCGCCAGCAGCGCCAGAACGGTCTGGACGGCGGGCGAGCGCAGCAGGGCCTTCATGGGGTCGCCGGCGCCAGGGCTTGGCCGCCGGCAAGCCGCGCATATAGGCCGCCGGCGCGCATCAGGGCGGCGTGGTCGCCCTGTTCCACCACCTTGCCGGCGTCCAGTACATAGATCCGGCGGGCGTCGCGCACGGTGGCCAGGCGGTGGGCGATGATCAGGGTGGCGCGGCCGGCCATCAGCCGGGTCAGGGCTGCTTGGACCAGGGCCTCGCTGTCGCTGTCGAGCGCGCTGGTGGGCTCGTCCAGCAACAGGATGGGAGCGTCCTTCAGGAAGGCGCGGGCGATGGCGATGCGTTGGCGTTGGCCGCCAGAGAACGTCATCCCGGCTTCGCCAACCCCGGTCTGGTAGCCGTGCGGCAGGGCGGCGATGAAGTCGTGCGCCGCCGCCGCCCTGGCCGCCGCCTCGATCCGGTCGGCGCCGGCGCCCGGCTGGCCATAGGCGATGTTGGAAGCGATGGTGTCGTCGAATAGGAAGGGCTCCTGCGTCACCAGGGCGATCTGCCCGCGTAGGGAGGCCAGGGTCGCGGCGCGGATGTCCCGCCCGTCCAGGGTCACCGCGCCGGCGGTGACGTCGTAGAACCGCGGCGCCAGGTTGATCAGGGTGCTCTTGCCGGCGCCGGAGGGGCCGACCAGGGCGACAATCTCGCCGCGCCGCACCTCCAGGCTGACATCACTCAGCACCGGGGCGCCATGGACGTAGGCGAAGCTGACGCGCTCGAAGGCCAGGGTTCCCTCGCCGCGCGCCAGCGGCGTGGCGTGTGGAGCATCCTGGATGGTCGGGACAGCGTCCAGGGCGGTCAACAGCCGCCGGCCCGCCGTTGCCCCCTGGGCGGCCACGGCGCTGAGGTTGGCCACTTGGCGCAGGGATTGGCCGGCGGTCAGCAGGGCGGCGAGGAAGGCGGTGAAGGCGCCGGGATCGGGAGCGCCGGCCGAGGCTTTCCAGCCCTCATAGGTCAGCACCACCGCGACCACGATCATGGTCAGGGTTTCGGACACCGGGGCGGCCATGGCCCTGGCGTTGTCGCCGCTGACGAGGTGGCCCTGGCGCTCGGCGATCACCTTGCCGACCCGCTGGGCCTCGAAAGCCTCCTGGTTCTCCAGGCGGACCACGCGGACCCCGACGAGGCTTTCGAGGATCACCCGGGCCAGGGCGCCGGTGGCGTCCATGGCGCCCTTGGCGGCGCGGGTGGTGCGGCGGGAGTAGCGGCGCAGCACCAGGGCGACGACGGGGCCGGCCAGCAGCACGAAGCCGGTCAGGCGCCAGTCCATATAGGCCATCACGGCCAGGGCGCCGACCAGGGCCAGGCCCTGTTGCGCCAGGTTGACCAGGCCGCTGGTGGTGGCCTCGCGCACTAAACCGGCGTCGTAGAGCATGGAGGCGACATAACCGCCGCTGTGGGCGCCGCGCAGGGTGGCCAGGTCGGCGCGGATCAGCGCGCCGAACAGATCCCGTTGCAGGTCGGCGACGACGGCGTTGCCGATGCGGTTGACGGACACCGTCTGAATCACCTGGGCCAGGCCGCGCCCCAGGGCCAGGGCGATCAGCGTTGCCGGAAGAGCGAGCAGGGCGCCGGCCTTGGGGTGAACGATCAGGTCGTTCACGGCCGGTTGCAGCACCTTGAGCAGCACCGCCTGCAAGCCCGCGAACAGCGCCGCGCAGGCCAGGGCCAAGGCCAGTGTGGCCCCATGCGGCGCCAGATAGGTCCGCGCCAGCCGGGCGATCACCGCGCTCGTCCCTGTCTCCGCGCGGGGGTCATGGCCTGGGTTACTCATCACCGCCAGCCCTCATCCGCCCGCCTCGCCCTGTCAAGCGCGGGTCCCTTTGCATCAACCCCGGCGCGGCCCTACTTAGGCCCTTGGATTCCAGGCAGGAACGCCGCGTGCGCAGCTTCGACCTCACCACCCCGCGCGGACGCTTCAAGGCCTATCTCGACTATCTCTGGAACGACCATGCCTACCTGCGGCTGGGGTTTTCCAACGCCCATTGGCTGTCGGACGAACTGGTCCGCGCCAACCAGCCCTGGCCCTTTCAGCTGGGCGCCTGGGCTCGGCGCGGGGTTAAGACGGTGGTCAATCTGCGGGGCGGTTTCGGGGCCAGCTTCTACGCCTTCGAGCAGGATGCCTGCCGCCGTCACGGCCTGGTCCTGCGCGACTTCACCGTCGCCTCTCGCGATGTCCCCAGCGCCGCCCAGATCCTGGGGGCCAAGGCGTTGTTCGACAGCCTGGAGTATCCCGCACTGATTCACTGCAAGTCGGGGGCTGACCGAGCCGGGCTGATGGCGGTGCTGTACATGCACTTTCGCCAAGGCCGCACGATCCGCGAGGCGCTGAGCCAGCTTTCGCCGCGCTACCTTCACGTTCGCGCCGGCCTGACCGGGGTGCTGGACTATTTGTTCGAACGCTATCTGAGCGAGGGCGAGCCGGCGGGCCTGAGCTTCCTGGATTGGACCCAGAGCTCGGCCTACGACCCCGTGGCCATGAAGGCGCACTTCCGCGCCCACTGGTGGGGGACCTTGCTGACCGAGCGGCTGTTCCGGCGGGAATAGGCTAGGTCTAGTGGTCGTGGTCCGGGTGGTGGTCGGAGTCGGGGTCGAGGAGCTTGTGCGCGTGAATGATGAAGTAGCGCATATGGGCGTTATCGACGGTAGCCTGGGCGTTGGACTTCCAGGCCTGGTAGGCCAGGGAATAGTTGGGAAAAGCGCCGACCAGGTGGACCTTGGCCAGGTCCCGGAACGTGGTCCCGCCGACATGTTCCAATTCGCCGCCTATCACGAGGTGGAGGAGCTGGGATTCAGGCATGGCTTGGACCTCAAAAGCACGAGGGCTGGAGCGTGAGGGCTATCGAGGCCAATCGATAGGCTTGAGCCTGTTAAGGATCAATGTCGCCAGCCCCGGCGCGCAGGCCACTAGCCCCGCCTGCTCGGGATTGCGGTGGTTGTAGACGAAAGCGTCGCCGTTGCGGTCGCAGATGGTCGCCCCGGCTTCCCGCGCGATCAAGTCGGCGGCGCCCAGGTCCCAATCGCTCTTGGGCATGGGCGACACGGTGGCGTCAAAGGCGCCGCTGGCCACCAGGCAGATGCGATAGGCCAGGGAATTACGGCTCTCGATCCGCATCGACGGCCAGGGTTCCGGCCAGTTGGGATGGGAGAACAAGGCCCTGTCGCCGACCATGGCGCTGTCCTCCAGCACCGTGCGGTCGCTGGGGGCGATGGGCACACCGTTGAGATACGCGCCGCCGCCGGCTACGGCGGTATAGGTCTCGCCCAGCTCCGGCGCCAGGACCACCCCGGCCACAGGGATTCCGTCCGCGACCACGGCGATGGAGACCGAGAACCAGGGCCGGCCCTTCACATAGGCGCGGGTGCCGTCGATGGGATCGACCAGGAAGATGCGGCGCCGGCAGAGGCGCTCGTCATTATCGGCGGTCTCTTCGGAGAGCCAGCCATAGTCCGGCCGCGCGGTGCGCAGGCGATCGGTGAGCAGGGCGTCGGCGGCCAGGTCGGCGTCAGTGACCGGGGAGCGGTCGGCCTTGTATTCCACCGTCAATCCGGCCGCCCGTCGGGCCAGGATCATCTCGCCTGTCTCCTGGGCCGCCGCCAGGATCAGATCCAGGTCCTGTTGGAGGTCGGAGGGGCTCACTTGCCCGCGACAGCCAGGGCGTCGACGAGGATCGACGGCGCGTTGGAAGCGCCGCGGAATTCGAGGTCAGAGCCTGGGATCAGGCGGCCGTAAATGTCGATCAGGTTGCCGGCCACGGTGATCTCGGTGACGGGATAGGCGATCTCGCCATTCTCGAACCAGAAGCCCGAACAGCCCACGGACCAGTCGCCCGTGTTGGCGTTCAGAGAAGGGCCGAACATGGAGGTCACCAATATGCCGGCGCCGGCGTCCTTCATCAGCGCCGCCTGGTCCGAGGCTCCCGGTTGGAGGGTCAGGTTGGAGGGCCCGACGCCAGGGGGTCCCGCCAGGCCGCGGGAGGCGTGGCCGGTGGTCTGCAGGCCAAGCTGGCGGGCGGAGCTGGAGTTGAGCAGCCAGGTGGTCAGAACGCCGTCGTCGATGATGTTGGTGGCGCTGTTGGCCACCCCTTCGTCGTCGAACGGGGAGGAGCCCAGGCCCCGGGCGCGGTGCGGTTCGTCGTACAGGGTGACGCCCTTGGCGAAGATCTGTTGGCCCAGCTTGTCCTTCAGAAACGAGACGCCGCGGGCCACGGAGGGACCGGCGATGGCCCCGATCAGGGGGCCGAGCAGGGAGGTGGCCAGGCGGTTTTCGAAGATCACCGGGGCGGTGGTGGAGGCGATCTTGCGGGCGTTCAGGCTGGAGACGGCGCGGCGACCGGCCTCCGCGCCGATGGTGTCGGCGGCGGGCATGTCCTCCAGCCAACGCGTGGCGCGGCCCTCGCCGCCCCGCTCCATGCCCGCGCCCTCGCCAGCGATGCATGAGGCGGAGAGGCCGAAGGTGGAGGCGCGGTAGACGCCGGAGAAGCCGCCGCTGGTCACCAGCCGCCAGCCTGAATTGGACCAGCTGGCGGAGCCGCCGTTGGAATTGGTGACGCCGGGGATGGCGCGTGCGGCGTCCTCGGCGGCGCGGGCCTGGGCTTCCAGGGCCTCGGCGCCCAGTTCGGTGGGGTCGAACACGGCCAGATCGGCCTGCGGTCCCCTGGCCAGACGGTCGGAGGGGGCCAGGCCGGCGTAGGGGTCCTCAGGCGCCAGCTTGGCCATGGCCACGACCCGTTCGATGAGCTTGGCCCGGCCCTCGGCCGAGACGTCCGACCCGGAGACCGAGGCCTGGCGCTGGCCGACGAAGACCCGCACGCCCAGGTCCCGCGCCTCTTCACGCTCCACCTCCTCCAGCGCGCCCAGGCGCACGGTGACGGAAAGGGCCGCGCGCTCGGCGAAGGCGGCTTCGGCGGAGTTGGCCCCGGCCTTCAAGGCGGCGGCGACGACATCCTGCAACAGGTTTTCATCCATGCTGGCGATATGGCGGATGCCCGGGGCCGCTGCAAGCGGCGGCGGCAAGTGGCCCGCCAAGGTGGATGGCCTCGGGGCTTCAGATCAGGGCGAAGATCATCAGAGCGACGATCTCGAAGATATAGGCCACCCAGGTCAGCAGCATGCCCGCCGCCCGCAGGATCGAGGTCCCTGAGGAGCGGCTGATGGCGAAGGCGTGGGAGATGCGGCCCAGCAGCAGCGTGGCGCCGGCGATATGGATGGCCATGGGCGGTGCGCTCACCGCGGCCAGGGCGATCAGGCCAGCCAGGCCGGCTGGGACATATTCGGCGGCATTGCCGAACGCCCGGATCGCCCGTTCCAGCGAGGGCACCTCGCCGTGGCCGAATTCCACCTTGTGTAGCTGCCGCTGGCGCACCACCAGCAGCGACATCACCAGCAGCTGCAGCAGCAGCAACGCCGCCCAGAAGGCGGCGGCCTGGGCCGCCATATGCAGCGCCGCATCACGGTCCATGGATGATCTCGCCTCGCCCCCCGGCGCAGAAGGCCGCGATTTGCACCTCTCTTGTCGCCAAGAGCAAGCGGGTGGCGGAAGATTCTCGCGGAGAGGGAAGTGGCGTGGCGGGCGTCAGGCTGGCGAGACCGAGGCGCGAAGCGGCGCCGCACCCGAGCCCCTAGGCGATGATGTCCGGGGTCAGGCCGTCTTCCGACTTGGCGATCTGGTCCCGCAGGATCAGTTTTTTCTTCTTCAGTCGGGCGATCTGGAGCTGATCGGCTTGGGGCTGGGTTTCCAGGGCGCGCACGGCGGCGTCCAGGTCCTGGTGCTCCTGGCGCAGGTGGGCGATCTGGGTCCGGATCGCCGATTCCGACTCGGCGTCTGGTTCGTCGTCGTTCATGCGCTACGCTTCACTGGCTGGCCGGCGGCCTAGCTTCGGGGCCGGCTTGGTGTAGCAGACGGAGGAGTCGCGGCAAGATGCTCATCGGGTGGCCGCCGCCGCCAGGACCCGCAGCAGGGCCTTGGGCGCCGCGCCGCCGCCCCAGGCCAGGGCCGCCGTCATCAGACCGCGCTCCAGGCCGGGATTGAGCCCCGCGCCCGGGGGCGTCATGGTCTCCAGGGCGTCCAGCAACAACCGCTCCGACTGCAACTCGGCGGTCTTGATGGCCTCGCGCAGGGCGGCCTGGCCGGCGGGGGTGACCGGCATGGGGGCGGTCTTCAGCCGGCGGCGCACATCCCTCAGCGGCGAGGTGGCCGCCGTCTCCCAGGTCCTGGCCGCGATGACCGTGTCGCCCAGCAGGACGGCGTCCACCGGCCGGCCTTCCGCCAGGGTCCACAGCCGCCAAAGCAGGAAGGAGACGCATTGGCCGTGGTCGTCCTGCAGGGCCAGGCAAGCCGCCTCCACCTCGGGCCGAGCGTGGATGCGGCCGGCGAATTCCCAGAGCTTCACGCGGTCTCTCCAGAGGATGATGCCCCGGTGATGGGCGGCAGGTCCTCGCCCCAGCGGCGGACCACGTCCCAGGACAGGCCGAACAGGTCGAGGGCCCGGCCGACGGACTGGTCAATTATCTCCTCTACGGTCTGAGGCCGGGCGTAGAAGGCGGGCAGGGGCGGGGCGATGGTGGCCCCCATCTCGGCCAGCCTCACCAGGGTGCGCAGGTGACCCAGGTGCAGCGGCGTCTCGCGGACCATCAGCACCAAGGGCCGCCGTTCCTTCAGTGTCACGTCGGCGGCGCGGGTTAGCAGGGAAGAGGTCACGCCGGTGGCGATCTCGCTCATGGTGCGAATGGAGCAGGGGGCGATGATCATGCCCAGGGTGGCGAAGGATCCCGAGGCCACCGCGGCGCCGATATCGCCAACCCGGTGGGTCACGCCGGCCTTGGCCGAGAGGTCCGCCAGGCTCAACTTGGTTTCCTGGGCCAGGGTCAGGGCGGCGGCTCGGCTCACAATAAGGTGACTTTCCACCCCCAGGGCGGCGCAGGCGTCCAGCGCCCGGACCCCGTAGAGCACCCCCGAGGCGCCAGAAATCCCAACCACCAGACGCTTTTGGTCGCTCTCAGCCATGCCCAAGGGCTCCCGCGCCTAGCAATAGGGCGCCCGGGCGGACGATCCGCCTGCAAACCCCGATGAAACTATATGTGATCTGACTATCGGCGGTGAGGGGTGTTTGCTCTTCATCAGGCTAACAGAGGAGTCGCCAACCATGGCTATCGAAGCCCGTATCCGCGAACTCGGCATGCGTCACCAGACGCTCGAACGTGAGATCCAGGACGAGGTGGGCCGCCCATCAGCCGACGCCGTGCGGCTTACGGAGTTGAAGCGACAGAAGCTACGGTTGAAGGAACAGATGGAAAGCCTTCGATCGCGAATGCACTGACGATGCCCTGAGGCCACGCCCCATCCGGCCGCTGACCGGATGGTTCCCCTCTCGCGTTTCGCAACGCCTCACGGGTGATAGCCCGACGGGACGGAGTGGCGCGAGGCCGCTCCGCCGAGACTTATTTAGTCCTCGTCGTCCTCGATTTCCTCGGGCTCGACATGGTCGTCCTCGGGCTCGAGGTGATCGTCTTCGATCTTGGGTTCGGCTTCCAGCACACCGGTTTCGGAGGCCGGTCGCAGGGAGGCGCCTTCGGGTTCGACGATGCCGCGCTTGGCGTCGTCCTTGGCCTTCTTCTCGAACGCCTTCCGCACCAGAGCGTCCAGTTCCATCTGGGTCACGAGACCCAGGGTCACCGGGTCCACCGGCTTGATGTTGGCCGCGTTCCAGTGGGTCCGGTTGCGCACCTGGTCGATGGTGGCCTTGGTGGTGCCCAGGATCTTGCTGATCTGGGCGTCGGTCACCTCGGGGTGGTTGCGCACGAACCAGGCGATGGCGTCCGGACGGTCCTGGCGGCGCGACACTGGGGTGTAGCGCGGGGCCTTCTTCTGCGGCTTCAGGAGCTCAGCATGGCGGCTCTTCTGGGCCTTCATGCGGTACTTCGGATCCGTCTGGCCGTGGTCTAGTTCCTCGCGGGTGAGCTGGCCATTGGCGATGGGGTCGGCGCCGCGGATGTCGCGCGCCACTTCGCCATCGGCGATGCCTTTCACTTCCAGGGGGTGCAGGCCGCAGAAATCGGCCACCTGCTCGAAGGTCAGGGAGGTGTTGTCGACCAGCCAAACGGCGGTCGCCTTGGGCATCAGAATGTCGTTCATCTCGGCCTCTCGGGCGTGTCCCCAAAACAGCGGCGCCCGGCCTTTCGGCCGGGCGTCTGGTAGATTTGTGTCTATAGGCTGTCTTGCGGCGATGTGAAACGGCAATCGCGTGGTGCGACCTCATCGGCCCGCTAAACCACCCGCCTGGCGGGAAACGTCCTAGCTGGGCTGGAACAGGGCGCTGACGGACTCGCCTTCATGGATGCGGCGGATGGCTTCAGCCAGGGCGGGAGCGATGGACAGCACCTTGAGCTTTTCGGCGCGCACGGTCGTGGGGATCGGCGCGGTGTCGGTGCAGACGATCTCCACCACCCCGGGCGCCGCGGCGATGCGTTGCGCGGCGCCGTCAGCGAACAGGCCGTGGGTGCAGGCCACGCGGATAGCGCCGACATTCTGTTCCCGCAGGCGGGCTATCAGCTCGATCACCGTGCTGCCCTTGGCGATTTCGTCATCCAGGATGATCACGTCCTTGCCGGCCACCTCGCCGATGATGGCGCTGATGCGGACCTTGTCGTCCGGGAACCGCTGCTTGGCGGCGGCGGCGACGGGCAGGTCCAGCAGGCGGGCGAAATGGGCCGCCTCCTTGGCGTAGCCGAGGTCGGGGGAGACCACGACGGTGTTGGAGAGGTCTTGGCCGCGGAAGTGGGCGGCCAGTTCGTTCAGGGCGTGCAGGTGGTCCACCGGTACGCTGAAGAAGCCGTGCACCTGGGGCGAGTGCAGGGCCATGGTCAGGACCCGGTTGGCGCCGGCGGTGACCAGCAGGTCGGCCACCAGCCGCCCGCCGATGGAGATGCGCGGGGCGTCCTTCTTGTCGGAACGGGAATAGGCGTAGTGCGGCATCACCGCGGTGATCCGCCCGGCCGAGGCGCCGCGGGCGGCGTCCAGCATCAGTAGCAGTTCCATCAGATGCTCCTGCACCGGGGTCACCACCGGCTGGATCAAGAACACGTCGCGCTCACGGCAATTGTCCTGGAGCTGGACCTCCAGGCAGTCGTTGGCGAAGCGGTTGAGCCTGCTGGGCGACAGCGGAACCTTCAGGTCCGCGCAGATTGCGGCCGCCAACTGGGGGTGGGCCGATCCGCTGAAGACGGCGATGCCTCGCATGGTCGTCGTGTTCCCCTGTCCGACGTCGCCGCGCTTATGGGCGGGCGCGGCGATTCCAGCAAGCGGGCGGGTCACACCGTCAGGATGATCTTCCCAAGGTGACTGCCGCCTTCCAGGGTCGCCTGGGCTTTGCCCGCGTCGGCCAGGGGGAAGGTTTGATCAACCACGGTCTTGAGCTTGCCGGCCTCGATCCAGGGCCAGACCACGCGCTCAACCTCGCCGGCCAGGCGGTCTTTCTCGTCGGCGGGGCGCGGGCGCAGGGTCGAACCGGTGATCGCCAGGCGTTTCATCATCATCTTGGCGATCGGCAATTCGACCATCCCGCCGGCCTGGGCGGCGATGTGGACCAGGCGGCCGCCGGTATTGAGGACCTCGAGGTTCTTGGGGAAGTACGGGCCGGCGACCATGTCCAGCACTACGTCGGCGCCGCCCGCCTCCCTGACCACCGCCTCGAAGTCCTGGGCGGTGACGTCGATGGAAATGTCGGCGCCGATCTGCAGCGCCTGGGCGGCCTTATGAGCGCCGCGGCTGGTGCCGATGACGCGGGCGCCGGCGGCCTTGGCCATCTGGATGGCGGTGACGCCGATGCCGGAGGTGGCGCCGTGGATCAGCAGGGTCTCGCCGGCCTTGAGCGCGCCGTGTTCGAAGACGTTTGCGTAGACGGTAAAGACGGTCTCGGGCAGGCCGGCCGCCTCGGTAAAGCTGAAGCCGGCCGGCAACGGCAGGGCGTGACGGGCGTCGCACACGGCGAATTCGGCATAGCCGCCGCCGCCCAGCAGGGCGCAGACCTTGTCGCCGGCCTTCCAGCGGCCGGCGCCTTCGATGACTTCGCCGGCGACCTCCAGGCCCATGGTGACCGGGGCGCCGGGCGGGGGCGGATAGAAGCCCATCCGCTGCGCCAGGTCGGGACGGTTCACCCCGGCGGCCTTGACGGCGATCAGGATCTGTCCCGGACCGGGGACGGGACGCTCGACCTGGACGGCGTGCAGGGAGTCGGCGGGGCCTTTGCCTCCCTCGATGGCGATGGCGGTCATCATCTGGCTCAAACTGGGCTCCCTTGGACTTGCGCGGCCGCGCCGGCGCGGTTCAGATAGTCAAAGAAACAGGCGGAGGCCAGGATGGCGGAGGAACCGGCGGAAATCAGGCGCGGTCGCGGCCAGGGCCTGATCGATCTGGCGCGCGAGGACCTGGAGCTGTTCGGCGTCGCCGAGCTGAAGGAGCGCATCGAAGCCCTTCAGTCAGAGATCGAACGGGCCCGCGCCCAGATCGACCGCAAGCAGGCTGGACGGGCGGCGGCCGATGCTTTTTTCTCCAGCAAGGACTAGGGTGAAGCCCCAACTAGATTGACGGGCCGCGATCGGCCGGTTCCAGGGCGGCGTCCCGCGACAGTCTGGCACAAGGGTTGCAAACGAAGACGCGGGGCGTTTTCGGCTCCGACATGAGGTGTAGCGGATGAGTAACCTTGGCGCGAACGAAGCCGCTCACCGGCGGGCAGGAGTCATTCAGGACTTCGCCAAGTCCGAGTTGTTTGAGCGCACGTTCCAGGAAGGGATGGACCTGGTCGAGGTGACCGCCGCCTATCTGGACGGAGCCGGTCGCCAGGACTCCAAGCTGTTGTCCCGTAACGCCGCGCTGGCCTATGCGGCTGAAAGTATGCGCCTGACCACGCGCTTGATGCAGGTGGCCTCATGGCTGCTGGTGCAGCGCTCGGTGCGCGAAGGACATATGGCGCCGGCGCTGGCCTGCGACGCCAGCTATCGCCTGGCCGCCGAGGCCGTCACGGTGACCACCGGCGCCCGCGAAATTCTGCCGGGGCCGCTCAGCGACCTGCTGGAACGGTCGGAGCGGCTGTATGACCGGGTGCGACACCTGGACAAGCGGATGTACGTCGAGGTCGACGAAACCCATGAAATCACCTCGCCGGTGTTGGCGCAGATGGCGCGGCTAAACGACGCGTTCGGAGGCTAGGGTACGCCCTTCCTTCCCTTCACGGGCAGGGATGTCCGCAAAGCGGACGCGTCGGGAAGAGCTTTGAGGCTCACGAAATTCGGAAATTGGAGCCGCGCCCCAGGCGGACTCCCGCACGCAGGTCCGGCGGGCCGCCCCTCCCCCCAACAGCGGGGGAGCTAAAGCCCTACTTCTTGGCGGTGAAGGCGCCGAACTTGGCGTTGAAGCGGGACACGCGACCGCCGCGGTCGAGCAGGGTCTGGTTGCCGCCGGTCCACGCTGGGTGGGTTTTCGGGTCGATGTCCAGGTTCAGGGTCGCGCCTTCCTTGCCGTAGGTCGAGCGCGTCTGGTAGGTCGTGCCGTCGGTCATCACCACATTGATGAAGTGATAGTCGGGGTGGGTGTCTTGTTTCATGGCGCTTGCGGACCGACTTGAGGCTGGACGGGAGGGTCGCCGCTTGCAGCGACCCCGAAACGAACGCGCGCCTATACACGAGACGGGACTAAGGTTGCAAGGGTCGGTTCATGACGAGTGATGGTGCGCCGGTCGACGGCAGGCCCGGCGCGGGCGCCGTTCTTAAGGCGGACATGGCCAGCGCGGCGGCTTCCCGGCCCAAGCGAAGGGACCTCAGACCGCTGGGGCGGCTGTGGCCATTCCTGGCGGCGCACTGGGGTGACGCGGGTCTGGCGGCCTTTTTCCTGCTGTTCTCCACGGCGGCTAGCCTGGGCATTTCGGGCGCGGCCAAGCTGGTGGTGGACAAGGGTTTCGGCAGCCAGACCGCCGAGGGGCTGAACCAGACCTTCGCGATCTTGCTGGCGGTGGCGGCGCTGCTGGCGGTGGCCACGGCGCTGCGCTTCTATTTCATCACCAAACTGGGCGAGCGGGTGGTGGCGGACCTGCGGGCGGCGATCTACCGGCACGTCCTGACCCTGGATCAGGCCTATTTCCTGAAGACCCGCACGGGCGAGGTGCTGTCGCGCCTGACCACGGACATGACCATTGTCGAGAACATGGTCGGCTCTTCGGCATCCATAGCGCTGCGCAACCTGCTGACGCTGGTGGGCGCGCTGGGATATTTGACGTTCGTCAGCCCCCGCCTGACCCTGTTCGTCGCCCTGCTGGCGCCGGCGGTGTTGGGGCCGCTGTTCTTCTTCGGCCGCCGGGTGCGCAGCCTGTCGGTGCGGGCGCAGGAGCGGTTCGCCGACGCGGTCGGCTATGCCGGCGAGACCCTAGACGCCCTGGACACCCTGCAGGCCTTCGGGCGCGAGAAGAGCGCCGCGGCGCGGTTCACCGCGGCCGTGGAGTCGGCCTTCAACACCTCACTGGCGCGCATCCGCGCCCGCAGCCTGATGACCGGCCTGGTGATCAGCCTTGTGTTCATCGGGGTGGCGACGATCTTCTGGCTGGGGGCGCACGCGGTGATTGCCCACACGATGAGCGCCGGCGCTCTGCTGCAGTTCGCCATACTGGCGGTGCTGGCGGCCGGCTCCGTGGGCGCGCTGGGCGAGGTCTGGGGCGAGGTGCAGAAGGCGTCGGGGGCCATGGAGCGGATATCCGACGTGCTGGACGCGGCGCCCTCGATCTCGGCGCCGGCCCAGGCTGTGGCCCTGCCTAAGCCCGCCACCGGGGCGCTGGCGTTCGAGGATGTGAAGTTCTCCTATCCCGGGCGGCCGGACCTGCCGGCGCTGAACGGTTTCGACCTGAAGGTGCGGCCGGGCGAGCGGGTGGCCCTGGTGGGTCCGTCCGGGGCGGGCAAGAGCACGGTCTTCCGCCTGCTGCTGCGGTTCTATGATCCCCAGGACGGCACGGTGAGCATCGACGGGGTCGACCTGCGCGACGCCGATCCAGCGGAGGTGCGGGCGCGCATGGCCCTGGTGTCTCAGGACGCGGCGATGTTCTCCGGCTCGGCGCTGGAGAACCTGCGCTTCGGGCGCGAGGAGGCCACGGTGGAGGAGCTGAAGGCCGCCGCCCGCGCCGCTGAGGCGGCAACTTTCCTGGAGGCCTTGCCGCAAGGCTTCGACACGCCGCTCGGCGAGCGGGCCAAGACCCTGTCCGGCGGCCAGCGCCAGCGCCTGGCCATTGCCAGGGCCCTGGTCCGCAACGCCCCGATCCTGCTGCTGGACGAAGCCACCAGCGCGCTGGACGCCGAAAACGAGCGCCTGGTGCAGCGGGCCCTGCAGGACGCCATGAGCGGGCGCACCACCCTGGTCATCGCCCACCGCCTGGCCACGGTGCTGAAGGCTGACCGGATCGTGGTCATGGACCAGGGCCGGGTGGTCGAGGAAGGCACGCACAGCGAGCTGACGGCGCGGGGCGGGCTGTATTCCAGGCTGGCGCGGCTGCAGTTCGGCGATCAAGCGGCGTAACGCCTCGCCCACTCCCGATGGTCGCGGGGAAGGGTTACACCCCCCGCGTTGGGGCCCTGGGATCAAGCGGCAGGCCGGCCGCCTGCCGCAGCTTGATCTGATGCAGCCAGCCGTGCAGGGCCTCGCAGTCGAGGCCGTGCATCATCAGGCGGTAGCCGGCCTGCAGGGTGGACAGCGGGATCAGGGGGTGGCCGTTCTTGACGAAGGACAGGTGGTAGTCCGTGCCCAGGATCTTGGCGATATAGATGGCCACGGTCTCGTCGAGCTGCAGGGAGCCGGCGGCGCGAATGAAGTCGGCGCGGGGCAGCATCAGGGCATAGAGCGGGGTGTAGAACTCGATGGCCGTCTGGGCGTCGATGAAGTTCAGCGGCCCGTGGGGCAGGGGCTCCAGCGGGAACGGCTCGTCGGAAATCATCGACAGGTCGAGCCGGTCGGGCGGGGCCAGGTCGCGGTTCTGTTCGCGCAGGCTGATGTTCAGCTGGATGATGAAGTTGAAGACGTTCAGGTCGTGCTGCAGGAAGACGTTGTCCTCCAGGGCCTTCAGGGTGGTGGGGCGCAGGGCCACGGTCTCGACGCTCACCGGCCCGGCATTGGCCTTGATGAAGGCCAACAACTCTGTGCCCACGTGGAAATGCCGCAGGATCAGGGTGTTGGCGTCGGGGGAGGCGAAGGTGCGCAGGCCCCAGTGGATTGTCTTGTGCAGGAAGCCGTTGAGGTTCGGATAGTGCGGTGAGATCCCGCGCAGCAGCTTAACAACCAGGAAAAAGGCGAACACGAACGGGCGCACGATGTTGAACATCCAGCGCCGCGACCAGGAGCGATTGCCGCGCAACAGGGCGGTCTTGGCCACCTCGGCGATGGGCAGGCTCTGGTCCAGATAGAGGGCCAGCCAGGGGTCGGGGTCCTTGGGATCGAACGTCGCCGGATCGAAGACGTGAACGCTCACGGCATGATCTCCTCGATCTGCAGGGCATAGAGGCGGGCGGTGACCTCGGCGGTGCGGACGATGCGGCGGGCGACGGCGGGGTCGGGCAGGACCAGGGCCAGCATGGTCTCGAACTCCTTGATGTGCTCGGCGTCGTTCTCGCCGTGATAGACCAGGAAGCGAACGGCCTCGTCGGGCAGGCCGAGCCGGCTTTGCACCAGGCGACCCCATTCCAGGGCCTTGATCTGGCCCAGGCCCTCGATGATCCACATGGCGCCCAGCAGGCCGAAGGGGTTGGGCCTGGACGCCTCATGGAACATCCAGGCCGACAGAGCCTCGGAGCCAATATTCTTTTCCGCCCCACGGATTTCGCCCAGGGTCCCGCCAGCGGCGACATAGTCGGCCTCTAGCAGGCGGAAGTCGCGGTGCTCGGTGACCGCGTGGCGCATGAGGATCGAGCGCAGCTCCAGGTGTTCGTCGTCGATATTGGAGGCGGCGCGGGACATCCACTGGGCGCCCTCCTTCACCTGTTGGCGCAGGCCGATGAGGAAGGCGGCGTAGTCCTGGATAGTGAAGCGGCCGCGGGTAAGCTTGCGGATCAGGGGGGTCTGGGCCAGTCGACCCTCGAACTCCGCGAACACGACCGCCAGACGGCGCAGGACGTCGCTGACGTCATTACCGGTGGAAGGGGAGGCGTCCATCACACCGCCTCCAGCATCATGAAGCCCACCAGGGAGCGGCCGCTTTCGGGGACCACGCACAGGACCTTCTGGCCGCGGGCGAGGCGGCCGCTGCGCATGAACTCGTCCAGCATGATCCAGATCGAGGCGGATCCGACATTGCCGACCCAGGGCAGGTTGGAGAACCACTTCTCGACCGGGATCGCGCCGGCGGTGCGTTCCAGCAGGCTCATCAGCTCATCACGCAGGGACTGGGCGGAGTAGTGGCACAGCAGCCAGTCCACAGCGGCCGGGACGATGCGGCCTTCATCGACCTTCTTGAGGTACACCCCGACCCAGGCGCGGATGACGCGCTTGAGCAGCTCGAAGTCCTGCAGCAGGGCCACCGCGCCGGCCTTGTGCGCCGCGGCGGGGCCGGTGTGGCTCCAGACGCCGGCGGCGTCGGCGCGGGTGGCGATAGGAGCGCCGGCCCACATGCAGGGCTCGAAGTCGCCGGCCAGGGAGACCACGTCGATGAAGTCGATCTTCAGGGACAGGCGGTCGGCGCGGGGGGCTGGTTCGACGATGATGGCGCCGGCGCCGTCGGACAGGGTGAAGCGCAGGTAGTCGGCTTCGGCAGCGAGGCGGCCCTTGGCGTCCACCAGGGTTGTGCCCTCATAGAAGGCCGGCTGGAACCAGCGGGAGGAGAACTCCCCGGCGCAGGCGGCGGCCACCTGGTGCTCGCCGGCGCGGATGTTCAGCCAGGCGGCCTTGGCGGCCATCAGGGATGACCCGCATACGGACTGGAAGCTGGCCACCTCCAGGGGGCCGCCGCCCAGCTCGCCGTGCACGGTGACGCCATGGCCGGGGACCAGGTAGTCGCCCTGGGTGGTGGCGGCGGCCAAGTAGCCCAGATCGCCGCGGCCGAGGCGGGCGTCATCCAGGGCGCCAAGGACGGCCTTGGCGCACATGCCGGCGTTGCTGTCGGTGGCGGCGCCCTGGGTGTCGAGGGCGTAGTGCCGGGTCTTGACCCCGTTCCAGCGCAAGGCCCGGCGGCCCAGCAGGCTGCCCCGGCCGCAGATACGACCGATGTGATCCTCGATCTGGTCATTGCCCACCGGGGCGCCGGGAAGGATGGCGCTGGTCCCGGTGATGTAGGCGTCTCTCAAGGCGGTCATGGTCCCCAACTTTGTGTTGATGGGGAGGGAGTATCACATCGGTGAAACAATGCAAGTGAGCGCTCACTCACATATTTGAGACCGGGTCCTTTTTGGGTTTTCCTTCTCCCCGCGCGGCAGTGATCGCGCCACGGCAAGGGCTAGACCCCGTCAGCCGAGGGCCTGGCGCCGTTCGATGGCGGCGAGATTGATGACGTTGATCGGGGCGCCGGCGGCGTAGGCGACGATCTGGTCGAAGATGTCGGAGAACTGGGTCTCGTACTCATCGCGGGTGACGTAGCCGATGTGCGGGGTGCAGACGACGTTTTCCATGGTCAGCAGGGGATGGCTCGGGTCGGTCAGAGGCTCCTGGTCGTAGACATCCAGGGCAGCCATGCCAGGGCGCCCGGCCCGTAGGCCCGCGACCAGGGTGTCCGGGCCGATGAGGCCGGCGCGGCTGGTGTTGACGATGAGGGCGGAAGGTTTCATCCGCGCCAAGTCCACCGCGCCGACGATGCCCCGCGTGGCCTCCACCAGGCGCATGTGCAGGGTGAGGACGTCGCTGGCAGAGAAGAGGGTGGCCTTGTCGGGGGCGGTTTCCAGGCCGTCGGCCTGGGCGCGGGCAAGGCCGGCGGGGCTGGCCCAGACCAGGACCTTCATGCCGAAGGCCTGGCCGTAACCGGCCACCACCTTGGCGATCCGGCCATAGCCATAGATCCCAAGGGTCTTGCCGCGCAGAGTGTGACCGACGCCAATCTGCCAGCGCCCCGCCTTCATCGCCGCGACCTGCCGCGGCAACTGGCGCATGGCCGCCTGGACCAGGGCCCAGGTCAGTTCGGCTGCGGCGTAGGACGGGGTGTCGGCGTGAAGGTTCGAGGAAAGGACGACCCCCAGCCGGGTGCAGGCTTCGACATCGACGTGGGGATAGACGCTGCGCTGGCTGATCAGGCGCAGCTTGGGCAGGCGCTCATGCAGCGGAGCCTGGATCCGGGTCCGCTCGCGGATCAGCACCAGGGCCTCGGCGTCTACCAGGCGCCGGGCCAGGGCGTCGGTGTCCTGGATGTGGTCGGTCCAGATGGTGACCTCGTGGCCGGCCAGCTTGGTGAAACAATCGAGGGTGCGCAGGGTGGCGTGGTAATCGTCGAGGATCGCGACCTTCACGGCTGGATCGACCGGCCAGACGCGTCCAGGCGCCGCCGGCCCAAGGGCGTCACCTCGACCACTGCCTGGCCTCGCCCTATCGCCGTGCGCGCGACCAGGCCGCCGTCGACCGCGTCTTCCCAGACGGTGAGCCGGGGACAGGAGGTTCGCCAGGCCTCCATCACCTCGGCATAAGGCCTTGGGTGCGGGGCCAGCCATTCCAGGAAGTCGAGGATAAGGGGGGTGGCAGGGTCGCTCGGAACACGGTCCGGCCCCAGCGACAGGTCTTCAGACATGGTCGTCTCCCGTGCGCCCAGCGAAGGGGCGCACAGGGCCACCTCCACGTCGCATGCGAAGCGATCATCGCGCCGGGGCGTCAGCTTGGCAAGCGGCTCAGGGACCCCGGGGTCGACAGGTTGAGCGGGGTGGGTGGCAGGCGGTCGACCAGGGCGCCGAGGCCCTCGCTGTAGTCCCGCCGCAGGGCCGTCCAATAGGCGTCGTCCTCCTGCAGGGTGGCGTGGTTGTCGGCGGTGAAGCTGCCGGTCTCGTACTGCAGGAAGTCGATGGGGGCAGCGACGGAGATGTTGCTGCGCAGGGTGGCGTCGAAGGACAGCAGGGCCAGCTTGGCGGCGTGGGCCAGGGTGCTGTCGAAGGTCAGGGCGCGGTCGAGGATCGGCTTGCCGTACTTGGTCTCGCCGATCTGCAGGAAGTTCGAACGCGCTGTGGCCTCGACGAAGTTGCCGGCGGAATAGACCTCGAACAGGCGGGGGGCCTCGCCGGCGATCTGACCGGCCACCAGGAAGCTGGCGGTGGCGTCGCCATAGGGCTCGACGTACTTGCCGTCACGGTCGATCACCTGGCGCAGCATGTCGCCGACGATCCGGGCGGCCTGGAACATGGTCTGGGCCAGGTACAGGTCGTCGCCAACTCGGCCCGAGCCGGCGGCCTCCTTCAGCGTCGTGACCACCGACTGGGAGGTGGCGTAGTTGCCGGCCGACAGGATGGCGATGACCCGCTCGCCTGGCCGGGTGATGGTGGCCAGCTTGCAGACCTGCATCACCTGGTCGACACCGGCGTTGGAGCGGGAGTCAGCGGCCAGGACGAGGCCGGTGGGCAACAGGATGCCGAGGCAATAGGTCATGGCGGGACTTGGTCGTCCGGCCAGGCAGGCTTGTCCAGCGCTAGTTGGCGAGGGTCGCAGCGCCCCGGCGCGAAATCGGGCCGCGCGCCCTTGGAGCCAGGGCCTGGAGCGGGCATGTAGCAGCCTAACATCGGATGGAGGCCCGCCATGACGACCCAACACCCCAGCGTGACCCTGAACGACGGCTGCCGGATGCCGCAGCTGGGCCTGGGGGTCTGGCGCACGCCCAAGGACGATGCGGCGCGGGTGGTGAAGGTGGCCATCGAGGCCGGCTATCGTTCCATCGATACGGCCGCGGCCTATGCCAATGAGCGCGGGGTAGGCGAGGGCATCACTTCGGCCGACGCCAGCGGCGAGCCGGTCTTCCTGACCACCAAGCTGTGGAACGACAACCAGGGCTATGACGCGGCGCTGGAGGCCTTCGACAAGAGCGTGGGGCGGCTGGGGGTCGAGGCGGTGGATCTGTACCTGATCCACTGGCCGGCGCCGAAGAAGGGCCTGTACCTGGAAACCTGGCGCGCCTTCGTGCGGCTGAGAGATGAAGGCCGGGCGCGGTCGATCGGGGTCTCCAACTTCGGGTCGGAGCACCTGGAGCGGGTGATCGGCGAGACCGGCGTGGCGCCGGCGGTGAACCAGATCGAGCTGCACCCCAGCTTCCAGCAACGCTCGCTGCGGGACTTCCACGCCAAGCATGGCATCCACACCGAGTCCTGGAGCCCGCTGGGCCAGGGCCAGCAACTGGCCGACCCGGTGGTGGGCGAGATTGCAGCCAAGCATGGCAAGACGCCGGCCCAGGTGGTGATCCGCTGGCACCTGGACAACGGCCTGATCGTGATCCCCAAGTCGGTGACCCCCAGCCGTATCCGCGAGAACATCGGGGTGTTCGACTTCACCCTGGACGCGGCGGACCTGGAACGGATGGCCAGCCTGGATTCCGCCGGCGGGCGGATCGGGCCAGACCCGATGACGGCTGATTTCTAGAGTGGGTTGAGGATCGATGAGCCGCTATTGGAGCGACCTGACGCGCGGCCTGTCGCCCTATGTGCCCGGCGAGCAGCCGGCCCTGGCGGACCTGGTCAAGCTGAACACCAACGAGAGCCCCACCGGCCCCTCGCCCATGGCCCTGGCGGCGGTGGCGCGGGAGGCCGCGGACAGCTTGCGGCTCTATCCGGACCCGGAGGCGGGCGCCTTGCGGCGGGTGCTGGCGGACTACCACGGGGTTGCGGCGGATCAGGTGTTCGTCGGCAATGGCTCGGACGAGGTTCTGGCGCACGCCTTTCCGGCGCTGCTGAAGCACGACGCCCCGCTGCTGTTTCCGGACATCACCTACAGTTTCTACCCGGTCTATTGCGCCCTGTTCGGGATCACGGGCCAGACCGTGCCGCTGGACGAGGCGATGCGGGTTCGGGTGGCGGACTACCGGCGCCCGGCCGGCGCGATCATCCTCGCCAATCCCAACGCGCCCACGGGGATCGCCCTTGGGCTGGACCAGATCGAGGCTCTGCTGGCGGACCATCCGGACATCCCGGTGGTCATCGACGAGGCCTATGTGGACTTCGGCGGCGAGAGCGCCATCCCCCTGGTGGGGCGGTATCCGAACCTGCTGGTGGTGCGGACGATGTCAAAGTCGCGGGCGCTGGCGGGGCTGCGCGTTGGGTACGCCATTGGCGAGGCGGGGCTGATCCAGGGCCTGACGCGGGTGAAGGACAGTTTCAACTCCTATCCGTTGGGCCGTCCGGCTCAGGCGGGAGCCATCGCCTCAGTGCAGGACGAAACCTTCTTCCAGGCCAACGTGGCGGCGGTGGTCGCGGGGCGGGAGCGGATGGCCGATGGGCTGAAGGCCCTCGGCTTCGAGGTGCTGCCCTCCTCCGCCAACTTCGTCTTCGCCCGGCGGCCGGGCTGGGCCGGGGCCGCCTTGGCGGGCGCCCTGCGTGAACGCTCTGTGATTGTGCGCCACTTCGGGGCGGCGCGGATCACGGACTACCTGCGGATCACCGTGGGGACCGACGCGCAGATCGAGCGGCTGCTTGGGGCGTTGCGTGAGATATTGGCGGGGTAGGCGGCCAGGGCCGCGCCAACAGACCTGGCGGGCCTAGCCCTTCTTCCGGTTCAGCCGCTCCATCATCGCCATGGCGTCGCCGCGGGCCTTGGCGTTGAGGGCTGGGAAGTCGCTGAACACACCATCTATGCCGGTGGTGTAGAGGGCCACCAGCAGGCCATGGATGTCGCCGGGGCTGCGGGCGAAATCGGCTCGCTTGGGGTCGCCCCGCTGCAGATGGCGGGGCAGGAAGGCGTTCTCGCGCCGGGCGGTCCAGCTATGCACCATCAGATTGGCGTCGTGGGCCGCCTTGACCAGTCCGGTGTCGGCGGGGAAGGGCTCGGCGTCCAGGTCCAGCACCAGGCCCTGATAGGGACCGATGGCGTCGGCGAAGGCGCGGACGGATTTCAGGCCGGCGGGGGTGACCATGTCGGAATAACGGATGCTGGGCTGGTCGGCGGGGCCGCCTTCCTTGTCCAGCAGCATGACCCTGCGAGCGCGGGTGAAGCGGCCGATGGTCTTCAGGGCGCTGATCTCGAAGCACTGGACGAAGATCGCGGCGGCGGGGCTGTCGTACCCGTTGGACCGGATCATGTCGGCCAGGCGCTCTTCCAGGGGCAGACCGGCGTTGGCGAAATAGGTGGGGTGCTTCATCTCTGGATAGACGCCGATCACCCGGCCGGTGCGGATCGATCCGGCGCGGGCGATGTCGATCACCTCCTGAAAGGTTAGGATCGGGGCCTGGCCGTCGAACTTTGCGCTGGCCGGGCGCAGGTTGGGCAGGCGCTCGCGGCAGGTGAGGGTCTTCAGCTCCGCCAGGGTGAAGTCCTCGGTGAACCAGCCGGTGACCTGGGCGCCGTCGATGGTCTTGGTGGTTTTGCGCGCGGCGAATTCGGAGCGGGCGGCGACGTCGGTGGTGGTGGAAATCTCATTCTCGTGCCGGGCCACCAAGATGCCGTCCGAGGTGGCGACCAGATCCGGTTCGATGAAGTCGGCCCCCTCGTCGATGGCCAACTCATAGGCCAGGCGGGTTTCCTCCGGGCGTTCGCCGCTGGCGCCGCGGTGGGCGATAACGATGGGGCGGCGGGTCTGGGCCCAGGCCAGGGTGGGGGCCAGGGCTGGGGTGGCGGCGGCTATGGCCAGCGCGGCGAGGCGGCGTCGGGTCAGGGTCATGGCGTCAGCGTAGCCGGAATTGCGGCGGATTCCATGACGGTGGATGCTGCGGGTTGCGGGTTGAACCGGTTCCCACTGTTCCTCAACGCGGCCTAGCCTGCGGCCTTGAGTTTTTCCAGCAGGATGGGATGCAGTTCGGTGTTGCTGGCCAGGAGGGAGTCGCCTTCGAGGACGTTGTCGCCGCCATCGATGTCGGTGACCTTGCCGCCAGACTCTGTGATCATCAGCAGGCCGGCCGCGACGTCCCAGGGCTTCAGGTCCCGCTCCCAGAAACCGTCCATGCGGCCGGCGGCCACCCAGGCCAGGTCCAAGGCAGCGGCGCCGAAGCGGCGCACGCCGGCGACGCGCTGGCTGATCTGGTGCAATTCCTTGAGGAACCGGGCGTGCTGGCCATGGCCGAGGAACGGGATGCCGGTTCCAATGATCGACTCGTCCAGGCGGTTGCGGGCGCTGACCCGCATGCGCTTGTCGTTCATGAAAGCGCCGCGGCCGCGCTCGGTCCAGTAGAGGTCCGAAGTGGCTGGGTTGTAGGTTACGCCGGCGACGATCTGGCCATCCCGCTCCAGGGCGATGTTGATGGCGAAGTGTGGGATGGCGTGCAGGAAGTTGGTGGTGCCATCGAGCGGATCGACGATCCAGCGGTGGGTCTTGTCGGTGCCCTCGATCAGGCCGCGCTCCTCGCCCAGGAAGCTGTAGCCCGGGCGGGCCTTGGAGAGTTCCTCGAACAGTGTCTGCTCGGCCTTGAGGTCGGCGGCGGAGACGAAATCGGCCGCACCCTTCTTGGAGACCTGAAGCTCGGTCACCTCGCCGAAATCGCGCGCCAGGACGCGGCCGGTCTTGCGGGCCGCGTCGATCATCACCTTGAGCAGGGCGGAGGGGGTGGTCATGGCGTTGATCGGCTGACGATTTAGGGGGGCGGAAAGGGCCGCGGAACCTAGCGGCGGCGGCCGGTCAAGGCAAGGCGCGGCCCTCGTGGCGCCCGGCGCGGCGAACCGCGAACGGCGGTCGCCCTATTATTACGCGCTTTTAATACCCCAGCTTGGCTGGACCGGCTTAGATTTCCCGAGCGATAGGGCCGGCTCGTTAGTTGAATTGAGCAATCATGTTAGAGGGGATTACAAGAGTCATGCCCCAACGGCCCCCGCCCTTTGCTGGGCTCCGGGTGCTCGAGGCCGCCTGTCGTTTGAAAAGCTACAGTCAAACCGGGGAGGAACTGGGCGTTACCCATAGCGCCATCAGTCAAACCATCCGCCGGCTGGAGCTGACTTACGGTTTGAAGCTGTTTCGGCGCCAGGGCATGCGGATGATGCCCACCGATCCGGCTCTGGCGCTCTCGAAGGCCTATCTCGAGGCGGCTCGCATCATCGATCGCGCCGGCGCCGACGTCTCGGCCGACGTCAATGACGCCAGCCTGGTGATCGCCATGCTGCCCTCGGTGGCCAAGTTGTGGTTCACCCCGCGGCTGCACCGCCTGCAGGGCGCCTTGCCGGAACTGGCGGTGGATGTGCGCACCAGCCGCGACATGGCCGACCTGGACGCCGACGGCGTGGACATCGCCATGCGCTTTGGTCGGGGCGACTGGCCCGGGCTGCACGTGGAGCCCCTGTTCGACGAGATCGCCTTTCCGGTGGCCAGTCCCGACTTCGTGGCCCGGCACGGCCCGGTGAACGACGGGCGTTTGCGGGAGCTGCCGCTGATCCTGGAAGAGCCGCAGCTGTGGCCCGCCTGGTTCGCGGCCGCCCGACAGCCGCCGCCCCAGCCTCTGCGTGGCCTCGCCTTCGACGATGCCGCCATGGTGGTGGAGGCCGCCGCCGCGGGCCTGGGCGTCGCCCTGGTGCGCCGCATCCATGCCGAGGAATACCTGGACGCTGGGCGGCTGGTGCGGGTGTCGCAGACCTGCATGAAGACGCCGCTGTCCTGTTATCTGGTCTGGCGCGCGGATAGCCCGAGGATTGCCCTGATCCGCCGGTTCGCCGACTGGATGATGGATGAGTGCCACCGCTCGGGGCTGCTGGAGGCGGCCTAACCCTCCCGCGCGCCCAAGCCTTCGGCGATCTTCGCGTTGAACGCCTTCACCGCGGCGGCGGGACCGTCCGCATAGCCCCAGACGCCCGCTGAGACCGCGATGAAGTCGGCGCCGGCGGTGACCAGGCCGGCGGCGTTGTCCACGGTGATGCCGCCGATGGCGACGCAGGGGACCAGCATGGACTCCTGCCAGATACTCAGGATTTCCGGCTCGGCTTGGGTCGGGGCGTCCTTGGTTGCGGTGGGGAAGAAGGCCCCGAAGGCTACGTAGTCGGCGCCGGCGTCGGCGGCCTCCATGGCCAGGTGGCGGCTATCGTGACAGGTGACCCCGACGATGCGTCCTGGCCCTATCAGGCGGCGCGCCTCGCGAAAGGGCGCGTCCTCCTGGCCGATATGGACGCCGTCGCAATCCAGGTCGGCGGCGAGGTCGGGCCGGTCGTTGAGGATCAGGGCGACGTCATGGGCGGCGGCGATGGGCTTGATAGCCCGAACGGCGGCGGCGACGGCCGCGTCGTCCGCGTCCTTCAACCGCAATTGCAGGGCGCCGACGTCGCCGGCGGCCAGGGCCTGTTCCAGGCGCGCGGCAAAGGCGCCAAGGTCGGACAGAACCGGCGGAGTGATCAGGTAGAGGCGGCAGGCGGCGGGCATTGGGCTCCTATGCCCGGTTTCCGCCCGCCCTAGAAGAGCCCGCGCCAGGCGCGTGGCCGGCGCCGGGAAGCGGGACAGCATGCCGCGCAGATCTATATGCGAATGAGTTGCATCGTCGTTCGCAACTGGCTATACCCAGTCGGCAACATTCAGGGTTCGTCGATCCCATGTACGTCTGTAACTGCAACGGCCTTCGCGAACGCCAGGTCCGCGCCGCCATCGAGGCCGGCGCCAGCCGACCGGCGGAGGTATTCAAGGCCAACGGGTGCGTTCCGCGCTGCGCCAAGTGCGTCTGCGAGATGCGCGACATGATCGACGAGTCCCGCCAGGCGTTGCGGTACGCCGCCGAATAGGGCGCCGCCGCCATTCAATGAACAATCAGCTTGCCAGCCCCCGCCGTGAGCGGGAGGGTGAGCCGTTCTTTCAAGGGGAGAGGCCTGCCATGCAGGGCGACAAGGCGATCATCCAACTCTTGAACGCAGTGCTCACCAATGAGCTGACCGCGGTGAACCAGTATTTCCTGCATGCCCGGATTTATGAGAACTGGGGCTTCAAGCGCCTGAGCAAGATCACCTATGACGAATCCATCGGCGAGATGAAACACGCCGACAAGCTGATCAAGCGCATCCTGTTCCTGGACGGCCTGCCCAACCTGCAGGACCTGAACAAGCTGAAGATCGGCGAGACCGTGCCGGAGTTGTTGGCCGCGGACCTGTCGGTGGAAGTGGGCGGGCGGGTAACCCTGGTGGCTGGCGTGGGCCAGTGCGAGGCGGCCAAGGACTATGTCAGCCGCGAGATCCTGGAAGAGATCCTGCGCGACACCGAGGAGCATATCGACTTCCTGGAGACCCAGCTGTCGCTGCTGGCCTCCCTGGGCGAGCCGAACTACCTGCAGAGCGCGCTGGGCGAACTCGAAGGGGCGTAGGCTTCCGTCAGGAACCATAGCGATCGCTGCCTGTTACCTCGCCAGGTTTTCCGCGAGGAGCAGGCCATGGCCGCGCCGCAATACAACACCGTCGTCCGCCGGCTGGTGAACGCCCGCGATCGGACCCGGTCTCATGTGTTGGCCGGGGTGGCCCTGACCGTGGGCGCGGTGCTGGTCTCGGCCCTGGTGGCGGCCCGGAACGCGCCCTCGCCAAACAATCCTAAAATCAAGGACCAGTACGACAAGCTGAAGCCCACGCCCCTGCAGCCCCCGCCAGCAGTGTTCGCCATGGTCTGGCCGCCGTTGTTCCTGGCCCTGACGCTGTCGGGCCTGCGAATCTGGAACGCACCCTCCAGCCTGGCCCGAACCCGCGCCCTGACCCTGTGGGGCATGATCCAGGCCTTCAACGCCACGTGGATGGCGCTTGGGCCAAAACGGCTGGGCGGCCAGCTGACCACGGCGGTGGCGACCCTGGGCACGGCGGCGGCCTATGCTTGGCAAGCCCGGCGCATCGACGCCCCGGCCGCCAACCTGGCCTCGCCCTACTTGGGCTGGATCGGGTTCGCCAATGTGCTGACCGAGGAACTGTGGCGGCGGAACCGGCACGCGCACACGGTGCATTGAGACTTGAATTTGATTAGCTAATAGGTTAGCTAACCTATATGATCGTCAAGATTCATCAAGCTAAAACACAGCTGTCCAAACTCATTGCCGCTGTCGAGGCGGGCGAGGAGGTGGTGATCGCGCGCGGCGACAAAGCTGTGGTGAAGCTGGTCTTGGCCAATGCGCCTTCCAAGCCAAGGCGCATATTTGGTTCGCTGAAGGGCACGGTCGCTCTCACGGACGCCTTCTTCGAGCCCCTGCCGGATGACGAATTGGCGCTCTGGAACGGCGAGGGTGATTGAGGCTCCTGCTCGATACCCATGCCTTGATCTGGTTCATGACCGGTGATGAGCGCCTGCCCAAGGCAATCCGAGGGTTGATCGAAGACGAAACCAATCTCGTATTTGTCAGCGCCGTGTCCGCTATGGAGATCACGACCAAGCATCGCATCGGAAAGCTTCCCGAAGCGTCATCGCTGGCGATGAATTTGCAGGAAATCATCGAAGCACGAGGTTTCGACGGACTGCCATTGTCCCTGAAACAGGCGGAACATGCTGGCCGCCTTACCTTCGCTCACAAGGATCCGTTCGATCGCTTGCTGATCGCCCAGGCGATCCTGGACGACCTTACCCTGGTGTCGAACGAGCAGGTTTTCGACGAAACCGGCGTGTCTCGGCTCTGGTAAGACCTACTCCGCCGCCACCCGCGCCGTGGCGAACTTCGGGGCCAGTTCGCCGGCGGCGTAGCGCTTGGCCATGGCGGCTTGTGGCAGAGGTTTGATCTTGTCGGCCCAGCCGGCGGCGCCAAATTCCTCGAAGCGCTGGCGGCAGACCGCCCGCATGGCTTCCATGGCCGGCTTGAGGTACTTGCGCGGGTCAAATTCGCCGGGGTTCTCGGCGAACACCTTGCGAATGGCGCCGGTCATGGCCAGGCGGTTGTCGGTGTCGACATTGACCTTGCGCACACCCAGCTTGATGCCGCGCTGGATCTCTTCCACCGGCACGCCCCAGGTCTGGGTGATGTCGCCGCCGTATTCGTTGATGATGTCCTGCAGTTCCTGCGGCACCGACGATGAGCCGTGCATCACCAGGTGGGTGTTGGGCAGGCGGCGGTGGACGGCCTCGATGACATTCATGGCCAGGATGTCGCCGTCGGGCTTGCGGGTGAACTTATAGGCCCCGTGGCTGGTGCCCATGGCGATGGCCAGGGCGTCGACCTCCGTGGCGCGGACGAAGTCCATGGCCTGGTCGGGGTCGGTGAGCAGCTGGTCGTGGCCGAGCTTGCCCTCGAAGCCGTGACCGTCTTCCTTTTCGCCCATGCCGGTTTCCAGTGAGCCCAGGACGCCGATCTCGCCCTCCACCGACGCGCCGACCCAGTGGGCCATATCCACCACGCGGCGGGTGATGGCGACGTTGTAGTCGTAGCTGGCCGGGGTCTTGGCGTCGGCCTCCAGGCTGCCGTCCATCATCACGCTGGTGAAGCCGTGCTGCAGGGCCGTGGCGCAGGTGGCTTCGCTGTTGCCGTGGTCCTGATGCATGCACACCGGCAGGTCGGGATAGAGCTCGACCAGGGCGTCGATCAGGCGGGCCAGGACGATGTCATTGGCGTACTGCCTTGCGCCGCGGCTGGCCTGGATGATCACCGGAGCGTTGACCAACTGGGCCGCCTCCATGATGGCCAAGCCCTGTTCCATGTTGTTGATGTTGAAGGCGGGCACCGCGTAGCTGTGCTCGGCGGCGTGGTCGAGGAGCTGTCTCAGAGTGATACGGGCCATGGTCCTATTTCCTCGATATCGAACACAGTTTAGGTCGGCGCGCGGGGCGTTGCAAAGCTGAGTCCTGAGCGATCGGCGGCGATCGTCAAAAAGTTAAGAGGGCTTTGGCGCCGGAAGTTCCCTTGGATCCAAGTCGGCGGTGTAATCCACGCCGGCCAGGCCGAAACCGAAAATCTTCAGGAAGTCAGCGCGGAAAGCGGGCAAATCGGCCAGTTCGGCCAGGGTTTCGGTGGTCACCAAGGGCCAGCGGCGAGTGACCTCGTCCTGCACGGCGGCGGAAAGCTCCCAGTCGTCCAGGCGGATGCGGCCGGCGTCGTCCAGGGCCGGGTCGCCGCCGCCGGTAAGGCGAGTGCGGAACAGGCGATCGATCTGCTCGATACAGCCTTCATGCAGGCCCATGGCCTTCATCACCTTGAACAGCACCACGCCGTAGAGAGGCACCACGGGAATGGCGGAGCTGGCCTGGGTGACCACGGCCTTCAGCGAGACCACGCGGGCGGCGTCCGGGCCATGGGCGGCGCGGATGGCGGCGGCGGCGCGGTCGAGATCTTCCTTGGCCTTGCCCAGGGTGGCCTTCCAATAGATCGGCCAGGTCAGCTCGCTGCCGATGTAGGTATAGGCCAGGGTCTGGAAGCCGGGGGCCAGGACGCCGGCGCCCGCCAGGGCGGCCATCCACAGTTCCCAGTCCTCGCCCCCCATGACCTTTACCGTGGCGGCGGTCTCTTCCGGCGTCGCGGGGGCCAGTTCGGTGTCGAACACCTCGCCCTTGTCGGTATTGAGGGTCTTGACCTTCACCGGCGCGCCCAGGGGCTTGATGGCTGAGCGGTAGGTCTCGCCGGTCTTGGGGTCGGTGCGGACCGGGGCGGCCATGCTGTAGACGACCATGTCCACCTGGCCGACCAGGTCCTTGATGGCCTGGATGGTCTCGGTCTTCACGGCGTCGGAGAAGGCGTCGCCTTCCAGGGTGACGGCCTTGAAGCCCGCGGCGGCGGCCTCGCGCTCGAAGGCGCGGTTGTTGTACCAGCCGGCGCTGGCGGTCTTGGTCTCGACGGGGGCCTTCTCGAAGGAGACGCCGACGGTGTCGGCCCCGCCGCCGAAGGCCGCGACGATCCGCGAGGCCAGGCCGTAGCCGCCGGAACAGCCCAGGACCAGAACCCGCTTGGGGGCGCCGGCAACAGGGCCGCCAGCGCGGACCACGTCGATTTCCTGGCGCACATGGGCGGCGCAGCCTGCCGGGTGGGCGGTGAGGCAGATGAAGCCTCGGATACGTGGCTCGATGATCATGCTGGTCCCCGCCCCAATCCCTGAGAAATCTTACCGTTCCAGCGCCGCGACGCCGGGCAGGATCTTGCCTTCCATCCACTCCAGGAACGCGCCGCCGGCCGTGGAAACGAAGGTAAAGTCACCCGCTACCCCGGCGTGGTGCAAGGCCGCGACGGTGTCGCCGCCGCCAGCCACGGCCACTAGCTTGCCGGCCTTGGCCAGGGCCGCGGCATGGCGGGCGGCCTGGGTGGTGCCCCTGTCGAAAGGCGGGGTCTCGAAGACGCCGAGCGGACCGTTCCAGATCAGGGTCCTGGAGGCGTCCATGGCCTCCATCAGACGGGCGACGGTCTTGGGGCCGGCGTCCAGGATGCGCTCATGCTCGTCCAGTTGCCCCAGGTCGCGGACGCGGGCCGCGGCGCCGGGCTCGATCTTCTCGGCCACGACGATGTCGATGGGCAGCAGCAGTTCGCAACTGTTCTTTTGCGCGAAGGCCATGGTCTGCCGCGCCGTTTCGGCCAGGTCCTTCTCGCAGTAGGACGCGGCCACGTCGTGACCCTGGGCGAACAGGAAGGTGTTGGCCATGCCGCCGCCGATGGCCAGGCGGTCCAGCTTGAGGATCAGGTTGTGGATCAGCTCAAGCTTGCTGGAGACCTTGGAGCCGCCGACGACGCCCAGCACCGGCCGCTGGGGCGCGCCCAGGGCGGCGTTCAAGGCGTCCAGCTCCCGGCGCATGGACTCCCCCGCATAGGCCGGCAGGACATGGGCCAGGCCCTCGGTGGAGGCGTGGGCGCGGTGGGCGGCGGAAAAGGCGTCGTTGACGTAGAGGTCGCCGTTCTTGGCCAACTCGGCCACGAAGGCCGGGTCGTTGGCTTCCTCGCCGGGGTGGAAGCGCAGGTTCTCCAGCAGCAGGACGTCGCCGTCCCGCATCGCCGCCACGGCCTTGGCGGCGTCCAGTCCGACGCAATCGTCGGTGAAGGCAACCGGGGCCTCGATGAGCTTGGCCAGGGGCGCGACCACTGGGGCGAGGCTCATGGAGGCGACGCGCTTGCCCTTGGGCCGGTCGAAGTGGGCCAGCAGGATAACCTTGCCGCCCGCCTGGCGAATCTTCGCGATGGTGGGCAGGGCGGCGCGCAGGCGGCTGTCCTCGGAAACCTCGCCGTCGGCCATGGGGACGTTGAAGTCCACGCGCACCAGGGCGCGCTTGCCAGCGAGGTCGGCCTGGTCGAGCGTTCGGAAAGCCATGACTTCGCCTAGAGCTTGGCCATCACCAGGGCGGTGTCGGCCATGCGGGTGGAGAAGCCCCATTCGTTGTCGTACCAGGCCAGGACGCGGGCCAGCTTGCCCTCGATCACCTGGGTCTGGGGCAGGGCGACGGTGGACGAGGCGGCCACGTGGTTCATGTCGATGGAGACCAGCGGTTCATGGGTCACCGCCAGGACACCGCGCAGGGGACCCTTGGCGGCGGCGGCGATGAAGGCCTCGTTGATCTCTTCCCTGGTGACGTCGCGGGTGGGGACAATGTTGAGGTCCACCACCGAGACATTGGGGGTCGGCACGCGGATCGAGGAGCCGTCCAGCTTGCCCGCCAGGTGGGGCAGGACCAGGCCGATGGCCTTGGCCGCGCCGGTGGAGGTGGGGATCATCGACATCGCCGCGGCGCGGGCGCGGTAGAGGTCAGGGTGCAGGGTGTCCAGGGTCGGCTGGTCGCCGGTGTAGGAGTGGATGGTGGTCATGTAGCCACGTTCCAGGCCGCAAAGGTCGGACAGGATCTTGGCCACCGGCGCCAGGCAGTTGGTGGTGCACGAGCCGTTGGAGACGACGGTGTCCTCAGCGGTCAGGCTCTCGTGATTGACGCCGTAGACGATGGTCTTGTCGGCGCCGTCACCTGGGGCGGAGATCAGCACCTTGCGGGCGCCGGCGGCCAGGTGGGCGGCGGCCTTGTCGCGCTTGGTGAACAGGCCGGTGCACTCCAGGGCGATGTCGACGCCCAGATCCTTGTGCGGCAGATCGGCGGGGTCGCGCAGGGCCGTGACCTTGATCTTGCCGAGGCCGACGTCGATGGAATCGCCGTCGACCGTGACCAAGCCAGGGAACCTGCCGTGGACACTGTCGTATCTCAGCAAGTGAGCGTTGGTTTCAACCGAGCCCAGGTCGTTGATCGCCACCACCTCAATATCGCGGCGGGCGTGCTCAACGATCGAGCGAAGGACCAGCCGGCCGATGCGGCCGAAGCCGTTGATGGCGACACGAACGGGCATGAGGGATTCCTTTTTCGGATTTGCGGGCGGTTTTGCGGTCAGGGGGCTGGAAGTCAAGGGCTCTGGCGCCCAAGATCGCCATCGGGAGAGGTGGGTTTAGGAGGGGCCAGTTATGCGGAGTTACAAACTGCTAGCGATCATGGCCGTCGGGATCGGTTTGGCCGGCGCCGCCCAAGCGGGAGATTATGAGGACACCGCGGCGCGCCTGACCAGCGACCAGCCGCCGGCCGTGGCCGCGGTGATCCTGCGGCGCATGGCGTGCAACAGATGGTTCCACTACGGGCCTTATGATCAGCGGCTGATCGCCTCCGCCCGCGCCCCGCGCGAGTTGCGCCGCCTGCAGTGCGACCTGGTCGACCAGGACGAAAAGCTGCTGCGCTACCGCTACCGCCATGGCGCCGAGATGAAGAAGGCGATGGATAAGGCCGACCGGGCGGTGTTCTGAAGTTTGACAGGCGTGTCCTACGCCAGCTTCGCCTTCACGGCAGCGACCACGGCGTCCGTCGTGATGCCGAATTCCTGGTAGAGGCGCTCGGCCGGGGCGGAGGCGCCAAAACCGTGCATGCCGATGAACAGGCCGTCCTCGCCGATGAAGCGGTCCCAGCCCTGGCGCACGCCGGCGTCCACGGCCAGGCGGACGGTGTTCCGGGCGATGGTGTCGGCCTGGTACTGGGCGCTCTGGCGGTCGAACAGTTCCCAGCAGGGGGTTGAGACGACGCGGGTGGCGACGCCGCCCGCTTGCAGGGCCTCGCGGGCGGCCATGGCTACGGCGACCTCAGTGCCACAAGCAAACAGGGTGACCTGGGCCTTGCCCGTGGCCGGGGCGATCTCATAGGCGCCCTTGGCCGACAGGTCTCCGACGCTGGTGCGGGAGGCGGCGGTCTTCTGGCGCGACAGGGCCATCAGGGACGGACCGTTCTCGGTGAGGGCGATCTTCCAGCATTCGGCGGTTTCCACCGCGTCGGCCGGGCGGAAGACCAGCAGGTTCGGGATCGCGCGTAGGGCGGCCAGGTGCTCCACCGGCTGGTGGGTGGGGCCGTCTTCGCCGACGCCGATGGAGTCGTGGGTCATCACGTGAATGGCCCTGGCCCCCATCAGGGCGCTCAGGCGGATGGCCGGACGGCTGTAGTCGGAAAACACCAGGAAGGTGCCGGAGTAAGGGATCACCCCGCCGTGCAAGGCCATGCCGTTCAAGGCCGCGGCCATGCCGAACTCGCGGATGCCGTAGTGGACGTAGCGGCCGGCGTAGTCGGGAGTGTCAAAGGCGACCATGCCCTTGACGAAGGTATTGTTGGAGCCGGTGAGGTCGGCCGAGCCGCCGATCATTTCCGGGATATGCGGGGTGAGTTGCTCCAGCGCCGCGCCGGAATGCTGGCGGGTGGCGGCGGCGGGGCGGTCGACGGCGGCCTTGGCGGCGTAGGCGTCCAGGGCGGCGAAGGCGTCCTTGGGCAGGGCGCCCTTCACGGCGCGCTGGAACTCAGCGCGGGTGTTGTCGGCGGCCTTCAGCCGGGCGTCCCAGCGGCGGCGGTCGCGGGCGCCGCGCTTGCCGGCCTTCTTCCAGGCCTCGCCGATGTCCTCCGGGATGACGAACGGCGGGGCGGTCCAGCCCATGGCCAGGCGGGCCGCGGCGATCTCCGGATCGAACAGGGCGTAGCCGTGGCTGTGGGCGTCGCCCTCTTTGGGACCCGCGCCTTTGGAAATGAGCGTCTTGCAGGCCAGCATCACCGGCTTGTCCTGGCGGGTGGCCCAGCGCATGGCGGCGGCGATCTTGGCGTAGTCGTGCCCGTCCACCGCCTTGACCGCCCAGCCGGCGGCCTTGAAGCGCGCCTGCTGGTCGCCCGTCTCGGCGATTGTGGCGCGGCCATCGATGGTGGTGTTGTTGTCGTCGAACAGGACGATCAGCTTGTTCAACTTGAACCTGCCGGCGAGGTGGATGGCTTCGTGACTGACCCCCTCCATCAAGCAACCGTCGCCGGCGATCACCCAGGTGCGGTGGTCCACCAGGTCATCGCCATAGCGGGCGTTCATGGAGCGCTCGGCCATGGCCATGCCGACGGCGGTGGCCAGGCCCTGACCCAGGGGGCCGGTGGTGGTCTCCACGCCCGGGGTGTGGCCGTATTCAGGGTGGCCGGGGGTGATGGAGCCCCATTGGCGGAAGTTCTCGATCTGCTCCATCGTCATGCCTGGATAGCCGGTCAGGTGCAGCAGGCTGTAGAGCAGCATCGAACCGTGGCCGGCCGACAGCACGAACCGGTCCCGGTCGGGCCACTGCGGTTTGGCGGCGTCGTATTTCAGGAATTTGGTCCACAGCACCGTGGCGACATCCGCCATGCCCATGGGCATGCCCTGGTGTCCGGACTTGGCGCGGTTCACCGCATCCATGGAGAGGGCGCGGATGGCGTTGGCCATGCTGAGGGGTTGAACGGGCATTGGCGTCTGACCTGTCGGAATCGTCGCCTGTTTTCAGGCGCCCGCGACCTCGCATGAGGGGGGCTAGGGGTCAAGCAAGCCGGGCGTGACCAGGTTCCCTTCCGCTTATTTCTTCGGACGGTAGCGGATCAATCCGTCCTGCGCGGCCGAGGCCACCAGGCGGCCGTCGCGAGTGAAAATGGAGCCGCGGTTGAAGCCTCGGCCGCCTGAAGCACTGGGGCTGTCCATGACATACAGGTGCCAGTCGCCGAAATCGCTGGGCTGGTGAAACCAGATGGCGTGGTCGAGGCTGGCGACCTGCATGCCGCCGCTGTCCCAGTTCACCGGGTGCGGGCGCAGGGAGGCGTCCAACAGAGTCATGTCCGAGGCGTAGGCCAGGGCGCACTGGTTGGCTGCGATGTCTGGGCGGACCGGCTTGCTGGCGCGGAACCAGACGGCGTTTTCAGGCTCATGCGGTGAGGTATCGTGGTGCGGGACCGGATCGACGGGGCGGACCTCCACGGGCCATAGGCGGCGATGACCCGGCTCGGGATTGCGGCCCTCGGCCTCGCGCAGTTGCTCTTCGTTGAGCAACCCCTCGGGCGCGGGGACATCGGGCATCACCGACTGGTGTTCGAAGCCGTCCTCGGCCACCTGGAAGGTGGCGGCCAGGTTGAAGATCTGGGCGCCGTTCTGCACCGCGATCACCCGGCGCACGCTGAACGAGCCGCCGTCGCGCACGCGCTCGACCATATCCATCACCGGGATGGTCGGATCCCCGGGGCGGATGAAATAGGCGTGCAGCGAGGCGCAGATGCGATCCTCGATGGTGTGATAGGCGGCGGTCAAAGCCTGGGCCACCACCTGGCCGCCATAGATGCGGCTGCGCTCCTCCGGCGGGGTGAAGCCGCGAAACATGTCCAGCTCGATCCGCTCCAGGTCGAGGATGTCGTTCAGTTCGTTGACTTCGGCCATGGCGGGCGCTCCGGCGAGAGGCGGCGGTGGGCGCCGCAGATGACGCGATATGGCGCCGCTGTCACGCCCTGATCGTCGCGCGAGAGCTGCCGCGACCGGCTCACCGCCGATGGGTCAATGCTTTACGCCCTGGCCGAACAGCGGTCTAAGAGCGCGACAATTCGACGGAGCACGGAGCTATGACGGCGGACGGCGGCGCAGAAAGCGCGCTCAATCTCGCCACGCGGCGCCTGGAGGCGGCGGTGGCCGCGCTGGAGGAGCGCCTGGCGCTGCGGCAGGGTGGCGGGGCGGCTTCGCAGGCCGAACACGCCCGGCTGGAGGCCGATCTCGAGACAGCCCGCGCTCGCGAGCGCGATCTGGAAGCCGCCGGCGCCCAGGCCTCTGAAGCCCTGACCCGGGCCATTGCCGACATTCGCAGCGCGCTTAGCCAGGGCGCCGGATAGGGAGCCGCGGACATGGCGCAACTGACCATCGATGTGAACGGCCGCAGCTATGCGGTGGGCTGCGAGGACGGCCAGGAGGCGCACCTGCGCAGCCTGGCGGCGACCGTCGATCGGCAGGTGCGGCAGGTTTCGGCCGAGGTGGGGCCGCTGGGCGAGACCCGGCTGCTGCTGATGGCGGCGCTGATGCTGGCCGACGAATTGTCCCTGGCCAAGGGGCGCACGACGGTGGTCGAGGCCGAGATGGGGCGGTTGCGCGAGGCCCAGATGGTGACGGAGGGCGCTGCGGCGGCGGCCATCGATGCGGCGGCCAAGGCGATCGAACAACTGGCGGCGGAGTAGGCGGGTGGGCGGGGGCGCGGCTAGCCTCTGAGCCTAATATGCCACGCTTGTAGAGCCCCCTCGGAAGACCTAAGTTGCTAACCGGCGGGTCTTGCTGCGGCTCGCGTCGAAGGCAACAAATCCCGGGGACCTTAATTCACTCGCAAGGGAGCTGTCCCTGGCCGGAATCGTGGTTCCGGACACACGGCGCCCACCTGGTCTACCAGGTCCGAGGGGATTTACACCGCCTTCACGGTTTTCGTGGCGCCGCCACCCTACCTCAGTTCTGAGGACAAGGTGGCCCTAGACCTGCCGATCCACAACAAGACCGCCCTGCGCGCGGCGATGCGGAAGCGTCGCCGGGGCTTGGCCGCGGACGACGCCAGCGCCGCAGAGCGGGCGGCGGCGGTGTTGCCGGCCGCCCTGGTGGGACGGTTCGCGGTGGTGGGCGGATATCACGCCCTGGGGGCGGAGCTGGACCCGTCGATCGTGCTGGAGCGTCTGGCTGATGGCGGGGCGGCGATCGCCCTGCCGGTGGCGCGCCCAGCCGAGCCCCTGGTCTTTCGCCTGGTGCGGGCCGGCGACACGCCGGAGCCGGACGCCTTGGGCATCGCCGCGCCACCGGCGGGGGCGCCGGAAGCCTTTCCCCAGTTGATCATCGCCCCGGTGCTGGCCTTCGACCGGCGGGGTGGGCGGCTGGGGCAGGGCGGGGGGCACTATGACCGCACCATCGCGGCCCTGCGCGCCAGGGGGCCGGTGTTCGTTCTGGGCCTGGCCTATGCCGGCCAGGAGATCGCGGCGGCGCCCGTGGAGTCGCATGATCAGGCTCTGGACGCCATTCTGACGGAAAACGGCTATATCGAGGTCCGAAAGGACTTTTGATGCGCATTGCTTTCTTTGGGGACATCGTCGGCCGGGCCGGCCGCGACGGTCTCGCCGAACATTTGCCGGGCCTGAAACGCCAGCTTGGACTCGAGTTCGTCATCGTCAACGCCGAGAACGCGGCGGCCGGGTTCGGGATCACCGAGAACACGGCGCGCGAACTGTTCCAGGCGGGCGCCGACTGCCTGACCCTGGGCAACCACTCGTGGGACCAGCGCGAAGCCCTGACCTATATCGTGCGCGAGCCGCGGCTGATCCGGCCGCTGAACTATCCGATCCTGGCCGACACGCCCGGGCGCGGGTCGCAGATGTTCACCACCGAGCAGGGCCACAATGTGATGGTGGTGAACCTGTTGGG
This sequence comes from Caulobacterales bacterium, assembly GCA_038228945.1. Classification (GTDB taxonomy): domain Bacteria; phylum Pseudomonadota; class Alphaproteobacteria; order Caulobacterales; family Caulobacteraceae; genus Acaudatibacter. Next base: position 69,481 of record JBBROW010000014.1, read on the forward strand.
GCGGGTGTTCATGGACGCGCTGGACGACCCCTTCGCGGCGGTGGACCGGGAGCTGAACGCTTGTCCACTGGGCATGGCGGCCGACGCCATCATCATCGACATGCACGCCGAGGCCACCAGCGAGAAGATGGCCATGGGCCACTTCTGCGATGGGCGCGCCAGCCTGGTGGTGGGCACGCACAGCCACGTGCCCACCGCCGACGCCCAGATCCTGAACGGCGGCACGGCCTACCAGACCGACGCCGGCGCCTGCGCCGATTACGACAGCGTTATCGGCAACGACAAGGAAGAGCCTTTGCGGCGGTTCACCACCCGGATCTCCGGCGGGCGCTACAAACCCGCCGAAGGCCCCGCGACGGTGTGCGGCGTCTATCTGGAGACCGACCCGGCCACGGGCCTGGCCCGCCGGATCGAGCCGATCCGCATCGGCGGGCGTTTGTCGCAGACCGTGCCGGTGCTGGAGCGAGTGGGGGCCTAACCCCGCTCCTGGGCGACGTTCCAGTTGTAGACGCAGCGGTCCAGGCCGATGGCGATCTCCAGCACCAGCACGTCCAGCTCCCGCGCCTGGCCGCCCCGGGTGGGGAAGCTGATCGTCTGGGGAAAGTCGGTGCGGCGGGAGATCGAGCAAACCTCCATCCACTTGTCGCCGTTGTCGACCTCCACATCCATGGTCACCTGGGAATAGGCCGGCAGGCGGTCCGAGGCGACGATGCGGGTGGGCAGGGGGATCATCGCCCCGATCATCCGCCGAACCGGCTCCAGGCACGCGGCATGGTAGTCGTTGGCGGTGTCGGCGGTGAAGGCGCACTGGAATTCCATCTGCCAGAACTCCTTGAGCCGCATGTGCTTGGGGGACTGGTCCTGCTCGCGGCGGAACGACTTGCCCGCCTGCCAGACGCAAAAGGGCGGGCGCGCCGGGGGATGACTGGCCAGCCTGTGCTGCATGTAGGCGAAGGTGGACGGAGTGGTTTCCGGCCGCAGCACCATCTCCATGTCATGCGGTGACAGCTGCTGCTGGATGAAGACGTCTTCCGGACCGTAGGCGGACGAGATCAGCGCGCGGGGCGCCAGGACCGGCGCCTCGATGCGTTGAACGTCCCAGGCCGGGTTGGCAGCCTTTAGGAAGTCGCTCACCTCGGCTTCGAAGTGCGCGAGCATCATCTCGCGTATGCGGATTTCGCGGGCGGTCCAGCAGACCAGCCCATTGGCGTTGTATAGGGAAAGCACGAAGGCCTCGCTTGATCGAAGGATGGGGATAGGCCCGATTGGGCTCTTGAGGGCTTTACGTCTCCGGTCAGCGGAGACAGCGCAAAGCCCGTCCCGCGATCAGCCGAAGACGCGCAGACCTCGGCCGCCGAACGCGCGGGCGTCCGTCAGCGGGGATCGATCAGCGATGGCGATCATCGACGTCATGGGCCGTTTCTAGGCCGGCGGGCGTTTTCGAGCAAGGCCCGCGCCCTTCAACGCTCGCGGATCTTCAGCCGACCCACGATCAGTTCGTCGATCTCGACCTTGCTGAAGCGGGCGCTTCCCACCGAGAGGCGGCCGATGGCCAGGGCGCCAATAGCCAGGGCGCCGACCGCGACCGCGCCCAGGGCGAAGGCCAGGGCGAAGCCGCTGCCCAGCGCCACCCCGCCCGCGGCGGCGCCGCCGGCCGCCACCCCGCCGTGGACCTTGGGCGCATTGGGCTGCCAGCGGACGATGGGGACGGGCAGTTCCTCCGGCTCGGTGAGGTCTTCCAGGTCATCGTAGCTCGACATCGTACGTCTCCACTTCCCGCTCGCAACGGGCGCGCGGGCGGCCGGTTCCGGGCATGGATGACGACTCTAGCGCCGCCCGCTACAGGGACGCCATGATCTATCTCGCGCGCCACGGACAAACGGAATTCAATCGCGACCAGCGTCTGCAGGGACGCATCGACTCGCCGCTGACGGAGCTGGGCGTCGCCCAGGCGCGGCAGGTGGGGGCCTGGTTCGCGCCGCGGGTGGCGGCGGGCGGGGACTGGGTGTTGCTGGTCAGTCCTTTGGGCCGCGCCCAACATACAGCGCGGCTGATGGCGCGGGCGGCGGGGCTGGCGGCGGAGGCCGTGGTCACCGACGAGCGGCTGATCGAGCTTTCCATCGGCTCCTGGGAGGGTCTGACCCGGGCCGAGATCGAGGCCTTCCGGCCGGATCTGGCGGGAGAGCCGTTCTTTATGCATTCCCCCGACGGCGAAGCCTGGGACACGGCGGCGGCGCGGCTGGGGGCTTTCCTGGGCGAGTATGCCGGGTCCGATCGCAAGGTGATCGCGGTCAGCCACGCCGGGGCGGGCAAGGTGATGCGTGGGGTGCACCTGGGGCTGACGCTGCCGGAGATCCGGCATCTGGACGTGCCGCAGGACGCCGTCTTCGCCCTGACGCCGGGGGCCGGCGAACGGCTGGACTGCGCTTAATTCGGTTCAGGCCATTTGCCGTTACGGCGGGGCGGCGGTAGAAGCGCCGACCGTCGTTGAAGACCTCGTGCGAGACCCATGGCTGGCCACTCAAAATTCAAGAACATCCAGTTCCGCAAGGGCAAGCAGGACAAGGTCCGCTCGAAGATGTTCTCCAAGCTGTCGCGGGACATCACCATCGCGGCCAAGGCGGGCCTGCCGGACCCCTCGGCCAACGCCCGCCTACGCCTGGCCATCGCCAACGCCAAGGCCGAGTCGATGCCCAAGGACAACATCGATCGGGCGATCAAGAAGGCCTCCGGCTCCGAGGCTGACAACATGGAAGACATCCGCTACGAGGGCTTCGGCCCCGGCGGCGTCGGCCTGATCGTCGAGGTGCTGACCGACAACCGCAACCGCAGCGCCTCCAACGTGCGCGCGGCCTTCTCCAAGTATGGCGGTAACCTGGGTGAGACCGGCTCGGTGTCGTTCATGTGGGACCGGGTCGGCCAGATCCTCTATCCCGCCTCGGCGGGCACCGAGGAGGCGGTCATGGACGCGGCGATCGAGGCGGGAGCCGACGACGTCACCAGCGACCTTGGCGAGGACGGCGAAGGCCATGCCATCTACACCGCCTACGAGGACCTCTCTGCCGTGGCCCTGGCGCTGGAGGCGGTGCTGGGTGCGGCCAAGTCCACCTCGGTGATCTGGAAGCCCAAGACCGACACCCCGATCTCCGGCGACCCGGCGGTGACCCTGCTGAAACTCATCGACGCCCTGGATGACGACGACGACGTCCAGAACGTCTGGAGCAACGAGGACATCCCCGAGGACGAGCTGGCCAAGCTGGCAGGGTAGAAGAGACCGCGCCGGTGGTTACGCCCTGGCGCTGGTGTGCTGGCGCACGGCCGGGCCGGCTGTGACGGCAAGACAGGCCTGCCAATGCCCAGGTCTGCGTGCGGATCGACGCCGCGGCGGTGACGGCGCGGACGCTGGCGGCCCTGTTCGACGGGACGCCGCCGCCCGGCGCGATGCCGTCGATCGAGGCCGGATAAACCACCTGTTAACCCTCTGAGAGCCCGCTTCCCCTATAGCTCGCCGCGCGCGATGCTGGCGGAACACATGACGAACGCGATTCGCATTCTGGGACTGGATCCGGGCCTGCGCCGCACCGGCTGGGGGGTCGTGGCCGTGGAAGGCTCGCGCCTGAGCCACATCGCTCACGGGGTGATCACGCCGAAGGACAGTTTGGCGCTGTCGGAGCGCCTGTTGATTGTCTTCGAAGGGGTGATGGCGATCATCGCCGAACACGGGCCGCACGAGGCCGCCATCGAAGAAACCTTCATGACCGCCAACGGCCAGTCGACGCTGAAGCTGGGCCACGCCCGCGCGGCGGCGATGATCGCCCCGGCCCGGGCCGGACTGCTGGTGGCCGAATACGCCGCCAAGGTGGTGAAGAAGGCCGTGGTGGGCACGGGCGGAGCAGACAAGGACCAGGTGGCCTTCATGATCGCCCGCCTGCTGCCGACGGCCGGATCGCCGACGGCGGACGCCGCCGACGCCCTGGCGGTGGCCATCGCCCATGCCCATGCGCGAACAGCCAGGGCGCGGGTCGACCAGGCCCTGATGGCGCGGCCGGGTCGGAGCGCCGCATGATCGGGCGGCTGCGCGGCCTGGTCGCCGAGGTCGGCGAGGAAGACGCCCTGATCGATGTGGGCGGGGTGGGCTATGTGGTGCGCTGTGGCTCGCGGACGCTGGGGCGGCTGCCCGCGCCGGGGGACGAGGCGCTGCTGCATGTGGAGACCCAGTGGGCAGAGGCCACCGGCATGAGGCTGTACGGTTTCCTGAGCCGGGAAGACCGCCGCGCCTTCGTCATCCTGCAGGACATACAGGGTGTTGGACCCAAGGCGGCGCTGGGCGTGCTGGACGTGCTGACCCCTCCGGAACTGGCCGCCGCCGTGGCGCGGGAGGATAAGGCCGCCGTGGCCCGGGCCAACGGCGTCGGGCCGAAACTGGCTCTGCGCATCGTCACCGAGCTGAAGGACAAGCCGATTTCCGACGGCGCCGTTGTCGCCTTCCACGCCGGCGCTCATCCGCACGTCCCGCCGCCGGTGTCTGCGGCCGGAGAGGCGGTGGCGGCGCTGATGGGCCTGGGCGTGGCCGAGATCACCGCCCGCCGGGTGGTGGACCAGGCGGCTCTTCGCCTGGGTGAGGACGTGGCGGAGGCGGTGCTGATCAAGGCGGCGCTGCAGGAGCTGGGACGGTGAGCCGCATCGTCTCTGGCGAACCCGGGGTGTTCGAGCCCACCGACAAGGCGCTGCGGCCGCAGACCCTGGCCGAATTCGTCGGCCAGGAGCAGTCCAAGGGCAATCTGCGCATCTTCATCGACGCCGCGCGGGGGCGGGGCGAGGCCCTGGACCATGTGCTGCTGTTCGGCCCGCCGGGGTTGGGCAAGACCACCCTGGCCCAGATCATCGCTCGCGAGCTGGGGGTGAACTTCCGCGCCACCTCCGGGCCGGTGTTGGCCAAGGCCGGCGACCTGGCGGCGATCCTGACCAACCTGGAAGCTAACGACGTCCTGTTCATCGACGAGATCCACCGACTGGCCGCCAATGTGGAGGAGATCCTCTACCCGGCCATGGAAGACCACGCCCTGGACCTGGTGATTGGCGAAGGACCCTCCGCGCGCACGGTGCGCATCGACCTGGCGCCCTTCACCCTGGTGGCGGCGACCACGCGGGCCGGCCTGCTGGCCACCCCGCTGCGCGACCGTTTCGGCATTCCCATACGCCTGGAGTTCTACACCGCCGAGGAGCTGCAACGGGTGCTGACCGGGGCGGCGCGGAAGATGGGGGCGAACCTTTCGGAGGAAGGCGCGGCGGAGATCGCCAAGCGCGCGCGGGGAACGCCGCGGGTGGCCGGCCGGCTGCTGCGCCGGGTGCGCGACTTCGCCGACGCCGAGGGCGCTAAGGTCATCGACCGGGCCTGCGCGGCGCGGGGTCTGGCGCGGCTGGAGGTGGACGCCTCCGGCCTCGACAGCCTGGACCGCCGGTATCTCAAGGCCCTGATCGAGAATTATGCGGGCGGCCCGGCCGGGGTGGAGACCCTGGCCTATGCCATCGCCGAGGCCCGCGACGCGGTGGAGGACGTCATCGAGCCCTTCCTGCTGCAACAGGGCTTCATCCAACGCACCCCGCGCGGCCGAATGGCCTGCGCCAAGGCCTATGAGCACCTGGGTCTGACCGCGCCGGCCGAGGTCATGGTCACGCCGCCGAGGGGGCAGGCAAACCTCTTCGACGAGGAGGGGGGATGACCGACCTTCCCACCGCCGGCGTCTTCGAGGGCCGGGAGCATCGCTTGCCCGTGCGCATCTACTACGAGGACACCGACTTCACTGGCCTAGTCTACCACGCCAACTACCTGCGCTATTTCGAGCGGGGGCGGAGCGACTACCTGCGGCTGGCGGGACTGGATCATACGGCGCTGCTGAACCGGCCCGACCCCTGCGTGTTCGTGGTGACGCGGGTTGAGCTGGACTTCCGAAAGGCGGCGAGGGTTGATGACGCCCTGATGGTGCGGACCACCTATGATGAAATCCGCGGCGTGCGGCTGATCATCCGCCAGCGCATCGAGCGGGGGGATGAGCTGATCGCCCAGGCCGAAGTCACCGCCGCCTGCATCACCCCGGACGGCCGCCCCCGGCGCCCGCCCGCCGATCTTGTGGAAACGCTCAGGCCTCGGCTGGCCGGCGCCGCGACGCCATAGTTTCACCATTCCCCTTCCTCTAAGACGCATCGACATGGACCCGAACGGCACGATTTCCCCCGACCACTTCTCCGCGATCTACGTCGTCCTGCACGCCAACATCGTCGTGCAGCTGGTGCTGGCGGGCCTGGCCATAGCCTCGCTGTGGTCGTGGGCCGTGATCATCGACAAGGCCATCCGCCTGTCGTCGCTGAATCGCTTCGCCAACCAGTTCGAGGACGAGGTGGGCTCGGGCCGATCGTTGGAGGACATCGCCGCGGCGGCGGGGGACGCTCCACGCCACGCCCTGCCCCGGATGCTGCAGGCGGCCCTGCGCGAATGGCGCGACGCTCGCACCAAGGGGCTGCTCAGCGCCAGCGGCGCCGAGGCCCAGACCGCATTCCTGATTCAGCGCATCGACCGAGTGCTGGACAGCGTCATCGCCCGGGAATCGCAGCGGGTGGAGGAGGGGCTGAGCCTGCTGGCCATCGTCGCCACCGCCTCGCCCTTCGTCGGCCTGTTCGGCACGGTGTGGGGGATCATGAGCGCGTTTCAGAAAATCGCGGCGGAGAAGAACACCAACTTGACCGTGGTGGCCCCCGGCATCGCCGAGGCCCTGTTCGCCACCGCCATCGGCCTTGCCGCCGCCATCCCGGCCTATATCGCCTACAACAAGTTCTCCGGCGACGCGGCCAAGTACGCCGCCCGGCTGGAGGGCTTCGCCGACGACCTGGTGACCGCCATCCAGCGGCGCCTGGCCGAGCGGACCTAGGACCATGGCTCTCTCGGTCAATGACGCCATCGGCGGCGGACGCCGCCGCGGCCGGGCCCGTCGGGCGCGGCGCTCGGCGCTGAGCGAGATTAACGTCACGCCCCTGGTTGACGTGATGCTGGTGCTGCTGATCATTTTCATGATCTCGGCCCCGCTGCTGACGGTGGGCGTGCCGCTGGAGCTGCCCAAGACCGAGGCCGGCGCCATGCAGGACCAGACCGAACCCCTGACGGTGTCGATCAAGGCGGATGGGGCGATCTTCCTCAATGAGACGCCCGTGCCTTTCGACGCCTTTTTTCCAGCCCTGCGCGACATGGCCAGCCAGGGCTTCAAGCGGCCGATCTATGTGCGCGCCGACGGCAAGGCGCCCTACGCCATCGTCGCCCAGGTGATGGCCAGCCTGTCGTCGTCGGGCTTTACCTCGATCAATCTGATCACCGATACGGGCGGCCCGTCGTCCGGGGCGCCGGCCGGCGGCTACGTCAAGCCTGCGGATCCGCAAGGCGGCCAGGCCAGAGGCGCCGCGCCTTGAACCCGGCCTGGTCCCATCGTCGCGGCCCGGAGCCGCGCTGGCCCTCGCTGGCGGCCTCGGTGGCGCTGCATGTGCTGGTGGTGGCGGTGATCATCGTGCTGGGCCGGCCCGTGCTGAAGATGGCCGGCGTCTCGGTGCCGATCAATATTGTCGCCACCGGGCCGGTGACGGACTCCCGCGCCGCCGAACAGGCGCCCCGGACCCAGGCGGCGGCCACGGAACAGCCGGTCGCGCAAGCGCCGCCCACTCCGCCGACCCCCGCCGCGCCGACGCCCGCTCCGCCACAACCGACGCCCTCCAGGGCGGTGGCCAAGCCCCTTCCGGTGAAGCCCTCACCGGCCCGCGACGTGGCTCAGCCGACCCCAGCGCCCACCCGTCCAGCAAAGGCTCAGCCGACCCCCGCCGCCCAGCCGGCCTTCGACCTCAACCGGCTGCAGGACAGCATCAATCACTCCGTGGCCAGCGCCAAGGCGGCCAAGGCCTCGTCCGCGCCGCGGGGTCCGACGCGGGCCGAGACTGCGCCCCAGGCCCGGCCTGCGGTTGGCCAGGGGATTTCCACCAGCGACATCGAGGGGCTGGGCCAGCTGCTGAACCGGCTGTGGAATCCGAATTGCGGCACCAACCCCATCGATCTGGACGTGCGGATCGTTGTCGATCAGAACGGTCACGTTCAAGCCGACGCTGGCGGCCAGGATCATTCACCCGACAGCGCCATCGCCGCCTCGGCGATCCGGGCAAAATCGGCGGTGCACAAGGTTGAGCCCTATGATCCAAAGTACCGGGGCCAGAGTTTCATGATCAAGTTCGACGCTTCGAAAGCCTGCGCCAATCGCTAGAGCATGACAGCTTCAAGTGGATACCGGTTGAAGCGCCGGTCATGCTCTAAATGTAAGAAGATAAAGCCTTTTTATACGGTTCAAGTGATTCCACTTGAACCGGAAAGGCTCTAGGAGATCCAGGGTGTTCCGCACCAAGAGCCTGTTCCTGACCCTCCTGGCCGCCCTCGCCGGCCTGGTCCTGGCCGCGCCGACCACCAGCCGCGCCGACATCGTCATCAACGTCGACCAGGGTGTCACCCAGCCCTTGCCCATCGCCATCCCGGCCTTCAGCGGCTCGTCCGTCGGCGGTCAGGTCTCGCAGGTGGTGACGGCGGACCTGCAGCGATCCGGGCTGTTCCGCCCCTTGGACCCCAACACGTTCTCGCAGAACCGGCTGGACGTGAGCCTGCAGCCGCAGTTCGACCAGTGGAAGGCGATCAGCGCCCAGGCCCTGCTCACCGGTCAGGTGACCAACGACGGCGAAGGCCGGCTGCGCGTCGATTTCCGCCTGTGGGACGTCTATGGCAGCGAACAGCTGCTGGGCCTGCAGTTCACCACCACGCCGGAAAACTGGCGGCGCCTGGCGCATAAGATCGCCGACGCCGTCTATGAAAAGCTCACTGGCGAGAAGGGCTATTTCGACACCCGCGTGGTGTTCGTCGCCGAGAGCGGGCCGAAGATCAAACGCATCCGCCGCCTGGCGATCATGGATCAGGACGGGGCCAATCCGAGTTATCTCACCGATGGCTCGTACATGGTGTTCACGCCGAGATTTTCCTCCAACAGCCAGGAGATCACCTTCATGGCGCTGCGGCCCACCGGCGCCAGCATCTATCTACTGAACATCGAGACCGGCCGGCAGGAGGCCCTTGGCCACTATCCCGGCATGGTCTTCGCCCCGCGCTTTTCGCCCGATGGCCGCAAGGTCGCCTTCTCGGTGGAGAAAAGCGGCAACAGCGACATCTATGTGATGGACCTGGGCAGCCACGCCACCGCCCGGCTCACCACGGACCCGTCGATCGACACCTCGCCTTCGTTCTCGCCGGACGGCAGCCAGATGGTGTTCAACTCCGACCGCGGCGGCTCGCCCCAGCTCTACGTGATGAACGCCGACGGCTCGGGCGCGCACCGCATCTCCGGCGGCGGCGGGCGCTATACCGAACCGGTGTGGAGCCCCGACGGCAAGCTGATCGCCTTCACACGCCAGGACGGGGGCCAGTTCCATATCGGGGTCATGAAGACCGACGGCTCGGACGAACACATCCTGACCTCCAGCTACCTGGACGAAGGCCCCACCTGGGCGCCCAACAGCCGGGTGATCATGTTCTTCCGCGACAGCCCCTCGGGCGGACCGCGCCTGTGGACGGTGGATGTCACCGGCCGGGTGACGGCCCAGGCGCCCTATCCGTTGTCTGGATCCGACCCGGCTTGGTCGCCGTTGCTCAATTGAGTGGTCAATGCAGGTAATGGCGCCACGTCTCGCCACAATCCTGAGGTCCGGTGCGGTTTGCCGTGGCGGAACGGTCCAGCGTCGCCGCAATATAGACGCCACGCAACCTGAACCATTCGAGGAGTAAGGCCATGACTCACCCCTTCGCCCCGGCAACTAGACTGGCGCTCGTGGTCCTGGCCGCCGCTTCGTTGGCGGCCTGCGCTTCCACCAAGCCGGCCGGCCCCGTGGCGCCGCGCGGGCCCGCCGAACCCCAGACCCCCTATCAACCGCCGCAGCAGCCCGGCCCCGTGACCCAGGAACAGGCCCCCGGCGTGACGCCCGGCTCGGTGCAGGACTTCGTCATCAACGCCGGTGAGCTGGTCTATTTCGACCTGGACAGCATTAGCCTGCGCAATGACGCCAAGCCGGTGCTGGACGCCCAGGCCAATTGGCTGCGCCGCTGGAGCGCGGTGCGGGTGCGCATCGAGGGCAATTGCGATGAGCGTGGCACGCGGGAATACAACTTCGCCCTGGGCGCCCGGCGATCCTCGACGGTGAAGGAGTACCTGATCAGCAGGGGCATCAGCGCCAGCCGCATCGACACCATCTCCTACGGCAAGGAACGGCCGCTGGATTCCGGCTCCAACGAAGAGGCTTGGGCGCGCAACCGCAACGCCCGAACCGCCATCACGGAAGGCGCGCACTGATCGTCATGTCCCCCTCCACCGTAGGGCGCGCCCGCCGCCTTTCCCTGCTGCTGGCCGCCAGCGTCTTCGCCATCGGTCTTGGCGGCCGCGTGCTGGCCCAGACCTCCCTGGACGATCCGCTGGACGATCACTCCGCCAAGCGGTTGGACCGGATGGAGAAGGTGATGCGCGAGATGCGCGCCATCGTCTTCCAGGGCCGCGAAACCGGCCAGCCGATCATGGTGCAGCCGGCAGACACCCAGAGCCAGATCGGCGCCCTCAGCGATCGTGTGAACGATCTGGACCAGACGCTGCAGCGGCTGAACGGCCAGCTGGAAGCCACCAATCACGCGCTGGACGAGTCCCGGCGAAGCGAAGGCTCCCTGCGCGCCGAGAACACGGCGCTGAAGGCGCGGCTGGACGCCTTGGACCAGAAGGTCACCACCCTGGCGGTTCCGCCCCCGCCGCCGCCCACCAGCGCGGACATGAACTCCGATCGGGGCTCGCCGCCGGCGCCGGTTGCTGGGCCGCCCCCCGCCGCGATGTCGGAGGATCCGGCCCAGGCTTTCGCGGCCGCCAAACGGA
>JBBROW010000015.1:0-78831 GCA_038228945.1 Caulobacterales bacterium
CGAGCCGATGTACACCGGCCTAAAATGCGTCGACTCCCTGACCGCCATCGGCCGGGGCCAGCGCGAACTGATCATTGGCGACCGCCAGACCGGCAAGACCGCCGTGGCCATCGACGCCATCCTGAACCAGAAGACGATCAACGCCGGCACGGACGAGAGCGCCAAGCTCTATTGCATCTACGTCGCCATCGGCCAGAAGCGCTCCACCGTGGCCCAGATCGTCAAGACGCTCGAAGAGCGCGGCGCCCTGGACTACACCATCGTCGTGGCCGCCACGGCCTCCGAACCGGCCCCGCTGCAATTCCTGGCCCCCTTCGCCGGCTGCGCTATGGGCGAGTGGTTCCGTGACAACGGCATGCACGCCCTGATCATCTATGATGACCTTTCCAAGCAGGCCGTCGCCTATCGCCAGATGTCGCTGCTGCTGCGCCGTCCGCCGGGCCGCGAAGCCTATCCGGGCGACGTCTTCTACCTGCACTCCCGTCTGCTGGAGCGCGCCGCCAAGCTGAACGCCGACTATGGCTCCGGCTCGCTCACCGCCCTGCCGCTGATCGAGACCCAGGCCAACGACGTGTCGGCCTATATCCCCACCAATGTCATCTCGATCACCGACGGCCAGATTTTCCTTGAAACCGACCTGTTCTACCAGGGCATCCGCCCGGCCGTGAACGTCGGCATCAGCGTCAGCCGCGTGGGCTCGTCGGCCCAGATCAAGGCCATGAAGCAGGTCACCGGACCGCTGAAGGGCGAACTGGCCCAGTACCGGGAAATGGCGGCCTTCTCGAAGTTCGGTTCCGACCTCGACGCCTCCACTCAGCGCCTGCTGGCCCGAGGCGAGCGCCTGACCGAGCTGCTCAAGCAGCCGCAGTACGCGCCGCTGGCGGTGGAAGAACAGGTCTGCGTGATCTACGCCGGCACCCGCGGCTATCTGGACAAGATCCCGACCGCCTCTGTGGGACGCTTCCAGCAGGAACTGCTGAGCCGCCTGCATAGCAAGCACACCGGGCTGCTCGAAGGCATCCGCACCCGCAAGGAGCTGTCGCCCGAACTCGAAGCCGAGTTGAAGTCCACCTTGGAGAGCTTCTCCGAGACCTTCGCTTAAGGGCCGCGGATCGCTTAAAGCCATGGCCAGCCTCAAGGAACTGCGCAACCGCATCACCAGTCTGCAATCGACGCAGAAGATCACCAAGGCGATGCAGATGGTCGCCGCGGCGAAACTCCGCCGCGCCCAGGACTCCGCCCAGAACGCCCGGCCCTACGCCGCGCGCATGGCTGGGGTGATCGCCAATCTCGCCGCCGGCGTCTCCGGCCCCGGCGCGCCGCGGCTGCTGATCGGCACCGGGTCGGAGCAACGCCACCTGGTGGTAGTCGCCACCTCCGACCGCGGTCTGGCGGGGGGCTTCAACTCCTCGATCTGCCGCATGGCGCGCGAACGGATCGGTTCGCTGATCGCGGCCGGCAAGGACGTCAAGGTGATGGTGGTCGGCCGCAAGGCTCGCGACCAGCTTCGCCGGTTCTATGGCGACCGCTATGTGGCCATGTTCGAAGCCGGCGTCCCTGGCCTGGACCGCGCCCAGCCGGTGGCCGACAAGATTCTCGAGCTGTTCGAGGCCGGCGAGGTCGACGTCGTCACCCTGATGTACAGTCGTTTCCGCTCGGTGGTCAGCCAGACCCCGACGGCCAAGCAGCTGATCCCGGCCCAGGTTGACGAGGGCGCGCCCAAGGTCGACCTGAAAGGCGCCGGCTATGAATACGAGCCCGACGAGGAAAGCATCCTCGCCGAGCTGCTGCCGCGAAACATCACCGTCCAGGTGCTGGCCGCCATGCTGGAAAACCAGGCTGGCTTCTTCGCCTCACAGATGAGCGCGATGGATAACGCCACGCGCAACGCCGGCGACATGATCAATTCGCTGAACATCATCAAGAACCGCACCCGCCAGGCGCAGATCACCAAGGAGTTGATCGAGATCATCTCCGGCGCCGAAGCGCTCTAGACGCAAGAGAAGAGAGTTACACCATGGCCATCGCCGCCGCCGCCAAGAAGCCCGCCGCTCCCAAGAAGAGCGCCACCAGCGCCTCCGCCACCCCGGTGGTTGCCGCCGGCCTCGCCAGGGGCCGTATCTCCCAGATCATCGGCGCCGTCGTCGACGTCGAGTTCGACGGCCACCTGCCGGCCATCCTCTCGGCCCTGGAAACCACCAACACCGACCAGCGGACCGGCGACACCTTCCGGCTGGTGCTGGAAGTGGCCCAACACCTGGGTGAGAACACGGTCCGCACCATCGCCATGGACACCACCGAGGGTCTGACCCGCGGCCAGCCGGTGGTCGACACCGGCGCCTCGATCACCGTTCCGGTGGGACCCGCGACCCTGGGCCGGATCATGAATGTGATCGGCGAACCCATCGACATGGCCGGCCCGATCAACAGCCCCTTCAGCGCCTCGATCCACCGCGACGCGCCGTTGTTCACCGACCAGTCGACCCAGGCGGAAATCCTGGTCACCGGCATCAAGGTCATCGATCTGCTTTGCCCCTACACCAAGGGCGGCAAGATCGGCCTGTTCGGCGGCGCCGGCGTGGGCAAGACCGTGACCATGCAGGAGCTGATCAACAACATCGCCAAGGTGTACGGCGGCTACTCGGTGCTGGCCGGCGTGGGTGAACGCACCCGCGAAGGCAACGACCTCTATCACGAGATGATCGAGTCCAAGGTCAACGTCGACCCCAAGGAAAACAACGGCTCCACCGAAGGCTCGCGCTGCGCCCTGGTGTACGGCCAGATGAACGAACCCCCGGGCGCCCGCGCCCGCGTGGCCCTGACCGGCCTGGCTCAGGCGGAATATTTCCGCGACCAGGAAGGCAAGGACGTGCTGCTGTTCATCGACAACATCTTCCGCTTCACCCAGGCCGGCTCGGAAGTGTCGGCGTTGCTGGGCCGGATCCCGTCGGCGGTGGGCTATCAGCCGACCCTGGCCACGGAGATGGGCAATCTGCAGGAGCGCATCACCTCCACCAACAAGGGTTCGATCACCTCGGTCCAGGCCATCTACGTGCCCGCCGATGACCCGACCGACCCGGCGCCCGCCACCTCCTTCGCCCACCTGGACGCCACCACCATGCTCAGCCGCGACATTGCGGCGCAGGGTATTTTCCCGGCCATCGACCCGCTGGATTCCACCTCGCGAATCCTCGACCCGCTGGTGATCGGCGACGAGCATTACAACGTCGCCCGCCGCGTTCAGGAGATCCTGCAGCAGTACAAGGCGCTCAAGGATATCATCGCCATCCTTGGCATGGATGAGCTGTCTGAAGAAGATAAGCTGATCGTTACCCGCGCCCGCAAGATCTCCCGCTTCCTGTCGCAGCCGTTCAACGTCGCTGAAGTGTTCACCAACACCCCCGGCGTGATCGTTCCTCTGGAAGACACCATCCGTTCCTTTAAGGCGGTGTGTGAGGGCGAGTATGACCACCTGCCCGAGGCCGCCTTCTTCAACGTCGGCACTGTCGAAGACGCGGTGGCCAAGGCCGAGCGTCTGGCCGCGGAGGTTTAGGGCTTGGCCGAGAAACTGCACTTCTCGCTGGTCTCGCCGGAACGGGAATTGTTCTCCGGCGCGGTGGACCAGGTGGACGCGCCGGGCACCGAAGGCGACTTCGGGGTGCTGGCCGGTCATGCTCCGTTCATGACCGCTCTGAAAGAAGGACGGGTGACCGTCTATAACGACAGCCAGAAGAAGGTCTATGACGTGCGCGGCGGCTTTGCCGACGTCACGCCCGAGGGCTTCACCATCCTGGCCGAACAAGCGGCGGAAGTGCTTTAGTTTTCCCGTGTCGCACGGAATTCCTGGCGATGCGGGGCGTGATCAGACTAACAGCGAAGGGGCCGGCGACGGGCGCCGCGCGACCGAATTAGGGAAGACGACTTCATGCGCCTAGCGCTCGTCAACGCGATCGTCATCACCGCCGGCCTGGCCTCCTCGGCCCTGGCTCAGACCACGGACCAGACGACGCCACCGCCGCCACCGCCACCGCCCGCCGCCGCGATGGCGCCGACCGCGACCACGCCGCCTGCAGCCACGCCGCCTGTCGCTACGCCGGCGCCGGGCACGGCGGTGGCTCCGGCCACTGCGGCTCCGGCCACTGCGGCCCCTGCCACTACGGCTCCGGCTACCGCGCCTTCCACGACAGCGCCCCCCACGACGGGGGCTCCCATGACGGGGGCTCCCATGACGGCGGCTCCCGCCCCTCCCGTGGAAGCCCCGCCGCCACCCCCGCCGCCTCCGCCGCCCCCTCCCGCGCCGCCTACCGATCCCACGGCGATCGCGGCCCTGAGCGTGCTGGAAAAGATGTGCATGCCCGCCGTCATCGGCGGTGACTGGCCGTCCCTGGCCAAGGCCGCCGGCCTTCGCAAGTCGGGTAACGCCTGGGTTCTGAAGGGGCAGGGCTATCAGCTCACGGTCAACCCGCCCGGCTCGAACCCCAACCAGTGCATCGTCGACATCGTCCACCCGGTCGATCCCACGGCGCCGGCCAAGCCGCTGATCATCGCCCTGCACAACTGGGCGGCGGTCGAGCGCGGCTGGAGCCTGTACCGCAACGACAAGAGCGTCCTCGGCGCCACGGAATTCACCACCCGCTCTTGGGAAAACAGTGAGGACGGCAAGGCCTACGCCCTGGTCCTCACCACCATGCGCAAACCGGACGGCTCGCCGATGAAGGGCAACGCCGACACGTCGCAGATGAACTACAGCGTTACCAAAGCCCCCTGATGAGCGTCTGGGAGGCGGCCGGGCTCGTGGGCGTGCTCATGACCCTGGTCGCCTATGCGGCGGTGCAGTTGCACCGCATGAATGCTGTGGGCGCCCCGGCCCTGCTGATGAACTTCCTCGGCTCCAGCCTGATCCTGGTTTCGCTGTCCCAGCACTTCAACCTGTCGGCCGCCGCTATAGAGGGGGCCTGGGCTGCCATCTCACTCTTCGGCCTGATCGGCGCGTTGCTCAGGCGGCGCTAGAGCATGACAGCTTGAAGTGGATACCGGTTGAAGCGCCGGTCATGCTCTAAATGTATGGAGATAGAGCCTTTTTATCCGGTTCAAGTGATTCCACTTGAACCGGAAAGGCTCTAGCCGTCGCTAGGGTCGACAGCCAGTCCAGGGCGGAGGCGGCCACGGCTTCCCAACCCGGCTCCCCCGGCAACCAGTGACTCATGTCCTTGAACACCCGCACCTCGCCGCCCAGGCGGGCAGCGGTCTGGCGGACTGTCGCTGGCGGATGCACGGCGTCGCGGCCGCCGGCCATGGCCAGAACCGGGGCCTTCACCGACCCGGCCGAGACTATGGTGGTGGCGAAGGGGTCTAGCCACCAGTTCAGGGTTTCCCACAGCGCCCGCCCGCTTTCCGGTGTCATCCGAGCAAAGGCGGCGCTGCGCTGCTCCTTGGTCAGGCGGTCGAAGCTGTACATCCGCGCGGAGGGATAGTCGGGGTCGATGGCCATGGTCCAATAAGGCCCCAGGGCATAGAGGCTGACGGCCGAGGCCGCCTCCTCCAGGGTCACGCCGGTGACACCCCACGGCGCGGAGGGCGCCAACAGCACCATGGCCTTCACCGGGGCGCGGGCCGCGGCTAGCTGCACCACCAAACCGCCCAGGGAATGTCCCACCAGAATTGGCGGTTCGTCGAAGGCGGCGCAGGCCTTGGCAACCGCACGGGCATAGTCGCTCATGGAAAGTCCGGTGACGGCCCCAGGCCGCGCGCCAACCTCGTGGCCGGGCAGGTCGAGCGCCAGAACCTCGTGTCCGGCGGCCTCGAAAGGCTGTCGGAATTGATCGAAAATCCACCCGCCGCAGAAGGCGCCGTGGACCATCACGACGGGTGCGGGGGCAACGGTTGCGGGCAAGGGCTGGTCCTTCAGTTGACCCCGTAGTTGGCCGTTTGCGGCCGGGCCGATCATCGTGCTGAACCTTGGCATGGCGCCTGCCAAGGAAGAAGCTTCTTCAACCCACCGGATGGGTCAGGGGCTCAAATGCCGCGATCACCTGCACATAGGTTTCATGCTTGAACGGCACGACGCCGTCCAGCGCCTCGCCGATGTCCGCCCAGCGCCAGGCGTCGAACTCCACCGCCCCGTGGGCTTCCAGATTGATCTCGCTGTCCTGGCCGGTGAAACGCATGGCGAACCAAATCTGTTTCTGCCCCTTCCATCCCCTGGCGATCTTCGACCCGACGTGGCCGGGGGGAAAGGCGTAGGCGATCCAGTCCCGGGTCTGGCCGATGATCTGGACGGAGGTGACACCGGTTTCCTCGGCCAACTCGCGCCGGGCGGCGTCCGCCAGGTCCTCGCCGGGATCGACTCCCCCCTGGGGGAACTGCCAGTTGAACGGCTCTGGCGTGGCGGCGCGTCGACCTAGCCAGACCTTGCCGTCCGGCCGGATCAGGACAATGCCGACATTGGGGCGATAGGAGTCGAGCTCGGCGCCCATCGCGGCGGGCTCGTCAGCGCCGGGCCATCACCGCCGAGGCGGGGGCCAGCTGATAGCCGCGCGCGGACAGCCCCGCCGCCCACTTGGCCGCTTCCTCCAGCGTCGCAGGATAGGCGAAGCCGGAGCCCAGCGCCCGGCCCGTGCGCGAGGCCTGGGTCTCGAGGGCGGAAAGCTGCAGGTCGATGGCGTCGCCAGCTGGCTGGCTGTCGACGATGCGGTCGGCCGAGGCGCGGGGTATGCCGCCGCCGATCCGGCCGGCTGATCCGTCGTCGATGAAGGCCAAGCCGCGGTTTTTCAGGGCGGCGGTAAAGGCGGTCATGGCCGGGGGCGAGGCGACGAACTTGGAACCCAGATAGTTGGTCAGGCCGAAATAGCCGCTGGCCCGTGACATCAGCCACTCCAGCTTGTGGCCGTTGTCGTCAGCCCTGGCGTCCGTGAGCAGGGTGTAGGGCCCCGGGTCGTTGTCCGGATAGTCCTTCGGCTCCATCGGCGTTTCCAGCAGCACCTCGTGGCCCGCGGCGCGCGCCATGTCGATCCAGCCCTGCAGGCCGTCGGAATAGGGCACGAACGACAGGGTCACTTCCGGCGGCAGGCTGTCGATGGCCTGGCGGGTGGCCTTGGCGTTCAGGCCCAGGCCGCCGATGATCAGGGCGACGCGGGGGTGACCGTCCGGGGTGAAGGGGCGGGCGTAGGCCTGGGCGACGTTGGAGCCGTCCGGTCCGATCACGGGCAGGATGCCGCCGGGGCCAGGTGCGCTGAGGCCGGCCAGCGGCGCCTGGGGCAGGGACGCTCCGGCGGTCATGGTCATGGCGCCGGGCGCCGCCCCGCCGCCGGGCAGGGTGATCACGGCCTGGCCGTTCATGGGTCCGGCGTCGGCATAGGCCGGGGCGTCGGTGGTGAATTCCACAGTGGCGTCGTCCAGGGGCGCCTCGACGGCGCCGTCGGCGGGCAGGGCCTGTTTCCAGCCGGGCGGGCCGTTGGTCTCGCCGATGTGAGCCAGGGACAGGCGCACGATCGGGGTTCCCGCCTTGGGGTCGCCGGTCAGGCCCACCAGCAGCACCGCCATGATCGCGAACAGGGCCGCCGCTCCCCCAGCCCCGACATAGGGATTGGTCAGGGCGGCAAGCAGCGACGCGCCCGGGCGGGACGTCGTCTGCGGAACGGTTATGGGCGGTGGTTTGGCGAACATTGGACGCGATTCTGCAAGGACCCGTCCAGGGTGTCGGCATATGGTTAATGAAGGGAAAAGCGGGGGTTTTTTCAGGCTTAAAACGCAAGATGGCGGCCGACGCGAAACGCCAGCCGCCATCCTCGCATTCAGAAGGGCGAAAGGCCCCTAGTTGGTCTTCGGCGCGGCCGCGGGCTTGGCGTCTTCCGGCTTGGCGCCGGACAGGCGCGCGGCGCGGACGGCGGCGGCTTCGGCCAGGGTGGCGGCGGGCTTGGGCAGCTTGGGCGTCGCCGAGACCGAGCCGTACTTCAGCACGTCGAGGGCCCGGGTTAGCTGGAAGTCGCCCTTCTTCTCGTCAAAGCCGCTGGGCGGCGCCTCGGCGGGTTCGTGGGCGCCCTTGCGCTCCTTGCCCTCGTCGGCGTTCAGCGCATTGCGGAAACTGGCTTCGCTGAATTGGAAGGCTTGGTTGGCCACGGCCTGGGCTTCCTCGCGGGTGGAGGCGACCTCAAGCTCCGGCGTGATGCCGGTGCGTTGGATCGAGCGGCCCGACGGGGTGTAGTACCGCGCCGTGGTCAGCTTCACCGCCCCGTCCAGGCCGCCGCGCAGCGGGATCACCGTCTGCACCGAGCCCTTGCCGAAGCTGGTCAGGCCGACCAGTTCGGCGCGGTGGCGGTCCTGCAGCGCGCCGGCGACGATTTCCGAGGCCGAGGCCGAACCGGAATTGATCAGCACCACCAGATGCGCGCCGCCGGTGATGTCGCCGTGGGCCTTGGCGTTGTAGCGCTCGATGTCTTTGGCATCGCGGCCGCGCTGGGAAACCACCTCGCCGCCGTCCAGGAACAGGCCGGCCACGCCCACGGCCTGGTCGAGCAGGCCGCCGGGGTTGTTGCGCAGGTCGAGCACGAAGCCCTTCAGATTGGGGTTCTTGGCCTTCAGCGTCTCGATGGCCGACCGCATCTCGTCGGTGGCCTTTTCGTTGAAGCTGGAGAGCCGCAGATAGCCGTAGTCGCCTTCCATGCGGAAGGTCACCGACTTGGGCTGGATGATCTCGCGGATCAGCTTGACGTCAAACGGGTCGGTCTTTTCCCGGGCGATGGTGATGGTCACCAGCTCGCCGGGCTTGCCGCGCATCTGCTTGACCGCGTCATTGACCGTCAGGCCCAGCACGCTCTGGCCGTTCACCGCGGTAATATAGTCGCCTGCCTTGACGCCAGCGCGGGCCGCCGGGGTGCCGTCGATGGGCGAGATGACCTTGATGACGCCGTCTTCGCTGGTGATCTCGATGCCCAGGCCGCCGTATTCGCCGCGCGTCTGGTCCTGCATGTCCGAGAAGGCCTCGGCGTTCAGGTAGTTGGAATGGGGGTCCAGCGACGAGAGCATGCCATCCAGGGCCGACTCGATCAGCTTCTTGTCGTCCACCGGCGTGACGTACTGCCGCTCGACGGTGTCGAGTACGTCGCCGAACAGCTCCAGCATATGGTAGGTCTGGGCCCTGGGCTCGGGCGTCGCCCGGGCGGACTGGCTCACATAGGCCATGGAACCCGCCCCAAGGACGAAGGCCGAGGCGCCGATCAGAAAGTACTTTCTCATGAGCTCGCTATCACTCCCGCACGCGCCTGAATTAAGGCGCGGGTTCTTAAGATTCGCCCCACCTATTCCGAGTTGACGGCCCCGCGCAGAGGCCCCGGCGTCGTCTTCGGCGACGTTCCGGCCAGGAACCGCGCCGGGTCCACCGGCGCTCCGCCCAGGCGGACTTCGAAATAGAGCTCCCGAGAGGATTGTGCATCCTTCGGCATGGCTCCAACAGCCTGGCCCGCCGCGACCGATTGTCCGGCGCCCACCAGGAGCTTTCCTAGTCCGGACAATACCATGTGGCATCCGCCGGGTGCGCGCAAGATCACCACAAGGCCCCATCCGTTCAAAGGCCCGGCATAGTCCACCGTGGCGGCGGCGGGGCTGACCACCGTGGCGCCAGGCTCCGGCGTCAGGACCAGGCCGTGGGAGCGGGTGCCGTCGGACAGGCGGCCAACGAAACCGGCCGTGCGGCGACCGGCCACGGGCAGGACCATCTGGGTGGGCGCCGCTTCCTTGGGGGCGGCCTGCGCCTGGGCGCGGGCGGACGGTGGCGACAGGGCCTCGGCGTCGCTCATCACCCCTTCCAGGCGGCTGCGGCGATCCTCCTGGGCGCTCTCGGCGGCGAACAGGTCGCCGTTGGCGGTGGCGGTCCGACGGCGAACGGCGGCCAGGACGGCGGCTTGCGTCGACAGGGAGCGGGCGCGCTCCTCCAGGGTGGGGGCGATGGCGCGGATCAGGATGGCGGCGCGGACCGAGTCCTTCACCTGGCCCGGCGCGATCAGCAGGGCGGGCGGCGGCTGGCGGGCGTAGAGTTGCAGCGCCCCCAGCACCCGCGCCAGTTCAGCGCGGTTGTGGCCGATGCGCTGGGCCAGGTCGGTTTCCTGGGCATTCAGGGCCGAGAGGTTGGCGCGGGCGTTGGCGATGTGGTCCTGGGCTCGATCCGGGGCGCCCTCGCGAGCCGCCTCGGCGGCGCCGGCGCCGGCCGCCAACAGGCAGGCGGCCAGGAAGACGGGGGTCGGGGAAAGGCGGCGGGGCTCAATCACGGTGATAGGGCGATCCGGCCAGGATGGAGACGGCGCGGTAGACCTGCTCGGCCAGCATGGCGCGGACCAGGGCGTGCGGCCAAGTCTGGGGTCCAAAGGCCAGCCGCTCCTGGGCGGCGTCCAACAGGGCGGAGTCCAGGCCGTCGGCGCCGCCGATGACGAAAGCCAGCTTGCGCACGCCATCGTCCCTCAGACGGCCGATCCTGGCGGCGAAGGCGCGGGAGGCCATCGCCTGGCCGTGCTCGTCGCAGGCGATCATGTGGGCGCCGTCCAGCTTGGCCAGGATGGCCTCAGCCTCGGCCGCCTTGCCCGGCTTGCGGGCCTCCACCTCCAACACCTCAACGGGGCCTAGGCCGAGGGCTCGCCCGGCGGCGGTGGCGCGGGCGGCGTAGTCGATGGCCAGGGCGGCTTCGGTTGCGCGGCCAAGCTTGCCGACGCAGAGCAGGGTTATGCGCATCGGCTAGACCCGCACCAGACGGAAGGTCAGTTGGCGATGGCCCGGGCGGGCGGTTCGACCGACCAGATCTTCTCGATGTTGTAGAAGGCCCGAACCTCGGGGCGGAACAGGTGCACGATCACGTCGCCGGCGTCGATCAGGACCCAGTCGCAATGCGGCATGCCCTCGACACGCGCCTTGCCGTGCCCGGCTTCCTTGAGCATGCGCACCAGGTGGTCGGCCATGGCGCCCACGTGGCGGTGCGAACGCCCCGATGCGACGATCAGGCCGTCGGCGACGGAACTCTTGTCTCGAAGGTCAATGAATACGACATCCTGCGCCTTTTCATCGTCAAGGCGTTGCAGGATAAGGGTTTCCAACCCGGAAACACCGGTCTGGTCAACCTCTGAGGGCTCGTCACGGACGGGCTCCTCGTGCGCACTCGGCGCGGAGTCACTGTTCAGCGGGATGCTCCCTGTTGGATCTCGCAATTGAGGAGCCTACCACAATTTGGGGGGTCCGGTGAGGGGGAAAACGCCGCCGCCCTATTTGGGCTTCAGCCGCCGCAGGGCGGTGGACGAGGCGAAGTTCAGCGGACCGTTCAAATAGACCCACGCTGGGGGCTTGGCGAAGGGCAGGGTCTTGGCCGCGCTGGCCGGAATCCGGGCGTGAGCAAACCGCCGCGCGGCGGGGGAAAACCGGCTCTTCAGCGCGATCCAGGGCCGCGACACCACGGCCACCGGGGTCTGTTGCATGATCTGCATCCAGCCCCGCCAGCGGTGGAAACTGGCCAGGCTGTCCGCGCCCATGATCCAGACGAAATGCACCCCCGGAAAGCGGACCTTCAGGGCGCGCAGGGTGTCGATGGTGTATTGCGAGCCCATCCGGGTCTCGGCGTCCGAGACGATCATCGAGGGTCCCTCGGCATAGCGCAGGGCCCCCCAGATGCGGCGGGTCAGGGCGTCGGTCTCGTGGGTGGATTTCAGCGGGTTCTGCGGCGAGACCAGCCAGATCACCCTGTCCAGCCCCAGGCGCCGCAGCGCCGTCTCCGCCACATGCGAGTGGCCGGTATGGGCGGGATTGAACGAGCCGCCGTACAGCCCGACCTTCATCCCTGGCGCCAGGTGGAAACCCAGCCGCAGACCGCCCGGCCGCCCCGTGCGCGGGGTCAATCTGGCCGGTCCGGCAACCCACATGAACTGTTCCCCCAGAGGCGGGTCCGCGCCGGCCGGCCGACGTTTTTGCTCAACTTGAGCCTTACCTAGCTAGTTTTCCGTCCACGGCAAATCCAGACGTGAGGTCAAGCCGACGCGCGGTGGAGCAAAGCCAGGTCGTCGGCGTGGATGATCGGGCCGGCGGTGAAGCCCAGGACGGCCTCGATGGCGTCGGATTTCAGGCCCAGGATGCGCTCGGCCTCGGCGGCGTCATAGCGGGTCAGGCCCCGGGCCAGCTCGTGGCCTGTCAGGTCGCGGACCATCACCGCGTCGCCGCGGCCGAACCGGCCCTCCACCGCTCGCACGCCTGCCGCCAGCAGGCTCTTGCCCGAACGCAGGGCATTGGCGGCGCCGTCGTCCACCACTACCGCCCCCTGCGGCGCCAGGGCGCCGGCGATCCAGGACTTGTAGGCCGCCGCCGGGGTCGTGTGCGGCTCGAACAGGGTGGCCCGCTCCCCGGCCTCCACCGCCGCCAGGGGCGCGGGACGACGGCCCAGGGTGATCAGGGTGGCGCAGCCGGCGCCGGCCGCGATGCGGGCCGCCGCCAGCTTGGTGGCCATGCCGCCGGTGCCGACCCCCTGCTCGGCATTGGCGTCGCCGCCCATGGCCATGATCTCGGCAGTCAGGTCGCCGACGCGGGGCAGGTGGCGGGCGGTGGGGTCTTTGCGCGGATCGGCGGTGTA
The DNA here is from genome assembly GCA_038228945.1 of Caulobacterales bacterium. Classification (GTDB taxonomy): domain Bacteria; phylum Pseudomonadota; class Alphaproteobacteria; order Caulobacterales; family Caulobacteraceae; genus Acaudatibacter. Next base: position 12,596 of record JBBROW010000015.1, read on the forward strand.
GAGCCCGTCGACGTCGGACAGCAGCACCAGCAGGTCCGCCCCCACCATCTGCGCCACGCGGGCCGCCAGGCGGTCGTTGTCGCCGTAGCGCAGCTCCTGCGTGGCGACCGTGTCGTTCTCGTTGACCACCGGGATCAGGCCCAGGTCCAGCAGGGTCTCCAAGGTGGCGCGGGCGTTGAGGAAGCGGCGGCGCACCTCGGTGTCGTCGGGGGTCAGCAGGATCTGGGCGGTCCCGAGGCCGTGCGGTTCCAGGGCCTTTTCCCAGGCGGCCATCAGCAGGGACTGGCCGGCGGCGGCCGCCGCCTGTTTCTCCGCCAGGGTCAAGGCCTTGCGACGCAGTCCCAGGCGGCGACGGCCCAGGGCCACAGCGCCGGAGGAGACGACAAGCAGTTTCTGGCCCCGCGCGCGCAGGCGGGCGGCATCGGCGGCGAAGGCCTCCAGCCAGGCGCGATCGGCCACGCCCGTGGCGGCGTCCACCACCAGGGCCGAACCCACCTTGACCACGATCAGCCGCGCCTCGGCCAGGTTGGTCATGGCCGCCAGGAACCCTCTTGTTCCTGTTCCTCGGGGGTCTTGTCGCGGGCCTTCACCTGCTGGAAGGCGGCGCGCAGCAGGTCGCGCACGCCTTCGCCGGATACGCCGGAGATCAGGACCGGACGCACGCCGGCGGCGGCCTCCAGTTCAGCCGCCTTGGCCGCCCGATCCTCGGGGGTCAGGGCGTCGACCTTGTTCAGGGCCAGCAGCTCGAACTTGTCCTCCAGCCCCTCCGCATAGGTTTCCAGCTCTCGGCGGATGGTCTGCCAGGCCTCGACCACGTCGTCTTGGGTGGCGTCCACCAGGTGGATCAGGGCGGCGGTGCGCTCCAGATGGCCCAGGAACCGCGTCCCCAGCCCGGCCCCCTCCGACGCCCCTTCGATCAGTCCGGGCACGTCGGCCAGGACGAACCGCTCGGAGGTGGACAGATCCACGACCCCCAGGTTCGGGGTCAGGGTGGTGAAGGGGTAGTCGGCGATCTTCGGCGTAGCGGCGGAGACCGCGGCCAGGAAGGTGGACTTGCCGGCGTTGGGCAGTCCCACCAAGCCCACGTCGGCGATCAGCTTCAGCCGCAGCCAGATCCAGCGCTCCACCCCCGGCAGGCCAGGGTTGGCGTGGCGAGGGGCCTGGTTCACCGGTCCCTTAAAGCGGTCGTTGCCCCAGCCGCCATTGCCCCCGGCCGCCAGCAGGAAGCGCATGCCGGCCGTTTCCAGGTCGGCGATCAGGGTTTCCTTGTCCTCTTCCAGGACCTGGGTGCCCACCGGCACCTTCATCACGATATCTTCGCCGGCGGCGCCGTGGCGGTTTCGGCCCATGCCGTGGGTGCCGGTCGGGGCCTTGAAGTGCTGGTGGTAGCGGTAGTCGATCAGGGTATTGAGCCCCTCCACCGCCTCGATCCAGACGTCGCCGCCGCGGCCGCCGTCGCCGCCGTCGGGGCCGCCATATTCGATAAACTTCTCACGCCGGAACGACACGGCGCCCCCGCCGCCATCCCCCGAGCGGATATAGATCTTGCATTGGTCCAGGAACTTCATCGCGCCCTTTTGACCGAGGAAGCGGCAAAGGTCGAGGTTTGCGAGCGATATCGGCGGTTTAGACTTCAACCTGTCACGTTCGATGTTGCAGGCTTGCCGCCCTAGATGGAGGCCGCCATGCCCGCCTTTCAAGTCTCGCTCGCGCCCAAACAGCTGACCCAGACCATCAACCCCTGGACCTGGGCCTTTTCCGGCGGCCAGTTCGGCCTGATCAACATCGATCTGGGCCAATCTGGCGATCCGGACCTGGAACGGCGCATGCTCGACGAGGTCGGTAGCTACGGCCGCCAGCTGGGCCGGATGGGCGACGCCATGAAGGTGATGCTGGACCACATGGACCGCAGCAACCTCACCCGCGAAGAGTCCAACGCCCTGGCCGTGCTGGAGGCGCAGCTGATCGAGGTGGACCGGGTGAAGCGGTCGGCGGGGGGTTAGGCTCTAAGGTCTTTCTCGGGCTGATTCCGCACCTTCGACATGTAGACCCTGACATTGCCGTTCAGCGCCTCCTCGCGGTCCACCCGGTAGCCGAGCGCCGCGTAGAGCTCGATGTTCACCGTAAAGCGCTGGTTGGTATAGAGGCGCGTGCCCCACAGGCCCGCCGAGGCCGCCAGATCCTCCGCCAGCTTGAGCAGTCGCACCCCGAACCCCCGACCCTGGAATGCCGGCAGGACGGCGACGTTCTCGATCAGCAGGTCGCCGCTGTCGGGGACCGTCTCGATCAGGGCGGCGAGCACTTCGCCGACGTGGAGCAGGTCGAAGCGATGTTCGAGCACCGCCTGGTCATAGTCGACGGTCATCGGCAGGGGCTCGCGGCCGATCATCGTCACCCACTTGGCGTAGGCGGCGCGGGTCAGGTCGCGGATGGCTCCGGCGTCCGAGGGGATGGCGAGCCTGAGGGTAACAGTGTCGTCCATGGCGAGGGGGCGGTGTGCCCTAAGCCCGCCGGGCGCTGACGATGGCCACCTTGGGGTCCAGCATCTGGCCGGTCATGGCCTCGCTCTGGGCCTTGGCGGAGGAAACCGGCGAGGCCAGGATCGCCTTGACCACGTCCAGGCCGGCCACCACGTGTCCGAAGGCGGCGAAGCCCAGGTTGTCGCCGGGCTGGCCGGGCTTGGCGTCCAGGCCCGAAAGGTCGCCGACACAGATGAAGAACGCCGCCGTGGCCGAACCGGGCGCATAGCGGGCCATGGAGATGGCCCCGTCCCGGTTGCTGAGACCGGTCTGGGTCGTGCTTTCATGGGCGATGGGCGGGAACAGCCGGCCATCCTTGGCGCCGCCCTGGATCAGGCCGGTCACGGGGTCGGGCTGGACCTTCATGGCCCGGTAGAAGGCCGAACCGTCGAACTTCCGCGCGTCCACATAGCGCAGGAAGTTGGCGCTGCTGATCGGCGCCTTGTCGGCGGCCAGCTCCAGGGTGACGGCGCCCAGGGCGGTGACGATCGTCACCCGTGGCAGGGGCGTGGCGGGAACCGGAGCGGCCGTTGTCTGGGCCGTCGTCTGGGCCTGCGTCTGGGCCAGGGCGCTGGAGGCGGCCAGCGCGCCGGCCCCGGCGATCACGGCGCGTCTGGAGGTCTTGGACATGGCGGGCCTCTTCTGACTGTGACCTCAGTTCAATCCTCAGCGCCGCTGGAAGTCCAGCCAGACCGGATCACAGTCACCCAGACGCTTGGTTTCATAGCGGGTGGTGACGTGGTCGGCGGGAGGGCGGCGCCAGTCGTCCGCCGCCTCCGCCAGCCACCGCAGCTCCGGCGAGGCTTCCAGCCGCCGCAGGGCCCAGTCGGCATACTCCGCCCAGTCGGTGGCGAACCGCAGCCGCCCGCCCGGCTTCAGCAACCGCGCGGCCTCGGCGATGAACTCCGGCTGCACAATGCGGCGCTTGTGGTGCCGCGCCTTGGGCCAGGGGTCGGGGAACAGGATGATGATCCGGTCCAGGCTGGCGTCCGGCAGGGCGGCCATCAGCACCCGGGCGTCGCCGTTCAGCAGGCGAACGTTCTTCAAAGCCCGCTCCTCGACATGGCGCAGGGCGCTGGCGACCCCGTTCAGGAACGGCTCGGCGCCCAGGAACAGGCTGGCGGGGGCGCGTTCCGCCTGGGTCGCCAGGTGCTCGCCGCCGCCAAAGCCGATCTCCAGCCAGACCTGCTCGGCGCCCGGCATCAGGTCGATGGGGTCGAAGGGGGTTTGCGGCAGGCTGATGGACGGCAGCAGGGTGTCCATCAACGCCGCCTGCCGCGGCTTGATCGGCCGAGCCTTGATGCGGCCAAAGGTGCGCAGGGGACGAAGGTCGTCAGTCATCGCCGCCTTAGAATGCGCGGCTATCCGAGAGTCTAGAGGCTTCCAGAGGAACCTACTCTTCGCCGTCCTCGGACCCATCGTCCTCGACGATGGCGCGGATCAGGTCCAGGAGGCGGCGTCTCAGGCGGCCGCGTCTCAGGCGGGGGAACAGGGCGGCCAGCTCCAGTCCCTCGCTGGTCATCAGGAAGTCGTGCACCACCTGCTCGGAGCCGCCGGTTGAGCCATCAACCGTCTTCGACGGATCGGCCAGGCCTTCGAAGAAGTATCCCACCGGCGTCTGCAGAGAGGCGGCGATCTCATAGAGTTTGGACGCGCTGATCCGATTGGCCCCGCGCTCGTACTTCTGCACCTGCTGAAAGGTCAGGCCCAGGGACTCGGCCAGCTTCTCTTGGCTTACCCCGCGAAGCCGGCGGCGCATGCGAACCCGCGCGCCGACATGTAAGTCAACAGGGTTCGGTGAACGATCTTCGGCCACTGGCGTCATGTAGGCGTGATAGCGAAATGTAAGCTTCCTGCTAGTGAATACTTGTCACACCCCTGTGCGACTCAAGGTCGCGCTTCGCGGAAGCACCGCTCCAGCGAATGAAAATATCACCAAAATGAGTAACGGAAGGTCGCCTATACGATTGAAGACCGTTGGCGACAGGGCGGGCGGCAGTCTGGCGTCGATGACACCATAGACGCCCTGGCCCAGCGCTTGGCCCGGCGCGATTCGGCCAAAGGCGTCGATCACCGCCGAAACCCCCGTCGGCGTGGCCCGCACCATGGGCAGGCCCTCCTCGATGGCGCGATAGCTGGCGATATTGAGGTGCTGCCAGGGCCCGCTGGTGGTCCCGAACCAGGCGTCGTTGGACAGGTTGACGATCCAGGCGGCCCTCATACCGGCGGCGGCCTGGCCCTCTCGCGTGAAGCCCGGGAACAGGCTCTCATAACAGATCAGGGGCTGCATCGCCGGCACGCCGGGCGGGGCGATGGGGCGTGGCCGCGGCCCAGGGGTAAACCCATCGCCCACCCGCACCAGCTGTTTGAAGCCGATCCGGGAGGCCAGCTTGTCCGCCGGCATGAATTCGCCGAACGGGACCAGGCGGTACTTGTCGTAGCGGCCTATGGCGGCCAGACCTGGGGATGTGCGCCGCACCGCATAGAGGCTGTTGAAGTAGAGGTCTGGAGCGTTGGCTTCGGGGCTTCGCACCGTGCGGTAGCCGCCGACGATCAGGGTCTGGCCCGGCGCCAGGGCGCCCTGGATGGCGTCGGCGGTCCAGGCGCCGGGACCCAGGTAGTCGTCCAGGTCGGCGGGGATCGCGCCTTCGGGCCAGATGACGATCTGCGGCGCGACGGCGGCGGGCGTCCGGGTCAGGGTGACATAGCGCTGCACGATGCTGGCAAAGGCGTGCTCGTCGTACTTGTCCGCCTGCTTGATGTCGGCCTGGATGATGCGGAGGGTCGGGGCCTTCGGGTCCGTGGGCGGCGCCTGGTCCAGGCGAACGGCGCCGAACAGATAGAGGCCGGCGATGGCGGCGAGGCCCAGGCCCGTGGCCAGACGGCCGCGCCAGCCCTCGCGGATCACGGCGGCGGCGGCGCAGGCGGCCAGGGTGATCCAGGTCAGGCCATAGGCGCCGACCAGGGAAGCGGCCTGGGAGGGGGCCGATCCGGCCTTCCAGGTCTCGCCAGGCAGGTCCCAGGGCAGGCCGGTGAGCACGTGGCCGCGCAGCCACTCGAACAGCGCGAACACCCCGGCGAACAGCAGCACCCGGCGCGCGCCCTTTGCCGCCAGGGCGCCATAGGCCAGTCCGGCCGCCCCCCAGAACAGCCCCAGGCCCGACGCCAGCAGGATCACCGCGAAGGGCGCCATCCAGGCCTGGGCGGGATCGACCATGAAGGCCTCCGCCACCCACCACAGGCTGACCGCGAAATAGGCCGTCCCCGCCAGCCAGCCGCGCAGGAAGGCCGAGCGCAGGGGTCGGGCGGGGTCGGCGTTGTCCAGCAGATACAGCAGCAGGGCATAGCCCAGCAGGCCCGGCAGCAGGCCCCACGGCGGGTGGGCCAGGGCGGCGCCCAGGCCGGCCAGCAGCGCCAGCCCGCGCGCCAGCCAGCGGTTCATGGCCGCGCCTGGGTTGGCATGCTTCGGCTCAGACGTCCGCGGCCGGATTGGGGTCCGGCTCCGGGGTCGGGGGGCGGATGCGCAGGCGTTTCACCCGGCGCGGATCGGCGTCGACGATCTCGAACTCCAGTCCGGCGGGGTGGCTGATCACCTCGCCACGCTGGGGCACGCGGCCGGCCAGGGCGGTGACCAGGCCGGCGACGGTGTCGATGTCCTCGTCCTCCAGGTCTTCGGTGCCCAGTTCACGGCCGACGGCGGCCTCGACGTCCTCCAGGGTGGCGCGGGCGTCGACCTCGAAGATGCCACCGGCGCGGGCGACGATCTGCACCGCCACCGCCTCATCGTGCTCGTCGTCGATCTCGCCGACCACGGCCTCGATCAAATCTTCCATAGTCACCAGGCCGTCGACGCCGCCGAACTCGTCGATGACCATGGCCAGGTGGATACGGCTGGCCTGCATGCGCACCAACAGGTCGGCGGCGCGCATGGATGGGGGCACATACAGGGTCTCGCGGCGCACGCGGTGGATCACCGGGTCGGTGGGCGGCGGGCGTGAGGCGCCGTCGGCCATCAGCTTGAAGATGTCCTTCAGATGCACCACCCCCACCGGGTCATCCAGGGTCTCGCGATAGACCGGCAGGCGGGAATGTTCGGTCTCGGCGAAGGCGGCCACTACCTCGTCGAAGGACTGGGAAATCTCCACGGCGGTGACGTCGGCGCGCGGCGTCATCACATCACCCACACGCAGGGTCTGGAAGGCCTCGGCCTGGTCGATCAGGTCGGAACCGGCCTGGGTCTGCGCGGTGGCGGTGGCGTCCGGCGCGCGCGCCTCGTCGCGGCCCTTTCGGCGCAGGCCCACACTGGCCAGGATGGCGTCCAGGGCCCCGGTCTTCTCGGAGTCGTCGGCGGGCGCCGAGGCGCTGTCGGAACTCGGGCTGGCGGGGCTAGGGCTCGACATGGTCTCCTTCGTCACCCGTTCGGGCGTCGGAAGCATAGGGATCAGGAACACCCAGTCCGTGCAGAAGCTGGCGTTCCAGCGATTCCATCCGTTCCGCGTCCCCGTCGGTCTCGTGATCATAGCCGATCAGGTGCAAGACGCCATGGATCACCAGGTGTTGCAGGTGATGTGTCAGCGGTTTGCCCTGTTCGCTGGCTTCCCGGACCATGACGCCCAGCGCCAGGGCGATGTCGCCCAAGTGATCCTCGGGATTTTCCGGCGCCGGAAAGGAGAGGACATTGGTCGGCGTGTCCTTGCCCCGGAACCGGGCGTTCAGGTCGCGCACCGTCTCGTCATCGGTCAGCAGGACGGCGACGCCACCGGCTTTCCCCGCGCCGTTCAGCGCCGTAAGCGCCGCCTGTTCGGCCAGGGCGGCGGCGTCTGGGATGGCGTCGGTCCAGCCTTCGTCCTCGATCTCGACCTCGATCATCGCCGGCTGGTGTCGGCGTCGTAGGCCTTGACGATACGGCCCACCAGGGGGTGGCGGACGATGTCGGAGGCGGTAAAGCGGCACATGGCCACCCCCTCGACCCCATCCAGGATCGACACCGCGTGGGCCAGGCCCGAATCGTTGGGATTGACCAGGTCCACCTGGCTGGGGTCGCCGGTCACCGCCATGCGCGAGCCCTCGCCGATCCGGGTCAGGACCATCTTCATCTGCAGGCGCGAGGTGTTCTGCGCCTCGTCGACGATGATGAAGGCATGAGACAGCGTGCGGCCGCGCATGAAGGCGATGGGCGCCACCTCGATCTCGCCACGCTCGCGCCGCTTGCGCAGGGCGTCGGCGCCCAGGATGTCGGTGAGGGCCTCCCAGACGGGGGCCATGTAGGGGTCGACCTTTTCCGTCAGATCGCCTGGCAGGAAGCCCAGCCGCTCGCCGGCCTCCACCGCCGGGCGGGTGACGATCAGCCGGTCCACGGCCCCGGAACGCAACAGGCCCGCCCCATGGGCCACGGCCAGGAAGGTCTTGCCGGTGCCGGCGGGGCCAAGGCCGAACACCAGCTCATGGCTGGTCAGGGCCTCCAGATAGCTGGCCTGGGCGGCCGTCTTGGCGGCGATGGGGCCGCGGCGACCCGATCCCACCGTAGAGGCGGCCGGTCCGCCCGTCTGGGCCTGGTCGATGGCCACGCGCACATCGGCGGTGCTGATCTCCAGTCCCGCGGCCACCCGCGCCGCCAGGGCCTCGATAGCCTGGCGGGCCAGGCGTTTGGCCTTGGTGTCGCCGTTTACAGACACGCCGCCGCCGGGCGTCTCAATGAGCACGTGGAAAGCGTCCTCGATCAGGGCGGCGTGACGGCCGCCAGGCCCGGAGACGGCGCGCACCGCGGCGTCGGGCAGGGCGGTGAACTCGGAAGGACCTCTACTCAAACGGCCTCCAACATCGGCGTGGGCATGGGGGTGGCTGCCAGGCTGCCGCGTTGGGCGGTTTCGATCCGCACCGGAACGATCTGGCCGATCAGGCTTTGCGGGCCTTCCATGTGCACCGGCTGCAGGTAGGGGCTGCGGCCCACCACCTGGCCGGGACGCCGGCCGGCGCGTTCGAACAGCACCGGCAGGGTGCGGCCCACCTGGGCGCGGTTGAAGTCCATTTGTTGATCGTTCAGCACCGCCAGCAAGCGGGCCAACCTGTCTTCCTTCACCGCCTCGTCCACCTGGCCAGGCATGGCCGAGGCCGGCGTGCCGGGGCGGCGGGAATATTTGAACGAGAAGGCGCTGGCGAAGCCGACCTCGCGCACCAGGGCCAGAGTCGCCTCGAAGTCGCTCTCCCGCTCGCCGGGGAAGCCGACGATGAAGTCGCAGGACATGGCGATGTCCGGCCGCGCGGCGCGGATGCGCTCCACCAGGCGCAGATAGGCCTCCGCTGCATGGCCCCGGTTCATGGCCTTCAGGATCCGGTCCGACCCCGACTGCACCGGTAGGTGCAGATAGGGCATCAGGGCCTCGACCTCGGCATGGGCGGCGATCAGGGCCTCGTCCATGTCGGCGGGGTGGCTGGTGGTGTAGCGGATGCGGTCCAGGCCCGGGATCGTCGCCAGGCGGCGGACCAGGGCGGCCAAGCCGCCCTCGCCATGATAGGCGTTGACGTTCTGGCCCAACAGGGTGATCTCGCGCACCCCCTGGTCGGCCAGGCGCTGGGCCTCGTCCTCGATGGCCGCCATGGGCCGCGAATATTCCGCGCCGCGGGTGTAGGGCACCACGCAGAAGGTGCAGAACTTGTCGCAACCCTCCTGCACGGTGAGGAAGGCGGTATAGCCGTCGGCCGCGCGCTCGGCCGGCAGGGCGTCGAATTTCTCGTCGGCGGCGAAGTCGGCGGCTAGGCGCTCGCCGGATTTGCGGTGGGCGCGGGCGATCAGCTCGGGCAGTTGGTGATAGGCCTGGGGTCCCACCACCAGGTCCACGGCCGGCTGGCGATGCATGATCTCCTTGCCCTCGGCCTGGGCTACGCACCCGGCCACGGCGATCACCATCTCGCCGCCGGTCTGCGCATAGCGGGCCTTCATGCCCTTTAGGCGCCCCAGTTCCGAATAGACCTTCTCGGTGGCGTGCTCGCGGATGTGGCAGGTGTTCAGCACCACCAGGTCGGCGCCTTCCGGGGTGTCGGTCATGCCATAGCCCAGCGGGCGCAGGACGTCGGCCATGCGCTCGCTGTCATAGACGTTCATCTGACAGCCGTAGGTCTTGATGTAGAGGCGCTTTGGGGGCGCTGGCGTCGTCATGTCGGGGTTTATGGGGGGCCAGCGGGCGCGGCGCAACCGGGACGCGCCCGCCGGCGCCGCGTTAGCGCCAGGCTGTGTCCGCCCTGAGACGCTCGAACGCCGTCGGCCGGGGCCGCGTGGCCAGGGCTTCGGCGATGCGGGCGGCGCAGCGAGTGGTGTTCATCTCGGTGGTGTCGATCTCCAGGTCATAGAGGCCGTGGCGGTGGACGCTCCGGTGGTGGGTGCGCACATGGCCCTGGGCGCGGTCGGGGCTGACCCGCTCGCGCTGCTCCAACTCGGCCAGGTCGCAGTGGACGCCGACGAAGAACACCTCCAGGTCGGCCAGCACCTCCAGCCAGTGGGGCAGCAGGCGCGGATCCACCAGCACCTCGTCGATGATCAGGCCCAGACCGGGGGTGACCATGGCGCGGGCGACGCGGTGGAAGGCGTGCTGCATGACCATGCCGTTCTCGCCCATGTGCAGGTAGAGCCCGCCCTCCGGGTGGGGCTTGAAGCGCAGACCCTCGTCCACCCCGTGCCAGCGCGGCGGGGCCAGGGGAAAGACAACGTCGTCCACCCCCAGGCGGGCAAAGGGGTCGGGCAGGCGGTCCTGCAGGGTGCGAGCGATGGAGGTCTTGCCTGACCGCGAGGGGCCGTTGAGGAAGATGACCTCGGGAAGCGAGTCTGGAATGGACATGGGGAATGACCCTGGGCTCCGGCCCTGGCGGGACGGAGGCTCTGAAGGCGTGCCGATGGCGCGGGCAGGCGCCCGTTGTCGGCGGTGAAGCCTCGCGCGCTGGGCGCAGGCGGCCTTCAGGTCGGATCAGATCACTATGGGGTCGCTCAGGGTTCGCGGGTTACTTCGCCTCTTCGGCGGGGATTCCGTACAGCTCAAGCCGGTGGTCCACAAGCCGGTAGCCCAGGCGCTTGGCGATGGCGTGCTGCAGGGCCTCGATATCGTCGTCGACGAATTCGATCACCTTGCCGGACTTCATGTCGATCAGGTGGTCGTGGTGGTTGTCGCTGGCTTCCTCGTAGCGCGAACGGCCATCGCGAAAGTCGTGCCGGGTCAGGATGCCCGCTTCCTCGAACAGGCGCACCGTGCGGTACACCGTGGCGATGGAGATGTGCTTGTCGACGGAATGGGCGCGGCGGTGCAGCTCTTCCACATCCGGATGGTCATGGGCGGCGGACAGCACGCGCGCGATCACGCGGCGCTGCTCGGTCATGCGCATGCCCTTTTCGATGCACAGCGTTTCAAGTCGGTCCAAGGTCGCGCTCCAGAATCTGGCGCCAGAATCCACGTTTCACCCCGCACCATAGGGCGTGGGCGTTCAGCTGTTAAGGCGGTGACGCATGACCAGGGCGTCCTTAGGCCCGCCCTCGCCCGAGTAATAGCCACGTCGCAGCCCCACATGCTCGAAACGGGCGCCTTCATAGAGGCCGATGGCGGCGGTGTTGTCGGCCGCCACCTCCAGGAACATGGACTCCGCCGCGGCGCCGGTGGCGGCGTCCATGGCCCCCCGCAGCAGGGCGCTGGCGACGCCGCGCCGCCGCTCGGCGGGGGCGACCGCCAGAGTCAGCACCTCCGCCTCGCCGGCGATGGCGCGGCACAGGATAAAGCCGCTCAGCGCCTCCTCGCCCTCCACCACCAGGGCGAAGGCGCCGGGGCCGGCCATGAACCCGGCCAGCTCGTGCGCCGACCAGCCGACGGCGAAGGCCTGGGCGTGGACCCGCGCCATGGACCGCGCGTCGCTGGATCTGGCGGGGCGGAGGGTCATGCGGCCTTCGACTTGGTGGAAATCTTGGCGTCGGGCGCCCGCAGATAGAGGGGCGTCGGCGGCGCCACGGGCGCTGCGGCGGCCAGCCGGGCCACGGCGCCGGGCGCTGGGGCGGCCAGGGCGGCGATCTCGAAACCGGCGGCGGCCGCGCTCAACAGCTCGACCCCCGGACCCGTCAGCACGCCGCCGCCCAGGGCCGCCAGCACCGCCTGGGCCTCCTCGAGCGGCAGCACCAGGGGTTGCGAGGTCGTGGCGCCGGCGTCGAAGGTCTGCAGATAGGCCTGACCCCGCCCGGAATCGATCACGGCGGCCACCGGCCCGGTGGTCTCCAGGCTCGCGGCCAGGGCCTCGAGAGAGCCGACGCCGATGCAGGGCCTGTGCAGCGCCAGGGCCAGACCCTTGGCGAAGGCCAGGCCGACACGCAGGCCGGTGAACGAGCCGGGGCCGACGGTGACGCCGATGCGGTCGATGGCGGAGAAGCCGACGCCCGCCGCGATCATCACCTCGCGCGCCATTGGGGCCAGGCGCTCCTGGTGGCCGCGGGTCATCGGCTCGCTGGCCTGGGCCACGACGGCGCCCTTGTCGACCAGCGCCACCGAGCAGGCGCCAAGGCAGGTATCGACGGCGAGGACGATCATGGCTTGGGCGTAGACGATATAAAGGGCGGGGGCAAAGGGACGCGGATTCTCTTCCCCCGAACGAAGGGGTGGGGGAAGTCCTCCAACGGGGAGGTTGGGGGCGTTAAAGCGTCTGTTCGACGCGGGTGACTTCGGGGACGTAATGCTTGAGCATGTTTTCCACCCCCGCCTTCAGGGTGGCGGAGGATGACGGGCAACCGGAACAGGCGCCGCGCATGTGCAGCCAGACCACGCCTGTGTCGGCCTCGAAACGGGAGAACAGGATGTCGCCGCCGTCCTGGGCCACGGCCGGGCGGATGCGGGTGTCCAGCAGCTCCTTGATCTCGGCCACCACCTGGGCGGTTTCGCCTTCATAGACCTCGTCGTCCTGGTCCGCTTCCTCGTCGGCCAGCAGGGGCGCGTCGGAGGTGAAGTGGTCCATGATCGCCGCCAGGATCGGCGCCTTCATGTGCGACCAGTCGGCGTCCTCGGCCTTGGTCACGGTCAGGAAGTCCGAGCCGAAGAACACCCGGGTGACGCCATCCAGGTCGAACAGGGCCTTGGCCAGGGGCGAGGCGGCGCCTTCCACGGCGGTCTTGAACTCGCGCACGCCCGACTTCACCAGCTCGCGCCCGGGCAGGAATTTCAGCACGGCGGGGTTGGGCGTGTTTTCGGTCTGGATGAACATGGCGCGGTCTCCTGTTTCGCTAGATGGCGTGTTGCGACGCGGGGCGCAACCTCACCCCGGCCAGAACCCCACCCGCTTCTTGGTCTCGGCCAGCACCGGCTCGGCGATTTCCCGCGCCTTCTCCGCCCCCGCCGCTAGCACCCGGTCGATCTCGGCGGGGTCGTTCACCAGGCGGCGCATCTCCGCGGACACAGGTCCGAACCGCGCCACCAGCAGGTCCGCCAGGTCGGGCTTGAAGCTTTGGCCGAACCCCTGGCCGGCATAGATTCCCAGCACCTGGGCCTTGGTCTGATCCGACAGCGCCGCATAGATGCCCACCAAGTTGTCGGCCTCGGCCCGACCCTTCAGATCGGCCTCGTCTTCCGGCAGGGGCTCGGCGTCGGTGCGGGCCTTGCGGATCTTGCTGGCGATGGCGTCGGCGTCATCCATCAGGTTGATGCGCGACTGGTCGGACGGGTCGGACTTGGACATCTTCACCGACCCGTCGCGCAGCGACATGATCCGCGCGCCCGGCCCTTCCACCAGGGCCTCGGGCAGTGGGAAGAACCCCGGCGCTTCGAAGTCGTGGTTGAACTTGCCGGCGATGTCGCGGGTCAGCTCCAGGTGCTGCTTCTGGTCCTCGCCCACCGGCACGTGGGTGGCCTTGTAGAGCAGGATATCGGCGGCCTGCAGCACCGGATAGGTATACAGGCCGACGCTGTGGCGCTCCTTGTGCTTGCCGGTCTTCTCCTTGAACTGGGTCATCCGGTCCAGCCAGCCCAGGCGGGCGACACACTGGAGGATCCAGGCCAATTCGGTGTGCTGCGGCACGGCCGACTGCGGAAAGATGATCGCCTTCTTCGGGTCGACGCCGGCGGCGATATAGGCCGCCGCGATCTCCCGGGTCTGGGCGGTGAGCTTGGCGGGGTCCTGCCACTGGGTGATGGCGTGCAGGTCCACCACGCAATAGAGGCACTCCATCTGGTCCTGCAGGGCGACGAACTTCACCAGGGCGCCCAGGTAGTTGCCCAGGTGCAGATCCCCGCTGGGCTGGACGCCGGAGAGCACGCGTTGCGGACCCGTGTAGGCGACGGGGTTTTGATCGGTCATGGGATCAGGCTTCTCGAAGAGGGGCGTGGCGGGCAAGCGAAGGCGCTCGCCGACGGATCGGTCGATCTAGGACGGATGACGCCATCGCCAGGGATTGTGTCCGAACAGGGCCATGGCGATGGGCATTAAAACCTCAACGGCCTTACGGCAAGGGCGTGGGAGCCGGATCGGCGGGCCGACGGCGGATGGCGGCGCGGGCTTCGGCCAGGGTCAGGCCGCCGGAGGCGAACAGCAGCACCGGGTAGGCGGCGCCGGCCAGGGCCATCACGGCCAGGATCACCAGCTCCTTGGCGTGGAAAGGCCCCAGGTGGACGCCGGCCAGCGGCGCCTCGATCGCGGCGCGAAAGTGTGAGGTCAGGGCCAGAAGCAGACCCAAGGCCCCACTGGCGACGGCCAGGCGGATCAGGCGGGACCAGGTCTTGGGCGTCGGGGCGTAGACCCCCCGCCGGGCCAGGGCGGTGACCATCTGGCCGACATTGACCCAGGTGGCGACGCTGGTGGCGGCGGCGATGCCCCAGACGCCGACGATCTTGAACAGGATCACCCCCAGGACGATGTTCACCACCACCGAGATCAGGGCGAAGCGCATCGGCGCCTTGGTGTCCTGACGGGCGAAGAAGGCCGGCTCCAGGATGCGCTTGAGCACGAAGGCGGGCACCCCCCAGCCATAGGCGAACAGGGCCGCCGCGGTCTGCTGGGCGTCGTAGTGGGTAAAGGCGCCGCGGGTGAACAGGCCGTCGATCAGATAGTAGGGCATGGCCGTCAGGGCCGCCGCCGCCGGCAGGGACAGGGCCAGGCAGAAGACCACCGCCTGGTCCATGGTGGCCTGGGCGTCCTGCTTGTCGCCGGCGTGCACGGCGCGGGACAGGCGCGGCAGCAGGGCCACGCCGATGGCCACGGCCACCAGGCTGATCGGCAGCTGATAGAGCCGGTCGCACACGGCCAGCCATGACCGGGCGCCGGCCACGTAGCTGGCCAGCAGGCTGGAGATGAAGATGTTGATCTGGGTGGCGCTACCGGCGATGGCGCCGGGTACGGCCAGCATGATCAGGGCCTTGATGTCCGGCGTCAGCCTGGGCAGGCGCCAATGCACCTGGGCGCCAGAGCGATGCACGCCCCAGGACAGCAGGGCCGCCTGGGCCACGCCCGCGCCAATAATCGCCCACGACGCCGCCAGGGCGCCGGATTGGGCGCTTTTCTGCGGCAACACGGCGGCCAGCATGATCAGGTTCAGCAGGGTTGGGGCCAGGGCGGTGATGGCGAACTTGCCCCGGGCCTGCAGCACGCCGGACAGGTGGGCGTAGATGGCCATGCAGGGCAGGTAGGGCATGCTGATCTGGGTCAGCAGCACGGCCATCTTGAACTTGGCCGGATCGTTCGCGTAGCCGGGATTGATGACGTACATCAGCCACGGCATGGTCAGCTGGGCCACCAGGGTCAGGGCGATGGTGGCGGCCGCCAGGGTGGCCATGGCGTCGGCGGCCAGGATGTCGGCTTTCTCTTCGCCGTCGCGCTCCAGGGCGCGGGCGTAGGCCGGCACGAAGGCGCTGGCGAAAGCGCCCTCGGCGAAGATGCGGCGGAACAGGTTGGGGAAGGCCAGGGCGGTGTTGTAGGCGTCCGCCTCGATGGTGCCGCTGGCCCCCAGCTTGGCGGTGATCACCAGGTCCCGCGCCAGGCCCATGAATTTGCTGATCAGCGACAGGCTGGAAAACACCATCGACGAGCGGATCAGGCTGCCGCCGCGCGTCGGCGTTGCCGGCGGCGGCGTCGGGGCGACGGCGAGAGTCTCTGAGGCGGGGGTGTCGACGGTCACGGGTTGGGGCTTTTGGGCTGGGTCTTGAGTGGAATCAAGGCGGCGATCATCGCGCCTCGCTGGCGCGGGCCTTGGGCAGGCGGCGGGCGGACGGGGTCTCGCCGGCCACTAGCACGTCGGTCAGGCGGGTGCGGATCGCCGCGCCGCGCCGGGCGTCGGTCAACTTTGCCCCCTCGGCGGTGACCACATAGAAGGCGTCGACGGCGCGCTCGCCATAGCCGTCGATATGCGCCGACTGGATGGAGAGGTCCGCCTCCGAGATGGTCCGCGCCAAGGCCTCCAGCAGGCCGGGCCGGTCGCGGCCGGACGCTTCGATCACCGTGGCCCCGGTAGAGGCGTCGTTGTCGATAGCCACGGTGGGGGAGATGGCGAAGGCGGCGGACTTGCCCTGATCCCCGCCCTTGCGCGTCTCGGCCTTGGTGACCTCGCCCTTGCCGGCGCGGGCCAGGGTTTCGGTCAGCCGACCCAGGGCGCTGGAGGCGTCGGCGCCAAACGGCTGACCCGACGCGTCCTGCACGTAGAAAATATCCAGGGCCTGGCCCTCGGCGGAGGTAAAGATCCGCGCCCCGACAACATTGCCGCCCATGGCCGCGATGCCCAGCGCCAGATCGGCGAACAGGCCCTGGCGGTCGGGGGCGGCGACGATCACCTCGGCGGCGTTGCGGTCGGCGCGGATTCGGGCCTCGGCGGCGGCGCCCCCCTGGGCCGAGGCGCGCTTGGACAGCGCCATGTGGGTGCTCTGTTCTTCCGCGGAAAAGGAGACGAAATAGGCGTCTTCCATGGCGGTGGCCCAGGCCTTGGCGTCCTGATCGGCGGCCACCAGGGCGGTGCGCGCGTCATAGGCTATGGCTTCCTGGCGCCGGCGGGCGATGCCGGCGGCGTCGCTGATCCGGCCGCCGCGGAAGATGGTCTCGGTGGCGGCGTAGAGTTCGCGCAGCAACTGGCCCTTCCAACCATTCCAGACCCCCGGCCCGACGGCGCGGATGTCGGCCACCGTCAGCACCAGCAACAGGCGCAGCCGCTCGGGGTTCTCGACGATGCGGGCGAAGGCGGCGACGGTGGCGGGATCGGCCACGTCGCGCTTCTGGGCGAAGTCGCTCATCACCAGGTGATGCTCCACCAGCCAGGCCACCAGCTCGATCTTGTGCCGGTCCACGCCCATGCGCTCGCACGCTTGGCGCGCGGCGCGGGCGCCGGCCTTTTCCTGGCCTCCGACCCCGCCCTTGCCGGTGTCGTGCAGCAGCATGGCCAGGAACAGGGCCTCGCGGTCCTTGATCAGGGGCATGATGGCGGTGGCCAGGGGGTGGTCGTCGGCGAAACGGCCGGCGGCCACGTCGGCGATCACCCCGACCGCGCGCAGGGTGTGCTCGTCCACCGTATAGGAGTGGTACATGTTGAACTGCATCTGGGCGACGATGCGGCCGAACTCCGGAATGAAGCGCCCCAGCACCCCCGCCTCGTTCATCAGGTCCAGGATCCGCCGGGTGTTGCGGCCCCGCGCCAGGATGTCGAGGAAGGCCTTGATGGCCGCTGGATCGCGCCGGACCTTGGAGGTGATCAGGGCCAGATTGCGGGTCACGGCAGTGAAGGCGTCGGGGTGCAGGTCCAGGTCGCGCTGATCGGCGATGCGGAACAGATGGATCAGGTTCACCGGATCGGCGTCGAACACCTCCGGGCTGTCCACGGTCAGGCGCTGGCCCTCGATATGGAAGCCGGGATGATCGATGGGCTTTCCGGCGGGCTTCGCCGGTGGCCGGGCGCCGCCGCGCCCCGGCAGGAAGCGGGACAGCCCCCGCGGCGCGGACTTCAGGTGTTCGGCTTCCAGCTTGGCGGAGAAGGCGCGGGTCAGGGTGCCCACCTCCTTGGCGATCAGGAAATAGCGGCGCATGAACCGCTCCACCGCCGGGGTGTTGTCGCCGCCCGGCCGCGGTCGGTCGTTGTAGCCCATCCGCCGCGCCACTTCGGGCTGCAGATCAAAGGTCAGGCGTTCCTCGGCCCGGCCGGTGGTGAAGTGCAGGTGGGCGCGAACCGATTCCAGGAAATCGAAGGCGCGGATGAAGGCCCGAACCTCCTGGCCCTGGAACATGTCCAGGCGCATCACCCCCTCCACCCCTTCGGCGGGGTGCAGGTACTGGCCGATCCAGAACAGGGTGTGCAGGTCACGCAGCCCGCCCTTGCCCTCCTTCACATTGGGCTCGACCATGAAGCGGCTGGCGCCGGCGCGGGCGTGGCGCTCGTCCCGCTCCTTCAGCTTGGCGGCGACGAACTCGGCCCCGGTGCCGCGGACCACGTCCTCGCGGTAGCGGCGGCGCAGTTCGGCGAACAGGGCGGTGTCGCCGGTGAGCTGGCGGGCCTCCAGGATCGAGGTGCGGATGGTGATGTCTTCGCGCGACAGCTTCACGCATTCCTCGACCGTGCGCGAGGCGTGGCCGACCTTGAAGCCCAGATCCCACAGGGCATAGAGCATGAACTCAATGACGCTCTCGGCGTGGGCGGTCTGTTTGTAGGGTCGTAGGAACAACAGGTCGATGTCGCTGAACGGGGCCAGGGCGCCGCGGCCATAACCGCCCACCGCCAGCAGGGCCAGGCGCTCGCCCTCCGTCGGGTTGCGGGCGCGGAACACGTGCACGGTGGTAAAGTCGTAGAGGCAGGAGATCACCTCGTCGGTGACCCCGCATAGCAGGCGGGCCGTCTCGACCCCGCCGGCGCCGTTCTCCAGCCGCTCCTTGGCGATCATCCGGCCGCGAAACAGGGCGCCTTTCAGGATCTCGATGGCCTGGCGGCGCTGTTCGGTTTCGTCGCCGACGGCGTCCAGGGCGCTGGCCGACAATTGCGCGCGCAGGCGGTGGCCGTCGACGACATGTTCCAGGCGGGTGGGGCGAAGACGCGGGGGCATTGCGCTCATATAGCAACGGCGGCCGGAATGTCCGACCGCCGCGTGCGTCAGGCTCGGCCAATATGGTTGAGGAAGTCTTCAGATCGGCCGTCGGAGGGTCGCCTGGACGCCCTATGGCGGCCCGCGTACTGTCTCTAAGCAACAAAAGAAAAGGCCGCGGTACGGAATGCCGAAACCCATGTCTGCCGCTCGGCCGAGCGCCCACAGCCATGCCCTGGGAGAGGCAGGCCTTGCGCTGCGGCGAGAGCAGCCGGAGGTCGCCGAGCGCCTGTCCGCCGCCGTACTGCGGGCAGACCGAGGCAATGTCATCGCCGCCCAAATCCTCGGGACCGCGCTGTTGCAGCTGGACCGCCCGCTGGAGGCCGTCGACATCCTGCGGCGCGTGGCGAGGCGCAGCGAGCTGCCAGAAATCGAAACCCTGCTCGCCCGCGCCTTGGCCGCCGCCGGCCACCGCGACGAGGCTTTCGAGCAGCTTCACCTGGCGGCCGGTCGGCGCCCTGTCTACGCCCAGGCCTTCCTCGACCTGGGGGTCGGACTGGGCGAGGCTGGGCGCTGTGCAGAGGGCATCGAGGTCCTGGAACGGGGGCTGGCCCTGGCGCCGGACGCCGATGGCCTGCGCGTCGCCCTGGGCCACCTTCACCTGAAGCGCGGCGAGTGCGCGCAAGCGCGCGACGCCTTCCATGGGGCGCACGCCCGCGCACCGTCCCGCCACGACGCTATCGTCGGCCTGGCCAAGGCCATGGCGCTACAAGGGGAATTCGCCGGGGCCGCCGAACTCTATCAGCGGGCCCTGGCTATGCGCCCGGACGATCCGCTCACCGGGATCGCCCTGGGCAAGTGCCTGCTGGAGATGGGACAGCGGGGGCTTGGCGAGGCGGCGATCCGCGCGGCGGGCCGTGGCTCCGCCGCACTGGCGGGCCTGGCGCTTACCGCCCTGGCCGCCACGCCGCACGGGCGGGCGTTCCTGCGGCCTAGCGGCGCCGGGCGCTTCCTGCGGGGCGAGGCCTGACCGCTCGCCCGGGACTCAGGCGCGAAACCGTCGGCGATAGACGCCTTTCTCCTGGCCGATCTCGGCCATCAGGTCGCGGGCTCGGTGGGTCTCATCGTCCGTGAAGGTGGCCAACCGGGCGGTCCAGGTCTCGCGCTTGACCGCGAAACACTGCGCCACCGGGGTTCCCCGAGGCAGGACGCCGCTGAAATTCTCGTCCCGCCACTGCGCCGGGAAGTGAATCCAGACGTCGTGATAGCGGTCGCAGTCGACCAGCCCGGTCAAGGTGGTGAACGGCAGGTCGAAGCGGTTGACCGGATGCGTGAACAGCACCGCATAACCCTCGGGCGCCTCGATGGTCCAAAGGTTGTGGAACTTGATCAGGAAGCGATCCTGATCGAACAGAGGTGTCCCCTGCACCTGGCCCGGATCATGGAAGCCGATCGGCCCGCGCGGGAAACTGTCGCCCTCGTCCGCCGGCAGATCGTCGTCCCAGATGAACTCGCCGTTCTCCACCCGCAGGTCGCTGATCAGGGGCATCAAGAAGCCGCCGGTCATGGCGTCGACGAACGGCGGGCAGCGCTTCACCGTGTCGTCTTCGCCGTCCGACAGGCCGCTGAACGCCTGCGCCGGCATCGACCGCAGCCAGGACGGCAGACCCTGCACGGCGGGAACCGGCGGCGGCGCCACCCCCTCTAGCCGCTTGGGGCACCGGAAGGTCAGGGTGAGGGCGTCGTCTGCCTGGGACATGGGGTCAAGCCTCGCGCCGAGTCATTCCGGCTGCCGCCCGGCAGATAAGCGTATTTTGCGGTTGGCGCGAACGGGATGGCGCCGTCCGGCCAGGCGCTCGCCCCCTCAGGCCGTCGGCGACTTGGGGAAGATGGCCCAGGAGTAGACCACTCCGGCCAGGGCCGGGACACAGGCGCAGGCGATCATCACACCCACCAGCATCGGGGTGTTGGGCGCAAACAGGCCGGTCAGGGTCAAGACCAGGCCGCCAACGAACATCAGCCGGCCAGTGAAGCGGTGGGTCTTGTCCCAGACGGTCTCGTTCATCAGCGTCCAAGGCGTGCGGATGCCGAAGATGAAGTTGTGCCGCACCTTGCCCAGGATGTTGCCCAGCAGGGCGAAAAGCACCCCCACCGCCACGAACACATAGCGCAGCACGTCCACCGCCGGGTCGATGGTCCGGGCCACCACCGCCGCCTGGGCGACCAGCATCACCGCCATCACCCCGATCAGCATCAGGCCATAGGGGCCGGCCGACGCCTCCAGGCCCTTTTGTCGGACCATCCGCGGCAAGGCGCACAACAGGGCCAGGACCAGGGCGCTGATAACCGGCAGGGTGGCCAGGCCCGGGCCCTTGGGGGCGAAACCGTTGGGCTGGCCGTCGAGGCCGAAGTGTATGGCGATGCGGGCGCCATCGGGCAGGTGGCCATAGGCCCACAGGCCAAGGGCGGCCGAGGCGGCGACGAGGGCGGCGCTGAGGAGCGCGGGGCGGGTGATGTTCATGATCGGTCTCCGGTCGATCGTCCGCCGCCCAGCTTGAACCCGTCCATCAGCGCCAGCAGGGCCTCCTCGAGCACGGAGACATTGAGGCGGTAGGTGATGGTGACGCCGACCTTCTCGGCCTGGATCAGTCCCGCTTCCTTGAGCACGGCGAAGTGGCCGGACAGGGTGGGCTTGGCCAGGTCGAACTGGTTGGCGATCTCGCCGGCGGTCATCTCCTTGTCCCTGAGGAGCTGGAGGATGCGACGCCGGGTGGGATCGGCCAGGGCTTTGTAGACTTCGGCCATGGGGTTCCTTATTTCGGTAATTAGCAAAATACCGAAACTTAGGGATATCGCAAGAGCTATTTCGGTGGATGGCGAAATAAGGTTTGGCTGGAGGTGCGGCCGCGCTATCGTCGGCTAAAACCCCAACACCTCACCCAGCGCTCGCTCCGCCGTCCAGAACCGACCCTGCCATCCGGCGGCAATGGCCGCGTCGACGTTGCGCTGAGAGTCGTCGATCAGCAGCAGTTCGTCCGGCGCGAAGCCCGTCCGCGCCTCTACCGCGGCGTAGTAGGCGGGTTCCGGCTTGGCGTGGCCGACGGCGGCGGAGTGCTGCAGGCCGTCGAAGCGGTCCTTCAAGCGCAGGGTGGTCCATAGGTAGTCGGCGCGGCGGTGTTCCTGCACCGTGGCCAGGTGCAGCTTCAGGCCCCTAGCGCGATAGCCGGCCAGGGCCTCCAACAGGCGGTGATCCAGGGCCGCGTCCTTGGCGAACCAATAGGCCATCAACCCCTGGGCGGTGACGTAGGGGGCGATCTCTTGCAGGGCCTGGGTCAGGCGCGGCTCGATGGGTTCCAGGCCGCGCACGATCGACTTGAAATGCGGCTCGAAGAACGCCCGCTGCAGGTCGGCGGGCCTGACGCCCAGGTCGGTTTCCAGGTCCGCGTCCCAGCGATGGCCGGGCTTGAGGTGGCGCACGATCACGCCGTCCACGTCCACCATCAGGGCCTTGATCGGCACAGCTAGAGCAGACCCTTGAGGCGGTAGAGGGCGTCCAGGGCCTCGCGCGGGCTCATGCCGTCCACATCCATCTGGCCGAGGGCCTGGTCGGCGGCGCTGGGGCCCAAGAACACCACCTGGGGCTCGGCCACGGCGGCGAACAGGGGCAGGTCCTCCAGCCCGGCGGTGGAGGTCTTCTGGCTTTCCAGCCGATCCAGCACCTCCCGCGCCCGGGCCACCACGGTGGGCGGCACGCCCGCCAGGCGGGCCACCTGGACGCCGTAGGAGCGGTCCGCCGGCCCCGGTCCCGCCTCGTGCAGGAACACCAGGTCGCCGTTCCACTCCTTGGCCTTCAGCGACAGGTTGCTGACGTGCGCCAAGCGCTGCTCCAGCACCGCCAGCTCGTGATAGTGGGTGGCGAACAGGCCCCGGCAGCGGTTCGTGTCGTGCAGGGCCTCGGCGCAGGCCCAGGCGATGGCCAGGCCGTCATAGGTGGCGGTGCCGCGGCCGATCTCGTCCAGGATGACGAACGAGCGCGGCGTGGCCTGGGTGAGGATGGCGGCGGTCTCTACCATCTCGGCCATGAAGGTCGAACGGCCCCGCGCCAGGTCGTCGCCGGCCCCCACGCGGCTGAACAGCCGGTCCACCACTCCCAGGCGCAGGCGCCGCGCCGGCACATAGCAGCCGGCTTGGGCCAGGATCGCCACCAGGGCGTTCTGGCGCAGGAAGGTCGACTTGCCGGCCATGTTCGGGCCGGTGACGATGGAAAGCCTGGCCCCCGCCTCGCCGTCTCCGTCCAGGCGACAGTCGTTGGGGGTAAAGGCCTCGCCGGCCCGGCGCACGGCGGCTTCCACCACCGGGTGCCGCGCGCCCTCCGCGTCGAACACCAGCGAGTTGTCCACCTGCGGCCGCACGGCGGCGGCGTCCTCGGCCCATTCGGCCAAGCCCGCGGCCACGTCCAGGCGGGCCAGGCCCTCGGCGGCGGTCTGGATGTCGGCGGCGGCCTGGCAGGCCTGCTGGCGCCAGGTCTCGAAGACGGAAACCTCGATCGCCAAGGCCCGTTCGCCCGCCTGGGCGATCTTGGCGTCCAGGTCGGCCAGCTCGACGGTGGTGAAGCGGACCTGGTTGGCGGTGGTCTGGCGGTGGATGAACAGGGCCGACAGGGGCGGCGCCATCAGGGCCTCGGCCTGTTTGGCGGTGGTGTCGACGAAATAGCCCAGCACGGCGTTGTGGCGGATCTTCAGCGACACGCCACTCTCGGCCTGCAGCCGTGATTCCAGGCTCAGGATTACCCGGCGGCTGTCGTCGCGCAGAGCCCGCGCCTGGTCCAGATCCGGCGAGATCGCCGTCGCCACGAAGCCGCCGTCGCGGGCCTGGGCCGGCAGCTCCTCGCCAAGGCCGGCGCGCAGGTCGGCCAGCAGTTGCGACAGCCTTGAATGGGCCGCCGGATCCAGGGCCGCCAGGGCGCCGGAAATCTCCGCGGGCGGCGGCGCCAGGGGCTCCGGCTCGGCGGCGAACAGGGCGCTCAGGGCCTCGCCGGCGGCCAGGCCCTCGCGCAGGGCGCCCAGGTCCCGGGGGCCGCCTCGGCCCAACGCCAGGCGCGAAACGGAGCGAGCCATGTCGCCGGCGCTCTTCAGCATCACGCGCAACCGTTCCCGTAGCGCCCGCCGCTCCAGCAGCCAGCCGATGGCGTCCAGCCGTTCGTCGATGGCGGCGGGGGAGAGCAGGGGCCGGGCCAGGCGCGAGGCCAGCATTCGGGCGCCGGGCGCGGTGACGGTTCGGTCGATCACCGACAGCAGCGATCCGTCGCGGCCGCCATTCAGGGTCTTTTCGATCTCCAGGCTGGCGCGGGTGGCCGGGTCGATGGCCATGACGTCGGCCTCGCCGGCGCGGCGGGGCGGGCGCAGCGCGGGCAGCTTGCCGGCCTGGGTGGTTTCCAGATGGGCGGCGATCAGGCCCAGGGCGGAAATCTCCGCCCCGGCCAGGGCGCCGAACCCGTCCAGGGTGTCGACGCCATAAAGGCGTTTCAATCGCGCTTCCGAGGCCGAGGGTTCGGCCAGGGCGCTGGCCATGGGCTGGACGACCCCGCCGGCCGACTTCAGCGCCGCGCTCACCGCCTCGTCAGCGAACAGGCGATCGGGAACCAGAATCTCGGAGGGCTGGATCGCGGCCAGGGCCGCGGCCAGGCCGTTGACCTGGACCAGCAGGCATTCCACCTCGCCGGTGGATAGCTCGGCGCTGGCCACGGCGGCCATGCCGCCGCGCACGGCGATGGCCGCCAGGCGGTTGGCGCCGCGGGCGTCCAGCAGGCCGTCCTCGGTAAGGGTGCCGGGGGTGACGATGCGCACCACATCGCGGCGCACCACCGACTTGCCGCCGCGTTTGCGGGCCTCGGCGGGGTCTTCCATCTGTTCGCAGACGGCGACCTTGAAGCCGGCCCGGATCAGCTTGGCCAGATAGGCTTCCGCCGCGTGGGCCGGCACCCCGGCCATGGGAATCGGCGCCCCGGCGTGGGTGCCCCGGTGCGTCAGGGTGATGCCGATGGCGGCGGAGGCGCGGGCGGCGTCGTCGAAGAACAGCTCGTAGAAATCGCCCATGCGGAAGAACACCAAGGCGTCGGGCTGGCGCGCCTTGGCCTCGAAATACTGCGCCATCACCGGCGTGGCGCCGGCGGCGTCCGGCGTGGCGGTCTCGGGGCGGAGAATCGGCGCGTTCATCGCCGCAAGGCTAGTGCCCCCAGCGGTGGGGTCGAAACGGATTCGCACAGGCGTCCACGGGAATCGACCCGCCTTTTCCCACAAGGCGGGTGGGCGAGGGGCGCGACCTTGCCCCCCCCTTGACGACTCAGGCGCCGAACCCGAGCTTTCAAGCATGGAGCGTCTCGCCCAGCATGTGATCCTTCCCGCCGGTCCGGCCGACGCCGCGGCGCTTGGCGAGGTGCATGTTCGGGCTTGGCGCGAGACCTATGCGAGCCTGCTGCCCCAGGCCTATCTGGCGGCCATGAGCCCCGCCATCCACGCCGCCCGCTGGCGCCGGCAACTTACCGACGGCCCCACCGGCGACGTGGTCCTGGCCGTGGAGGGCGCTGGAGGCCTGGTGGGCTACTGCGCCGGCGGTCTGCTGAAAGGCCCCGAGAGGCTGGCCGACGCGGAGGTCTTCACCCTCTACCTGCTCAAGACGGCCAAGGGCCGGGGCCTTGGCGCGCGGCTGCTGGGGGGCGCGGCCAGCGCCCTGGCGGCCCAGGGCGCCGCGTCGATGGTCATCTGGGTGTTGAGCGGCAACACCGCCGCGCGGGGCTTCTATGCCCACCTCGGCGGCCGGATGCTGGGCGAGCGCCCCGTGCGCGGCTGGGGCGGCGGGCTCACCGAAACCGCCTATCGTTGGGACGACATCTCGCGCCTGGTCGCTGAACGCTGAGCGGGCGCCGCCCGGTCGGCCCTCGAACTCGCCCCCCTAAGATCGCCCCCTCGACAGATCACGCCTTGCGGTGGAGCGACGCAGGCGGCATCTACCGCAGCCGATCGCGAGATCAGGCCGGAGCGAACTTGAAGGTGAGCCGCGCGTGTTGAGCAGGATTGGCTACGCCTTCGCCACCGCCGCAGTGGCCCTGATCGCCTTGGCCTGCCTCGCCTGGAGCCTCCTGGTCCCGCCGCCCTATCCCGTCCCCGCGCGCGGTACGGTGGTGATCAAGGACGTTACCCTGATCAACCCGGGCCTTGGCCGGGCCACGCATGTGGATATCACCCTGCGCGCCGGGGTGATCGCCTCGATCACGGCGGCCAGCAAGGCGGTGTCCCGCGACGACCTGCATTGCGACGGCTGTTTCGCCCTGCCCGGCTTGATCGACATGGACGCCCGCACGCCCGAGCGCTCCAGGCTCGGCGTTGACCGGCTGCAGGCCCTGGATGCGTTGCGCGGCGGCGTCACCCTGGTCCGCGATCCAGGCAGCGACGGTGAGAGCGTCCTGCGCCTGCGCGACCGGATCGGCGAGGGTCGCGTGCCGGGGCCGCGCATCCTGGCCTGCGGCGGGGAAATCCAGAGCCGTTCGGCCCCGGCCGCGCGTGAGGCCGCCCGTTACGCCGTCTCTCGCGGGGTGCATTGCCTGGCGGCGGCCGGCGATATCGGCAGGCCCGCGCTATTGGCGGTGGCCGGCGAAGCCGCCCGCGCCCGCGTACCCCTGCTGGTGACCGCCGGCGGGCGCGAGATCCTGGCCGACGCCCCGTTCGTGGCCGATGACGTCGGCCTGGCGCCGCCGCCGGCGGACGATTGCGAAGGCGACGCCTCGCGGCCGGATCTGGTTGCCGACACGGTGCGACAGCACACCGCCCATACGCCCTTGCTGGCCGCGGGCCGCTCGGTGGCCGCGGTCGCCGCCGGCTGCGGTGAGGGCTGGCGGGGGCAGTTGACGAGCGCCCTGTTTCACGCCGGCGCGCCGATCTATGCGGGCTCGGGCGGTCCGTTGCTGCATGCCGGTTCGGGTCTAAGGCGGGAGTTGGCCGCCTATGTCGCCCTGGGCCTGACGCCGGATCAGGCTCTGGTCACGGCCACCACCTCGCCCGGGCGGTTCTGGCCGGAAAACACCTTCGGCCAGGTCGCCATTGGCCTGCCGGCGGACCTGGCCCTGTATCGCCAGGACCCCACCGTCTCTCTTAGCGCCCTGGACAGCCTCGACACCGTCATCGCCGACGGCCGGGTCTATCCCAAGGCGACCCTGGACCTGTGGGCCGCGCGCTACCGCCGGCACTTCCAGGGCTGGTTCTACCACCTGTTCGCGCCGCTGGTGGAGGGCTAGGGGGCCTCCGCCTACCGCCAGGGCTCCATCCCGGTGTCGGCGGGAACCCTAAGGCGCGGGCGCTTTGGCTGAAATGACGGAATTCCGACGTTTTACGGCAAGTCGGGCAACTCGGTCGCGGACGCTTAGGCCGCCACTGACCCCTTGGCCTTGTCGTCGGGCGCGTGGGTCCAGAGCTCGGCCAGCAGGGCCTGCAGCTCTTCCTTGACCAGGGCGCGGGTGCCGGCGTTGACCAGTTTCCGCTGCAGGACGCCGGCGGCGATGGCCAGCTTCTGGTCATTGACGGCGATGGCCACGGCCTGCAGCTCGGCGGCCTGGGCCAGCATCGCCCGCAAGGCCTGTTTGGGATCGACCTCGATGGCGGCGATGGCCGCGCGCAAAATCTTCAGGGCCTGCAGGATGCGGGTCTCGCTGGCCGTCTCATTGGTGTCGGTGCCGCGCTTCAGCGGGCCGCTGTAGTCGCCGGAATTGAAGCGCCGCCGGTCAGGGCCGATGTAGTTCACCGCCTCGACCCAGTCGCGCCCGCGCAGGGTCACCGCTTCCAGGCGCCGCAATACGTCCTTGGCGGTATAGGGCTTGCGCAGGAACTCGTGCACGCCGGAATCGCGGGCCCCCAGGATGGTGGCGGCGGTGGCCTCCGAGGTGACCATGATCACCGGCGCCTTGCGGCAGCTGATCTCGCTGCGGCGCAGTTTGCGGGTGAAGGCCGCGCCGTCGACCACGGCGTTCTGCTCAACGAAGATCAGGTGCGGGTTGACGTGACCGGCCAGGCCCATGCCGCGCGCCGTGTCAGTGGCGGTCCACATCTGGCTGTTGGCGAAGTCGCGCAGCAGGTCCGACAACAGGCGCGTGCTGGCCGGCGCCGGATCGATGATCAGGATCCGCTGCATCATGGGCGCCATGCGCTGAAGTAGTCGGGCGTCGGTATTGTACACGCGCGGAATCCGGTCCCCTGGCCATCGGCGACCCTAGGCCAAGACGGTAAACGAGCGCTTGACGAATGGGGTGACTACTCAGATCGAGTTAGTTTGCCGCGCCAAATGTCCGTGACCCCAGAGCGTGACAGCTTCAAGTAGTTGCCCGTCGAAGCGCCGATCATTCTCTAGTTGTACGAAAGCTTTAGGTCTGGAACGGATCGCGCATCAGGATGGTGTCGTCCCGCTGTGGGCTGGTGGAGACCAGGGCCACTGAGGCGCCGATCAGCTCCTCGATCCGGCGGACGTATTTCACGGCCGCCGCGGGCAGGTCGCGGAACGAGCGGGCGCCCTGGGTGCTCTGGCTCCAGCCCTCGATCTCTTCGTAGACCGGAGTGATGCCGGCCTGGGCCTTCAGCCCCGCGGGCAGGTAGTCCAGGCGCTGGCCGGCCACGTCATAGCCGATGCAGATCTTCAAGGTCTCCAGCCCGTCCAGCACGTCCAGCTTGGTCAGGGCGATGCCGTCGATGCCGTTCAGGGCCACGGACTGGCGCACCAGCACCGCGTCGAACCAGCCGCAGCGGCGGGGGCGGCCGGTAACGGTGCCCAGTTCCTTGCCCACGGTCCCCAGGTGTCGGCCGACCTCGTCGTTGAGCTCTGTGGGGAAGGGGCCTTCGCCCACCCGGGTGGTATAGGCCTTGACGATGCCCAGCACATAGCCCGGTCCCTTAGGCCCGACGCCGGACCCCGCCGCCGCCTGTCCCGCCACGGTGTTGGACGATGTGACATAGGGATAGGTGCCGTGGTCCACGTCCAGCAGGGCGCCCTGGGCGCCTTCGAACAGCACCCGCTTGCCGGACTTGATCACCTCGTCCAGCAGCCGCCAGGCCGGCTTTGCGAAGGCCAGAACCTTCGGCGCGATGGCTTCCAGGCTGGCCAGGATCTCCGCCGCGTCGGCCTCGGGCAGGCCCAGTCCCCGGCGCAGGGGGGTGTGGTGCGCCAGCAGGCGTTCGATCTTGGCCTTCAGGGCCTCGCGGTCGGCCAGGTCATCGACGCGAATGGCCCGGCGTCCCACCTTGTCCTCATAGGCCGGGCCGATGCCGCGTCCCGTGGTGCCGATCTTGTTGATCGCCGCCGCCTCTCGCGCCTGGTCCAGGTCGCGATGCAGGGGCAGGATCAGGCAGGCGTTGTCGGCCAGGACCAGCAGGTCCGGGGTGATCACGATCCCCTGTTCGCCGATCTTGCGGATTTCTTCCAGCAGGTGCCAGGGGTCGACCACCACACCATTGCCGATGACCGACAGCTTGCCCTGCACCACGCCGGACGGCAGCAGCGACAGCTTGTAGGTCTGGTTGCCCACCACCAGGGTGTGGCCGGCGTTGTGCCCGCCCTGGAACCGCACCACCACGTCGGCGCGGTTGGACAGCCAGTCCACCAGCTTGCCCTTGCCCTCGTCGCCCCACTGGGCGCCGATCACGGTGACGTTGGCCATGAAATACGATCCCTCACCTGCCGGGAGAGTCCGGCCACCCTTCGACAGGGCTCGGCGGCGGGACTTGGATCGTGTTGGCCCTGGCGCGACCTGGCCGCGCGAGGGCGGACGCTGTTTAGACCGGCGCGTGCGGCGGCGTCAAGCCGCCCGGCATCTGTGCCGCTACGCCCCCGCCCAATAGAGGCCTATGGTCTCTCGGCCCGGCCCACAACGATGGCGGGCGGGAGATCGGCATGACCACGCGGCGCATCGTCCAAACAGGCCCCCTCACCGTGGTCGAGCAGATCGACAACGACGGGGAGCACGCCTGGTTCGTCCATTGCCAGGACCCCACCCTCAACGGCGGCTTCGACGTCGAGGCCGCCGCCCTGGCCTATGCCCGCAGCGTTGAAGCCGGGTCGCCGGAACCGCCTCTATAGGCGACCCCTTCCAAGGGTGCTCACCCCGCCGCCGCGGCCCGCTTCATGGCCTTCAGGTTGCCGCCCAGGAATTTCAGGAAGTTGGTGGTGGATTCGGTCATGTCGACGCCCTCGGCCGGCTCGAACTCGACGATCAGCTCGATCATGGCGCGGTCATCGGCCAGGGGCCGAACCGACACCGTCGAGCGGTAGAGCTCCATGTCCGGCCGCTCC
The DNA here is from genome assembly GCA_038228945.1 of Caulobacterales bacterium. Lineage (GTDB taxonomy): Bacteria > Pseudomonadota > Alphaproteobacteria > Caulobacterales > Caulobacteraceae > Acaudatibacter. The sequence continues at coordinate 42,441 of JBBROW010000015.1, forward strand.
AGCGAGTAGGTGTAGTGGTGCGGGCCGTTGTCCACCCGCAGCTCCTTCACCGTGCGCCCGCCCAGCACCAGGGTGCGCACCAGGCCGTCGCCGGTGACCTCGGTGCTCTCGGACTCCACGATCGGCGCCCATTTGCGCATGTTGGAGAAGTCGCCGATCACCGCCCATACCGAGTCGGCGCTTTGCGGGACGTCATCGCCCAGGGCCAGTCTGCGCATCGGTTTGTCTCTCCCTGGAGTCTTGGTCGCCTTGGTTGGCGCCGCTTGAGGACCGAACGAGGGCTGTCCCGGTCTTGTCGTCCATGGCCAACATGGTTGCAGGCCGTTCAGCCCCTGGCAAGCCAACCTATCGTGCTTTGCCAGGCCGCGTTTCGCCGGCGGATCGTGCAGGTATGGAACAGGATATCTCCGGCCCGTGGCACGGCCGTCTGGATACCGGCGTCGCTTGGGCGACCCTGGCGTTCGAGTTGCGGCCGGCGCCTGGCGGCGGCGCGGCGCTGCTGCACACCCGTTCCTTTGGCGACCTCGACCTGCCGCTGACCCGCCAGGGCGAGCGCCTGGGCTTCGCGGCGCCGGCGTTGGATATCCTGCTGGACCTGTCGTGGGACGGCGCCAACGACCGCCTCACCGGCCAATGTCGCCACGCCGGGGCGGCCTATCGCGTGGCCTTCGCCCGCGGATCGCCGCCGCCCTCGACCAGGGCGCCGCGCCGCCAGACCCCCACGCCGCCGTTTCCCTATGAGGCGCGCGAGGTGGCCTTCGAGGGCGCCGACGGCTCGCGGCTGGCCGGAACCCTGACCCTTCCCCACACGCCGCCACCTCACCCCGCCGTCGCCCTCTCCACCTGGTTCGGCCGCACGGACCGCGACCAGACCACCGCCGGCCACCGGCCCTTCGCCGTCTGGGCGGACGCCTTCACCCGGCGCGGCTTCGCCACCCTGCGTTACGACAAACGCGGCGCCGGCGCCTCGGCGGGCCAGTTCGACCAGGTTACCACCGCCGATTCCGCCGCCGACCTGGCCCGCGCCGTGGCCTTCCTGCGCGGCCAGGACGGCGTCGACCCGGCCCGCGTCGGACTGTTCGGCCACAGTGAGGGCGGCCACGTCAGCGCCGACGTGGCCGCTGGCGATCCCCGCATCACCTTCTGCGTCCTGCTCACCCCCAGCGGCCTTGCCGAGGAAGAGACCTTCGACACCGAGTTCTTCCGCGCCGCCCGGGCGGTGGGCGGAATCCCCCTGGCGCCGGATCGGACCATCGCCCTGTTTCGGGAGCTCGCCGCCGCCGCCAAGACCGCGCCTAGCGAGGCCGAGGTGGAGGCCCGGGCCTTCCGCATCCTTTTGCGCGAGGCGGCGGCCGGCCGTCTGCCCGCCGAGCGGATCGAGGCGCGCGCGGCCCTCTTCGCCTTGCCCTGGCGGCGCTACTGGCTGAACCACAACCACACCGCCAGCCTGAAGCTCCTGACCTGCCCGGTCCTGGCCGTGTTCGCCGAGCGCGATCTGCAGACGGCGCCCGCCTGGCACGCTCCCCCCGTGCGCGCGGCCCTGGCCGGCAATCCCCTGGCGCGGGTGATCGAACTGGCCGGGCTGAACCACTTCCTGCAGCAGGCTCGCACCGGCGCCCCCTCAGAATACGGCGATATCGATGAAACCTTGTCGCCGGACGCCATCGCCAGCGTCCTGGACTGGGTGGACACGGTTAGAGTTCGCGCGGCGCCCGGCTGATCCCCCACCACGCCAGCAGGCCCGCGGCGCCCACCATCACGGCGCAGATCAGGGCCGAGGCGTGCAGGCCGGCGATGATCCGGTCCGCCGCCCCCGTGGCTAGGGCGCCGAACAGGGCCACCCCAACGGCGCCGCCCGCCTGCCGTGCCGTGTTCAGCACCGCCGCGGCGACGCCGGTGTCCTTGGGCGCGACGCTGGCCAGGATCGCCGTGGTCATGGCCGGCACCCCCAGGCCCATGCCGCCAGGGATCAGGGCGAAGGCCGGCAGCATGTCGGCAAAGCCACTGTGTGGTCCCAGCCGCAGCAGCAGGCCGTAGCCACAGGCGCAGAGGGCTCCGCCCAGCATCATCGGCGCGCGCGAGCCGAACCGCCCGACCATCCAGCCGCTGACCACATTGGCGACGATGAAAGTCCCGGTCAGGGGCAGATAGGCCAGTCCCGCCGCCAGGGCCGAGTACCCCAGCGCCTTCTGCAGATACAGGCTGAGCACGAAGAGGACGCCGTAGTAGGCGGTGTTCACCGCCACCCCGAACAACACCGCCGGGCTGAAGTTCGGCAGGCGCAGGAACCCCAGCGGCAGCATCGGCGCCTTGGCCCGCGCCTCCATCGCCACGAACCCCGCCGCCGCCGCGGCCGCCAGGGCGAAGCCGCCCCAGACCAGGGGATGGCCCAGCCCCAGGGGCCGCGCCTCGATCACCGCCCCGATCAGCGCGCCCAGGAACAGGATCGCCAGCCCCTGGCCCGGCAGGTCGAGGCTCCTGGCGCCCCGGTTCGCTGGCGCCTTGGGCACGCGCCACAGGGTCAGGCCGGCGCCCAGGGCGCAGACCGGCAGATTGACCCAGAAGATGTTCCGCCAGCCGCCCCCCGACAGCAGCAAGCCGCCCAGCACCGGACCCAGGGCGATGGAGACCCCGCCCGCCGCCGTCCACAATCCCACCGCCTTGGCCCGCAGCTTGGCGTCATGGCCGCTCGCCCGGTTCACCAAGGCCAGGGAGGTGGGCACCAGCAGGGCCGCGCCGACGCCCTGCGCCGCGCGGGCCAGGATCAGCATCGCCGCGGTGGGGGCGAAGCCGCACGCCGCCGAGGCCGCGGCGAACAGGGCGAACCCGGCCAGATAGGCGCCCCGCGCCCCCAGCCTGTCGCCAATCACCCCGGCCGAGGGCAGCAGGGCCGCGAAGGCCAGGGTGTAGGCGTCCACCGTCCACTGTAGCGCCGGGACAGCGGCGTGTAGGTCCGCCCCCATGGCCGGCAGGGCGACATTGACGATGGTCACGTCCAGTTGCACCACCACGAAGCCGAAGCTGAGCGCGGCGATCACCCAGCCGATGTGGGGGATGGGGCGGCCGTCCGCCTGGTCGGTCCCGGCGGCGGATGCAAGGGAGGATGTCGAGGTCATGGCCCAAGGCTAGGGACGCCGGCCGATGGTTTGTTTCAGCCGCGACTGAAACGTCAGCTCCGATCTTGGCCTAGTATGCCGGCGTCATCATCCGGAGGCGCCGCCCATGGACGCGAATCTCGCCATCCCCGCCGCCCTGATCGGCGACCCCGTGCGCGCCCGCCTGTTGCTGGCGCTGATGGATGGCCGCGCCTATCCCGCCGGCGACCTGGCCCGCGGCGCCGGCTGCACCGCCCAGTCAGCCAGCAACCACCTGGCCAAGCTGCTGGAGGGCGGGCTGGTGCTGATGCAGCAGGAGGGCCGTCACCGCTACTACCGTCTGGCCGGGCGAGATGTGGCCGAGGCGGTGGAGGCCCTGCAGCGCCTCACGCCAGCGCCCCGCTTCACCGAGGCGCCGCGCACCAGGGCCGCGCGCCAGCTGCGCGACGCCCGCAGCTGCTACGACCACCTGGCCGGTCGCCTGGGGGTGGCGCTCGCCGAGGCCCTGGAAGCCCGCGGCCATATCGTCGCCGATCCCGACAACGCGCGGATGTACCAGGTCACCCCCGCTGGCGAGCGCTGGTTCGCCGACTTCGGCGTCGATACCGCCCCCACTGCTGGACGCCGCATCTTCGCCCGCGCCTGCCTGGACTGGACCGAGCGGCGCCCCCACCTGGCCGGCGCCCTGGGCGCGCGCCTGTTCCACCGCCTGTTCGCCCTGGGCTGGATCGCCCGCACAGAAGGCGGCCGAGGCCTGCGCCTGACCCTGGCCGGGGTGCAGGGGTTCAAGCGGACGCTGGGGGTGGAGCTGGAGCCGGTCGAGGAAACCCACGCCGCGCGGGCGCGGGCTTAGCCCCTCGAGAAACCCGCTAAAGTTCCAGGTCCCCGCTCAGCGCCGCTTCCGCCATGGCGCAGTGCATGGCGATGCCGCGGGACATCACCGTCTCGTCCAGCACCATGCGGTTCGAATGCAGGGCACAGCAGGTGCGGAAGTCGCCACCCTCCGGCGCCGCGCCCAGGAAGGCCATGGCCCCGGGCAGCTTCTGCAGCACATAGGAGAAGTCCTCGGCCCCCATCATCGGGTTGGGCATGGTGATCCAGGCGTCGTCGCCGAACAGGGCCGTGGCCGTGCGTTCCGCCAGCTCGGTGATCCGCCCGTCGCAGACCGTCACGGGGAAACCGCGCTCGATGGTCACCTCGGCCTTCAGCCCGTGGGCGGTGGCGACCCCCTCGGCCACCCGGTTGATGCCCTCATGGGCGGTGGCGCGGGTGTGCTCCGACAGGGTGCGCAGGGTGCCCCACAGTCGGCCGTCCTCGGGGATGACGTTGTCGGTGGTGCCGGCCTCGATACGGGCGATGGTGATCACCGCCGGGTCGAAGACGCTGATCCGCCGGGTCACCAGCGTCTGCAGCGCGGTGACGATCTCGCAAAGCGCCGGGATCGGGTCCAGGGCGTCCTGCGGCATGGAGGCGTGGCCGCCGGCGCCGCGCACCTTGATGCGGATCTTGTCGGACGAGGCGAGCAGCGGGCCAGTGCGGCCGGCGAACACCCCGCGCGGCATGTTGGGCGAGATGTGCAGGGCGAAGGCCGCGTCCGGCAATGGATCCAGCAGCCCGTCCTCGATCATGAACCGGGCGCCGTGGTGGCCTTCTTCCCCTGGCTGGAACATGAACATCACCGTCCCGGCCAGGCGATCGCGCTTGGCGCACAGGGCCTTGGCGGCGCCCACCAGCATGGCCACGTGGGTGTCATGGCCGCAGGCGTGCATGGCCCCCTCGGTCTGGGAGGCGAAGGGCAGGCCGGTGTCCTCCACCAGCGGCAGGGCGTCCATGTCGCCGCGCAGCAGCACCGTGCGGCCGTTGGCGGCCCCGCGCAGGATCGCCACCAGGCCGCTGGTGGACTTGCCCTCGCGGATCTCCAGCGGCAGGCCGGCCAGGGCCGCCTTGACCTTGGCGGTGGTCAGCGGCAGGTCCAGGCCCAGTTCCGGCTCCGCATGGATCGCCCGGCGCAGGGCGATGGCGTCAGGCAACAGCGCCTCGCCCGCCGAGGTCCAGACTTCGCGATCGAAACTGACGGCGTTCATGGCGGATTTCCTCCCGGCGAATTGAAGGCCGCACCTTGAGCGCGGGCGTCTTTCGAAGTCCATGGCTTTCGCTAGGGCGCCTAGCTGGTCTATGACCGGCAGACATGAGCCGCCCAAGATTCCATCTGGCCTTCCCGGTGCGTGACCTGGCCGAGGCGCGCGCTTTCTATGGCGACCTTTTGGGCTGCCCCGAGGGCCGCTCCGCTGACGACTGGGTGGACTTCGACTTCCACGGCCACCAGATCGTCACCCACCTGGTGAACAGCGACGACGACGGCGCCCCTGCCACCAACCGGGTCGACGGCGAGGCGGTGCCCGTGCGCCACTTCGGGGTGATCCTGGATCTGGACGCCTGGCGGGCCATCGCCGATCGCCTGACGGCCGCCGGCACGCGCTTCCTGATCGAGCCTCAGATCCGCTTCAAGGGCGAGCCAGGCGAACAGGCCACCCTCTTCTTCCTGGATCCCTCCGGCAACGCCTTGGAATTCAAGGCTTTCGCCGATGACGCCATGGTATTCGCCAAATGACCATCATCCCTCGTGACGTTATCAGCGCCGCCGATCGCCTGATCGGCAAGGCCGTGGTCACCCCCCTGCTGGAAAGCCCCACCCTCAACGAGCGGGTGCGCGGCCGGGTGCTGATCAAGCCGGAAATCTTCCAGCTGGTGGGCGCCTTCAAGTTCCGCGGCGCCTACAATCGCCTGAGCCGCCTGAACGAGGAAGAACGGGCGCACGGCGTCGTCGCCTATTCCTCCGGCAACCACGCCCAGGGCGTGGCCCTGGCGGCCAGCATGCTGGGCATGCCCTCCCTGATCGTCATGCCGTCCGACGCGCCGCAGGTGAAGGTGGACGCCACCCGCGCCTATGGCGCCGAGATCCGTTTCTACGACCGGGCGCGCGAGAACCGCGAGGCCATCGCCGCCACCATCGCCGCCGAACGCGGCGCCATCATCGTACCGGCCTTCGACGACCCCTTTGTCATCGCCGGCCAGGGCACGGTGGGTCTGGAGATCGCCCAACAGGCCCGCCTGCTGGGCGCCACCCTGGATATCGCCATGGGTCCGGTGGGCGGCGGCGGGCTGATGGCCGGGACCAGCGTCTCCCTGCGCGCCCGTCATCCGGACATCGAGATCTACGGTGTCGAGCCGGAGGCCTTCGACGACACCCGCCGCTCCCTTGAGGCCGGCAAGCGCGTCGGCGCCCCACCCGCGGGCCGGTCCCTGTGCGATGCCCTGGAATCCCCCATGCCCGGCGAGATCACCTTCCCGATCCTGCAAGAGAACCTGGCCGGTGTGCTCACCGTCAGCGACGCCGAGGTCGCCGAGGGCATGCGCTACGCCTACAACAGCCTGAAGCTGGTTGTGGAGCCGGGCGGCGTCGTGGCCCTGGCCGCTCTGTTGGCCGGCAAGCTGCACCTGGCCGGCCGCACCGCCGTGATCATCCTCTCCGGCGGCAACGTCGACCCGGCCCTGTTCGCCAAGATCATCACCGGCGAGATCTGAAGTCCCTTCCCTTCCCGCTCCGGGAAGAGAATTTCAGAGCCGCCGAAACTCCAGCGGCTGGCCCACGCCCGCGGCGTCGATCCGCTGGATCGCCTCGCCCAACAGCTCCACCGCCACCCCCATGTGGTGGGCGTTGGCGTGCAGCAGGCGGGCTCCGTCCAGCATCACCCCCACATGGCCCTTCCAGAACACCAGGTCGCCGCGCATCAGGGTGTTGCCCGGCGCGGTCTGGCCGAGCCTGGCCTGCTGGTCGGTGTCGCGGGGGCAGGCCTTGCCACAGGCGTAGAGCGCCTGCTGGATCAGGCCGGAACAGTCCAGGCCCAGGCTGTCGCGGCCACCCCACAGATAGGGCGCGCCCAGATATTGCTCCGCCACCGCCACGAAGTCGGACAGGCTCTCGCCAAGCGGCGTCAGGTGCCGCCGCGCGATCCAGCCCGCGCCGGCGGCGTGGACGAAGGCGCCCGATTCCTCGCCGTCCAGGCTGACCAAAGCGTTCATCGATAGCGGCCCGAACGGCGCCGCGCGGACGGCGGGCTGGGCATAGGCATAGGTGCGCAAGGCGCTGATCCAGTGGGTGGGCGCCGGCCCCTCCTCGCCCAGGTCGTCTTGCGCCACATAGCCAACATAGCCGTCGCGCCGCGCCTGGCCCCAGGCGAAGCCGCCGTCGGTGTCGAGCACGTCGAAGATCTCGCCCAGCAGCAGCTGGTCCAGTTGTTCGGCCTTGGGGTCCGGGGCGCGACGGATGGCTGTGGCCGGGACGGCGACCTGGCGCGGCGTCGCCGGAGCGAACCGCTCCGCCTTGACCACGCCCTCCAGCTCCACGCGGGCCAGGTCCGGCCGCGCCAGGGTCAGGCGTCCATCGAGGGCGTGCGCCAGGCTCATGCGTAGCGGCCCTTCACAACCGCGTAGAGGGCGCGGATGGCCTGGGCCTCGGCCCCGGCCGGCCAGCCTGGCCGCGCCCGCCCACTCCAGGAGAAGATATCCAGATGCACCCAGGCCCCGGTCTTGGGTGCAAAGCGTTGCAGGAACAGGGCGGCGGTCACCGATCCGGCCTGGGCCCAGGGATCGGGGTCGTTCTTGATGTCGGCGATGTCGCTGTCCAGGGACCCCTCATATCCAGCCCACAGCGGCATGCGCCACAGGGGGTCGCCCTGGGCTGTCGCGGCGGCGGCGATCTGGTCGGCCAGGGCGTCGTCGGCGGTAAAGAAGGGCGGTAGCTCGGGTCCCAGGGCCGCCCGCGCCGCGCCGGTGAGGGTGGCCAGGTCGATGGTCAGGTCGGGCTCCAGCTCGGCGGCGCGGGCCAGGGCGTCGGCCAGCACCAGCCGGCCCTCGGCGTCAGTGTTGCCCACCTCGATGGTCAGGCCCTTGCGCGAGGCCAGCACGTCCCCCGGCCGCATGGCGTCCCCCGCGATGGCGTTCTCCGCCACCGCCAGCAGGATCGTCAGCCGCACCGGCAACCCCGCGGCCATCACCATCCGGCCCAGCGCCAGGGCGTGGGCGGCCCCGCCCATGTCCTTCTTCATCCAGCGCATGCCGGCCGAGGGCTTGATGTCCAGCCCGCCGGTGTCGAAGACGATGCCCTTGCCCACCAGGGCGACGGCGGGATGACCTTCCTGGCCCCAGGTGATCTCTATCATCCGCGGCGCCCGGGCCTCCACCGCCGCGCGGCCCACGGCGTGAACGGCCGGATAGCCCGCCGCGATCAGGGCGTCGCCGGCAACCACCGCCATGCTGGCGCCAAAGCTCTCCGCGATCTCCCGGGCGATGGTCTCCATCTGCAAGGGGCCCATGTCGTTGGCCGGGGTGTTGACCATGTCCCGGGCGAGGGCGCAGGCGTGCGCCAGCGCCCTGGCCTCATCGCTGTCGGCCCCGGCGGGAACCACCAGCCGGGGGGCCGGATCGCCCCGCGTCTGTTTGTAGCGGTCAAAGCGATAGGTCCCCAGGGACCAGGCCACCGCCGCGGCCGTGGGGTCCAGGCCGGCGGGCAGGGCGGCGAAGGTATAGTCCCCCGGGGGCAGCTTGGCGGCCAGGGGCCGCAGCGTCGGAACCGCCGCCTCGTCGCCGACCCCGAACAGCACCTTGGCCACCGCGCCCTGGCCGTCTGGAACCAGGACCAGTTGGCCGGGCTTGGCGATGAACTTGGCCAGGGCCGCGGCAGCCTTGGCCGCGGGGTCCGACGCCAGGGGCGAGGTTTCCCAGTCCGCCGCGCGGATCAGATGGATGGGGATGGCGGCGTCCGCGCCCAAGGTTGTCTGGGCAATCAGGGTTTCGGGCATTCAGGACCTCCGCCGTCGCGACCCGCCTCCCCAGGGCTTTTGGGGGCCGTTGAGGCTCCCGGGGGCTTGGCGACGATTATGCTTAACGCTTCCTTTAAGGCTCGGCGCTGATGCTTAGACAACCTCAGCGCGGATCCTTGCAAATCATGTGTCTCAAGCCGGCGCTCGCCGCAACCGCCCACCGGCTGGGCCTGAGCCTCGGCTTGAGCATGGGCCTGGGTCTTGGCCTGGCCCTGGTTAGCGTTCCCGCCCTGGCGGCCAAGGCGCCCGCCTCCGCGCCGGCGGCCGCGCCCATCGCGGTTTCTGCGCCAAAGGCGGCGCCGCCTTTGGTGAAAGCCACCGCTGAACAGCGCGCCGAGGCCGACCGCATGGACCCCCTGGCGCGCGCCGCCTTCTGGGGCCGCGAGGCGGACGCCGATCCCCGTGACCTGCTGGCCAGCGTCAAGCTGGCCAAGGCCCTGCGCGAACTGGCCCGGTACGACGACGCCGTCTCCACCTGCGAGCATGTGCTGATCATCGATCCCAATAATCTCGACGCCCTGTTGGAGTCGGCCCGGTCCCGGATCGCCCAGGGGCAGGGCTTCTTCGCCATCGACCCGGCGCAACGGGCCGTCGCCCTGGCGCCCAAGGACTGGCGGCCGCAATCCCTGTTGGCCATAGCCTTGGAACAATCGCAGCGCGACGACGACGCCCTGGCCGCCCACCAGCGGGCCCTGGCCCTAGCGCCGAACAACCCGTCCGTGCTCTCCAACATCGCCATGTATTATGCGGCACACGGACAATCGACCCAGGCCGAGACCCTGCTGCGCCACGCGGTGACGGAGCCTGGGGCCACCGCCCAAATTCGTCAAAATCTGGCCCTCATCCTCGGTCTCGACGGCCATATGGCCGAGGCCGAGCAACTGGCCAGGCGCGACCTGCCGCCCTCGGTGGTCGAGAACAACCTCGCCTATATGCACGCCACGCAAACCCAGCCGGCGCAACGATCCTGGGACTCCATGCGCGGCCAGCCCTAGGCCGCCTCTCGCCGCGCGCCCCGTGGCGCCGGCGCCACAGTCCGTCATCAATGATCTGTCCCGCGGACGCTTATTCGCCGCATTTGGGAACTGTTATCTTCGAGCATGCGTTGACGGCGTGATCGCGCCCAAGGGGGCGGACCTTTCAGAGGGGAGGGGGCGGACGAATCACTTACAATGTCGCTGACAGATACGGAACGGCGCCCGACTTAAGGGGGTCGCTGCGTCTGGTCCTCAGCCCTTCTAGGCCCGTGATGAGCCGCCAGGACGCCGAAAGGCCCCGAAAAGGCAGGATTTCAACACAAAGCCAAGTTGCTCAGCTAAGGAGATATTGTATAGCGTTGTTCGCTGTCTCACCGATGAGGCGAAATGTCGGTCACTGTGTCGCATGCGACACTACCGCCGTTGCGTTGGGTTGATATAACACTGCTCGGTCGGATTGATCGCCGCAGAGGGCAAGGAAGGATCTGGTATGAAATCTAAACTCCTGGCTGGAGCAGCTATGACCGCGGTCATGGTGGCTACCGGCGCAGCCGCCCAGGATACGGGCTGGTATGGCGCCGTCGATCTGGGCTACCACCGCACCGAAACGCAGAGCTACAAGTCGTCGGTTGGCACCTACAATCCGACGTTCGGGCACAGCGGCTCCTGGGTCGGTTTCGCCCGGGTCGGCTACAAGCTTTCGCCCAACCTGCGGATGGAAATGGAAGGCGGCTATCGCCCCGGCTCTGTCGGCACCGTTTGTGAGCCCACGTTCGGCTGCGCCAGCCCAGGCGGCAGCCTGCACGCTTGGTCGCTGATGGGTAATATGCTGGTCGATCTGATGCCCAGCAGCAGCTTCAACCCGTTCATCGGCGGCGGCCTCGGCGTGGTGCGGACCTCGATCGCCGGTTCGGTCCCGCTTGGCGGCGCCTTTGGCACCGTGAGCATTGACGACGCCGACACCAAGTTCGCTTGGCAAGGCATCGCCGGTGTGTCGTTCAAGGCAAGCGAACGCCTGAACGTCGACGTGACCTATCGCTACCTGGGCAGCCAGCGCGAGAACTACACCGTCACGGGCACCGGTTCGGTGCAGCCGGGCGTGATCGACGGCGCCTACAAGGACCAGTCCATCACCGTCGGTCTGCGGTACGCGCTGTCGGCTCCGCCGCCCCCGCCGCCTCCTCCCCCGCCGCCGCCGCCTCCTCCCCCGCCGCCGCCGCCTCCTCCCCCGCCTCCTCCGCCCCCGCCGCCGCCTCCGCCGGCTTACGAGGCCAAGGATTTCATCGTCTACTTCCCGTTCGATCAGTACGTCCTGACGCCGGAAGCCCAGTCGGTGGTCCAGGAAGCGGCCAGGTACTCGCAGGACGGTCACGCGACGAAGGAAGTCGTGGTTGGTCACACCGACACCTCCGGTTCGGTGGCCTACAACTTGCGTCTGTCCGAACGGCGCGCGAAGGCGACCGCCGACGCCCTGGTCAACCTGGGTGTCCCGGCCTCGTCCCTCGACGTCAGCTGGAAGGGCAAGTCTGAACCCGCCGTCCAAACGGGCGACGGCGTGAAGGAACCGCTCAACCGTCGCGCCACGATCCACGTTGAATTCTAGATCGTAAGCGACAGTCTCAACAGCGAGAGCCCGGCCGAAAGGCCGGGCTCTTTGCTTTTGGGGTGACGGGGGCCTCCAGCTCCTCACCCGGCGCCCGACCTAGGGGCGGCGCCTGTTACGCGGGCGTCACACTCTCGTGAGCGATCCTGCGACACCCCTCGCTAAAGCCTTGATCGGCTTGGCGTGCGCGCGCCCATTAACCCTTGGTTAGCGAAAAAGTCCGTGGACGGCGGCTCGGCGCCGTTGACGCTCTGGCAACCATGTGTCCCCATATAGTGGGCTTCGGGGGCGCTTCGCCCACAAGATATAGATGTTTGCGGGGGTCGTGGGGGCCTTTGAAACGTCTAATAGTTCATGGATTTTGGGGACATGATGGGCAGTGAGGCAATTCGCGAAGAGGGTATTCAGCCGGTGGCCGAAGGCGGCGTGCGAGTCGCGCCCAAGCCCAAGCTGCAACTGGTGCGAAAAGTCGAGATCGATCGCTCCAGGGACGCCCTGCTGACGGACTTCGGCAAGACCACGCTGGAAGACCGCTACCTGCTGCCCGGCGAATCCTACCAGGACATGTTCGCCCGCGTGGCCACCGCCTATGCCGACGACGCCGACCACGCCCAGCGCATCTACGACTACATCTCCAAGCTCTGGTTCATGCCCTCCACGCCGGTGCTCTCCAACGGCGGAGCCAGCCGCGGCCTGCCAATCTCCTGCTTCCTCAACGCCGTCGGCGATTCCCTGGAAAGCATCGTCGGCACTTGGAACCAGAACGTCTGGCTGGCGGCCAACGGCGGCGGAATCGGCACCTACTGGGGCGGCGTCCGCTCCATCGGCGAAAAGGTCAAGGGCGCGGGCCAGACCAGCGGCATCATTCCCTTCATTCGGGTGATGGACAGCCTGACCCTCGCCATCAGCCAGGGCTCCCTGCGCCGCGGCTCGGCCGCCGTCTATGTCGACGTCTACCATCCCGAGATCGAAGAGTTCCTCGAGATCCGCAAGCCGTCAGGCGACTTCAACCGCAAGTCCCTGAACCTGCACCACGGCATCTCGATCACCGATGAATTCATGGAGGCCGTCCGCGACGGGGCCAAGTTCGCCCTGCGCTCGCCCAAGACGCACGAGGCCGTGCGCGAGGTGGACGCCCGCCAACTCTGGCAGAAGATCCTGGAACTGCGCCTGCAGACCGGCGAGCCCTACCTGATCTTCTCCGACACCGTGAACCGGGCCATGCCGCAGCACCAGCGCGAGCTGGGCCTGAAGGTGCGCCAGTCGAACCTGTGCTCGGAGATCATGCTGCACTCCGGCGTCGATCACCTGGGCAAGGAGCGCACCGCCGTCTGCTGCCTCTCGTCGGTCAACGCCGAGATGTTCCTGGAGTGGCGCGACCATCCCACCTTCATCGAGGACACCATGCGGTTCCTCGACAATGTGCTCCAGGACTTCATCGACAACGCTCCGCCGGAGATGGAGCCCGCCGCCTACGCCGCCATGCGCGAACGCTCCGTGGGCCTGGGCCTGATGGGTTTCCACACCTTCCTGCAAGGCCAGGGCGTGCCCTTCGAAAGCGCGCTGGCCAAGAGCTGGAACATGCGCCTCTTCAAGCACTTGCGCCGCCAGTGCGACGCCGCCAGCCGCGTGCTGGCCGAGGAGCGCGGCGCGTGCCCTGACGCCGCCGAGCGGGGCGTCATGGAGCGCTTCAGCCACAAGCTGGCCATCGCGCCCACCGCCTCGATCTCGATCATCTGCGGCGGCACCAGCGCCGGCATCGAGCCGATCCCGGCCAATATCTACACGCACAAGACCCTGTCGGGCTCCTTCGCCGTCAAGAACCCCTACCTGGAGCGCGTGCTCGAGGCCAAGGCCATGAACACCCCGGCGATCTGGAACTCGATCCTGGAGAACGAGGGCTCGGTCCAGCACCTGGACTGCCTGAGCCAGGACGAGAAGGATATCTACAAGACCGCCTTCGAGCTGGACCAGCGCTGGATCGTTGAACTGGCCGCCGACCGCACCCCGGATATCTGTCAGTCGCAGTCGGTGAACATCTTCCTGCCCGGCGACGTGGATAAGTGGGACCTGCACATGCTGCACTGGCAGGCGTGGGAGCGGGGCGTCAAAAGCCTCTACTACCTGCGCTCCAAGTCGGTGCAGCGGGCCGCGTTCGCCGGCGGCGACGCCGAGGGTGTCTTCCGCACCGACGAAGCCCACACCGACTATGAAGAGTGCCTAGCCTGCCAATAAGGGGATAGGGCGTAGGGAAGGGGCGCTGGACTTGCGGGTTCGGCGCCCTTTTTCTTGGGCAAAGACCCGACGGCCATCACCAGCGCCGCCCGTGCCCCGGTGGCGGGTTAGGGCGTCTTCCGGCGACCCTGTAGGAACTACCGCCGCCCCTATCCCAGCTTGGCGTCCGCCGCCGCCAGGGCCGCCTTGGCCGCATCCGGATAGTTCTGCGCCGCCAGGGCGTCGGTCAGCGCCACCAGGCACATCCGCACGTGCCACGCCGTGGCGGAGGCGCCCATCAGGCCCACGCGCCAGATCTGGCCCTTCAGCGGGCCAAGGCCGGCGCCGATTTCCAGATTGTACTTGGCCAGCATCCGCGCGCGCACCGCCGCCTCGTCGATGCCGTCGGGCACCCGCACGGCGTTCAGTTGCGGCAGGCGGTGACCCGGCGCCACCAGCAGGCTCAGCCCGGCGGCTTCCAAGCCGGCGACCAGGGCCTCGTGCATGGCGCGGTGGCGGGCGTGGGCCGCGGCCAGGCCTTCCTCCTCCAGCACCACCAGGGCTTCATGCAGGCCGTAGAGCGCATTGATCGGGGCCGTGTGGTGATAGGTGCGGCCGCCCTCGCCGCCCCAGTAGCTCATGATCAGGCCCATATCCAAAAGCCAGTTGCGGGCCTTCTCCTTGCGGCCGGCCACCGCCTCACGCGCCCGCGGGCTCATGGCGAACGGCGACAGGCCGGGGGGCGCCGACAGGCACTTCTGGGTCCCCGAATAGATCACGTCCGCCCCCCAGCCGGCGGCGTCCACCGGGATGCCGCCCAGCGAGGTCACGCAATCGACGATGGTCAGCACCCCATGCTCGCGGGCGATCGCGCAAAGGGGGCCGGGATCGCTCACCGCCCCGGTTGAGGTCTCGGCGTGGACGACGCCCAGGGTTTTGACCTTGCGGCCCTTCAGCGCCGCCTCGACCTTGTTGGCGTCGACCGGGGTTCCCCAGTCGTGCTCGATGCGGATCACCTCCGCGCCGGCGCGGCCGGCCATGTCGACCATGCGTTCGCCGAACTGGCCGTTCACCGCCACGGCGGCCACGTCCCCCGGCTCCAGCAGGTTCATGATCGCCGCCTCCATGCCCGCGGTGCCGGGGGCGGGCAGGGGCAGGCAGGCATAGCCCGGGGCGTTCATCAGCCGCGACAGGGCGTCCTTGATCTCTTCCATCAACCCCTGGAACGCTGGGTCCAGGTGGCCGATGGTCGGCCGCGACAGGGCCGCCAGCACGCGGGGGCTGACGTCGGAGGGGCCAGGCCCCATCAGGATGCGGCGGGGCGGTTCGAAGCTTTTCACTTAAGGGTTCCCTCTCACGCCCAGCGTCCGGGCGCTTGAGTTTGCGCCGCCGGAACCTAGTCGAGCAGCCGCGCTTCTAGCCTCTCGCGCAACGCCGCGTCGACCCCAAGCGCGCGCTCCAGATAGGCGTCGGTGGAGCCGTGCCGCGCCTTGATCGCCGCGAACGCCCGCTCCAGGTAGGCTTCCTCCACGCTCATCGCCACCATCACCGCCCCCTCGGTGGGGGTCTTGCCGCTGGCCTCGGTCATCGCCGCCATGATCAGGGGCAGGCGCGTGGCCAGGCGCTCGGGGTTGTTGGTCAGCAGGAAGTCGGTGCGGATATCGTCCTCGCCCACCCCGGCGATGTGGTGGGTCAGGGCCGCCAATATGCCGGTGCGGTCCTTGCCGGCCGCGCAGTGGATCAGCACCGGCCCGTCCAGCCCGGCCAGGGCCTTGAAATACTCGCTGTAGAGATAGAGGTGCCGATCCACGAACGGCGCCTCGTCATAATAGGTCAGCATATAGCCGCGGAACGCCTCGGCTGAGAGGTCCGATTGCTTCAGGAACAGCTGCCAGGGGTCCTCGCCCACGTCCCCCTCGTCGGTGAAGATCACCTTGCCGGCGAAACCCTCCGGCCGGCGTGACGGCGCCCGTTCGCGCTCGTTCTTGCGCCGCAGGTCGACGATGGCCGCCAGTTTCAGCGCCGCCATCTTTTCCAGGTCTGCGTCGCTGGCCTGGGCGTGCGCCGCCGATCGGTACAGCAATCCGCGCTTCAGCCGCCGCCCGCCCGCGCCTGCATAGTCGCCATAGTCGCGGAAGTTCTCGATGCCGTCGAAGGCCAGATGTCTGCTCATGCGCAAGCTGATAAACGGGCCGCATGACAATGGCGAGACGCGACGTAGAGGCAGCCGCGAGGCTTTGTCGCCGATGAGCATCTCCCGCATGTTCAGCGGCTTGGGCTGTGTGCCCCTGGCCTGGTATGGGCTGGGCGAGGGCCGCCCGGTGATCCTGCTGCACGGCTTTTTCTCCAGCGCACAGCGCAACTGGTTCGCGCCGGGCATCGCCGCCGCCCTGGCCGCCGCCGGCCGCCGGGTGATCGCCCCCGACTGCCGCGGCCACGGCCAGTCCGCCGCCCCCACCGACCCGGCCGCCTGGCCGGCCGACGTGATGGTGGACGACGTCCTGGCCCTGATCGACCAGCTGAACCTTACCGACTACGACCTGGCCGGCTATTCCATGGGCGGGCGCACCGCGGCGCGGTTGATGGTCCGGGGCGCGCGGCCTGGCCGCTGCGTGCTGGGCGGCATGGGCGACGACGGCATCATGCACGCCGGCCCCCGCGCCGAGGCCTTCGAGGACGCCATCCGCCACGGCGAGGCCGCCAGCGATCCGGCCATGGGTAAGGCCATGCACCGGATGATGGCCGCTCAGGGTCTCAAGCCCGAGGCGATGCTGGGCGTCCTGGCCGCCTTCGCCCCCACCACGCGGGAACAGCTGGCCGCCATTCCCACGCCCACCCTGGCGATCCTCGGGGACGACGACCAAGACAACGGTTCGGTGGACGCCCTGGCGGCGATCATGCCGGCCTGCACCGCCCTGCGCCTGCCCGGCGACCACGGAGCGGTGGCCATCTCCCCGACCTTCGTCCAGGCGCTGACGGGATTCCTGACGGCCTAGCCTGGACGTCCCACCCGGCTGATGTTCGTCGACGTCTCGACAGCAGGGTGCGGCATTCTGACCGCTTTATTCCGCGCGGGTTGTAGAAAATGTGGCGACACGACTTCCAATACTGCGACGATATATGTATTCGAGAAAATCTTTGTAGTTAATTGGAAATTTAGACTACTATTTCGTATTTTGTTGACTGGGAAAGTCGCCCATTGATGGCTCACCTGAGGGGGGTTGTTATGGGTAAGTTGCTACAAGGGTGCGCCGTCGCGGCGCTTGTCGGGACCATGGGCGGGCAGGCTTTCGCCCAATCCCAGACGTCGGCCCAATTCATCCGGCCCGTGCCGGTCATGACCTCGCCGGCCCTGAACACCAACGACGAGTTCACCGGTCCCCCCGACGCGCCGCTGCCGCCCGGCATGCGCGTCGGCACACTGGATGCACAGTATGTCCGCCTCCAGGCCGCCCACGCTTCGGAGGCCCCCGCCGCCGCCGCCGCCGCAGGCCGCGACGTCTCGGACGTGGCCGACACCGACGCGGCCCAGATGACCGCCCCCACTCAGCTTGCCCCCACTCAGCTTGCCCAAGCTCAGCCCGACGCCTTCGACATCGCCCCGGCCCTGCTCGACGCCGCCAGCGCCTTCGACGACTACATGACCGCCGCCGCCCAGGTCCGCGCCAACTTCGCCGACGGCGGCCAGGTGGCCAAGGTGGTGGACGTGGGTTCCGGCTACCAGGCGCACCAGATGGAAGCCGGGGCCATTGCCTACGCCGCCCTGGTGGCCCTGCACGATCCCTTCTTCGTGGCCAGCGTCCGCAGCATGGCCAGTGATCCCCATGCCCTCGCCAAACAGTTGATCAGCGCCCCCCAGAGCGTCATGGGTGTCTCTGGCGCCGATCGCACCGCCGCCACCGTGGCCGCCGTGCTGCGCTCCCGCGGTGGCGACGTGTTCAGCGCCGGCAAGGCGGTGAAACAGTCGGCCTATGACGTGCAGCATCAGGCCTGGTCGCGCAGTTTCGTCGCCGATCCGCAGGCGGTGCTGACCCGGGTGAAGTCCACCTCCAGCCAGGCCTCCCGCGCCGACGCCCCCCGCGTACAGCGGCTGATGCAAACCCTGCCGTCCATGTCCGCCCTGCAGCCAGGCGACGGCGCCCGCTCCGGGGTGGTCACCCGGGGCCTGGCCCTGGCCGCCCTCACCGTCATCGGCCAGGCCGGCGCCGCCAACGCCGGCCACTTCGACCCCCTGCTCAGCGACGCCCTGACGGTGGACTGCCTGAAGATGGCCAAGCTGAACCTCTACCAGTGCATGGCCGTGGCCGGGCCGCAGTACGAAGACCTGTTCTGCGTCGGTCAGCACGCCATGATGGATACCGGCGCCTGCATGATCAGCGCCGCCGACGACGCCCGCGCCCCGGCGCCTCTGGCCATCCGCACCGCCGACGCCACCGGCGACGAACTCACCGAGCGCCAGGCGATCGAGCGGGGGTATGGGCACTAGGGGCTAGACGAGCCCCCGCCGGAGGGGCGGCCCTACCTGAACGGCGGCTCGTCAAAGCTCCGCAGCTTGCGTGAATGCAGCCGGGGTCCCTCCTGCCGCAGCAGGTCCATGGTGGCGATGCCGATCCTAAGGTGCTGTGAGATCGCCCGCTCGTAGAAGGCGTTGGCCTGTCCAGGCAGCTTGATCTCGCCGTGCAGCGGCTTGTCCGACACGCACAGCAGCGTCCCGTACGGCGCCCTGAACCGATAGCCCTGGGCGGCGATGGTGGCGCTTTCCATGTCGATGGCTACGGCGCGCGACTGGTTGAACCGAAGCGCGCTCAGGGAATAGCGCAGCTCCCAATTGCGGTCGTCGGTGGTCACCACCGTGCCGGTGCGCAGCCGCGCCTTCAGCGCATCCCCGGTCTCTCCCGTGACGATCTCCGCCGCCCGGTTCAGCGCCACCTGCACCTCGGCGATGGGTGGTATCGGGATCTCCGGCGGCAGGATGCTGTCCAGCACATGGTCGTCGCGGAGATAGGCGTGGGCCAGCACATAGTCGCCGATGGTCTGGGTCGACCTCAGCCCGCCGCAGTGGCCGATCATCAGCCAGGCCTCGGGCCGCAGCACCGCCAGGTGGTCGGTGATGGTCTTGGCGTTGGAGGGCCCGACCCCGATGTTGATCAGGGTGATCCCCTGCCGCCCCGGCGCGGTCAGGTGATAGGCCGGCATCTGGTGTCGCCGCCACGCCGCCGACGACTGGGCGGTGTCCGTATCGGGGGTGTCCTTGGTGATCACCACCCCGCCCACGCACGACAGGCTCTCGTAAACCGTCCCCTCGCGCTTCAGCTCCGCGGCGCCCCAGCGCACGAACTCGTCCACATAGCGGTGGTAGTTGGTGAACAACACGAACTGCTGGCAGTGCTCCGCCGGCGTGCCGGAATAGTGGGTCAGCCGGGCCAGCGAAAAATCGGTCCGCAGGGCGTCGAACAGCGCCAATGGCCGGCTCCCCTCCATGTCCGGCTCCCAGATTCCGTCTGCCACCTCGTCGCCGATATAGGCCAGCTCGGTGGTGGGGAAATGCCGGGCGATATCGCCGCTGGTCACATCGGCCAGCTCGATATCCGAGGCGCCGTCCAGCACATAGGGGAAGGGAATCTCCTGCGCCGACCGGCTCACCTCCGCCTCGACCTCGAAGTCGGTCATCAACAGGGTCAGTTGCTCGGTCAGGTAGTCCTTGAACAATCGCGGCCGGGTGATGGTGGTGGCATAGCTGCCCGGCTGGCTGAACCGGGCATAGCTGCGCGCCAGCTTCGGCGGCGGCCCGCTGGGCCGATAGGTCAGGCGAAGCTCCGGATAGCCAAAGGCCCGGTCCCGCCTCAGCTCCGGATCGGGGGCCATGCCATCGGCCATGAAGGCCTTCAGGGCGGTGCGGAGGGCTCCGACGGCCTCGTCGTAGGTCTGGATAAGCCGCTCGACGATGGCGGCCGCGTCTTTTTCTCGGTTCATGAGGCGATATACGGCAGGGTGGGCGGTGGCGCTAGTTGGCGGAAATTCGGGACACACACCTATTTCGCCCCACGGGGTTGGGTTTTGAGGAAGACGGCTGCGGGGTTAGGATAGGGCGTGGCGCTCACAGGAGGCGTCAATATGGTCGCCCTATCTCTACCCCCGGTCGGCAAGGCTTCCCGCCGCTGTCGCTATCAGGACCAGGACTCCGGCCAGACCCTCGCCGAGGGTCTCGCCGAATATTACGCCCACAATCAGGGCCGAGTGTTGCCGCCGGACGCCCTGCCGCCGGAAAGCGCCGAGCTCTTCGAGAGCCACGATATCTGCCACGTGATCTTCGGCCTCGACACCACGCTGGCGGACGAGGCGATGGCCGATACGCGAACCCTGCTGTCCTGCGATGTGGGGTGGCGGCGGTACGGGCGGTACATGGCCAGCGACCCGCAAGCCCAGGCCATCCTGCGGCAGGTGGGCGTTCTCACCGCCGTGTGGGGCGCGATCCGGGTGGTTCCCCGCATGTTGATGGCGATCGGCGAAGCGTGGCGGGCGCCCAAGCGCTGGCCTTGGCGCCCGCAACCGGCCTATCGGCGGCGCACCTTGGCCGACCTGCGTCGAGAGTTCGGCATCCGGGTGATCTGACGCCTAGTCCTGGGCGCCACGCCACGGCGGGGTGCCAGAGCCTTTCCGGTTCAGGTGGAATTACTTGAACCGGATAAAAGGCTCTATCTCCATACAGTTAGAGCATGACGGGCGCTTCAACCGGCGCCCACTTGAAGCTGTCATGCTCTAGCGCCTCTTGGCGGGAGATGTCAGAAAACACGGTGCGAAACAGCCGCTGGGGGAACGATGGTCGCGACAATCAAGCCGGACGCCAAGGCGCGGCCCACCCGGGTGTCCGCCATTGAGCCCTATGCCTGGCTGTTCCTGGCGGTGGCCGGGTTGGCTGGCGTCTCCTATGGCTTCGGGGACCAGATCCTTCGTCACTTGAGCGAACTGGAAGATACCCCGGCCGCGCCGGCCCTTTCGGCGATCGTCCTTTTCGCCGCCTGCAGCTTCGCCAGCTTCTATGCCACTTGGCGCACGCCTCTACCGTCGTTCGTGGTCGCCATCGCCCTGGGTATCGCCGGGCACACCCTGTTCGGCCCGATCGTCAAAAACACCACCATGCTCTCCTCGCTGGTGACCGGCAGCGCCGCGATCATCCTGTTCAGCGGCGGACTGGAGATGCCGCTGCGCGATTTCCTGCGCTTGTTCGTCAAGATCGCCCTGCTGGCCTTCCCCGGCGTGCTGATCACCGGCTTCGCCTTCTCCTTGACCGTGGGCGGTGTCAGTGGCGCCCTTGGCCTCGTCATCGCGCCGGCCGTCATCGTCCTGCTGGGGGCCATTCTCGCCTCGACCGACCCCGCGGCGATCATTCCGGTGCTGGAGCACGTGCGCTTCAAGCGGCGCGACACCAAGGACATTGTCATCGCTGAAAGCGCCCTCAACGATGTGGTCGGAACCCTGCTGACCTCAGTGTTCCTCAAGCTGTCCCTCGCCACCCTCGCCGTCACCGCTGCCTATCGCTCCCTGCTGTCGGCGGACACCTTCAAATTCCTGGGGGTCCAGACGGGTTTTGGCCTGCTCTTCGGCTTCCTCGGTTACGCCCTGCTCTGGCTGCTGAGCCGGATGAAGGCCAGGCATCCGTCGCACTTCGGCTCTGACCAAGTCTATTTCCTGGCCACGCCCATCGTCGCCTTCGTCGGCGCCTCGGCCTTTGGAGGCAGCGGCTTCCTCGCCGCTTTCATCGCCGGCCTCCTCTTCCATACCGAGGAGCATCTGAAGGAGATCGAGCTCTTCTTCTTCCAGATCGTCGACAGCGTGGCCAAGCCGGTCATCTTTGTCCTGGTCGGCGCCCTGGTGGACCTCAATGCGCTCATCGCCTACGCGCCGGTCGGCATCGCCGCGGGCCTCATCTTCATGTTCGTCCTGAGGCCGGCGATGGTGTTCTTGACCCTCGGCGCCTACGCCTTCGTGCGTGATCCGTCCCGCAGTCTGAGCTGGCGGGAACTGCTGTTCATTTCCTTCGTCCGCGAGACCGGCGCGATTCCAGCCGTGCTCCTAGTCACCGCGATAGCCCGGCTGACGATCCCCCTGAACGGGTTGGTGGAGATCGGGATGTGGGTGATCCTGCTCACCCTGGTGATCGCCCCGCCGCTCACACCCTTCATCGCGCGCAAGCTTGGGGTGGCGCATTAGCCCCCGGGATGAGCGGAAGGTTGGGGGGTGTGGCGCGAACCCGTTCGTGGGGTTCGTGGACAAAACCTTCCAGCCACGCCCGGGGCTTTCCAGGAACTTCCCACCTCCCCAACGCCACGTCCGCCCTGGACGTCGCGGCGGCGCCGTATGAGATAGGCGCCTCGCCGCTTCAGGGACCATCGCATGAGCCGCACCTTCACCTATTTCATCATCGCCGGCATGGTGCTGGGGGTCCTGGTGGGTTGGGGCTGCAACCAGTATCTCAGTCCCGTCGACGCCAAGGCCGCCTCGGCGAACCTGACCCTGATCACCGACCTCTTCCTGCGCCTGATCAAGATGATCATCGCCCCCCTGGTCTTCACCACCCTGGTGGCCGGTATCGCCCACATGGAGGACGCCGCCACGGTGGGGCGCATCGGCGCCAAGACCATGGGCTGGTTCCTCAGCGCCTCGATCGTCTCCCTGCTGATCGGCCTGGGCATGGTGCACCTGCTGCATCCAGGCTCGGGGCTCAGCCTGCCGCCGCCGGCGGAGGCGGCCAAGGCGGCGGGTGCGGTGGACGTGGGCAATTTCACGGTGAAGGACTTCCTGACCCACGTGGTGCCGAGCTCGATCTTCGACGCCCTGGCCCGCAACGAGATCCTGCAGATCGTGGTGTTCTCGATCTTCATCGGCACCGCCATCGCCTCGCTGGAAAAGCGCAGCCCCGGGATCGTCGCCTTGGCCGAGGAGGGGGCGGCGGTGATGCTGAAAGTCACCAACTACGTCATGCGCGTGGCCCCCCTGGCCATCTTCGCCGCCCTGGCCTCGACCATCGCCACCCAGGGGATCGGCATCCTGGCCACCTACGCCCGGTTCGTCGGCGGGTTCTATCTCTCCATGGGCATACTGTGGGCGGTGCTGATCGGGGCCGGGTTCCTGGTCATCGGCCGGCGGATCGTTCCCCTGGTGGCCGCCGCCTGGCGTCCCGGCCTGCTGGCCTTTTCCACGGCGTCGTCGGAGGCGGCCTATCCGCGCCTGCTGGAGGGGCTGGTGGCGTTCGGCCTGCCGCGCCGGATCGTCAGCTTCGTGCTGCCGCTGGGCTATTCGTTCAATCTGGACGGCTCGATGATGTACTGCACCTTCGCCACCCTGTTCATCGCCCAGGTTTACGGCATCCACCTCAGCTTGGCGCAGCAGGTGACCATGCTGCTGCTGCTGATGATCACGTCCAAGGGTATGGCCGGGGTGCCGCGGGCCTCGCTGGTGGTGATCATGGCTACCTTGAGCTTCTTCAAGCTGCCCGAGGCCGGCATCTACCTGATCCTCGGCGTCGACCATTTGCTGGACATGGGCCGCAGCGCCACCAACGTGGTGGGCAACTCCGTCGCCGCCGCCGTGGTCGGCAAGTGGGAGGGGGCGTTCGGGCCGGAAGGGGCGGCGGTGGAGGAGGCCGCTATTGTGCCAACGTCCGCCGCGTGACCACCCCCGCCGCCAGCCACAGGGCTACCGCCCCTAGCCCCCCGGCCAGGCCGTCCATGGCGTAGTGCCAGCCCAGGTGTACGGAGGCGACGACGATGATCGCCAGGTAGACGCTCCCGACGATCCCCGCCGGGCGGGACAGACGCCAGCCCACCAGCATCATCAGGGTGGCCACCGCCACATGCATGCTGGGCATGGCCGAGATGCCGGATCCCAGCACCGGCCGCCCGGACGCTGCCGCCGCCAGCAGGCGGTGCTGCTCAGCGAATTCCCAGATCGGAAGCTGCTGGTTGGCGGCGCGCAGATAGGCCGCCTGGGGGGCAAATGTGTCGGCGCCCAGGTGCAGCGGCCCGATGAAGCACGGTCCCGCCGAGGCCAGGGCCGTCGCCGCCCAGGTGCCCAGTATGGCCCAGCAGGCGATCATGGCCAGCAACGCCTGGGCCCGCAGTCCCGGCCGGCCGAGGCTCAGCGCCAGGCCGCCGAACACCGCGATCATCGCCGGGTGCCAAGCCGAATAGAGCACGCTCAGCGCGAAGGTGATCGGCGGGTGGCCCAGGACGGGCTGCAGCAACACCCAGGCGTCGTGGCCGCCGAACATGGCCCGGTCCCAGCCGCCGATAGCGGCGTCCCAGCTATAGGGATGCAGGCGGGTCAGACCGCTCTTCAGGGCCGTGAAGGCGCTGAAGAAGGCGGGGGCGATCACCAGCACCGGCGCCGCCACCGTCAGCCGCTCGGCCGTGCGCCAGGCCCTGGGCAGCACCGGCCGCGCCACGGCGATCAGGGCCACCATCGCGGCCATGATCAGCCACAGCACGCCATAGAGCTTCAGCGAGAACGGCACGCCGGCGCGGTGGGCCACGACGAAGGTAGCGGCGATATAGAGCGCCATGGCGCCGACGATGGCGGTGTTCTCCCGCACCGCCCGGCGCAACCCCTCCGAGGGGCTGGCGGTGGTGAGCGCGTCGGCGGCCAAGGTGATCGTCCTAGATCACGTTGGCTTTGGACTGCATCAGTCCGAAGCCAATAAGCGTGATCGACTCTAAATGCTTAGAGCGGGTTGCGGGCGGAAAGCCGGTATCCACTTTTCCTCAACCCGCTCTAGTGTGTGGCTAGGCCCAGCTCGGTTCGCTTTTCCATCATCTTGTCGAACTCGGTCCAGACGCCGTCCGTCCCATGCCAGGCGCCGCGGGTGGCGGCCTTGGAATACTCCGTGGACCGCGCCTCGAAGAAGTTGGCGTGCTCGACCCCCGACAGCAGGCTCTGCAGCCAGGGCAGGGGGTTCTCGCTCACGCCATAGACCGCCGGCAGGTTCAGCTGGCGCAGGCGCCAGTCGGCGATGAAGCGGATGTAGCCCTTGATGTCTTCCGGCGTCATGCCCTCCACCTCGCCGGCCTCGAAGGCCAGGTCGATGAAGCGGTCTTCCAGCCCGACCACGGTCTTGCAGCAGTCGACGATGTCGTCGGCCACCGACTTGGTCACCACCTGGGTTTCGGCGTTGAAGGCGTGGAACAGCTTGATCATGCCCTCGCAGTGCAGACTCTCGTCGCGCACGCTCCAGCTGACGATCTGGCCCATGCCCTTCATCTTGTTGGCGCGCGGGAAGTTCATCAGCATGGCGAAGCTGGCGAACAGCTGCAGCCCCTCGGTGAAGCCGCCGAACATGGCCAGGGTGCGGGCGATGTCGGCGTTCGTTTCGACGCCGAATTGCTGCATATAGTCGTGCTTCGCCTTCAGCGCCTCGTATTCCATGAACGCCGAGAACTCGCTCTCGGGCATGCCGATGGTTTCCAGCAAAAGGGCGTAGGCGGCGATGTGAATCGTCTCCATATTGGAGAACGCCGCCAACATCATCTTCACCTCGGTGGGTTTGAATACCCGGGCATAGCGCTCCATGTAGTTGTCGTTCACCTCGACGTCCGACTGGGTGAAGAAGCGGAAGATCTGGGTGAGGAGGTTGCGCTCCTTGTCGTTCAGCTTGGTCGCCCAGTCCTTGCAGTCTTCTCCCAGGGGCACTTCCTCGGGCATCCAGTGCACCTGCTGCTGACGCTTCCAGAACTCGTGCGCCCACGGATACCGGAACGGCTTGTAGCCCTTGGAGGGTGTCAGAAGGCCCGGCAGGATGAGGGACTTGGCGGTCATGGACGGCGGCTTTCGGCTGGTGACTCGAATCGCCCGGCGCGGGGCTTACGATGGCTGAAGGTAACAGTGAGCCACGCAACATCTAGCGGCGAGTTAACGCACCCACGCAAGATGTTGTTGGCAGATTGGGGATAACCGATGTCGGACATGTTCATCGTCTATGGTGCGGAGGGCTCGGGGTCGGTGACCGTCGAAGCGGCCCTGACGATCCTGGACCTTCCCTATCGCGTGGTCGAGATGGGAACCTGGTATGACCCCGCCGCGGCGGAGGCGATCTCGACGATCAACCCCATGCGCCAGGTTCCGGCCCTGGTCCTGCCGGATGGGCGGTTGATGACCGAGAGCGCCGCCATCCTGATCTGGCTGGCGGAGGCCTATC
The DNA here is from genome assembly GCA_038228945.1 of Caulobacterales bacterium. Taxonomy (GTDB): domain Bacteria; phylum Pseudomonadota; class Alphaproteobacteria; order Caulobacterales; family Caulobacteraceae; genus Acaudatibacter. The sequence continues at coordinate 68,402 of JBBROW010000015.1, forward strand.
CGGAGGGGCGTCTGGGGCCGCCACCCGGCGATCCAGCCCGCCCGGCCTTCCTGCGCTGGATGACCTTCGTCTCGGCGGCGGTCTATTCCTGGTTCTGGATTCGCGACAAGCCGGAGCGCCTGGTCGACGGCGAGGCGGCGGCGGCGCAGATCGACGCCCGCTCCGAGGCCCGCATCGCCGAGTGCTGGGCCATCATGGACGGCCAGCTCTCCCCCGGCCCCTACCTGCTGGGTCAGGACCTATCGGTGCTGGACCTCTACGTCGCCGTCATCTCCCGCTGGGCCAACCAGGGCCGAAGTCGCTTTTACCGCGCCGCGCCGGGCATGGCCGACGCCATCCGCCGCGTGGACGCCGACCCTCGGCTGCAACGGTTCTGGGCGGAGCGGTTCCCGTTCGAGGACGGATGGGAGGGAGAATGAGGCCTTGCGGAAGAGGGTGGGAGCGCACCCGGCGACTTGCTAAGGAGCGCCCATGCTAATCCACGGCCGCCCAACCCGCACTATCTGGCCCGCCGCTGACGGGGCGGTGGAGATCATCGACCAGACGCGCCTGCCGCACGCGGTGGAGACCGTCCGCCTGACGGGCTTGGACGACGCTGTCCGCGCTATCGCCGACATGCAGGTGCGTGGCGCCCCGCTGATCGGGGCGACGGCGGCCTGGGGACTGGCCCTGGCCCTGCGCCAGGACGGTTCCGACATCGGCCTGGCCCGGGCCGTGCGGGCCCTGGCGGCGTCGCGCCCGACGGCGGTGAACCTGGCCTGGGCGCTGGAGCGGGTCCGCGCCCGGGTGGCCCCGCTGCCCCCCGGCGACCGCGCCGCCGCCGCCGCCGCCGAGGCCGCCGCCATCGCCGATGAGGACGTCGCCATGTGCCGGTCCATCGGCGAACACGGCGCCGAGTTGATCGCCGCCGCCAGCGCCCGCGCCGGCGGCCGGCGGGTGAACGTGCTGACCCACTGCAACGCCGGTTGGCTGGCGACGGTGGACTGGGGCACCGCCCTGGCCCCGATCTATGTGGCTCAGGAACGGGGCATCGACCTGCATGTCTGGGTGGACGAGACCCGCCCCCGCAACCAGGGCGCCGCGCTCACCGCCTTCGAACTGGGCCAGCAACGGGTCCCGCACACAATCATCGCCGACAACACCGGCGGCCATCTGATGCAGCACGGCAGGGTCGATCTGTGCATCGTCGGCGCCGACCGGGTCACCCGCACCGGCGACGCCGCCAACAAGATCGGCACCTATCTGAAAGCCCTGGCCGCCGCCGACAACGGCGTCGCCTTCCACGTTGCCTTCCCGTCCTCCACCATCGACTGGCGCCTGTCCGACGGCGTGCGCGAAATCCCCATCGAGGAACGCAGCGGCGAGGAGGTCACCCGCATGCGCGGCGCCCTGCCCAGCGGCGAGATCGTCGAGATCCAAGTGGCCGCGCCGGGCAGCCCCGCCGCCAACTACGGTTTCGACGTCACCCCCGCTCGCCTGATCACCAGCCTGATCACCGAGCGCGGCGTCTGCGCGGCCAGCGAGGCGGCGATCCTGGGCCTGTTCCCGGAGCGGGCGGCGGCCTGAGGTTGTTCAGTAGGGGAAGTGCGGCTTGAGCACTTCGCGCGGATCGACCCGGACGGGGTCCTGGGCCTTCCACTCGCCATGATAATAGAAGTCGAAGGTGTGGCAGAGGTGGATCTTGCCGGGCTCCGGCCCGTCGCCGAACACATGCACCCGCAGGTTCCGGTTCATCTTAAGCCGGCCCAGAGCCACCCAGCCGTGCTTGGACCCGGGGCAGAAGGCGGCGATCATGGCGCTACCTTCGTCGGCGTCGCTCACCGCGAAGAAGTCCCGCTCCGGCGCGTTTGGTCCGATGAAGGCCGACAGCCCGCCTTGTCCCAGCACCTTGTCGTCAGCCGGCGTCACCTGGGCGGTGGCCTGGGCCTCGGTGGAGCGGATGCGCAACAGCGTCGTGAATACCAGGCGCTGGCGGAACTCGAAGGTCAGCGGGCCGGCGGCCTTGCGGGTTTCTTCATTGGCCGGGTCATAGGCGAACAGGCGGATCGTCGCCGCCTGCGCCTGCGCCGTCACCAGGGTCAGGGCGCCCACCAGGGCCAGGGCCAAACCTCTCGGCAAAACGCTCACTCCGTCCTCGCCCGCAACAGGGCGGCGTCGCCGTCGACGCCCACCAGCCGCCACGTACCGTCTTCATCGGCGAAGGTCATCAGGCAGGTGTCGCGATGCCGCCGCGTGGCGCACACCCGCCCGTCCGGCAGGGCCTTCAGCGCCCCCGCCACCACCAAGGAATTGGGGATCGGCGTCCCCGGCCGATAGCCATAGTACTCGGCCACGGCGCGGAACACGTCCGGCTGGATCAACACGGCCCCGGCCAGCTGCGACGCCGGGCCGGACAGCACCAGACCGAGGGCCTTCCAGCCCTCGGCCACATCGGCGCCCCTTGCTCGGTCCACCATGCGGGCCTGCATCTGGGCTTCCAGCGCCCTGCGGTCCACGTGGGCGTCGAACGCGCGGCGGTCGTTGTCGCGGATGGCGATCAGCAAGGCGTGCACGTCCGGCGCCGCGGACAGGCGCTGGGTCGTGGCGCATCCGGCCAGGGCGAGAACGCCGATCGTGGCCAGGAGGGCCGAGGCAAGCTTGGTCGGGGTTTCCACTGCGCTTCCTTCCGCAAAGGTTGTGGCGCCCGTGTGGCGAACCGGTTCAGGCGCCCGTGCGTTCCTTGAAGAAGGCGATCACTCGTTGCTCAGCCTGCTTCGTGGGGCCATCCGGGTCGTCGTCCTTCAGGTGCAGGGTCAGAACCGAGTGCGGCACGCGCATCCGCTTATCCTGCCGCGCATCCTTGGGGTCGATCTCGATGGCCTCAAACTTGTCGCCAAACTCGCGCTTGTAGGTGTCGAACCGCTCGTCGGGGACGAAAGGATCGCCATAGAAGCGCAGGCCGATCATCGACAGGTCTTCGTCCTTGAACCGCCGCTTGGCGCAGGCAATCTCGTCGGGCGAAGCGCCGATCCCGGCGAACCGCGACTTGGCTCCAAAGCCGATGGGCAGGGGCATGGAGGGTTGCGAGAGCACCGGCGCCACGACGGCCGGTTCGGTCATCATCGCCAGGGCGAAGCCACCGGTGAAGCACATGCCCACCGCGCCTACCCCCTTGCCGCCGCACTCAGCGTGGGCGTGGGCGGCCAGGGCTTTCAGCCATTCGACGATGGGGCTCGACTTGTCGTTGGCCCAGACGTTGAACTCCCGCTGGATGCAGATGCCCTTGAGCATCGTGCCGATGGCGTAGCCGGGGGTGACCTCGCGCCCCGCCTCGCCAAACAGGATCGGGCAGAATACCGTCATCCCCGCCGCCGCCACATGGTCGGCGAACCGGATCGCCAGGGGATGCAGCCCGGGCATCTCGTGCATCATCACCACCGCGGGCCCGCTCCCGCGCCGATACACCGGCCGCGTCCACCGCCCGGCCGGGTCGGTGAATTCGAACTGGGTATAGTCCTTCAAGACGTCGTCCGTGGTCATGGTGTCCCCCGAAAGGTCGGTATGCTCGCACATCCTGTCGGGTGTGCGAAACAGCCGACATTGACGGTTCACGCGCCCGCGCCTACCTTCCCATCGTCCACCAACGGCAGAGAGGAGGGTTTCAACATGACTGTCGCTCGTCACGCCGCCCTCCGAGGCGTCGCCGGCTAAACCTGCGCCCCGACCGGGCTTCAGGGCCGGCGGCCAAATCCAACGCCGTCCTGAAGGACAACCGAATTGATCGAAGATTATGGCTGGAGCGACGCGCTCCGGAACGACTTTGGCCCGCACGCCGAGCGCGGCCTGATCCCTGGGCGAGTGATCGTCCAGCAACGGGGACTCTTTGTCCTCGCCACCGACCTGGGTGAACTGGCCGCCGGCGTCGCCGGGCGACTGGCGCACGACACCCTGGGCGGCGCCTATCCCGCCGCCGGGGACTGGGTGGCCGCCGCCCCCCGGCCGGAGGAGCGGGCGGCCACCATCCACGCCGTCCTGCCCCGCAAGACCGCCTTCGTGCGGCGCGCGTCCGGACCCAAGCTGGGCGAACAGGTGGTGGCGGCCAATGTCGATGTCGCCTTCCTTACCGCCTCGCTGAACGCCGACCTCAACGCCCGGCGGCTGGAACGCTATCTCTCTGTCGCCAGCCAGAGCGGGGCGCGACCGGTGCTCGTTCTCACCAAGGCTGACCTCTGCCCCGACGTGGACGCGGCGCTGGCGGAGATCCGGGCGGTGGCCGGCGGTGTCCCGATCCTGGCGGTGTCGGCCCTGACCGGCATGGGCCTGGAGGAGATCACCGCCCAGCTGGCGCCACGGGAAACCGCGGTGATGGTCGGCTCCTCCGGGGTGGGCAAGTCCACCCTGGTCAACGCCCTGGCCGGCCAGGAGCTGATGGCCACCCAGGCCATCCGCGAGGACGACGCCCGTGGCCGTCACACCACCAGCCACCGCGAACTGATCCGCCTGCCTGGGGGCGCCCTGCTGCTGGATACCCCCGGCATGCGGGAATTGGGGCTTTGGGATTCCGACGAAGGCGTCTCGGCGACCTTTGAGGACATCGAGCTCCTGGCCGCGGGCTGCCGCTTCCACGACTGCCACCACGGCAACGAACCCGGCTGCGTGGTGCAGGCGGCCCTGGCCGACGGCAGCCTCGATCCTGGCCGCTGGAAAAGCTACGGCAAGCTGCAACGCGAGGTCGCCCACCTGGAGCGCCGCGAAGATCCCATCGCCCGGGAAACCCACCGCCGCCACTGGATCGCCATCAACAAGGCCCAGCGCAGCGGCAAGAAACTCCGCGGCAAGGACCGGTGAGCGCCGCCCCGCTGGACCGCCTGCATCCGGACGAGGTCCACACCGACCCCTCCCTGGTGGGGCGGCTGATCGCCTCCCAGTTTCGGGACTGGGCAGGAATGGTAGTCACCCCCGTCTCCGCCTCGGGAACGGACCATGTCCTGTACCGCCTGGGCGAGGACAAGGTGGTCCGGCTGCCGCGCATCGAGCGGGCGGCGGCCCAGGCGCGGAAGGAGCACCTCTGGTTGCCCAGGCTTGCCCCCCACCTGCCCCTGCCGATACCCGAGCCCCTGGCCCTGGGCCTCCCTGAGGAGGGCTTTCCCTGGGCTTGGTCGGTCTACAGCTGGCTTGAGGGCGAGGGGGCGACAACGGCGCGGTTCGACGATCCCGTCCGCGCCGCGACCGACTTGGCTGGGTTCATCGTCGCCCTGCGTGGCCTGGACGCCGCCGATGCGCCAGGGCCTGGGCGGCACAACTTCTGGCGGGGAGGGGCCTTGGCGGTCCGCGACACGGCGACCCGCGCCGCCCTCGCCCGGCTGGACGGTGACCTGGATACGGCGGCGGCTGCCGGCGCCTGGGACGCGGCCCTGGCGGCCCCTGTCTGGACCGCTCCGCCGGTCTGGATCCATGGCGACATGATGCCCGGCAACCTGCTGGTGGCCGGAGGGCGGCTGGCGGCCGTGATCGACTTCGGCGGCCTGGGCGCCGGAGATCCGGCCTGCGACCTGATGATCGCCTGGACCCTGTTCGATGGCGAAGCGCGGGCGGCGTTCCGCGAGACCGTCCGCGTCGATGACGCGAGCTGGATGCGGGGTCGCGGCTGGGCCCTGCACACGGCCCTGGTAGCCCTGCCCTATTATCGGCAGACCAAGCCGGACTTCGCCGCCGCGGCAATGCGTACGGTCCAAAGGGTTCTCGCGGAGGGCGCATGTCCCTGATCCTCCTGCCCGCCAGCGAGGTGCGTTTTGCCTGGATGCTGGGAGAGGCGCCGGCCCTCGACAGCCTCAGCCTGCCGCCGGGCGGCATCGAAGAAGCCTGGGTGCTGCGCTGGCTCAGGGACAATCTGGCCCTTCTGCGGGGGACGGTTCGGGAGGGGACGGGCAGCTGGCTGATGGCGGCCGGCGGTGAGGTGGTCGGGCTGTGCAGCTACAAGGGCCCGCCGGAGGACGGCGTGGTGGAGATCGGCTACGCCGTGGCCCCACAACGGCGACGACGCGGCTACGCCACCGCCGCCGTCACCGCCCTGATCGGCCTGGCTGAACAGGACGCGCACATTTCCGACCTCTCAGCGGAAACCGCCCTGGCCAACCTCGCCTCGCAGCGCGTGCTCGAGGCCAACGGCTTTGCGGCCACCGGGCGGGGTTTCGACCGGGACGAGGGGGAGATGATCCTCTGGCGACGGGCGCTGGGACCTGGCGGGGGCGGGGATTTGCGGCGGGTCCAATGATTTTCGTCGAAGTCCGGACCGTTGTGTCGTCCAGCATTAGTGGTGCCGCCTAGGTGACTCGAACACCTGACCCCCGCATTACGAATGCGGTGCTCTACCAGCTGAGCTAAGGCGGCCCGGGGCGGCCCGGTGAGTCGGGGCGTCGCGGATTGGGGCCTCTTTAGCGGGCCTTGGCGCGGGCGCCAAGGGTGCGGCGGTCGCGGGGGGAGGTCGGCGGGGTCGGCGGGTCGGTCTCGCCGGTGGGCTGGAGATCGTCGGCGAAGTCGCTGTCGTCGACGATGGGGGCGGGCAGGCTGTCGTCACCGGCGGCGGCGATGAAGGGCGAGGCGCCGGCGTAGGCGGCGGGGATGGCGGGCAAGTCGTTGAAGCTGCGCTCGCGCCGCTCGAAGCGAGGATGCACCAGGTCGCCGGTCTCCGCATAGCTGACCACCACCCGGGCCCAGTCGGCGGGGCCGTAGGCGAAGGCGAATCCTTCCGGGTCGAGGTCGGACCAGTCCGCCTCACGCGGGGCGGCGTCGCCGCGGGTGATCCAGGCGCGGGCCTCGTCGCGCTCGCCCGCCATCGCCGCGGCGCGGGCGAACAGGGCGGCGAGGCGGGCAGTGACAGGCTCGCCCGCCAGGGCCTTGGCGGCGGTTTGGGCGGCGGCGGCGTCACCAGCGATCAGGGCCTGTTCCACCATCAGGATCAGGCTTTCGCGGTGGGCGGGATTGTGAGCGGCCAGGCCGGCCAGCCTCTGGCCCCGTTCCCGCGGGGTCTCGTCGGTGCGCAGGTCGCGGTAGGCCAGCCAGAGGGCCGGGTGCGGCCGCACCTTCCAGGCGGTCTCGATGACCTGGGCCGCCTTGGGCGCGCGGCCGTCGGCGGCCATCAGGCGCGCGGCCATCACCGCGCCGGGGGCGAAGTCAGGCCGGGCCTTTACCGCGCCTTGGGCGAAGTCGAGGGCCTCGTCGCGGCGGCGGGGGTCGGGGCTGGCCTCCAGCGCCGCCGCGGAGGCGGCCTGAAGGGCGGCGCGAGCGCGGTCGGCGATCAGGGGCGAGACGATCTTGCGGTCCAACGCGCCCTGGACCAGCAGCAGGGCCGCCGCCCAGTCGCCCCGGGCCAGGGCCCTGTCCAATACCGCCCGCCAGGCCCAGGGGGCGGTGCGGGCCAGGGCGTAGGCGGCGCTGGCATGGCGCTGGGCGTCCTCGGGATCGCCGGCGGCAAGGGCGGCCTGCATCAGGCCCCGGTGCGCGGCCAGGCGCATTTCGGGAAAGCCGAGCATGGCGGTGTAGGCGGCGCGGGCCGCGGCGGCATCGCCGGCGGCCTCGGCGGCCTGGGCGGCGAGGATGCGGACCAGTTGAGGGGTTTCATCGGCCAGGCCGGCGGCGCGGCCAGCCAGCTTGCGCGCCTCGGCCCCGTCGCCGGATGCCACCGCCAGGAAGCCGCGGGTCAGGGCCTCGGCGCCCTGCCGGCGGCGAGTCTCGGCCCTGGCCCTGGCAGAGCGGCGGGGGGACTCGATCAACCAGATCACCAAACGCCACAGCAGCATGGCCAGCAGGGCCGCCAGCAGGATCAGCAGCACCGCCGCCACCGCCGTGGTCCGAACCTCCCAGCCGAGCCAGGTCAGGACCGCGGTCCCCGGCTGGCCGCCGGTGATCAGCAGCACCCCGCCAAGGGCCAGGACGGCGATGACGATCAGGGCGACGGCGGCGCGGATCATGAGGCGCTCATGGCGCGGTCTTCTGCAGGGCCATCAGCCCGGCCAGGGCCTGGGCGCGCAGATTGGCCACGTGGCGGTCGACCTCGATGCGGCGCTGCGCCTTGGCCCGCCAAGGGGCCAGGGCGTCGCGGGCGGTGGCGGGCAGGGTGTCGAGGATCTGCGCGGCGCCTTCCAGATCGCCGTCGGCGGCGCGGTGTTCGGCGCTGGCCAGGGCGATGTCGGCGGCCGAGCCAGCGCCGTCGATGCGCCGCACCGTCACCACACGGGAGATGGCGTAGCCGAGGGTGGCCAATATCCCCGCCTTGCGGTCCGGCACCCGGGCGGCGACCGCGACGGCGGCGGCCTCCTGGGTAAGCGCCGCGGCCAGGGCGGCGCGGGTGGGCGCGCCCTGGGCCGCCAAGGGCCGCAAGGCCCGGGCGTCCGGCGAGAAGGGCAGCACATACTCGAACGCCGCTAGGTCGTCGGCGAAGGGGCGCGGCTGGGCGGCGGCGTCGGCCAGGGCGGCGGCGGCCAGGGCCAGGGCGGCGGCGTCCAGGGCATGGGCCTGGCCGTCCTCCAGGCGCTGGACCCGGTCTGTGAGGGTGGAGACGGCGGCCGCGGCGTCGGCGGCCTGGGACGATGGCGCCGCCGGCGGGGCGCCGGTCTCGGTGGGGGCCAGGGCCGAACTGGGGGTTGAAGTCGTTCTCACCGGCGCGGCGGGCTCGGCGCCGACGAACATCGGGGCGAACTTCACCACCGCCGCCCCGGCCAGGATGCACAGGACGCACAGGGCCATCATCGCCCAGAACCCCACCGAGAACATACGGCGCCGGCCGTAGGCGGCGGGGTCTTGGCTTGGGGCCAGGTCAGACGGATCAGGCAGGGCGGTCATGACCCCCTACAAGTGCCGCACGTCGGGCGGCGGCGCAATGAGATCAAGGTTATGCCGGCGCCGGAGCAGGTTGGGTTTTGTCGTCATCGACAGCATAGGCGCTCAGCCGCCACGGCTGCGCGCCAAAGAAAAACCCCCGGCCTTGCGACCGGGGGTTCCGTAGAGATAGCGAAGGTAGGGCTGGACTAGAAGTCCATGTCGCCCATGCCGCCGCCCGGCATTTGCGGGCCGCCGCCGCCACCCTTTTTCGGGGCTTCGACGATCGCCGCTTCGGTGGTGATCAGCAAGGCGGCCACCGAGGAGGCGTCCTGCAGAGCCGTGCGCACAACCTTGGCCGGGTCGATGATGCCGGCCGCGATCAGGTCCACATACTCTTCGCTCTGGGCGTTGAAGCCGAAAGTCGGGGAGCTGTTTTCCAGGATCTTGCCGACCACGATCGAGCCTTCAACGCCGGCGTTTTCGGCGATCTGACGGATCGGGGCCTGCAGGGCGCGGCGGACGATGGCGATGCCGGCGTCCTGGTCGTCGTTTTCACCCTTGAGGCCGTCCAGAATCTTGGTGGCCTTGAGCAAGGCGACGCCGCCGCCGGGAACGATACCTTCTTCAACCGCCGCGCGGGTGGCGTTGAGGGCGTCGTCGACGCGGTCCTTCTTTTCCTTCACTTCGACTTCCGTCGCGCCGCCGACGCGGATCACGGCAACGCCGCCGGCCAGCTTGGCCAGACGTTCTTGCAGCTTTTCCTTGTCGTAGTCGGACGTGGTGTCTTCGATCTGGCGCTTGATCTGGCCGATGCGGGCCTCGATGTCGGCCTTCTCGCCCGAACCATCGACGATGGTGGTGTCGTCCTTGGTGATCGAGATCTTCTTGGCCTTGCCCAGCATTTCGATGCCGACGTTCTCGAGCTTGATGCCGAGATCTTCGGAGATCAGCTGGCCGCCGGTCAGGATGGCGATGTCTTCGAGCATCGCCTTGCGGCGATCACCGAAGCCCGGCGCCTTGACCGCCGCGACCCGGAGGCCGCCGCGCAGCTTGTTGACCACCAGGGTGGCCAGGGCTTCGCCTTCGACGTCCTCGGCGATGATCAGCAAGGGACGCGAGGACTGCACCACGGCTTCGAGCACGGGCAGCAGGGGCTGCAGGCTGGAGAGCTTCTTTTCGTACAGCAGGACGAGGGGATCTTCGAGGATCGCCTCCATCCTATCGGCGTTGGTGATGAAGTAAGGCGACAGGTAGCCACGGTCGAACTGCATGCCTTCGACGACGTCCAGTTCGGTTTCGAGGCTCTTGGCCTCTTCCACCGTGATGACGCCTTCGTTGCCGACCTTTTCCATGGCCTTGGCGATCATATCGCCAATTTCTTTGTCACCGTTGGCGGAGATCGACCCGACCTGGGCGATTTCCTGGTTGGTGGTGACCTTCTTGGAGGAGTTCTTGATCTCTTCCACGACCTTCAGCACGGCCTTTTCGACGCCGCGCTTCAGATCCATCGGGTTCATGCCGGCGGCCACGGACTTGAGGCCTTCGACGACGATGGCCTGGGCCAGGACGGTGGCGGTGGTGGTGCCGTCGCCGGCCTTGTCGTTGGTCTTGGAGGCGACTTCACGGATCAG
>JBBROW010000016.1:0-76949 GCA_038228945.1 Caulobacterales bacterium
ACGTTTGAGGGTGGGCTCGCCGGCGGTTAGAGCACAATGCGTTTTGTCGGAATCGGCAAAGCGCTGAATCGTGCTCGCTAACTAAAGAATCGAGCCTGTCCCGTTTTGATGGTTCCATCAAAACGGGACAGGCTCTAGGCCGCCTGCGCGCGTTTGTGCAGCTTGGCGATCTGGCCCCAGGCCGATTCAATGGCGCCGGCCTGCCAGCCGGTAAGATAGCTCATGTGCTCGCCAGCCAGGTAGATGCGACCCTCCGGCTCGCAGAGAATGGGATAGGCGTCGCGGCGTCCGTCTTCGTCCCACTCGGCCCAGCCCCCCTGATTGTACTTCACCAGGTGCCAGGCCACTGAGAAGGACTTCTCGTAGCTGTCGGCGTATTCGGGGAAGATCTTCTGGCCGAACTCCACGGCGAACTTGGCGCGGTCGGCCGGCGACAGGGTGCTGATCTGCGCGGCCTGGGCGGCGAACTGGTAGTAGCCCAGGATCACCCCCTTCTGGCTCATCCAACCCGTGGAGGGGAAGGACATGGAGTTGATCTCCGGCACGTCGGTATAGACGTGGCCGCCGTAGATGTGGTGGTTCTCTTCCCAGAACCGGCGCTTCATCTGCAGGCCGATCTTGCCCACGGGGGCGTAGGCGACGCCGCCCACCGCCTCCTTGAACTTGGGCGAAAAGGGCATGTCGATGGACTTCAGCACCGATAGCGGAATGGCGCAGATGCAGAAATCGGCCTTGTAGGTCGAGCGTTGGCCTTGGGCGTCCACGGCCAGGACCGTTACCCCCTTGGCGTCCTGCGTCACCTTCTCCACCTCGGTGGAATAGTGGATCAGGTTGCCGATCCGCTTCTCAAAGCCTTTGGGAATCTGGTCCATGCCGCCGATGGGCTCGAACATTGTCCGCTGCTGCTCATAGGTGGCCACCGAGGTCAGGTTGCGCCAGGCGTTGGAGTGCAGAATGTCGCCCATTCCGTAGGGCGTCGAGGGTTTGCCAGGGCCGGGGTCCATCAAGGCGCCAGGCGGCACGTCGTAGCCGCGCCCCTCGCTTCCCGTGTAGGTCAGATCCTTCTTGGACAGGTAGCCCTCATTCACCAGGTAGGCGATGAACTGTTCCTTGTCCCCGGCGGCGATCTGGTCATCCAGGCCGCCCTTGTTGGCCAGTTTGGCCAGGATTTCGGCCGAATGGCCGCGAGCGTCGGCGGCGATCTGGCCCTTGCGGATCGGCTTGCCGGCCAGGGGACCGCCGCCCTTCTCGAAATAGACGTAGGAGGCGTCGTTGTCGTTGACGAAAATCTCCACCGGGACGTTGAACTCCCTGACGTAGTGCAGGGTTGAGAGGTGGTGGTAAGGGATCCTCCACGGGCCGTGGTTGATATAGAGACCCTCATCGAAATCACAGGTCTGGGTGACCCCGGTGAGGTCGGTCATGGTCACGCCCTTGCGCGCCGTCTGGCTGCGGCCGCCGGCAAAGGCGCGCGCCTCGATGATCGTGCAGTCGTACCCGACCTTGCTTAGTTCGTAGGCAGACGTCAGGCCCGCCAAGCCGCCGCCCAGGATGATCACCTTCTTGCCCGCTCCCGAACCGGGCAGGGCCGGCGGCGCCGCGCTGGCCGAGGCGATACCAAAGCCGAACGCCTCCATGCCCGCCAGCATCAGGCCCATGCCGCCCACCGCGCCCAGCCGCTCAATAAGGCCACGCCGCGTCAGGCCCCCCATCATCGGACGAGAAAACTGATCCGCCATATTACCAACCTATCCCTTTGAAGCCGACCTTGTGCGCTCGTGATACTCGGCGCAGCGCACTCAGACCCCGCCTCAAAGCCTAGCGCAAATCGAAATGTCAGACGACGGCGGGGAAGCTGGACCTCTGCCCCTATGACGGCGCCGCTGCCTCCAAGGTGACCGCTCTGTCCATCACGCCTGGCGAAACTCGGCTGTCGCCGACTCCCATTAGGTTGTCGTTGCCATGACCTGTGGCAATGGCGCCCAAGGACGGCCGGAGTGGGCGGAAAACCACGCTGAATCGCGACCAAGAGACGGAACCACATGGTCTGGCGCGTATAGAAGCGTTGAGATGCGGCGCGGCCCGGGCGTGATCGGCGCGGCCGAGCCCCAGCGACTGGAGAGTAGGCATGGCGTTCGACACCCGGGGCGTGCCCCACGATCAGACCCTGTTCGTCTGCATCCAGCAGGCCCGCACCGTCGTCTTGCAATGCTCCGTGTGCTCGAACCAGCACGTGCTGCCGCCTGCCCAGTTGCTGGCCCACTTCGGCGACGACCTGGACGCGACCCTGGAGGAACTGGCGGCGCGGGCGGAATGCGGCCACTGCCACTCGGCTCACGGGGTGCTCAGCCTGCAACCGCTGTAACGCCGCTACAGCCCCAGGATCATCTTGGCCATGATGTTGTGCTGGATCTCGTTGGAGCCGGCGTAGATCGAGGTCTTGCGGTAGTTGAAATAGTTGGGTGCGGTCGGTGCGGCGTAGTCTGGGCCGGGCCTGGGCTCATTTACACCACCGCGCAGATGGGCCCACGTGTCCTGGATGAAGGGGGCGCCGTAGACACCCACCGCTTCCAGCGCCATCTCGGTAATCTGCTGCTGGGCCTGCGAACCCTCAAGCTTCAGCATCGAGGAAACCGGCCCCATGGCCTCGCCGCTGGCGCGGCCGGCGAACAGCTTCAGTTCGGTGGCGTTGATGGCCTCGACCTTGATTTCCATCTCGGCCAGCTTGCGGCGGAAGTCGTAGTCGCGGATCAGGGCTTCGCCGCCATCGGCGCTTTCCACACCGGCGATCTTGCGCACCTTGTCGAGCATGTTGGTGAGGCCCGGCGCATAGGCGTTGCCGCGCTCGAACTGCAAAAGGTACTTGGCATAGGTCCAGCCCAGGCCTTCCTCGCCGATGCGGCCGGAGACCGGCACGCGGACATCCTCGAAGAAGACCTGGTTGATTTCCTGCTCGCCATCCATCGGGCCGTCCAGTGTCGGCAGCGCGCGGATGGTGATGCCTGGCGTCTTCATATCCAGCAGCAGGAAGGAGATGCCCTTCTGCGGCTTGTCCTCGACGCTGGTGCGCACCAGGCAGAACATCCAGTCGGCCCATTGCGCATAGGTGGTCCAGATCTTCGAGCCGTTGAGGACGTAATGGTCGCCGTCTCGTTCAGCCTTCATGGACAGGGAGGCCAGGTCAGAGCCGGAACCCGGTTCCGAATAGCCCTGGCACCACCACACGTCGCTGGTGAGGATCCTGGGCAGGTGCTGGGCCTTTTGCTCTTCCGAGCCGAAGGCCATGATCACCGGGGCGCACATGCGCAGGCCCATGTTGCTGGTGCTGGGGGCGCCGGCCAGGGCCATCTCCATGTTGAAGACGTACTTCTGATCGTCGCTCCAGCCGGTTCCGCCGTACTGGGTCGGCCAGTCCGGGGCGATCCAGCCCTTGTCCCCCAACCGCTTGAGCCACCGGATCTGGGAGTCGCGGTTCGTGTGACCGTTCTTGGACTGGTCCATGAGGGCGCGCATCTCAGCGTCGAAGTTCTCGGCGATGAAGGCGCGGACTTCGTCGCGGAAGGCGAGGTCCTGGGGGCTAAAATCAAGGTCCATGGCGTCTAGCCGACGGCGTCCAGAAGTTCCACGTCGGGCCGACCGGCCAGGCACGGACCCATCTTGGGGGAGAGTTCCTTGAAATGGGCGCTGCCGCTGTGGGCGGCGACGGCGTCCTGGTCCTTGTAGAGCTCGAGCACCTTGTAGGTGTTGGCGTCAGCGCGGCTCTTGGTCAGTTGGTAGAAGATGTTGCCAGGCTCATTGGCGCGGACCAGGGCCGCCAGTTCCTTGAACACGGCCTCCAGTTCGGCGCCCTTGCCATCCTGGACCTTCAAGGTCGCTACAATCCCGATCATGCGCATCTCCCAACGCTTGTTTGAAAGCCGTTGTAAGGGGCTGCGCCCGGCCAGGTAAAGGGCCGATGCGCGGACTAGGCGGTAGGCGAGGGTTAAGGCGCGCGGTTAACGCTGGCCATCCCAGCCGTAGGCAACCCAGGAATGGCCGCCGATGTTGCGCGCTTCGATGATGTCGCTACCGCCGGTGCGGGCGCGAACGGTGCGGTGGGCGCGAAGGGCCATGCCGGCCACCGCCAGCAAGGCCGCCGCCATCAGGCCGATCACCACCACGGTGGCCGTCAAGAATACCGCCAACACCGCGCCGATGGCGGCCGCGGCGATCCAGGCCACCGCCCCGCCGAACCAGGCCAACCCCCTGAACGCCGACTGACGGGCCGTCCAGTTACCTTGCGCCAGCCGATCCATGGGCTTCCTCGCTGCCGCGGCGACCCGCGGAAAAAACCATACTTCATCCCAGAGCCGACGATCGTCAACCAAGCTCGCGTCAGAATCTGGGCGACTCCAATCAAGCGGCGCTGGGGGCCGACAGGTCGCGACGTTCGCGCATGGCCTCGGAGAAGGCGGCGTTGATGGCGGCGGACTTGGCCTCGGCCACCTCCACGAACTCTCGCGGCAGGCCTCTGGCCCTTGCCCGGTCAGGATGCGCCGCGGACAAGGCGGCCCGCCAGGCGGTGTGCAGGGCTTCGTCGCCGATGTCGTGCGGCACGCCAAGGACCACGTAGGGGTCGTTGGCGCCAAAGCCCAGGTGCGTCGCCTTGAGGCGCCTGAAGGTCAGGGGTGAAAGGCCGAACAGGTCTCCCACCCGCTCCAGGTAGGCCATCTCGTCAGAGGTGACGACGCCGTCGGCCTTGGCGATGTGGAAGAGGCCATCCAGCACGTCTTCCAGCAGCTGGGGGCAAGCGCCATAACGCTTGGCCAGGCGCCGGGCGTAGCTTTCGAAGCCATGGGTTGTCTGACGCGCCAGGTCGTAGAGGCGGCGCACGTTCGGGGCCGAGGCGACGTCGGACTGGAAAACTTCGGAAAAGGCGGTGAACTCCTCGCCCGTGGCGATGCCATCCGCCTTGGCGAGCTTGGCGCCAAGGGCGGTGACGGCGGTTGAGAACGCCGGGTCCTCGCCCGGCAGCCCGGGGGGGCAGTCGGGACACTCCGCCTCGTCGACGCGTTGCGCCGCGAGAGTTGCTATCTTGCGCCAGAAGGTCATGGGATCTGGAGACCAGTCTAGAGTGTGGGCGGCCTGATGACAAACCCTTACCAGAGTACGGGCCGTTGGCGGTTTTGGATCGATCGCGGAGGCACTTTCACCGACGTGATCGGGATCGCGCCCGACGCAGGGCGCCGCACGCTGAAACTGCTTTCGCAGTCGCCGCTGTACGACGATGCGGCGGTGGCGGGGATGCGGCGGCTGCTGGGCGTGGGGGCGGACGAGCCGTTTCCGGCGGAACGGGTCGAGGCGATCAAGATGGGCTCCACCGTGGCCACCAACGCCCTGCTGGAGCGACGCGGGGCCAGAACGCTGTTCGTTACGACACAAGGATTTGCCGACGCCCTGGCGATCGGGGATCAGTCGCGGCCGGACCTGTTCGCGTTGAACATCGTCAAGCCGGCGCCGCTGCATTCAGCGGTGTTGGAGGCCGAGGAGCGGCTGGGGGCGAATGGGGAGATCATCGTTGCCCTGGACGAGAAAAAGCTCTCGCAAGCTCTTGTTCAGGCGAAGAAAGATGGTTTCGAGAGCATCGCCGTCGCCTTCCTGCACAGCGACCTGAACCCGGCACACGAACAGGCCGCCGGGGCGCTGGCGCGGGCGGCGGGGTTCACGTCTGTGTCGCTGAGCAGCGAGGTTTCACCCTTGCCGCGGTTCGTGCCGAGGGCGGAGACGACGGTGGCGGACGCCTATCTGACGCCTGTGCTGAAAACCTATGTGGATCAAGTGGTTGCGGCGGTTGGCGGTGCGCCGTTGTACTTCATGACCTCGGGGGGCGGACTGGTGCGGGCCGAAGCGTTCCGGGGGCGGGACGCGGTGCTGTCGGGCCCAGCGGGGGGCGCCGTGGGCGTTGAGCGGGTGGCCGCGGGGGCTGGCGCGCGGGCGGCGCTGGGGTTCGACATGGGCGGAACGTCGACGGACGTCTGCCGCAGCGACGGCGGCGTCCAGCGAAGATCCAGCGTGGTCGTGGCCGGGACGAAGCTGCGCAGCTTCGCCCTGGACGTGGAGACCGTCGCGGCGGGCGGCGGTTCGATCCTGCACTTCGATGGACTGAGGGCGCGGGTGGGGCCGGCCAGCGCCGGGGCCGACCCCGGGGCGGCGGCCTATGGGCGAGGCGGGCCGGCCACGGTCACCGACGCCAATCTGGTGGCGGGGCGAATCGATGCGGCGCATTTCCCCGCGATCTTCGGACCCCGGGGGGACCAGCCCCTGGACCCGGCGGCGGCGAGGGCGCGGCTGGGGCAGTTGGCCAGCGCCATGGGCGCGGCCTCGCCGGAGGAAGCGGCGGAGGGGTTCCTGGCCGTGGCGGTGGAGGAGACGGCCGGGGCGATCCGGCGCATCTCCACCGAGCGTGGGTTCGATCCCCGCGAGCATGCCCTGGTGGCCTTCGGCGGGGCGGCGGGACAGGTGGCGTGCCAGGTAGCCGACGCTCTGGGCATCAGCGAGGTGCTGTGCCCGCGCTACGCCAGCCTGCTGTCGGCCTGGGGGATCGGGCAGTCGCGGATGCGGGCGCTGCGACAGGCAGGCCTCGACGTAGCCTTGGACGCCGCGGGCCTGGCGCGGGCCGGCGGCGTGACCGACGGACTGGAGCGGGAGGCGCGGGACGATCTGGCGGCGCAAGGGGCCGCGACGGGCGCCGTGCTGCGGCGGCTGATGCTGAGTTACGACGGGGCGGACGCCGCCCTGCCCTGCGTGTTTGGCGAGCCTGGCTGCGAAGCCGGCGAGGTGCGCGCGGCGTTCGAGGCGGCGCACCAGCGGCTGTTCGGCTTCACGGAGCCAGCCCGGACGGTGCTGATCGCCAGTGTCGAGGTCGAGGCGGAGGAGCCGGCGCATGATGAGGCGCCCGAAACGCCGGTGCTACCGGTGTCAGGGGCAAGACAAACGGACGACAGCGCGGTGATCCAGGCCGACGCCCTGACCGCGCCTGTCCTGGGGCCAAGGCTGATCGCGCGGGGCGACACCCAGATCTGGTTGGCGGAGGGCTGGCGCGCCGCGCCCGAGGCGGACGGCCTGATCCGCCTGACCCGCAACCTCCCGCTTAAGACCGCGCCCCTGGCGGCGGAGGCGGCGGACCCGATCACGCTGGAGCTGTTCAACCGGCGCTTCATGGGGGTGGCGGAGGCCATGGGGGCGGCGCTGGAGCGGACGGCGCACTCGGTGAACATCAAGGAGAGGCTGGATTTTTCCTGCGCCCTGTTCGATGCGGACGGCGGGCTGGTGGCCAACGCCCCGCACATGCCGGTGCACCTGGGATCGATGGGAGCCAGCGTGCGGGCGGTGCGGGCGCGTCATCCGGTGCTGCACCGGGGCGAAGCCTTCGCGCTGAACAACCCCTACGCCGGCGGCACCCACCTGCCGGACATTACGGTGGTGATGCCGGTGTTCGCGGACCAGACCGAGGAGCCGGCCTTCTTCGTCGCCGCGCGGGGGCACCACGCGGACGTGGGCGGCATCCAGCCAGGATCGATGCCGCCGTTCAGCCACACGATCGACGAGGAAGGGGTGATGCTGGACGCCCTGCCGCTGATGCGGGACGGCCGGTTCCTGGAGGCGGAGATGCGCGACGCCCTGGGCGCCGGGCGCTGGCCGGCCCGGGCGCCGGACCGCAACCTGGCCGACCTGAAGGCGCAGCTGGCCGCCTGCCAGGCCGGCGCCGAGGCGGTAATGGGGATGATCGGTGCCTGGGGGGCGGCGGCGGTGGCGCGCTACATGGGGTTTGTCCAGGCCAACGCCGAGGCCTGCGTGCGCCGGGCCGTGCGGTCGCTGAGCGACGGGTCGGCCGTCATGCCTATGGACGGCGGCGGCGAAATCCGCGTGGCGATCAGCGTCCAGGCCGGCCAGGGCGCCGCGACCCTGGACTTCACCGGCACCAGCGCCCAGCTGGCCTCGAACTTCAACGCCCCCTCGGCCATCGTCGACGCGGCGGCTCTGTATGTGTTCCGCTCCCTGGTGGACGACGATATTCCGCTGAATGGCGGCTGCCTGGTTCCGCTGAACGTCATCGTGCCGGCCGGCTCGATGCTGAACCCCTACCCGCCGGCGGCGGTGGTGGCCGGCAATGTGGAGACCAGCCAGCATGTGGTGGACGCCCTCTATGAGGCGCTGGGGGTGATGGCCAATTCCCAGGGTTCGATGAACAACTTCACCTTCGGCGACGAGAACCACCAGTACTACGAGACCCTCTGCGGCGGCGTCGGGGCCACGGCCCAAGGCCCAGGCGCCAGCGCCGTGCACAGCCACATGACCAATTCGCGCCTGACCGACCCGGAAATCCTGGAACGCCGGTTCCCGGTGCGCGTTGAGGCCTTCCAGGTCCGCGAAGGCTCCGGCGGCGCGGGGGCCAATCCCGGCGGCGACGGCGCCGTCCGGCGCATCCGTTTCCTCGCCCCAATGGAGGCCGCCCTGCTGTCCACCCGCCGCGACACCGAACCGAAGGGAATTGCTGGCGGGCGCCCTGGTCTTGCCGGAATCCAGCGGTTGATCAGGGCCGACGGCGCGGTAAAGGAACTGCCGGGCTGTTTTTCGGTGACCGTCGAGCCTGGGGACATCATCGAGATCGCCACGCCGGGCGGCGGCGGGTTCGGGGCGCCAAGCCCGGCGCACCCGCCTCAGTTCAAGACCGTTTAAGGACCAAGCCCCTATGGCGACCGCGCTTATCCTCGCCCTGACCCTGATGGTCTCCACCAGCACCCCCCCGCCAGAGGCGCCGGGGGAGCCCCTGCCCGCCGGCGCGCCCACCGACCCGTACCAGCTCACCGGCTGGTGCTATGGGGCCCTGGCCGAGTACCTGGAAATCTATGACGTGGTGAAGCCGGACCTGATCGCCATCGACAAGATGTTCGGCCCAGCGGTGAAGGAAAGCGAACCCTATCAGTCGGATATCGCCGCCTATCGCGACGAGCTGAAGATCTTCGGCAACGCCATCGAGGCGACCGAGAAGGCCAGCCCGCAGATCATCTCTCCCCAGGGCGCCCAGGCGATTCGCGCCGGCCAGTCGATTTGGCGTCCGGCCGAGGCGCGCACCCACCGGGAGCTGGCGCGGGCGTGGATGTCGTGGGGCATGCCCGACCAGTGCGACGTCAACGCCAAGGCCCTGCTGGCCCGCTCCACGGTGCTGGGCAAGGCCCTGAGTTTCAACACCCACGCCGCCACAACCCCCGCGGCCACCCCTTCGCCGGCCCAGCCCAACCCCGCGCCCACCGGCGACAGCCCCGACGGCGGGGCCCTCACCCTTGCCCCCATTGCCCCGATCGTCACCCGCGACGCCTCCGCGCCGGGAAGCACCGCCCTGACCAGCGCCGGCGCTACGCCGCCATCATCCCTGCCCGCAGCCGTCTCGCCAGTCAGCGCGCCGCCGGCTTATGAACCGCCCCCGACCGGCGACGTGGTCGCCGCGGCGCGTCCGGCCAGGGTGATCGATGAGGCGGCCAGCGAGCCGCCGGCCGCCGCCCCGACGCCGACCGCCGCGCCCACCGCACCGCCGCCCGAGGCTCAACCGCCCGTGGCCGCCGCCCCGCCCCCCATCGCCGAACCGTCCGCCGCGCCGGTCCCCGCCCCGCCGCGCTCCACGGCGCCGGCTTCAGACCAGTCGCAGGAGCCGGTGCTGTAGCAGGCGTTTCGCAGCGGCAGCGGCGCGGGACAGTAGGAAGATTCTGTCCACGAACCTCACGAACTACACGAACACAGCTCTTCCCGCTGCGAGAGCGGTGTCATCATAGCGCGCGCTTCGCGCCTCCTGTTCGTGTGGTTCGTGAGGTTCGTGGACAAAAAACCTCGGCGGACACCAGCTTGAAACCAACCATCGCCTTCGTCGTTTCCGACATCGACGGCACCCTGCTGACGCCGGACAAAAGCCTGACGGCCAGGGCCAGGGCGGCGGTGGAGGAGTTGGGGCGGGCCGGGGTCGCCTTCAGCCTGGTCTCCGGCCGGCCGCCACGGGCGATGCTGGACCTGGCGCGCGAGCTGGGTCTGTCACTGCCCTTCGCGGGGTTCAACGGCGGTAATATCGTCAGGCCGGACGGCGGTCTGATCGCCGCCAAGCGCCTGGGGTCGGCCGCCTCCCGCCTGACCCTGGAGCTGTTCGAGGCGCACGGCCTGCAGGCCTGGGTATTCGCCGACGACGAATGGTATCTGCGCGACCCAGCCGCGGCGAGGGTGGCGGGCGAGGCCCACGCCATCGGCTTTGGCCCGACCACCACGCCCAGCTTCGAGCCCTTCATCGACCGCATCGACAAGATCGTCGGCGTCTGTGACGACCCCGCGCGCCTGGCCGAGGCGGAGGCCCTGGCGCGGCGGGCCCTTGGGGAGAACGCCGCGGCCAGCCGCTCCCACCCCTTCTACCTCGACGTCACCCACCCGGCCGCCGAAAAGGGCGCGGCGGTGCGCGAGCTTTGCGCCGCGGCGGGTGTCGAGCTGGCCCACACGGCGGTGATCGGCGACATGGCCAATGACGTCACCATGTTCGACGTCGCCGGCTTCTCCGTGGCCATGGGCCAGTCGCCGGACACCGTTAAGGCGCGGGCGGACGCGGTGACGGCGGCGAACACGGACGAAGGCTTCGCCCGGGCGATCGAGGAGATGGTGTTGCCGAGGGCGGTAGCGGGGAAATCACCGTAAATCACCGTATTTTACGGTGGCATCGAGGGGCGCACCGGCGGCTTGGGACCGGTGGGGCGCCCCTGAAACGCCAGCGCATTCCGCCGTGGATTCGGCGCCGGATCAAGGGCGTTGACGTCGTTCCGTCTTGAGAGGCCCCCAAACCGTTCCGCCGAGAGTGGAGCGCCTCCGTCCGACTTCCTCAAGGACCGGCCCTGCCGGACCGTCCGCGTCGCGGCGCGCTGGCGCGCGTCCTTGACCAAGCCGGGCGGCGGCGACGGGTTTCGGGTTTCGCCACGGCGCACGCCGGGCGACGGGTCGGCCAAGATCCCGCTCCAAGCCGGCGACGACGTCGGCCGGTCCAAACGGAAGTCCCGACCCTTTCGAGCGCCTGAGCGCGACGGCGCCGTGATCGACACCATCCGCCAGCATGGACCCAAATCCGGGTTCTCGATCAAGCGCAAGGCCGGCTCTGCAGCGCTCGCAGTTCCGCCAACAGCGCGTCCATCCGCACCGCCAGGGCCGCCGTCGCGCCGGTGTAGTCGCTGTTCCATGAGGGGATGTCCCACACCCGCGCGCCGCGCAGCGCGGACGCCTGGGCGGCTTCGTCGAAGGCAATGACGATGTCGGCCTGGCCAATATCCGCGTCCTGGAACTGGCGGGCCGGTTCAGCGGCCGGATCAAGGCCGTCGGCGCGCAGGTTGGCGGCCAGGGCGGGCGAGACGTGATCTTCCGGATGCAGGCCGCGCGACTGGACGTGGACGGCCACGCCGGCCTGGGCCGCGCGCGCCCTGAGCGTCTCGCGGGCGATGGCGCTCTTCACCGTGCCGGCGGGGCAAACGAAAAGCACGGTGGGCGGCGAGCATGGCGGCGCCTGGGCGCGGGCGGCCAGCGGCGCCAGCAGCAAGGCGAAAGCCGCGGATCGTCGCGTGAGGGTGGTCGGGAAAGCAGGTTTGATCAGGGGCGAACCCATGCGCAGTCTCCGTACGGAGAGGCGCGGTGGTTGGGCCTGAGCCTCTCCGGGACACCGCTTGATCCCGATATGCCAGGGGCTAGGGCAAACGCGGGACGAACGCAACGGGCGCGGGAGCGCAACGGTGGCGGCGCGATTACCGGGCAGGTCATCCACCTTTGGACTTGGCGTCGATCCGAATTGATGTTCTCCTTACGTTCATGAACCGCAAACCCCTCCCCGCCCCCACCCCGGCCGACCGCTCCGAAGAGCGGATCCGCCGACAACTGCAACATCTGGGCAAGATCATCGAGGCCGGCATGAGCCAGGCCGAGGTGGTGTCGCGTCGGGTTGAGGCCTTGGCCGATACTGACCTGGCCGCCGCCGACGGGGCTGGGATCGACGCCACCTTGGGTGACGCTTCGCTGGATTTCGAACGCATCAGCCGCGCCATCCGCCAGACGATTGTCCTGGAAATGCGCCTGGCCGACGACCTTTCGCGCCTCCTGGAGGCCAAGGCCCAGCGCACCACCGCCGCAACCGTCCGCGCGGCCAGGGCCGGGGCGCTTCGCCGGCGGATCATGGAGATGAACAGGTCGACCGCCGAGCCTGAGCCCCCGGGCTTGCCCGGGGCGCCGGGGTCGAAAGTCACCGGCGGTCGTGGCTCCCTTCACTGACACCCAGGGCGGGCCGAAGAGGGGCACGGATGAAGACCTTGATCGGGTCGTTGGCCGCCTTTGCGCGGGACGCATCCCAGCCAACCGAGAGGCTTCGCCGAGATTTTCCTGGCGGGCGCGCAAATAATGTGCAAATGTCCACCATCGATTTTCGCTTTGGCTTCGGTCGCTCTCCACGCTTGCTCCTCGGATCGAGCTCCGGGCCTACCAAAAACCTCTCCGTCAAATTGATCTCGCGCCTCATTAGGACGCGCGTGAACACTTGCATCTGCCAATAGGCGGCTGCAGCAGGCACCCGAAAGGTGACAAACATGGCTACCGGCACCGTGAAGTGGTTTAACGCCGCCAAGGGCTTTGGCTTCATTCAACCCGATGACGGCGGCGCGGACGTGTTCGTCCACGTCTCGGCCGTCGAGCGTTCGAGCCTTGGCTCGATCTCTGAAGGCCAGAAGATCGGCTACGAACTGGAACGCGATCAGCGCAGCGGCAAGATGTCCGCTGGCCAGCTGCAAGCGGCCTAAGACCTAGATCGTCGATCTATCGACGCGATCGCGAGCGGCCTGCCCCGTGCAGGCCGCTCGTTTTCGTTTTGGGGTGCTCCAACCCGGAGCCTTCCGGTTCAAGTGGAGTCACTTGAAGCTGTCATGCGCTAGGAGCGCGGTGACTTAACGCGGGTTCGGCTGAGGCGGCAGGGGTAGGCCGGTGTCCACCCATCCGGTGGCGGCGGCGGGCTTGGTCTGCATCCTGGTGAAGTTGAGGGTCAGCGACTCCTGCGGACGGTCACCGCCGCTGCTCATGGAAAACCCGGAGATCAGGACGTTCTCCAGGACATAGGTCGTGTAGGCGCGGGGGTCTCCGCCGGCCTTGCGCATCTCCAGAACCACGCGCGGGAACCGTTGCCCGCTGGCCGCCGCCTGGCGCAGCATCGGGCTGGCCCTGTCCACAGTCTTGGTGATGTGGATGTCGTGGACCGAAACCTTGCCCGCCCCGGCGCCGCTCGAAGCACTGCCGATGCCGCGGCTGGCGCCAAAGGCGTAGCTGCTGACTTCAATCCACCCGCCGTGGCCGGCGGCTGTGGATTCACCGGCGACTCCGTCGATCTGCAGAAAGGCGTCCACCGCCGCCAAGCTGGTCGCTGGGACCGCCAGCGCCATGAACGCCACCGCGGCGGCCGAAACCGTCAAGCTAAGTCGAATACGCATGCGCACCTCCCACTCGCTCTTCCGTGCCTTGAAGTCTGGCGCGGTGAGTATACGCCTTTCGCATAACGCCGGCATCCAAGCTTGACGCCGCCGCGCCGTAGGCTCAACCTTTGCAAGCTGAAGCTGCGGGGCGAAGGCGATGCCAGTGTCGATGGAAAAGCTCCGTCACCGCATGATCTCGGCCCGGGTGAGCCCGATGGTCGAGCCCGCCCGCTGGCTCTTCGAGCGTGGCGCCCGCCAACCTTGGCGGCCGGGCGATAGCGGTCGGAACAACGGTGGTCGCCCACACCCCGGCGGCGAAGCTCGACCGCCAGGTGTTCGCCGACCCCAAGTTGCTGAACCCCGGCCGCGGGCCGGACCTCTACCTGCACTTCTTGGTTTGCGAGGCGCCGGTTCATGACTCACACCTTCGTCACCATCATAGCCTCGGTTCCGTTCGCCAGGATCGACGAGATCCGCACGGTGCTGCAGGCGTTCGGCAATCCCGCCAGCGACGAGATCAGCCGGCGGCTGAATGACAGTGGCCTGCACTTCGCCAGCCTGAACATCTTCGAGGCCTCCGCGGGCGACCGCGGCCATCTGGTCCTGGAGTTCTCCGGCGACGGTGAGGCGGCGGCGCTGATCGCCGCGGTGACCCAGAGGATGCCGGCGGAGCTGACCACGGCCTTCGCCTTTGCCGACGATCGGGGCGATGCGGCGCTGGCGGCGTACCTGTCCAGCAAGACCGTGCCGGTGGGAGCCGGCCTGCTATCGAACCCTGGCCTTTGCTTCTCGGGCACGCCCGGCATGTCGGTGGGGCGCATCCGCGAGGAAGCGGACCTGGCGCGGCGCCTGACCGTTATTCTTGCCGCCGCCGGTCCCAAAGCCTCGGGGCTGGAGGCCCTGACGGCGGCGCGCGCGGCGGTGGCGGCCGATGCCGATACCGCCTGGGCACTGGAGCCGGCGGCCGGCGGGGTGGCGCCCAACATTGGCGCCGGAGCCCTGAATTCGGTCGGCTTGCTGGGCCTGATCCCACCCTTGTTGACGACCTATTTCTGGCCGGCGGCGATCCCGGTGGTGCTGGCCCTGGCCGGCGGCGCGGGCTGGACCCTGGCCAAGGGCGCGGGGCCGGGGGCCGATTGGCCGAGCCTGCTGTGGCGGGCGCTGGAGAGCGCCGCCTGCTGCGGGTTCTGGGCTCTGGTCGTCGTGGCGCTGGCCACGGTGGCGACGATCATCCTGGGCTATGGCGCCCTGCGTCGACAGGAGGCAAGCGACGTTGCGGTGGACCGACCCGCGCCGCCAGGAGACATTAGTCGCATCCTGCAACGCGAGAACCGGATCGCCCAGAACCACCTGGCGGCCCTGTCAGTGATCAAGGGCGGCGTGGTGCGGCAGCTGACCCTACGGCTGGGCTTCTGGGTCATTGGCCAGTTCGCGGCGCGGTTCTACGCGCCGGGGTTCCTGGGACCCTTGGGGACGATTCACTTCGCCCGCTGGGTGCGGGTTCCAGGCACCCGGGACCTGTTGTTCCTGTCAAATTTCGGCGGCAGCTGGGAAAGCTATCTGGAGGACTTCATCAGTCAGGCGCACGGTGGCCTGACGGGGGTGTGGTCCAACACCCAGGGTTTTCCACGGGCCAACAACCTGTTCCTCGACGGCGCCACCGACGGTGATCGGTTCAAGTGGTGGGCGCGGCGCCAGCAGACCCCCACCAGCTTTTGGTACTCGGCCTACCCGACCCTGACGACCGCCAACATCCGTCTCAACGCCCGTATCCGCCAGGGCCTGGCCGTGATCCTGACCGAGGACGAGGCGCGGGCCTGGCTTGCCCTGTTCGGCTCGGCCCCGCGCCCGGTGGCGGCGCTGGAAACCAACGAGATCCAGAGCCTGGCGTTCGGGGGGCTGGGCTTCCTGCCCGAGGGGACGTGCTTGGCGGTGCGCTTCTGTGACGACGGGGCGGCGGCGCGCGCCTTCCTGCGAGCTCTCCTGCCCAGCATCGCCTTCGCGGACGGTCGCTATCACGGCGAGGGGGTATTCGTGGGATTGGCGGCGTCCGGCCTGCGCAAGCTGGAGCTGCCGGGCGACGCTTTCGAAACCCTGCCGCCGGCCTTCCTGGACGGCATGGCGGCGCCCTGGCGTTCCCGCATCCTGGGCGACGAGGGCAAGGATGCTCCGGAGCATTGGCGCTGGGGGGGATCGGCCGCCGATGGCGCGGTGGACGCGGCCCTGGTCCTGCTGGCCAAGGACCCCGCCAGCCTGGCCGCCCTGATCGAGCGGGTGCGCGCCAACCTGGGCGATCACGGCTGCGTCGAAATCACCGCGATCCCCCTGGCGCCCCAGCCGGTGCGAGCGCCGGAGGACCATGGCTATAAGCCCAAATACGAACCCTTCGGTTTCGTCGACGGCATCTCCCAGCCGGTGATCCGCGGCACCTACAAGGCCATCCGCGGCGCCGACCCGATCCACCTGGTGGAGCCGGGAGAATTCATCCTGGGCTATCCGGATAATCTGGGGACCCTGCCCCCGACCCCACTGCTGGCGGCGATTCACGATCCGGATAATCACCTGGCCACGGCGCATCCTCCCACCGACGGCTGGTCGCGGACGGATGTGAACGCGCCCCGGGACCTCGGCCGCAACGGCACCTTCCTGGCCATCCGGCAGCTGCGCCAGGACGTGGAGGGTTTCTGGGCCTACTGCGAGGCCGAGGCGGCGCGACTGGACGGCGCCTTCCCGGACGGGATGGCGGTGAGCGCCGAGCTGATCGGGGCCAAGATCGTCTGGCGCTGGCCGGACGGCTCGCCCCTGGTGCGCTATCCGCGCTGGCCCGCCAGCCGGTCGCCGACGCCGGCCCATGCTTTGAGCCGCGCGTCCGACAAGGACATCGTGGAGAACGCCGTGGGGATCACGGCCGCCCCGCACAGCGCGCCCATGGGCGGCGCCCAGCGCCGGGGCACCCATCTGGCGGCCGCCCAGACCGCCGACTTCCCGCCAGACAACGATTTCCTGCTGGGCGGCGAGGATCCGCAGGCGACGCGGTGTCCCTTTGGCGCGCACATCCGGCGATCCAACCCGCGGGAGAGCTTCGACCCCGGCTCACAGGGCCAGCTCGCCATCTCCAACCGGCACCGGATCTTGCGCGTGGGCCGCCGCTATCAACCCCAGGCGCCGGGCGACGAGGGCATATTGTTCATGGCGCTGAACAGCGACTACGAGCGGCAGTTCGAATTCGTGCAGCAGACCTGGCTGCGGGGCGCGTCCTTCCAGGGCCTGAGCAACGAGATGGACCCCCTCACCGCCGGCGATGACGGCGAGGGCATGACTGTCCCGACGCGCGATGGGCCGCTGCGCCTGAAAGCCATGCCCAGCTTCGTCACCATGGTCGGCGGCGGCTATTTCTTCTTGCCAGGCAAGCGGACGCTGGAGTTCCTGGCGGCGGTTTGAGCGCTGTTACCTATTTCCTCGCCGGAACAGCCGCAGGACGAAGATCAGGATCACCGCGCCGACCGTGGCGGTGATGATCGAGGCGATCAGGCCGCTACCGACGTGGATGCCGAGCTTGCCGGCAAGAAAGCCGCCGATGAAGGCGCCAATGATGCCGACGATGATATCGCCGATCAGGCCGAAGCCGCCGCCCTTGACCAGTGTGCCGGCAAGCCATCCGGCGACGACGCCGATGATGATCCAGGCGATGATGCCGTGGCTGTCCATAAGTACCTCCCTCTTTCGCCGACGCTGTGGCCGGTGTTCATCGCACTCCCCACGAGGGGACCGACGGTGTCAACAAGGTTTACGGCGCATGAACCCGCCTGAACCGTGTTCAGTCGCTGAAACGCATCGGGCGGGGCGTTTGGAGCCGGCCCATGATGGCGTCGATCATCAGCGCCTTGGCAACGCTGTCTTGCGACAGGCGCCGGGCGATGTCGCGTACGCCGGGGGGGTAGGCGTCCCCGCCCTGGGCGATCTCGTCGGCCAGGCCCTGCGTT
This sequence comes from Caulobacterales bacterium, assembly GCA_038228945.1. GTDB lineage: Bacteria > Pseudomonadota > Alphaproteobacteria > Caulobacterales > Caulobacteraceae > Acaudatibacter. The sequence goes on from JBBROW010000016.1 coordinate 17,483, forward strand.
TGGAGCAGGCTGGCCTCAAGACCGGCGATATGCTCGCGGGCGAGGCGGCGCGCCTCGGCCTGGAGCTGAAACACCCGGTCGGCGAGGCTTTGGCCTGACGCCAGATTTTGGCCCGAAGATTGGGGCGCCGAAGATTGGGGCGCCGGGTCAGTGGTCACGATACGCAGGGGCGTCGACATCACGAAAATTCCTTCAAGGCTGGTGAGCCATGGCCACACTTTTGAAGGAGGCGCGCTGAACGACGCCTGAGCCGCCTGTTATCCTTCGTTCAGATTGGGCTCACGCAGGATCCGCGCCATTTCCGCCACTAGGGCCGCGTCGGTTCGCCGCTCGCCCGCCTGGGTGAAGCCGAGGGCGGCGGCGCGGGTGGCCGGATCGGGGGGCGTCGCGATGGCGCTGCAGGAGCCGTGAACCTGACTGACGCCGGTGCGGCGAACCAGGGCGGCGACAGTCTGGGCGGTGACGCCGACGCCCGCCATGATGCCGATCCGACCTCCCGCCCGGGCGACCAAGTCGGCGATACGATCAGCGCCCAAGGTGGCGTTGAGGGCGCCGCCGGAGGTGAGGATACGTTCAAAGCCAAGGGCGACAGCGGCTTCCAGGGCGCTTGCGAAATCCGGCACGATGTCGAAGGCGCGGTGCAGGGTACGGCCGAGGCCCTCGGCCTGGGCGGCGAGCCGGGCCAGGACGTCTTCGTCCAGAGCGCCGGAGGCGTGGCTAGCGCCGAAGACCACCCCGGGGAGGCCGGCAGTGCGGGCGGCGTCGATGTCGCGGCGCATGACGTCGATCTCGGCGGGACTGTAGGTGAAATCGCCGCCGCGAGGACGGATCATGGCGTAGCTGGGACAGTCCAGCCCCGCGGCCAGGGCCATCAGTCCGGCGGAGGGTGTTAGCCCTGACTGAGCCAGGGCCGCGCAGAGCTCGATGCGGTCAGCGCCGGAGGACGCGGCGGCCAGCAGGCCTTCGGCGCTGTCGACGCAAACCTCAAGCAAGGGGTGGGCGGCGCGGATCATTGGGTCATCCTTGGCGGCGGGCGGGTCGGTTACCCCGAGCGCGACGGCCATGTCACCCTGGACGGCTGCATCATGGATGAAGCGGGCAACTGCGGCGTGGCGGCGATAGCATCGGCCAAGAAAAAGCCCTCCAGCCGGCGCGGTCGCCGCCCAAAGGGCTGTTTCGTTTCAGGGTTCGGGCGAGCCCGGCCGAGGCCGGAGGCAGGGCCTAGGCCAGTGCGGCCACCCGGCGACGATTGGAGCGCAGGGCGGCGCCGAGGCCACCGAAGCCAACCAGCATCAAGGCCCAGGTCGCCGGCTCAGGCACGGCGCTGATCGAGATGTTGTCGAGGAACACGCCGCCGTTGTTGCCGCCGATGGTTTCCAGGAACGACAGGGTGTTGGTCCCGGTCGTGCCGGCGACGAACGTCTGGCTAAAAGTCGTCCAACCCACGGTGCTTGCCTGGGTGCTGGTCACCAGCGTCGGGAGACCCGAACCGTTGGTGACGTTGACGCTGGCCTGGGTCGTCGCGGCGCCATTGCTGGCGTAGTCGAACTTGAGCAAGTACTTCTTGTTGGCGACGGTCGAGAAGTCCTGGGAGATGCCACCCGTCGAGCCGAAGCCGACCAGATCGAGCATCTGTTTTCCGTCCGTCGCAGTGCCCCACGACACGCCGCTTTGAACGATGTCGACATTGTTGGTGGTCACGGTCCAGCTGGGAAGGCTGGCCACGTTGCAATAGCCTGCGCCGTCGGTGCAGACCGGGTTCTCGAAGCTGCCATTGTTGATCAGGTTGGCCGCTTGGGCCCCGCCGGCCATCGCCAGGGTGGTCCCCGCCAACAGCACGCCCGCCAGGGTGGCGGCAATCTTGGACTTCGTCATGGCAATCCTCGGTTCCCTATCGCCTAACGACGACATTTTTGGACACGGGTGACTAATGTCGGAGAACGCCAGTCGTTGCAATCCAACTCGCCCCCGTGGTGAATAAATTTTTAACGACATTGGCGAAGTACGGGGCGGACGCCACAGATCGTCAAGACCGCTATGTTGGTGCGGTCGTCCGCGACCGGGAAACGGGGACTCAGGCCGCCGCCGTCTCCGCGGTCAAGGGGTCATAGGCCAGGATGGGGGCCAACCACCGCTCGGCGGTCTTCAGGTCCCAACCCTTGCGGCGGGCATAGTCGGAGACCTGGTCGCGGTCGATACGGCCGACGCCGAAGTAATGGGCGGCGGGGTTGGCGAAGTAGAAGCCCGAGACCGAGGCCGGCGGGTTCATGGCGAAGCTTTCGGTAAGTTCGATGCCGGTGTTGGCTGTCCCATCCAAGAGCCTGAAAAGTGTGGCCTTTTCAGTGTGGTCGGGCTGAGCGGGATAGCCGGGCGCCGGGCGGATTCCGCGGTAGCCCTCGGCGATCATGGCGGTGACGTCCAGGGTCTCGTCTGGGGCGTAGGCCCATAGCTCGGTGCGGACGCGGTGATGCAGGGCCTCGGCGAAGGCCTCCGCCAGGCGGTCGGCCAGGGAGGTGGAGAGGATGGCGGAATAGTCGTCGGCGGCCGCCTTGAACTTCTCGGCGATGGCGGTCTCTCCGTGGCCGGCGGTGACGGCGAAACCGCCGATGTAGTCCGCGCCAGCGGCGACCTCCTTCAGTCCGATGGGGGCGATGAAGTCCGACAGGGCGGCGTTGTAGCGGCCTTCGGTCTTGGCCATCTGCTGACGCAGGGTGTGCAGGCGGGCGCGCTCGACAGTGCGGCTCTCATCGGTCCAGACGACAATGTCGTCGCCGTCCGAATTGGCCGGCCAGAAGCCGACCACACCACAGGCCTCGAACCATTTCTCCTCGATCAGCTTGGCCAGCATGATCTCGGCGTCCTCGAACAGCCCGCGCGCCGCTTCGCCGACCACGTCGTCCTGCAGGATGTCCGGGTAGTGGCCGGCCAGTTCCCAGGTGGAGAAGAAGGGCGTCCAGTCGATATATTTGGCCAGTTCTTTCAGATCATAGGGGCTGAAGGCTCGCGTGCCAGTGAAGGTTGGGTTCGGGGGCTGGTAGGCTTGCCAATCCACCGGAAAGCGCTTGGCGCGCGCGGCGGCGATGGGTGTGCGGGACTTGGCTTCCTGGCCACGGGCGAACTGTTCGCGGATGCGCTGGTACTCGGCGCGGGTCTCAGCCTCGACACGTGGACGGTCGGTGGCGGACAGCAGCCCGGAGACCACGCCCACGGCGCGGCTGGCGTCCACCACATAGGTGGTGGAGCCCTTGCGATAGGAAGGCTCGATCTTCACCGCGGTGTGGGTGCGACTGGTGGTGGCGCCGCCGATCAGCAGGGGCTTGTCGAAACCGCGGCGCTCCATCTCCGAGGCCAGGAAGACCATCTCGTCCAGCGAGGGGGTGATCAGGCCCGACAGGCCGATGATATCGACCTCGTGCTTGATCGCTTCGTCCAGGATGCGGTCGGCCGGCACCATGACGCCCAGGTCGATGACCTCGTAGTTGTTGCACTGCAGGACCACGCCAACGATGTTCTTGCCGATGTCGTGGACGTCGCCCTTGACGGTGGCCATCAGGATCTTGCCCGCCGCCTGGCGCTTCTGGCCGGCCTTCTCGGCCTCCATGAACGGCAGCAGATAGCCAACGGCCTGTTTCATCACCCGGGCGGACTTGACCACCTGGGGCAGGAACATCTTGCCCGAGCCGAACAGGTCGCCGACGACGTTCATGCCGTCCATCAGCGGGCCTTCGATGACATGCAGGGGCCTGGCGGCCGCCAGTCGCGCCTCCTCGGTGTCAGCCTCGATGAAGTCGGTGATGCCATTGACCATGGCGTGGGTCAGGCGGGCGTTCACCGGGCCCTCGCGCCAGGCCAGGGTGACGGCCTTCTCCACCGTCTTGCCGCCCTTGTACTTGGGCGCCAGCTCGACCAGGCGCTCCGTGCCCCCGGGTTTGCGGTTGAGGATCACATCCTCGACGGCCTCGCGCAGTTCCGGCTCGATCTCGTCGTAGACCGGCAGGTCGCCAGCGTTGACGATCCCCATGTCCATGCCCGCGGCGATGGCATGATAGAGGAACACCGAGTGCATGGCGCGGCGAACCGGCTCGTTGCCGCGGAAACTGAAGGAGACGTTGGACACCCCGCCGGACACCCGGGCGTGGGGCAACAGCTGCTTGATGGCCCGCGTCGCCTCGATGAAGTCGACGCCGTAGTTGTCGTGCTCCTCGATGCCGGTGGCGATGGCGAATATGTTGGGGTCGAAGATGATGTCTTCGGGCGGGAAGCCGATGGTTTCGGTGAGCAGGCGGTAGGCGCGATCACAGATCGCCACCTTGCGGTCGCGGGTGTCGGCCTGGCCCTGTTCGTCGAAGGCCATGACCACCACGGCGGCGCCATAGCGCAGGCACTTGGTGGCCTGGTCGAGGAACTTGGCCTCGCCTTCCTTCATGCTGATGGAATTGACGATGGCCTTGCCCTGGACGCACTTCAGGCCGGCCTCGATCACCTCCCACTTGGAGCTGTCGACCATGATCGGCACACGGGCGATGTCCGGCTCGGCGGCGAGCAGGTTGAGGAAGGTGGTCATGGCCTTCTGCGAATCCAGAAGGCCCTCGTCCATGTTGATGTCCAGGACGCTGGCGCCGGCCTCCACCTGCTGGCGGGCCACGGCCAGGGCGGCGGGGTAGTCGCCTTCGCTGACCAGTTTGCGGAAGCGCGCCGAACCGGTGACGTTGGTCCGCTCGCCGATGTTGATGAAGGTCGGTCTCATGGCAGTTGTCTTCGAGCGGTCCTGTTGGCGGGCTCCGCGTGCCCAGAAACTACATCCTTCTCCCCTTGCGGGAGAAGGTGGCGGCGAAGCCGACGGATGAGGGGTCGTCGGACCGTCGGTGACTGGCGTGCTGGCTGGCTAGTCTCGAACGGCGCGTCGACCCCTCATCCGACCTCCTGCGGAGGCCACCTTCTCCCGCAGGGGGAGAAGGACGAGCTTGAGCGCCTTGGGTCTTTTCCTACGGCTTCTTCGCCGCGATGCAGTCGATCTCGATCAGTTGGCCGGGGCCGACCAAGCTGGCGACCTGGACGGTGGTGCGAGTGACCTTGTTGGGCTGGGTGGCGGTGCCGAAGTGGCGAAGGTAGGCCTTCATCATGCCGCCGAAGTCCATCTTGCCGCCCATGGCCGGGTCGCCGACCAGGTAGACATGCATGGAGACGATGTCGCCGGCGGTGGCGCCTTGGGCGGCCAGGGCGGCTTCGATCTTTTGGAACACCGACTCGGCCTGGGTTTCGGTGTTGCCATAATCCGGCGCCGCGCCGGCGGCCGGCGGGGCCAACGGCGAGGGGGTCAGGCCGCTGACATAGATGGTGACAAAGCCCGCCGGGACCTTGGCCGAGGTGGCCAGGGGGGATTTTTCATCCCCCACCCGGGTCACGGCGGGCGCGGGGACGGCGGCAGGGTGCGCCGGCTTGGTTGCGGCGGAGGCCGCCGTGGCGGACAGGGCCAGGATGGCGGCGGCGGCGAGAGCGAGAGTTTTCATGGGCGTTTGCTCCTGATGCGGGCGTTGGACGACGGCGCAGTAGACTGGCGGATCGCCTCCCGAGAAGGCCCTATCCCCGATCGGCGGCACGGCGAAGCTAATCCGCGCGCTGGCGCCGGATTGGCAGGCGCCCCAGCGCGCCTCACGACACCATCTCGAAGGGTTCCAGCCCCGCCAGCCGCAGGGCTGTCGGGCGTTCCGGAAGCTGGCGGGTGGGTAGGCCCGCCACCGAGTCGGCCACGTGACGGATGTGGTCCGGGGTCGTGCCGCAGCAGCCGCCGACGATGTTGACGATACCGCTTTGCGCCCATTCGTGCAGGCTGCAGGCCGTGTCGTGCGGGTCTTCGTCATACTGGCCGAAGGCGTTGGGCAGGCCGGCGTTGGGATAGGCGGCCACCAGGGTGTCGGCGATGCGGCTGAGCTCGGCGATGTGCGGGCGCATCAGCTCGGCGCCCAGGGCGCAGTTCAGCCCGATGGCGAAGGGCCGGGCGTGGCGCACGGAATTCCAGAACGCCTCCACCGTCTGGCCCGACAGGGTGCGGCCGGAACGGTCCGTGACCGTGCCGCTGATCCAGATCGGCAGAGGCTCATAGCCCTCATCCTCAAGATCCATGATCGCCTTGATGGCGGCCTTGCAGTTGAGGGTGTCGGTGATGGTCTCGATCAGGAACAGGTCGACGCCGCCGTCATGCAGGGCCTGAACCTGCTCGCGGTAGGCGATGTAGACCTGGTCAAAGGTGACCGTGCGGGCGCCCGGGTCGTTGACGTCGGAGGACATCGACAGCATGCGATTCAGCGGGCCGATGGAGCCGGCCACGAACTTCAGGTGTGCAGGGTCGCGCGCATTCCAGCGGTCGGCGACCTCGCGGGCGATGCGCGCGCCGGCCAGGTTTAGGTCCCGCACCGAGGATTCCAACTCGTAGTCGGCCTGGGCGATGGTGGTGGCCGAGAAGGTGTTGGTCTCGCTGATATCGGCGCCGGCGGCGTAGTAGGCCTCGTGCAGGTTGGCGATGATGTCCGGCCGGGTCAGGCACAGGATGTCATTGTTGCCCTTGATATGGACGGTGTGGTCCTTGAAGCGCTCACCGCGAAAGTCCGCCTCGGACAGGCCTTCGCGCTGGATCATCACACCCCACGAGCCGTCGAGCACGAGGATGCGCTCATGGGCGGCGGCCTTGAGAGCGGCGATGCGGTCTTGGCGGGAAGGCGGCGTGCTCATTGGGGTTTTCCTTGTTGGGCGACCTCGCGCACGCCCAGCACCCGGCAGATGGCGTAGACCAGATCGGCCACCTCGACCCGGTTCATGGTGTAGAAGTGGAAGTCGGTGAAGCCTTCTTCCTCCAGCCTGGCGCACATCTCGGTGGCCACGGAGGCGGCGAGCAGGCGGCGGGTGGCCGGGTCCTTGTCCAGGCCCTCGAACAGATTGCCCAGCCACACCGGGATGTCGATGCCGCAGGGGGCGGCCATGCGGCGCAGGCCCTTAAGATTGGTCACCGGCATGATCCCGGCGCAGATGGGGATATCGATCCCGGCCTTGCGGACCTGGTCGGTGAACCGCAGGAAGCCGTCCACGTCGAAGAAGAACTGGGTGATAGCGCGGGTGGCGCCGGCGTCGATCTTGGCCTTCAGCACATCGATGTCATGAGCGATGGACGCGCTCTCGGGGTGAACCTGGGGGTACAGGCTGACCGAGACCTCGAAGGGGGCGATGGCGCGGATGCCCGCCGTCAGCTCAGTGGCGTTGAGATAGCCGTCCGGGCGTGGCGCGTAGGCGCCGCCGATCTGGCCAGGCGGGTCGCCGCGCAGGGCGACGATGTGGCGGATACCGCTGTCCCAATAGGCCTGGACCACCTCGTCCACCTCCGCGCGGGAGGCCTCGACGCAGGTCAGGTGGGCGGCGGGGTTAAGCGTGGTCTCCTTCAGCATCCGGGTAACGGTGCGGTGGGTCCGCTCCCGCGTCGAACCGCCGGCGCCGTAGGTGACGGAGACGAAGTTGGGGTTCAGGGGCTCCAGGCGACGGATGGCCTTCCACAGCTCTTCTTCAGATTCCGGCGTCTTAGGCGGGCCGAACTCGAAGGAGACATTCAGGCGGCTCTGGGCGCGGGAACCGGCGCGCGCGACAGGCCCCAGCGCGCTGACGGGAAGCTCTAGCGGGGCGTTCATGCGATGCGCCTGATCCGCGCCGCACTACGCTCGGCGCTCCAGATTTTCACGGTAAGGCCGCCGGGCGCGGCCGGTGGCAGGGCGGTGCTCTGGACGCTGTCGAGGCCAGCGGCGGCGAACCACCGCTCCATCTCGTCGTCGAAGAACCCCAAGCGCCGGTGTTGATGCTCGGCGCGAAGGAATTCCAGGTCGTGGGGCGCAAAGTCGATCACCAGCAGGCGCCCGCCGTCGGAGACCAGGCGACCGGCCTCCGCCACGGCCGCGGCGGGTTCGCCCAGGTAATGCAGCACCTGGTGGACCACCACGAGGTCAGCCTCGCCGTCGGCCAGGTTGGTGCCCAGGATGTCGCCGTGGCGCAGCTCGCAGCCTGGCAGGCCAGCTTCCGCCACGTGGTTGCGGGCGATGTTGAGCATCTGGCGCGACAGGTCCAAGCCAACCGCGCTCTGTGCGCGGGCGCCCAGCAGGGTCAGCATGCGGCCGGTGCCGGACCCCAGGTCCACCAGGCGCTTGAACGGCCCCTCCCCCGCCGCCTTGAGGATCGCGGCCTCCACGGCGGCCTCGGAGACGTAGAGAGAGCGAATCTCGTCCCAGCGCTCGGCATTATTGGCGAAATAGGCGTCGGCCTCGCTGGCGCGCTCGGCGGCCACGGCGGTCAGGCGATCGGCGTCGCGCAGTACGGTGGCGTCGGTGGGAGATATCTGGGCCAGGACCTGATCCGCCAGATTCCTCGCCGCGCCGCCGCCGACGAGGCGGTAGAACACCCAGGCGCCATCGGGGAACCGCTCGACCAAGCCTGCCTCGGCCAGCAGTTTGAGATGGCGCGAGACGCGGGGCTGGCTCTGGCCCAGGACCCGGGTAAGCTCCAGCACCGCCAGTTCCTCTCGCGCGAGCAGGGCAAGGATGCGCAGACGGGTGGGTTCCCCCGCCGCGCGCAGCATCTCCACCACCTGATCAGACGTCATGGCCATAGGTCATATAAAGATATCTTTATGTGGGAATGTCAAGGGCAGAGACCCCGGCTCAGCCCGCGCGACAGCAAGACTTTCTCTAGTCCGGCACGGGGTTCGCCACTTCTTCGCCGGCGAAGAACCGCCGCAGGTTCTCCCGCGTCAAGGCCACCATGCGGGGCACGGCGGAGGTTGTCGCGCCGCCGGTGTGAGGGGTCAGGACGGTGTTGGGCACGTCCACCCAGCGCGCGGCAGGGGTGGGCTCGGTCTGAAAGACGTCCAGGCCTGCCATGCCCAGGCGGCCGTCTTTCAGGGCCGCGATGAGGGCGTCCTCGTCGACGAGCTGACCGCGGGAGACATTGACCAGCAGGCCATCGGGACCGACGGCGTCGATGATCTCGCCGGTGATCAGGCCTCGCGTTTCCTCCGTGGCGCGGGCGGCGACCACCAGAATATCGCTGACCTTGGCCAGCTCGAGCAGGCTTTCCCGCCGCGGCCAAGGAGCGTCGGGCTTGTCGCGCGGACCCCACCACGAGACCTCTAGCCCAAAAGCCAGGGCGCGTTCGGCCACCGCCACCCCGATGCCGCCCAGACCGACGATGCCGATGCGACAACCGCGCAGGGACCGGCTGATCAGCTTGTCCTGCGGCTTCCAGGCGCCGGCGCGCAGGATGCGCTCGCCTTCCGAAATCCGGCGCCAGGCGGCGAGGATCAGACCCATGGCGTGGTCGGCGGTTTCCTCGCTGTTGACCCCCGGCGAGTGGGTGACCTTCAGCCCGCGGCCGTGCGCCCAGGCCAGGTCAACCCCGTCGTAGCCCACGGTGAAACAGGCGATGAGGCCGAGCTTGGGCAGGCTTTCGGCCAGGGCCTTGTCCACCGGAAACTCGCCGGCGATGACCAGGGCCTCGATGACCTGAGTCGCCTCCAGTGGGGGGCCTTCCCAGAACCGCCAGACCGTGAAGTCCGGCTCCAGGAAGGGGCTGATAAAGGCCAAGTGCGGTTGCATGATCAGGAGGGCGGGCTTGTCCGACATCGTCTTCTCCCTTGAGGCTCCAGCTTAGCGCCCTGGGCGTGGCTGACCAGTCACAGGCTGATGGGAACCGCGCGCCCCTCGGCAAACCCCCTTGGCCTCGCCCTTCACATGGGGATCATCCAGCCTCCAGGGGGACGGTATGGACAGGATCGCGGTGATCGGCTGCTCGGGCGGCGGCAAGTCGACCCTGGCGCGCCAGCTGGGGGCCAGGCTGGCCCTGCCGGTGGTTCATCTGGACGTGCTGTTCTGGCTGCCCGGCTGGAAAGAAAGCGACAACGACGGCTTTCACGCCAAGCTGGCCGGCGCCCTGGCGGGCGGCCGCTGGATCAGCGACGGCAACTTCTCGCGGCAGGGCGACCTGCATTTCGCCGGAGCGGAGTTGATCGTCTGGGTGGATCAGCCCCGGTGGCTCTGCCTGCGCCGGGCGTTGGCGCGGGCGATCATGGAACGGGGCCACAACCGCGCCGACATGGCTGACGGGTGCGATGAGAAGATCGACCTGCCGTTCCTGATCTACATCTGGAACTGGAACCGCCTGACCCGGCCCCGGATCGAGGCCGCCATCGCCAACCACGCGCCGACCACGCCGATGGTGCGCCTGACAAGCGACCGGGCGATCGCGGCCTGGCTGGAAGCCTTCGCCCCGGACTGATTTAGCTTTGCCGCAAGGCGCGCGCCGACCAAGATGGCCGCGAAGGCGGGGCCATGTCGCAAACAGCTGAATCCCAGACTGGCGAAACGCCCGAGCCGGCGCCGGCGCAACCCTGGTTCCTGCCCATCGCCGTCGGTCTGGCGCTGTTGGGCGCGGCGATGTTCGCGGCCCTGATCTGGCGGCTGGGATTCGGCTATGGCGGGCCGGTGGACCCAAGGGCGGCGTGGGTCTTTACGCCGGTGTTCCTGTCACCCCTGCTGATCTGGCTGATGCGTTGCCGCCGGCTGGGCTTTGGCGGCGCGACCCTGCTGGTGGTCGCCATCACCGCCATCCACTTCACCGCCATCGCCACAGCCTCCTTCACCTACAAGCCCCAGAAGGACGACAGCCTGTGGCACATCCTGGACAAGACCCAGGCTCAGGCGCGCGCCTGGCAGGCGGAAAAGGAACCGCAGATCTTCTTGGCCGAACGCACGGCGCTGCAGGGCGGCCGCCAGGCCGGGGCCATCGGCGCCTTCGCCACCTTCGCCCTGCTGCTGCTGTTCGGGCGTCCGTTTCGCCGTCCCATCGCCCTGGCGGCGATGGCTGTCGTGGGCGCCGCCCTGACCTTCTGGGGCGGCTTCGCCCTGCACCAGAGATTCCCCGAGGCGATGACGCCGACGGGGTACGCCCTGTGGGTGTTCCTGCCCTGGCAAGGCTTGTTTGGCGTCACCCTGGCTGGGTTGTTCGCCGGTGTCCTCCCCCGCCCAAAGGGTTGATTCCGGCGACGGCGACGCAACAATTGCGAGCCCTGGGGGTTTGACAAGCGCGGCGGTTGCGCCGCGTCAGACATCCGGAGACGTCCCATGAAGCTGAAGCTTCTCATCCTGGGCGGCGCAGCTCTCGCCCTCACCGCCGGCGCCGTGGTCGCCAAGACCCACAAGGCCGCCGCCAGCGGCGGCGCCTACGCCGAACCCGCCCAGCCGATCCCCTACGATCAGGTGGACGCCTATGTGAAGGGCGCCGCCAAGACCCGCGCGGCCATCGTCGCCCGCGGTTCGGTGGCGGACACCGGCGCGGCGGCCAACACCTCCGCCATGGCGCCGGCCGCCCAGCCCACGCCGGCGATGGCGCCCGCGCCCGTCAATCCCGCCCCCAACGTCACCGATAGCGGCGCGGCGGCCGGCGGCGCGGCCGCGACCCAGGACAGCATGGGCGGCTCCAGCGCCACCCCTCCGGCGCCGCCCACCGCCGGCGGAACCACCAACGCCCCCATGGGCACGCCGCAGAGCGGCCCCACGGGCATGCCTTCGCCGCACTAGCAGCGGACTTCCTATCAGGCGTACGCGGCGGCCCGGTCCGGAAGGATCGGGCCGTTGGCGTCTCTACCGCCCGAACTTCTGGAACTTGATCCGGTGGGGGATGAGGCTGTCGGCGCCCAGGCGGCGCTTCTTGTCTTCCTCATAGGCTTCGAAATTGCCTTCGAACCATTCCACGTGGCTGTCGCCCTCGAAGGCCAGGATGTGGGTGGCCAGACGGTCCAGGAACCAGCGGTCGTGGCTGATGACCACGGCGCAGCCGGCGAAGCCTTCCAGGGCTTCTTCCAGGTTCTGCAAGGTCTCGATGTCCAGATCGTTGGTCGGTTCGTCGAGGAGGATGACGTTGCCGGCCTCGGTCAGGGTCTTGGCCAGGTGGACGCGGTTGCGCTCCCCGCCCGATAGCTGGCCGACCTTCTTCTGCTGGTCGCCGCCGCGGAAGTTGAAGCTGCCGACGTAGGAACGGGTGTTGATCTCGCGGTTGCCGACCTTGAGCACATCCAGGCCGCCAGAGATTTCCTCCCAGACGTTCTTGTTGGGGTCCAGGCTGTCGCGGCTCTGGTCGACGAAGGCCAGCTTGACCGTCTCGCCAAGGCGAACAGTGCCGCTGTCGGGCTGTTCCTGGCCGGTGATCAGCTTGAACAGGGTCGACTTGCCGGCGCCGTTAGGGCCGATGACGCCGACGATGCCGTTGGGCGGCAGCTTGAAGCTGAGCCCCTTGAACAGCACCTTGTCGCCGTATTCCTTTTCCAGATTGTCGACCTCCAGCACCAAATTCCCAAGGCGCGGGCCGGGCGGGATCTGGATGACGGCGTGGGTCTGGGCGCCCCGGGCCTGTTCGGCCTCCTGCATCATGCGGTCATAGGAGGCCAGACGGGCCTTGGACTTGGACTGGCGGGCCTTGGCGTTGGAGCGCACCCATTCCAGCTCCTTGGTCATGGCGCGCTGGCGGGCTTCGCTCTCGGAGTTCTCCTGGACGATGCGCTTGGTCTTCTGCTCCAGCCAGCCGGAGTAGTTGCCCTCGTAGGGCACGCCCTTGCCGCGGTCGAGTTCCAGGGTCCACTTGGTGACCTGGTCCAGGAAGTAGCGGTCGTGGGTGACCAGGATCACGCAGCCGGGGAAGGCTTCCAGGTGATGCTGAAGCCAGGCCACGGACTCGGCGTCCAGGTGGTTGGTGGGCTCGTCCAGCAGCAGCATGTCGGGTTTGGACAGCAGCAGCCGGGCCAGGGCGACGCGGCGCCGCGCGCCGCCCGACAGATTGGTCACCTCCCAGTCGTCCGGCGGGCAACGCAGGGCGTCCATGGCCATCTCGATCTTGGAATCGATGTCCCAGGCGTCGGCGGCGTCGATCTTTTCCTGGAGGGCGGTCATCTCCTCCATCAGCTCGTCGGTGTAGTCCTCGCCCAGCTTGGCCGCGACCTCGTTGAAGCGGTTGAAGAGCTGCTTTTCGGGACACCAGGCGATGACGTTTTCCCACACGTTCAACGCGGGATTCAGATGCGGCTCCTGCTCCAGATAGCCCATCTTGGTGCCGTCCAGGGCCTTGGCCTCACCGGTGAACTCCTTGTCCATACCGGCGATGATCTTCAGCAGGGTGGACTTACCCGAGCCGTTGACCCCCACCACGCCGATCTTGGCGTCGGGATAGAACGACAGCCAGATGTTCTCGAACACCTTCTTGCCGCCGGGAAAGGTCTTGGAGAGACCCTGCATCTGGAAAATGTACTGGGCGGCCATGCGAAGTCGGCGCTCCGAAGTCTGGGTTGTGAGGGAGTGGGGCGGGAGATAGCGAGGCCGGGCCTCCGATGCAATGTTGACAGGGGCGGCAAGGCGGCGCGACGCTGCGCTATCTTGAAACGGGAGGGCGAGCGATGACGGTCCAGACGAACACGATCCGCTCGCTCCAGGCCAACCGAGCCTGATTTCCGACGGGAGGCGTGATGCGTTTTCCCCCTTTCGAGACGATCAAATGCAAGACAATTCAATGGACGGCGCCGCCCCGGCGGCGAGCGCGCCTGGCTGCGATGACGCCCTCCCACGCCTAGGCGCGGTGGCGCTTTCCCGGCTGATCGCAGCGGGCCAGGTTTCCGCACGTGAGGCGGCGAGCGCGTATCTCAAGCGGATCGAGGCAGTGGAGCCCCTGATCCACGCCTTCGCCGACTTTGACCCCGAACTGGTGATGGCCCAGGCTTTAGCGGCCGATGAGCGGCAGGCGGGCGGCGAGGCGCTAGGCCCGCTGCACGGGGTGCCGATCACCATCAAGGACTGGATCGAGGTCGAGGGCTGGACCTGCGTGGCCGGGTTCGAGGAACGCCGGGGTGTTCGTCCCGGGCAGGACGCCACGGCGGCGGCGCGGCTGCGGGCCGTTGGGGCGGTGATCCTGGGCAAGACTGTCACCAATGACGGCGGCACGCTTTATCCGCGCCCCAGCAATCCGCACGGCCTGGGCCATTCCCCCGGCGGCAGCAGCGGCGCCGAGGCGGCGATGGTGGCCGCCTTCGCCTCGCCGCTCGGCCTGGGCAGCGACAGCGGCGGCTCGATCCGCCTGCCGGCGGCCTGGTGCGGGGTGATGGGCTTCAAGCCCACGGTCGGCCGCGTCCCGCTCACCGGCCACATGCCGCGCCTGGGCAATATCAGCGACCCGCGCACCGCCATTGGTCCCTTGGCGCGCCATGTCGAAGACTTGGCGCTGTCGCTGCGCCTGACCTGCGGCGTCGACAACCGCGATCCGGCGGTGGTTCCCATGCCGCTGGGCGCTTGGGATGCGGTGGATCTGAAGGGCCTGCGCGTGGGGCTCACCGACCTGGGCGGCCAGGACTTGACCGCCGAGGCCTGGGCCGCGCTTCAGGGCGCCGGCCGCCGTCTCGAGGCGCTGGGGGCCATCGTCGAGCCTGTCGAACTACCGATCCTGGACGAGTCCCTGGCCATCACCCAGGCCTATTGGGCCCGCCCCGAGTCGATGTCGCACCGGGATTGGAAACCCTATGCGGCCAGCACCCTGAGCGCCGACGCCGTGGAGGAAAGCCTGTTCCGCTGGGAGCGCCTGCAAAGGCGGATGGAAGCCTTCATGGAAGACTGGGACGTGCTGCTCTGTCCGGTCACGGCGGACGCGGCGCCCGAGCACCGGCGGATGAACGCCAACGACTACCTCTATGCCCTGCCCTTCAGCCTGACCGGTCAACCGGCGCTGAGCGTCCCGGCGGGTTGGTCGGAGGGTTTGCCCTTGGGCGTGCAAATCGTGGCCCGGCGCTGGCGGGATGATGTGGCCCTGGCGGTGGCAAAGGGTTTGGAACCTGGATAGCTGGACCGCGCGGAACAACGCGGTTAGCCCTTCCGGGGCGGGAGGGGCCCATGCGACAAACACTGATCCTTGGGGCGGCGCTGCTCCTCGTCGGCGGTCCGGCCTTGGCGGCCAGACCTGCCAGTCAACAAGGTGATGCGTTGGTCGACACCCATGCAACCGCGATTGAACGGCTTGAACAGTCGCTGGCGGCGATCAAGCAGTCGGACAGCGTCCACCGGGCGGTGATCGTGCTCAATCCCCACGCCATGGCGGACGCGCGCAAGCTGGACGCGTCCCCGTCGCGCGGACCCCTGCACGGCGTGCCGATCCTGCTGAAGGACAATATCGAAAGCGCCGACGACACGGCCACCACCGCCGGCTCGCTGGCGCTGAAGGACAATGTCACCGGTCGCGATGCGCCCCTGGTGCGGCGGCTGACCGACGCCGGCGCGGTGATCCTGGGTAAGACCAACCTGTCGGAGTGGGCCAATTTCCGCTCCAGCCAGTCGATCAGCGGCTGGAGCGCGGTGGGCGGACAGACCACCAACGCCCACGATCCCCTGCGCACGCCCTGTGGATCGTCGGCCGGCAGCGCGGCCGCGGTGGCCCTGGGCTATGCGCCGGCCGCTATCGGGACGGAGACCGACGGCTCGATCACCTGTCCGGCGGCGGTGAACGGGATCGTCGGGTTGAAACCCACCGTGGGCCTGGTCTCACGCACCTACATCGTGCCGATCAGCCACAGCCAGGACACCGCCGGACCGATGGCGCGCACGGTGCGCGACGCCGCCGTCGTGCTGGGGGTGATCGCCGGCAGCGACCCGATGGATCCGGCCACCAAGGACGCCGACGCCCACAAGACCGACTACGCCGCGGCCCTGGACGCCGGCTCGCTGAAGGGCGCGCGGATCGGGGTGATGCGATGGGCCGCGGGCTTCCACCCCGAGACCGACGCGGTATTCGAGTCGGCGCTGACGCGGCTGAAGGCGGCCGGGGCGGTGCTGGTGGAGATCAAGGAAGGGCCGGATCGCAAGCCGATCGGCGAGGCCGAGACGGTGGTCCTGCAGACCGAGTTCAAGGCCGACCTCAACGCCTACCTGGCCTCCACCGATCCGGCCAAGGTCAAGACTCGCACCCTGGCGGACCTGATCGTCTTCAACACCGCCCACGCCGACCAGGAAATGGCCCTGTTTGGCCAAGAGACCTTCGAGGCCTCGCAGGCCACCAAGGGTCTGGACGATCCGGATTACCTGAAAGCCCTGGAGACTGGCCGTCGGCTGGCCGGGCCGGAGGGCATCGACAAGATGCTGAAGGACAACGACGTCATCGCCCTGGTGGCGCCGACCCTGGCCCCGGCCTGGCTGATCGATCCGGTGCTGAAGGATAACTACGTCGGCGGCGGCGCGGGCAGCCTGGCGGCGGTGTCGGGCTATCCACACCTGACCGTACCCATGGGCGCGGTGAAGGGCCTGCCGGTGGGGCTGTCGTTTATCGGCCCAGCCTGGTCGGAAGCGCGACTGCTCAGCCTGGGTTACGCCTTCGAGCAGACGGGAAAATAGGGCTTGGATCGCGGAACTCGCATCCGCCCCCGCTGATCGTGTAGAGAGCGCCGATGGCGACGACCCCTCAAGACAAGGCCTCGGGAGCCCTGGTTCTGTTCTCCGGCGGCCAGGACTCCAGCGTCTGCCTGGCCTGGGCGCTGGCGCGGTATGAGCGCGTGGAGACGGTGGGGTTCGACTATGGCCAGCGCCATGCGGTAGAGCTGGCCCAGCGGG
The DNA here is from genome assembly GCA_038228945.1 of Caulobacterales bacterium. Lineage (GTDB taxonomy): Bacteria > Pseudomonadota > Alphaproteobacteria > Caulobacterales > Caulobacteraceae > Acaudatibacter. Next base: position 34,141 of record JBBROW010000016.1, read on the forward strand.
GCGCGGTGCGCGAGGCTTTCGCGCGGGACTTCCTGCAGTGGCGGGGGCGGCTGGGCGACGACCATATGCTGGATATCCGCAGCTTCGGCGGCATCGGCGAGACGGCCATGACCAGTGAGCGGGCCATCGAAGTAACGGCGAGCGGCCTGCCCTCCACGTTCGTGCCCGGGCGCAACCTGGTGTTCCTGACCTACGGCGCGGCCCTGGCGGACCGGCGGGGGCTGAAGTCCCTGGTGGGCGGCATGTGCGAGACCGACTTCTCCGGCTATCCGGACTGCCGGCGTGACACCCTCGACGCCTTGCAGGGCGCGTTGGGCCTGGGCATGGGCCGCGAGTTCCCCATCGAGACGCCGCTGATGTGGCTGACCAAGGCGGAAACCTGGTCCCTGGCCAAGGGCCTGGGCGGCGAGGCCCTGGTGGACCTGATCGTCGAGCACAGCCACACCTGCTATCTCGGCGACCGAGCGCACCGCCATTCCTGGGGCTATGGCTGCGGAACCTGCCCGGCCTGTGACCTGCGCGCCAGGGGCTGGGAAGCGTGGGTGGCCAGCGGGCAGCCGACGCCATGACCTATTCGGTAAAAGAGATCTTCCTGACCCTGCAGGGTGAAGGCGGCCAGGCGGGGCGGCCCGCGGTGTTCTGCCGGTTCGCCGGCTGCAACCTGTGGAGCGGGCGGGAGGAGGATCGCGCGACGGCCGTCTGCACCTTCTGCGACACTGATTTCGTCGGGGTGGACGGCGAGGGCGGCGGCAAGTTCAAGACGGCGCAAGGCCTGGCGGCGGCGGTGGCGGCGGCCTGGACCGGACCAGCGGAGAACCGGCTGGTGGTGATCACCGGCGGCGAGCCGCTGCTGCAATTGGACGCTTCGCTGATCGACGCCCTGCACGGCCAGGGTTTTTCCATCGCCCTGGAAACCAATGGCACCCTGCCCGTCCCCGAAGGCGTCGACTGGATCTGCGTCAGCCCCAAGGCCCAGGCGCCCGTGGTGCAGAGGAGGGGCCAGGAGCTGAAGCTGGTCTTCCCCCAGAGGGACGTCGATCCAGCCCGGTTCGAGAGCTGGGATTTCGAGCGTTTCTACCTGCAGCCCATGGACGGGCCGGACCGCGAAGCAACCACCCGGGCAGCCATCGCCTATTGCCTTGAGCACCCCCGCTGGCGTTTAAGCGTGCAAACCCACAAATACCTAGGCATTGCCTAGCCCCCTGGGCCTAGCCGATGGCTGACGCCCACAGATTTTCCGGAAAAATGAGCGAACCCCTCTTCGAGATCACGAAGGCCGCGACCTTCGACGCCGCGCACCGCCTGCCCGGCGGCCCAAAGGATGGGCCGTATACGCGCCTGCACGGCCATTCCTTTCAGGTTCAGGCCACGATCAGAGGACCGGCCAAGGCGCCGGTGGGCTGGGTAGACGACCTGGCGCAGCTGGACGGGGCGTTGAAGGCGGCGGCCGGCGAGCTAGACCACTCCCTGCTGAATGACCACCCGGGGCTGGAGAGTCCGACGCTGGAGGCCTTGTGCCTCTATTTTGCTGGACGCCTGGGCGGGCAGTTCCCGGGTCTGTGCCGGATCGTGGTGTCGCGCCCAACCATCGGCGAGAGCTGTTCACTGGCGATCTAGAGGGGTCGGCGCTGCCCGCGGCTCGCGGCTCAGATCTCCAGCGCCGCCGTTCCTTCGCCCTGGCGCCGCTTGGGTCCCCGGTAGTTTGGATCGACGCGGCGGCGGCGGTCGGGGCCGAAATAGTCCTCGGTGCGGATGAACGACCGGGGGTGCTCGATGATCTGGGTGACGCGGTGGATGATGCCCCGCGCGGTGATCGGCTTGGCCAGAAACTCATTGGCCCCAACGTCGCGCGCCTCGCCGATGCGACGCATGGTGGAATGGCCGGTGATCATGATGATCGGGATCATCGGATTGGGGCTGTCGGGCGAATTGCGGACCAGGCGGCAGAAATCGATGCCGTCGAGCGGCTGCATGGCCAGGTCGGTCATGACCACGTCGATGTCTTCGCGCCGCAGAACCTCCAGAGCCTCGGCCCCGTCGCCGGCCTCGTAGAGGTGGGTCACGCCGATGGCGCGCAGGATCTCGCCGATCAGGATGCGCATGTGGTGGTTGTCGTCCACCATCAGGATCTTCAAGAGATCGAACCGCACGAGCGCTCCCCAGCAGACGCGACGCGCGATGCGGCTAGCCATATCGCCGGTACGCGAAAGAGACGTTCTCTTACGCTGTCGATTTTCGCGGGGTCAAGCGCGCTGACAGGCAATGTCGTCTGGCGACATGAACTTCACTTTAGAGAGCAAAAACAACGCTAAAGGCGAGCTTACCCTCGACCCTGCGACCCTGGCGCGAAGGCGCCGCCGCCGGTCTGCCCCCTGTGCCGCAGATAGGCGTCGGCCAGGACGCAGGCGACCATCGCCTCGGCCACCGGCGTGCCGCGGATGCCAACGCAGGGGTCATGGCGGCCCTTGGTGCGCAGGTCGATCTCCTCATTCGCCTCATTGATGGATCGGCGCAGGGTGAGGATCGAGGAGGTGGGCTTGAACGCCACTCGCGCCACCACCGGCTGGCCGGTGGAGATGCCGCCCAGCACCCCGCCGGCGCTGTTGGACAGGAACAGCGGGCCGTCGTTGCCGGCGCGCATCTCGTCGGCGTTCTCTTCCCCCGACAGAGCGGCGGCGGCGAAACCCGCCCCGATCTCCACCCCCTTGGCGGCATTGATCGACATCAGGGCGCTGGCCAGTTCGGCGTCGAGCTTGCCGTAGATCGGCGCGCCCCACCCGGCGGGCACGCCGACAGCCTCAACCTCGACAATGGCGCCGGTGGAGGAGCCGGCCTTGCGGACAGTCTCCAGGTGCTGTTCCCAGACATCCACCATCTGAGCGTCAGGGCACCAGAACGGGTTCTCGGTGACCTGGGCCCAGTCCCAGCGGTCGCGGTCGATCCGGTGCGGCCCGATCTGAACCAAGGCACCGCGCACCATCACTCCCGCGCCCAGTATCTTGCGGGCGATGGCGCCGGCGGCGACGCGGGCAGCGGTCTCACGAGCCGATTGGCGTCCGCCGCCGCGGTAGTCGCGCACCCCGTACTTGGCGAAATAGGCATAGTCGGCGTGGCCGGGGCGGAAGGCGGTGGCGATCTCCGAATAGTCGCGGCTGCGCTGGTCGACGTTCTCGATCATCAGGGAGATCGGCGTGCCGGTGGTGACCAGGCCGCCGGTGCGCTCGTCCTCGAACACCCCAGACAGGATCTTCACCACGTCCGGCTCCTGGCGCTGGGTGACGAACTTGCCCTGCCCCGGCCGGCGCTGATCCAGCCAGACCTGGATCTCTTCCGCCGTGATCGGAATGCCAGGCGGGCAGCCGTCGATGACACAGCCCAGGGCGGGACCGTGGCTCTCCCCCCAGGTGGTGACGCGGAACAGATGGCCGAAGGTGTTGTGCGACATGGGCGGGCTAATAGCGGAAAGCGCGATGGGTCACAAAGCTAGACGCATGGCTCAAGCTTACTCCGTCGCGTCTATGCCAGATTGATTGGCTTTCGGCGGTTGCGGTGGTCGCGCCTAGTCTTGAAGTAGCGAAGCCAGGCAACGGCGAGCCCGATCAGCACGATAGCGCCGAACAGCAACGACACCACGATCGTCGGCGCGTGATCGGCGCCGCTACCCGTTGAGCCGTAGTAGAACCACCGAATTACGCCGACCGTAACGGAGAACATGGCCGCCGTGCCTGCGAGCGGTCCCGAAAGATGGCCGCGGCTCTTTTTCGGCGGCTCCTGTGCTGGCTGAATCATTGAAGTCCCCTTGTGGCAGCCAACAGCACCCGGACGCACAATTGAAGTCAACGCAGCAGCCTTGCCCCGCCTAAGCCGCCCAGGCCGCCGCGAACCGCTTCAGCAACGTCCGCGCCGAGCTTTCCACGGGGCGCTCTTCGGCGGCTAGGCGGATGTAGAGCGAGCCTTGCGGGCGACCATCGCGGGCGGGCAGGCCCTGGCCTTCAAGGCGGATCAGGCCGCGCTCGGCCGCCTTGCGGGTGATCCACACAATGCGACGGCCCAGCGGCGTGTCGATGGCCACGCGGCCGCCGTCGGCCATGATGGTCTGGGACAGGTGGGCGGTGATCCACAGATCGTCGCCGCGAACCTGGGCGTCGTCCTGGGTGCTGATGGCGATGGTGAAGGTCACCGCGGCGGCGCGCAGGCGCTCGGCCTCGCGCAGGCCAGGCGGCAGGGTGATACGGATGCGGCGGCCGTCATCCAGCATCACCTCACGCTCACCGCCATTCAGGGCCATGATCGGTGTGATCGACAGGCGGTCCTCGCTGTTCGGCGGCGGGGCAGGCAAGGCGATCAGGGCGCCCTGCAACAGGCGGTGGGCTTCCAGGGCGCCGCGGAAGGCCTCGGCGTCGCCGGTGGGACGGTCGGGGTGCAGGCGCTTGGCGGCCTCGCGGAAGGCGCGCCGCGCGTCGGCGGGCGTGGCCAGCGGTCCCAGGCCGAGGATGGCGCGGGCGTCCGCCAAGGTCAGGGGCGCGAGGGTCAGGGGCTTTCCAGCGACGGGCATAGGCCCACGCTGGCCGGAGTCCCCTCAATGTTTCGTTAAGGCTGAGGCATCGAAGGCTGCGAGGAGGCCGTTCATCCGCTATAGGGCGGTCATGAGCCGCGATGACGCCTTGATCCCCGCCTCCCCCGCCGAGGACGACTATGTGAAGTCGGTCACCCAGGCAGAACCCCTGCCCCTGTTGCCGGACGGCGATCCGGTGGCCCTGTTCGAGGGCTGGCTGCGCGAGGCGCTGAAGAGCGAGCCGAACGACGCCAACGCCATGACCCTGGCGACGGTGGACGCCGACGGCATGCCCAACAGCCGCATGGTGCTGCTGAAAGGCGTCGATGCCGAGGGCTTCGTGTTCTTCACCAACACCCAGAGCGCCAAGGGTCGCGAGTTGGAGGTCAATCCCAAGGCGGCGCTGAGCTTTCACTGGAAGTCCCTGCGCCGCTCGGTGCGGGTTCGCGGCGAGGTGGCGCCGGTGAGCGCCGAGGAAGCGGACGCCTATTTTGCCACCCGGGCGCGGCCCGCCCAGATCGGAGCCTGGGCCTCCGAGCAATCACGGGACCTGCCGGATCGCTTCGCTTTGGAAAAGCGCGTGGCCGAAGTGGGCCTGAGATTCGGCCTTGGCAAGGTAACGCGGCCGCCGCACTGGTCAGGCTATCGGGTCAAGCCGCGGACGATCGAGTTCTGGCGCGACCGCCCCTTCCGCCTGCACGAGCGACTGGTGTTCGTGCGCGCCGGGGCCAGCTGGACCACCAAGCGGCTGTATCCTTGAGTCCTACGCTCAACCCAAGCAGCGAAGGCGAGGCCTCCGCCTGGCTAGCCGAGGACGCCGATGAGGTGATCGACACGTCGTGCGCGCACGTCTTTCTGAAGGGCAAGACGGCCCTGAAGGTGAAGCGCCCGGTGGATTTCGGTTTCCTGGATTTCTCCACGCTGGAAAAGCGGCTCTGGGCGCTGGAGCGGGAGCTGGCCTTCAACAAGGCGACGGCGCCGGATATCTACCGTTGTCTGCGGCGGATCACGCGGGCGGCGGGCGGCGGGCTGGAACTGGACGGCCCCGGCCAGATCGTCGACTTTGCCCTGGAGATGCGCCGGTTCGACCCCCGGGCAGTGCTGTCGGAACAGCCCCAGGCCCTGACCGGCGAGCTTGCCGAGACCCTGGGCCGAACCATCGCCCGGGCGCATATCGCCGCGCGGATCAATCTGGACGGCGGCGGGGTCAAGGCCCTGGGCTACACCATTCGCACCAACGCCGAACACCTGTTGGCGCTGGACGAGGGGATGGGCTGCGACCTTGTGGCTCGCGTGGTTGCAGGCACGGACGCGGCCCTGGCGGCGATGACGCCGCTGCTCGAGGCGCGCCGCGCGGCCGGCTTCGCGCGGCAAAGCCACGGCGACCTGCACCTGGGCAATATCCTGCTGGAGGACGGCCGACCGATTCCCTTCGACTGCATCGAATTCAACGACCTGCTCAGCGAGATCGACACCCTCTACGACCTCGCCTTCCTGCTGATGGACCTGTGCTTCCGGGACCGGGCGGGCGCGGCCAACCGAGTGCTGAACGCCTATCTGGACGAGGCGGCGCGGGGAATGCCAAACGGGCTTTTGGAAGGCCTGGCCGCCCTGCCCCTGATGCTGTCGTCCAGAGCCTCGGTGCGAGCGCACGTGGCCGCCTACCAGGGCGACATCGAGCCGGCGCGGGCCTATCTGGCGGCGGCGGCGGCGCATCTGCAACCGGCGGCGCCCGTGCTGGTGGCGCTGGGCGGCGTCTCGGGCACGGGCAAGACCACCCTGGCGCGGGCCGTGGCGCCAAGTCTGGGGGCGGCGCCAGGCGCCGTCATCCTGCGGTCCGACGAGATCCGCAAGCGCCAGCTAGGCGTTGGCCCCACACAGGCCGCCCCCGCCGCCTCCTACAGCCGCGGGGAGATGCAACGGGCCTACGGCGTCATGCTTGACGAGGCCGAGGCGGCGCTGGCGGCGGGACGCTCAGTGATCCTGGACGCCACCTATCTGGACCCGGCCAATCGCCAGGCGGTCGAGACGCTGGCGGCGCGGATGGGTGTCGCCTTCGACGGTGTCTGGCTGACCGCGCCGGCCGAGGTGCTTGAGGCGCGGGTCGCCGCGCGACGGGGCGACGCCTCCGACGCCACGGTGGCGGTATTGCGTGAGCAACTGGCGCGGGACATTGGACCGCTCGCCTGGCGGGGCGTTGATGCGACGGATTCGGACAGGGCGGCGGTGTTGATCATCGCGGGGCCGCGGGGCGATTGACGCGGTGCGGCCTTGGCCTTCATGACTCTCAAGAACAAGATTTGGGGAGAACGCCCATGCTCGGGCTGATGCAAGACTGGCCGCTGACGGTCGACAAGTTCCTGACCCACGCCGCCCAGTGGCACGGCCACCGCGAAGTGGTCAGCCGCTCGGTGGAAGGGCCTATCGTGCGCACCACCTATGCGCAGATCGAGGACCGCGCCAAACGGCTGTCCAACGCCTTGCTGGCGATGGGGATAAGGCCCGGCGACCGGGTGGCGACCCTGGCCTGGAACAGCGGCCGGCACATGGAAGCCTGGTACGCGGTGATGGGCATTGGCGCGGTGTGCCACACCCTGAACCCGCGCCTGTTCGCCGACCAGCTCTGCTACATCATCAACCACGCCGAAGACCGGATCATCTTCACCGACCTGACCTTCCTGCCGCTGTTGCTGGAGCATCGCGCGCAGATGCCGACGGTGGAAAAATTCATCGTCATGACCGACCAAGCGCATATGGCCAGTTGCACCCTGGACGGCGCCCTGTGCTTCGAGACCCTGGTGGAAACGCATTCGCCGGACGCGACCTGGGGCGGCTTCGACGAGAACACGGCCGCAGGCCTCTGCTACACCTCCGGCACCACCGGCAATCCCAAGGGGGTGCTCTACTCCCACCGCTCGAACTTCCTGCACACCCTAGTCACCGCCCAGACCGACGTCATGGGCATCGGCTCCCAGGACGTGGTGCTGCCGGTGGTGCCGATGTTCCACGCCAACGCCTGGGGCCTCACCTTCACCTGCCCGGCCGTCGGGGCGAAGATGGTGATGCCGGGTCCCAAGATGGACGGCGAATCCATCCTTGAGCTGATCGAGACCGAGGGCGTGACCTTCTCGGCCGCCGTGCCGACAGTGTGGCAGATGCTGTTGCAGCACATGCGCGCCACCGGCTCGAAATTCAGCACCCTGAAGCGAGTGGTGATCGGCGGCTCGGCGGTGCCCGAAGCCCTGATCCGCGCCTTCCACGACGACTACGGCGTCGAGGTCACACACGCCTGGGGCATGACCGAGACCTCGCCGCTCGGCACTCAGTCCAGCCTGACGCCAGAACTGGCGGCCCTGCCCTATGACGACCAGATGCCCTATCGCCTCAAGCAGGGCCGCCCGCCACCCGGCGTGCAGCTGAAACTCACCAACGACGAAGACCAGCGACTGCCCCACGACGGGACCACCTTCGGCCGGTTGAAGATCAAGGGGCCGTTCATCGTCGGCGAATACTTCAAGGGCGACGGCGGCGAGATCCTGGACGAGGAAGGCTTCTTCGATACCGGCGATGTGGCCACCATCGACGAATACGGCTTCATGCAGATCACAGACCGCGCCAAGGACGTGATCAAGTCCGGCGGCGAGTGGATCAGCTCCATCGAGATCGAGAACATCGCCGCCGGCCACCCCAAGGCCGCCCTGGCCGCCGTGATCGGCGTGGCTCACCCCAAATGGGACGAGCGCCCGCTGCTGCTCGTGCAGCTCAAGCCTGGCGAGACCGCCACCCGCGAGGAATTCCTGAAGTTCCTGGAGGGAAAGATCGCCAAGTGGTGGACGCCAGACGACGTGGTGTTCGTGGACGACATCCCGCTGGGCGCCACCGGCAAGATCGACAAGAAGCTGATCCGCCAGCGGATGGCGGGGTATGTGCTGCCAACGGCGGAGCCGGCAAGGGCGGGCTAGGTCAGCAAAAATCCGACCGGTCCGGCCGCCAGCCGGGCCGTGTCGCTATCGTCCTTCAGCTCGACACCTGTCAGTTGGCGGCGCATCGCCTCACCAATCAACCAGGCCAGCTTGAAGGCGGCCTGGTCATAGCCCAGCCCTTCGGGACGGATGTTGGAGACGCAATTGCGCTCCGCGTCCGTGCGGCCGGAGCGGGGTGCAAAGGTCAGGTAGGCGCCCAGGCTATCGGGCGACGAAAGGCCAGGGCGTTCCCCGATCAGAACCAGGACGCCGCGGGCGCGGAGACGCTGGCCGATCTCGTCGCCCAGCGCCACACGGGCCTGGGTGGCTATGACGATCGGGCCGATGCGCGACCCCGTGAGCGCGGCTCCGAGGGTGGCGAGCAGGGGCGTCGCGTGCGCCTGGACGGCGCGGGCTGACAGGCCGTCGGCCAGCACCAGGGCCAGGTCCGCCGGACCCTCGGCCAACAAAGTCACGTCGGCGGCCAGGCTCCGGCCAAGGTCGGGACGGAGCAGATAGGTCCGCCGATCGCCGGCCGCGCTCTTCACCCTCAGCGAAGGATAGCCGATGAGCCGCAGATCGGCCGCCAGGGCGTCAACATCGAGAGCGTCGTGGACGGCGTCGCGGGCCTTGGCGTGAGCCATGGCGAAGGCCAGGACGTCGCGGGTGCTCTGGCTAGGGCCGACGCGGCCAAGGCCCACGCGCGCCGGGCTCAGGCGGCGGAGGCGGTCGGCGAGCAGGCCACTCACTTCAGACGCTCAATCAGCGGCAGACGAGATGGCGCGTCGAGCAGGGCGCCGCGCTCGTCCGCAAGGCCGACGCCCTGAAGCCAGGCTTCGAACTCCGGCGCCCGCTTCAGGCCCAGCAGTTGGCGCACATAGAGGGCGTCGTGGAACGAGGTGGACTGATAGTTGAGCATCACGTCATCGGCGCCGGGCACCCCCATGACGAAGGTCACGCCGGCCGTCGCCAGCAGGGTCAGCAGGACATCCATGTCGTCCTGATCGGCCTCGGCATGGTTGGTGTAGCAGACGTCGCAGCCCATCGGCAGGCCTAGGAGCTTGCCGCAGAAGTGGTCCTCGAGCCCGGCGCGGATGATCTGCTTGCCGTCGTAGAGGTACTCCGGACCGATGAAGCCGACGACGGTGTTGACCAGCAGGGGGTCGAAGGCGCGGGCGACAGCATAGGCGCGGGCTTCCAGGGTTTGCTGATCCACACCGTGATGGGCGCCGGCCGAAAGGGCCGAGCCCTGGCCCGTCTCGAAGTACATGACGTTGTCGCCCACCGTGCCTCGCTTCAGCGACAGGGCCGCCTGCCGGGCCTGGCGCAGAAGGTCGAGCGTCACGCCGAACGACGCATTGGCCGCCTGCGTCCCAGCGATCGACTGGAACACCAGGTCCACCGGCGCGCCGCGCTCGATCAAGTCGATGGAGGCGGTGACGTGGGTCAGGACGCAAGCCTGGGTGGGGATGGCGTTGCTCTGGATGATATCGTCCAGCAGCCGGAGCAGGTCGCCGATGACCGCCGGGCTGTCCGATGCCGGATTGATGCCGATCACCGCATCGCCGGAACCGAGCAACAGGCCATCGACGATCGAAGCGGCGATCCCGGCCGGATCGTCCGTGGGGTGGTTGGGCTGCAGGCGGGTCGCCATCCGGCCGGGCAGGCCCAGGGTGTCGCGAAAGCGGGTGGTGATCTTGGGCTTGGCGCCCACCAGGATCAGGTCCTGGTTGCGCATGATCTTGCTCACGGCGGCGACCATCTCCGGGATGAGGCCGGGTGAGAGGGCCGCCAAGGTCGCGGCATCGGCGGCGTCGGAGAGCAGAAAGTCGCGGAAGTCCCCAACGGTTAGCGACGAGATGGGAGCGAAAACCGACGCCTTGTGCGTATCGAAGATCAGCCGCGTGACCTCGTCGGTGTCATAGTCCACCAGCGGCTCGGCCAGGAACCGCTTCAGCGGCGTGTCGGCCAGGGCCATGCGCGCGGCGACGCTTTCCTCCAGCGAACCGGCGGCCAGGCCCGCCAGGGCGTCCCCCGAACGCAGGGGAGAGGCCTTGGCCATCAAGGTCCTCAGGTCCGGGAAGCTCCAGCGCTGGGCGGCCATGCCCCCTCCCCGCCCGGTCGCCTCAGGTCAACCGCCAGGCGCTGTCGACGCCGGGCGCGCCCTCTGTCGTCACCCGGCCGGCCTTGAGCAGCTCCACCATGTGAGCCAGGACCGAGTGCGAGGCCGGAGCGTAGAGACGGGGGTCAACACCCACATACATTTTCGGCACCATCGACTTGATGTGGGTCTCGCCGGCGGCCAGTTGGTCGAGGATCTGGCGAGTGCGGTCGTGACGGTGCTCGATATAGGCGTCGATGAAGGGGGTGACGCTAGCGATCGGGGGGCCGTGGGTGGGCCAGAGGATGTCGAACTGCCGCGCCTTGATCAGGTCCAGGCTGGCCAGGTAGGCGCCCATGTCGCCGTCCGGCGGCGTCACCACCGTGGTCGACCAGCCCATGATGTGGTCGCCGGAGAACAGGGCGTTCTCCTCCTTCAGCGCATAGCAGATGTGGTTGGAGGTATGGCCGGGGGTGGGGATCGCCTCCATGGTCCAGCCATGGCCGGTGATCACCGAGCCGCCGCAGACCGAGACGTCCGGAGTGAAGTTGTCGTGGCCGGCCTCGAGCTTGACGTCGCCCTCCTCGTGGTGGGTCTTGACCGCGCAGCCATAGATCACCGCGCCTGTAGCCGCCGCCAGGGGTCGCGCCAGGGGTGAATGATCGGAGTGGTGATGGGTGATCAGGATATGGCTGATCCGTTCGTGCGCGGTGGCGTCGAGAATGGCCTGCAGGTGGTCGGCCATGTCCGGCCCCGGGTCGATCACCGCCACGCCGTCGCCCTTGCCGATGATGTAGGTGCCGGTGCCCTTGAAGGTAAAGGGGCCAGGGTTATTGGCCACCACACGGCGGATCAGCGGCGTGAGCTGATCGCAGGCGCCGTATTCGAAGGAGATGTCGCGGACATAGGGGATCATAGGCGCGCCTGACTGATGCTGCGGCATCTGAGCCTCAAATGAGCGGCTGAAACAAGAGGCGGAAAAACCGTGGTTCCGGTTGCGGATTCTACCTTGCATAGTGCGCGGGCCGCCCGTAACGCGAAGTCGCATAACCGGGAGTAGTTCTATGTTTCGTCTGTTTTGCGCCGTGGCGAGCGCCCTATGTGTCGTGAGCATCGCAACGACGGGGGCGTTTGCCGACCCGGCCGCGCCTGATACGCCGACGGCCCCATCGGGAACCTCCACGGCAACGTCATCGACGACGACGACGACGACCAGTACGGTCCCCGTCCCCGACCCCAACAAAGTCATCTGCCACCGCGAAGAGGTCACCGGCAGCAACATGGCCTCGCACATCTGCAAGACCCGCGCGGAGTGGGCCCGGCTGGCCGACGAGCATAAGCTCGAAATCGACAACTACGAGCGCCAGCACCGCATCTCCGGATGCGGCAGCAAGGGCTGCTGAGTCGCGCCCGGCGCGGCGGCGCGGCTCTTGCTTTAACCTCTCCGCAACCATGATGGAGAGCGAAACATGGCGCCCGCCACGGCCATTCCTGTATCAAATCGGCTCAAGCGCGCCGCCTTCGCCGCCCTGTGTCTCATTGCGGCACAGATGCTGATCGTGCAGTCCAGCTGCACGCTCGAGCCCATTCCCATGGCGACTCGCGTCGCTCATTAGAGCCTTTCCGGTTCAAGTGGACTCACTTGAATCGGATAGAAAGGCTCTACCTTCTTACATTTGGAGCATGACGGGCGCTTCTACCGGTATCCACTTGAATCTGTCATGCTCCAGGGCCCAAGTCAGCCGCCTAACGCGCCGGAAAGATCGTAGCCGGCGTCGGCGCCGAGGCTGAGCAGTTCGCCGCGGTCGCGGTCGCCGCACATCGCCTGGCCGATGGACCAGGCGGTGATCGAGCGGGTGCCTGACCGGCAGAACGCCAAAACCTTGCCCTCGGCCGCCGCCGCCAGATCGTGCACGGCCTTGGCCTGTTCAGCGGTGGGCCGGCCGGCAAAGGGGATATGCGCGTAGGTCAGGCCATGCGCCTTGGCCTGGGCCTCGATCTGCGCGCCAGTCGGTTGACCGGGTTGCTCGCCGTCCGGGCGATTGTTGATGATCAGCACGAAGCCCTGCGCCGCCGCAGCGGCGACATCCTCCGGCGCGATCTGAGGGCTGACGGAAAAGTCGTCGGTCACTTCACGAAAATCGGTCATGGTCCACCTTGCTTGGTCGCTTCGCAGCAGCCCTCGTTGACATCATCCAGGGCGGCGGTCAGTTTCACAACGCCCGCGGCCGCCCCGGCCGCCTGCCAGAGCACCCGATGCTTCGTTTTCTTCTTCGCCGCCTGATGGTGGCGATCCCTACACTGTTCGTGGTGATCACCGTCGCCTTCTTCATGATGCGCGCGGCGCCTGGCAACCCCTTTGATCTGGACCGCAAGCTGCCGCCCGAGATCGAGGCCAACGTCAAAAAGAAGTTCCATATGGATGAGCCGTTGGCCGTCCAATACGGGCGCTATCTGGCCGACATCTCACATGGGGACTTTGGTCCGTCGCTGAAGTACCAGGACAAGAGCGTCCTGCAGGTGCTGAAGGAAAACTACCGGGTCAGCCTGACGCTCGGCCTGTGCGCCATCGCCCTGGCCTCCACCATCGGCGTCACCCTGGGGATATTGGCGGCGCTTCGACAGAACGGCGCCCTGGACTACGGCGTCATGGCCATCGCCATCCTGGGGGTCTGCATCTCCACCTTCGTCACCGCCCCCCTGCTGCAGCTGGAGTTCGGCAGCAAGCTGGGATGGCTGCCCATCGCCGGATGGGACGGGGGGGCGCTGAAGAACCTGGTCCTGCCGGTGATCGTGCTCTCCCTGCCCCAGATCGCGATCATTTCGCGCCTGACGCGGGCGGGGATGATCGAGGTGCTGCACTCCAACTATGTGCGCACGGCCCGGGCCAAGGGGTTGCCGGAACATCGCATCGTCACGCGCCACGCCCTGCGCGCCGCCATCCTGCCCCTGGTGAGCTACCTGGGGCCAGCCTGTGCGGGCCTGCTCACCGGCTCGCTGGTGGTGGAGAAGATCTTCGGCCTGCCGGGCCTGGGAAAGTTCTTTGTGATCAGCGCCCTGCAACGTGACTACACCGTGGTGATGGGGATGGTGATCATCTACGCCACCCTGATCCTGTTCCTGAACCTGGCCGCGGACCTGCTCTACGCGGCGCTCGATCCTCGGGTACGCGTAACGTGACCGCCCAATCGCTCAATCCCAATCCCCTGTCGGGCCATCGCGACGCCCTGGTCCAGGCCGCCTCTGTCAAGGGTCGCAGCCTGTGGGACGACGCCCGTCGCCGCTTGATGCGCAATCGCGCCGCCGTGACCAGCATGATCGTGTTGATCGTTCTGGTCACCGCCGCCATCGTCGGTCCCTACCTGACCCCCTACAGCTATCAGGCCATCAACAAGAACGACGTCTGGCTGCCACCGCTGAGCAACGGCCACCTGCTGGGCACCGATTCCCTCGGCCGCGACCTGCTGGCCCGCCTGCTGATAGGGCTGCGCGTCTCCCTGGCGATCGGCGTTGTGGCCACCTCGGTCTCCCTGGTGGTTGGGGTGATCTGGGGCGCCACGGCCGGCTATGTCGGCGGGGCGGTGGACGAGGTGATGATGCGCATCGTCGATGTTCTCTACTCCCTGCCCTTCATCTTCTTCGTGATCCTGCTGATGGTCACCTTCGGCACCAATATCGTGCTGATCTTTGTGGCCATCGGGGCGGTGGAATGGCTGACCATGTCGCGAATCGTGCGCGGCCAGACCCTGTCGCTGAAGCAGAAGGAATTCATCGAGGCGGCCCGGGCCAACGGCCTGGACCGCGGAGCCATCGTGCGCCGGCACATCGTGCCCAACCTGCTGGGTCCAGTCGTGGTCTATGTGACCCTGACCATTCCGGCGATTATCCTGGCCGAGAGCTTCCTCAGCTTCCTGGGGCTGGGCGTACAGCCGCCGATGGCGTCGCTGGGCACTCTGATCGCCAACGGCGCCCAGGACATGGAACTGGCGCCCTGGCTGCTGATCTTCCCATCGGTGATCATGGTGGCCACCCTGATGTGCTTCAACTTCATCGGCGATGGCCTTCGCGACGCCATCGACCCCAAGGACCGCTGAGTCCCCAGGCGCTGCCCGGCGCGTAGAGCACGATGGTCCATATCCCGATGCGAAAATTGATCATCAGCCTGGGTTTCGCCGTCGCGGCGCTGGGCCTGCTGGCTGGATGTCAGGGCAAGCCGTCTCGTCCAACGTGCCCGACCGGCAAGCTGTGCCTGCAACTGGGCAACGGCAACGAGCCGGTGACGCTGGATCCGCACAAATCCACCGGCACCTGGGAAGACCGCATTCTGTCGGACGTCAACATGGGGCTGACCCAGGACGACCCGCAGGGCAATCCGGTTCCGGGCATGGCCGAACGCTGGGAAACCTCGGCCGACGGGCTGGTCTGGACCTTCCACCTGCGCGACGCCAAGTGGTCGGACGGCGAACCGGTGACAGCGGACGACTTCGTCTTCTCGCTGCGCCGAATCCTGAGCCCCAAGCTGGGATCCGAATATTCCTACCTGCTGTATTTCATCAAGAACGCCCAGCTGGTGAACGGCGGTCATGCCCCGCCAGAGGCCCTGGGCGCCAAGGCGCTGGACGCCCACACCCTGCAACTGACCCTGGAGCATCCAGCGCCCTACCTGCCGGAGATCGCCAAACACACCACTATGTTCCCGGTGCCCAAGCACGTGGTGGAACGCTGGGGCGACGCCTGGGTGCAGCCGGAGCACTATGTGAGCAACGGACCCTACAAGGTCGTCAGTTGGCGGCTCGGCGACTATGTGCGGGTGGTGCGGAACCCCTACTTTTATGACGCCAAATCGATCTGCTACGACGAGATCGACTACTATCCCACCACCGACGCCATCTCCGCCGAGCGGCGGGTCAAGAGCGGCGAACTGGACCTCAACGCCGACATTCAGTCGAACCGGATCGCCTTCCTGCGCGAGCAGATGCCAACCTATGTGCGGACGCACACCTATCTCGGGGTCTCGTACCTGGCCTTCAATTCCCACGTCCCGGCGTTCCGCGATCGCCGCGTGCGCCTGGCGCTGGACATGGCGGTTGACCGGGAATTCATCACCAGGAAGCTGCTGCGCGGCGGCCAGGTGCCGGCCTATACCTTTGTGCCGCCGGGAGTCGCCGGCTACACACCCGCAGCGGCGCCGGTCTGGGCGTCCTGGCCCCTGGCGCTTCGACAGGCCGCGGCGCGGCGGCTGTTGGCCCAGGCGGGGTATGGCCCGAACCACCCCCTGCGATTCGAGATCAAGCACCGCAACTCGCCCGACCCCACGCTGGTGATGCCGGCGATCCAGGCGGACTGGCAGGCCATCGGCGTCGACGCGGCCCTGGTCCAGAACGAGACCCAGATCGCCTATCAATCCTACCGCGCCCGGGACTTCCAGATAGCCGACGCCGCCTGGGTGGCGGATTACAACGACGCCATGAGTTTCATGGGCCTGCAAAGGTCCGACACCGGCGCCCAGAACTATGGCGACTACGCCAATCCGGCCTACGACGCCCTGCTGAATGCGGCCGACCAGGAACCTGATGCGGCCAAACGGGCCGAAGATATGCGCCGTGCCGAGACGATAATGCTGGCCGACGCCCCCCTGGTGCCGGTGTTCTTCTACATTAATAAGAACTTAGTGAATCCAAAGATTACCGGGTGGGTTGACGACATCAACGACCACCATCGCGGCCGCTATCTCTGCGAAAAAAATCCCGCCCCGCTGGGGCTTGGCGACCGAAACCACCCCTCCAAGCCCTGACCGCGCAAGCTGTGACCTGAATGTGACAGGTACCCTACGATCATATTGAGAAGCCGTAATCTGAATTGACCCTTGGCGACGGTGGCCGATAACTGCGGCCAACCGGGGGGGTTTTTCACCCGGGACATCTTAATCCCGTAGCGTGGCGACCGTTTCGACGGTCCGGCCCGACGCCTCTCGGAGGACTCGAATCTTGAAAATCAACACCACGCGTGGGCGCCTGATGGCGTCTTCGATGATCATGGGCGCGGCCTTCGCGACGCTGTCCGGCACCGCTTCGTACGCGGCCGCGGCCGCGGCCGCTTCCGACAGCCCCAACGAAGTGACCGAGGTGGTCATCACCGGGTCGCACATCAAGGGCAACTCCACGAGCCCCAGCCCGATCTCGGTTGCCACCTCGGCGGAAATCCAGCTGACCAAGGCGCAGAGCGTTGAAGACGTACTGAACCGGATGACCGGTCCCGACTTCTCCAACGGTGGCCTGTCCAGCGCCAGCAACAACGGCGGCGTCGGCCTGTCGGAAGTCGGCCTGCGGGGCCTTGGCCCGACGCGGACCCTGGTGTTGATCGACGGCCAGCGTTTGATCCCGGTGTTCTCCGGCGCCACTTCGGTGCCCGATCTGAACTCCGTTCCCCTGGCCCTCGTTGACCGTATTGAAGTCCTGCGGGACGGCGCCTCGTCGATCTACGGCGCCGACGCCATCGGCGGCGTGATCAACATCATCACCAAGAAACATGCCGACGGCCTGTTCATCGACGGTTCGGTGGGCACCAGCCAACACGGCGGTGGCACCCAATACAGCGTCACCGGCGCCCTGGGCCTGAACTCAGAACGCGGCAACCTGCTGCTGGGCGTGGGCTGGGATCACACCGACCATATCGAACAAAGCCAACGCACTTGGGCCGTGGCCACCCACATCGGCGAAGGCGCCGTTGAGGGCGGCTCGGCCTACCGCTCGCAGATCGACATACTGCAAGACGAAAACTCAACCGCCGTTTGGGCGAACGGCATCCAATACGACATCAGCAACCCGATCGTCGCCACCCTGGCGCCGAACCTGGTCTTCCTGCCCGGCAAGGGTGTTTCGAAGCTGAACGCCGGCGGCCCCGGCTGGAACTACCTGACTGGCGAACTTGACCGCAAGCAGATCAGCTTCAGCGGCCACTACAACATCACCGACAACATCTCGGTGGTCGGCGAAGGCTTCTTCACGGACCGGAACTCGGCCCAGTCCCTGCGGCCTGAACCGCTGCTCGGCGACGCCATCGCTACATTCGTGAACGGCAGCCCGGTGTTCGCCGGTTTCGTCGTCCCGAACTTCGCCCCGGGTAACACCACGGGCCAGGACATAACCGCCTTCCTGACGCCGGTTCAGTTTGGCCCGCGTCGCTATAATCAGGAATCGCAGACCTACCGCATCCGGTTCGGCCTCGAAGGCACGCTTGCCGGAAAGTACGACTGGGAGTTCGGCTATGTGACCCAGGAAAACAGCACCGTCACCGAAGTGCACAACGAGGGTGACTTCAACCACCTGGCCCAGATCACCGGCCAGATCCAATGTATCGACGTTCCTGGCGGTTGCAGCCCGAACACGTTGCCGGCCGGGAATTCGCACTCGCTGGCCAACGGCGGCCCGTCGATGCTTCCGACCGTGATGCCGAACTTCTTCAACGGCCCGAACATCTTCACGGCCCAACAGGTGAAGTACCTGACCTTCACCAACACCGACCGGAACAAGGCCTCGGAGCGGTACTTCTACGCCAACATCGGCGGCCCCCTGTTCGACCTGCCCGCCGGCACTGTGAAGGGTTCGGTTGGTTTCGAACACCGCACCGAACACCTCGCCGACACCCCGGATATCCTGGTCCAGGAAGGCTGGGCTCCGAACCAGTCGAACCCCACCAACGGCGGCTACAATGTGTCGTCAATCTTCGGCGAGATGAACATTCCGGTCCTGAAGGACACGATGCTCGTCAAGTCTTTGACCCTGGCGCCCAGCATCCGCTTCGACCACTATTCCAACTTCGGAAACTCGACCACGGGTAAGATCGGCGTTGACTGGCAAGTGTTCGACGACGTCCGGGTTCGCGGCAGCTACTGGACCGGCTTCCGTGCACCCAGCACCGCCGAACTGTTCGGCGGCCAGCTGATCAGCGACATCAGCGCCAGCGGCGACCCTTGCGACACGCGCCCGAACTTCAACGGCAATGCCAATGCCGGCACCGGCCTGACGGGCGCGGGCAAGGCTTGCGCCGTCGCTCTGACGGGCAAGACCAACGGCAGCATCATGTTCTCTGGTGGCGCGCTGACCCAATACTTCTCGCCGCAAAACGTGACGCAGAACAATCAGGAACAGATCCTGATCGGCGGCAACTCGGCACTGCAGCCGGAAACGGCAAAGGGTTGGGGCGCCGGTATCGTCTACAACCCGCACTTCGTGCCGGGCTTCACCTTCGATGTGGACTACTACCACACCGAGCTGGCCAACACGATCCTGACCGGCGGTGTGGCCGGCGTGACCAGCCCAGATATCGTGCTGAACGGCTGCTACGGCGTCGCCCAGAGGGCGGATTTCTGTTCGCTGATCCACCGCAACGCGGCCGGCACGATTATCCAGATTGACAGCCTGAACACGAACCTCGGCCAAGCCGTTGTCGAAGGCCTCGACTTCGAGTTCACCTTCGACACCGGCCGTCAGCACTGGGATCTGCCGATGGTCGGCGGCGCCCTGCGCGCCGACCTGCAACTGAGCTACCTCATCACGAGCACTCAGACCCAGGCCGACGGCACCATCGCCGACTACCCCGGCACGTTTGTCTACGCCAACGAAGGGGTCTACCCGCGTTGGAAGGGTATCCTGAACCTCGACTACAAGAAGTCGGCCTGGACCGTTCACTGGGATACGCGCTTCATCGAGCACGTTGACAGCATCGACGGCGCCACGGCGGGCAACAGGATCCCGACCATGTGGTACAATGACATGAGCGTCAGCTATGCCTTCGCCAAGCTTGGCCCGGCCAAGGAAGCGCGTGTGACCCTCGGCATCGACAACCTGTTCGACCAAGATCCGCCCTTCGCTCGCAGCGACTCGATCTGCAAGTGCAACAGCCTCGCGGGTCCCTACGACTTCGTCGGCCGGTTCTTCTACGGCCGGATTTCCACCAGCTTCTAGGTCTCTTGATCGGGGCGCCCTTCCGGGCGCTCCGATTGAACCAAGCGTTCAGCAGCCGCCCATGCCTCGCGTGGGCGGCTGTTTGCTGTCAGCAATGCTAGGCGCACGAACGAAGCTTTGTTGTTGCAGACGGCCGGTTCGCCCTAGGCTCCGCTGCAGGGAGGACTTTTGGATGGCATCGCGGGGCCTGGACCGTCGCAACGTCATGGGCCTTAGTCTGGCGGCGCTCGTCTCGGGACAAGCCCTCGCCCGATCCGCCCGGCCTCAGGTTCAGATCAACCTGGCCGGCCAACCCATGCCACCGCCCAGCCCCGATGGCCGTCCGGTGGCTATACCGGCCGGGGCTGACTCCGCCTCGCGCATGTCGGTCCCCGTGCGGCTGAACGACCAGGGACCCTACAGCTTCGTCGTGGATACCGGCGCCAATCGCTCCGTAGTGGCTGTCGAAGCGGCCGAGGCGTTGAAACTTCCAGCCGGCGCGCCGACGCCCGTGCACGGCATCGCCGGCGTGGAGTCCGCCAACACTGTACTGGTCAGTTCCTTGGCCGTCGGCGAGGTGCGGTCCTCCGACCTGAACCTGCCCGTCCTGTCGTCGGATCGCCTCGGCGCCCAAGGGCTGCTCGGCGTGGACATCATGCGCAACCGCCACGTGGTCCTCGACTTCGTCGCCAACGCCCTGTTGATCGGTCCGGCCCGGCATGACCCCGACGCCAGGGGCGCCCTGGAACAGCCCAGCCAGATCCTGGGCGAACGCAAGGGGGTCGTCAGCATTCCGGCCCGCTACCGTTTTGGTCAGCTTACAATTGTCGATGCGGCCGTCGCCGGGGTGCCGGTCACCGCCTTCCTCGATTCCGGATCGCAGAACACCGTGGCCAACCTGGCGCTCCGGAACGCCATCCTCGGGCGCCAGCCGCGGCTGGCGACACGGATGCAACCAGTGCAGCTGTTGAGCGCCACGGGGCAGGTCGCGGACGGCGAAGCCTGCGTCCTGCCTTCGATGCGCCTTGGCGGGCTCTGGATCGGCAACCTGGGCGCCGTCTTCTCAGACCTGCACACGTTCGACATCTGGCAACTGCGGGATCGTCCCGCCATCCTGATCGGCGTGGACGTTCTTCGCCACTTCGACGCCGTGGAATTGGACTTCAACCGCAAACGCGTGGTCTTCCACGCCCCGCGTTCCGCGACGACGCTCTACGGAAACTAAAGTCCCCCGGCCTTGCAGTCCGTCTTCAGGTATTTCTCGATCTCCACCAGCTGGGTTTCCATCATCGCCGGGGTCATGGTGATGTACTGGTGGCCCATGTCGTGGATTTCCAGCAGGCGGTAGGGCTTGCCGGCGGCCTTCAGGGCGGCGGCGAACTTGCGCGACTGGGCGATGTCCACCGTCTGGTCCCGGTCGCCATGGTAGAGGAACACCGGGATCTTGGCTTCCTTGGCGTGCTCCAGGGCGTCCAGGCCGCCGATGGTGGGGTGCTGGAATTCCCGCAGGAAGCGGTTGTCGAAGGTGGCGTGCGAAATCGACGCCAGGTCGCCGGCCCCGGCGCCGGAAATGGCGCACTGATAGAGACCATTGGGCCGGATCGCCGCCGCCAGAGCCGCATACCCGCCATAGGAATAGCCGAACATGGCCACGCGGGCGGGATCGGCGATCTTCTGGGCGACCAGCCATTTGACGCCGTCGTCCTTGTCGTCCTGCATCTTCTGGCCCCACTCGCCGTCGCCGGCGCGCCAGAGCTTTTGGCCCCAGCCTTCGGAGCCGCGGAACTGGGGCTGCAGCACGGCATAGCCGCGGGAGGCGAAGTATTGCACCCAACCGGAGATATCCCACTCCATGTCGTCCCGCGCCCAAGGCCCGCCGTGGGGCTCGATCAAGGTCGGATAGGGTCCGGGACCAAAGCGCACGGGCGAAGGGGTGGTCAGGAACGCGGGGATCAACAGGCCGTCGCGGGCGGGATACTCCACCAACCGGGTGTCACCCAGGGCGGCGGTGTCGATCCAGGGGCGTTCGCGTCCCAGCAAGGCCAACTTGCCGTCCTTGAGCAGATGGTACTCGGTGGGTAGCTTGGGGCCGCTCTTGGTCACGATCATCGTCGAGAGGTCGGCGGACCAGCTGATGATGTCGGTTCGCGCGTCCTTGGTGACGCTGATCCTGGCCGTCTTGCCGCCGCCGGGGTCCGTCCAGGTGATCGGCGTGGAGGTCACCCCCAGCGCCGCGTCCAAACCCTTGGCGGCGCTCCCCAGCTTTTCGTCGATCCAGAAGGTGCGGGTGGTCTCCGCTTGGTAGGTGAAGCCCAGGACGCGGCCGTGGTCCGCCGCCGCCGCGGATTCATGGACTTCTAGGCCCGCTTCGAAGAGCGCATGGGCGAACACCGGCTCCAGGAACTTCTTCTGGCGGACGTCGTATTCATAGACGGCGGTCTTGTCGCCCTCGCGCACCGCGCTGACGTAGACGATGTTCGGGTCCGTGGTGAAGGCCACAACCTGGGTCAGGTTGCGGTCCTTGGCGTAGGAGCGGAAATGCTCCTCCCACTTGCCGGTGTCCGGATCGCGGATCCACTGGGCAATGTAGACCTTGCCGCCGGCGAAACCCAGTTCCTGCCTGGCGCGGATCACGCCCCTCAGGTCGGCCTGATAGCTGCCGAACCGCTCGGATCCCTGCTCCTGGCGGTCCGCGGCGCCGGTGTAGACATCGACCTTGTAGATGTCGCCGTTGCCGTTGAGCCGGTTGTCCTGGGCCAGGACATTGCGCGGATCGAGCGGCAGGCTGGCGATGACCGTGGCGTCGCCGAATTGATTGTAGAACGCCTCTTCTTCGGACTTGATGCCGGTGTCCGGTAACAGCGGCCGGAAGTCCTTGCCTTCTAAGTCGGTGACGAACTGCTTGATCAAGTGCTCGCGCGTCGATCCCACCGTCAGGGTCTGGATGCTCTCGACGATCAGCCGATCGTTCTTGATGAAAGACACGCTCAGGAACCGGATCCGCGTCGAGGCGATCACCGTGGGCGGCTTGGAGAAGTCGTCGGTGCTCCAGACCGAGATGTTGACCTTGTCGCCATCGGCCGAGGTCAGGGCGACGATGTGCTTGCCGTCCCTGGATATCGACACGTCCTGCACCGCGGCCACGCGCACGAAATCGCGGGGCGTGGGCCCGGTCGGGTTAGGGCCTGCCGGGACGGTCACTTGGGGCGCGGCCAGCGCCGCTTCACCAAAGATCAGCGCCGCAATCAACGCTCCAAGACGCAACACACAGCCCACCCTGATTTCCTCCCCCACAGCATTGGCCACCGCACGCGGCGCGGCGACTCGACAACGGCCCAAATACACGCTCCGCCCCGCGGTCGAACAACACCGTCGATCGGGCCTTGCGAGGTTTAGAATGCGACCATGGGCGACAAAAGAGAAAAAGAATCCCGCAAATCGTGCGGAATTGCGACAAATACGGATGCGGTGGGTTGAGGGGTGTGTAAGTTTCAGCGACGGTCACTGCAGTGTCACAAGGTCGCAGCCTTGGGGCGAACCGCGCCACTCGAGGGGAAATGAATGCGCCTGGATCGAAGCCGCCTGCTTTGCAGCACGATCGTCGCCGGCCTAGCGACGGTCATCCTTGTTCCAACGGCCTTTGCCGAATCCAAGCCCAGCGACCAAGCCCCCAAGCCACCGCCCAAGGACGCGGCGGGCGTCGACGTGGGCGAACTGGTTGTCACTGGCTCTCGCATCAAGCGCAACGAATTCAACAGCTCTTCGCCGATCCAGGTGATCCTGCCTGATCAGGGATCGGCGCGAGGCGTCTCCGACACCGTCGAACTGCTGCAATCCACGCCCCTGGCGTCCGGTTCGCCCCAGGTCAATTCGACGATCTCCACCGCCTTCGTGACCGACGGCGGCCCAGGGGCGTCGACCATCTCGCTTCGCGGCCTTGGGGCCAACAGGACCCTGGTGCTGCTCAACGGCCGTCGCGCCGGACCGGCCGGTACGCGCGGCGCGGTTTCGGCCTTCGACCTGAACGTCCTGCCGCAATCGGCGATCGACCACGTCGAGATTCTGAAGGACGGCGCCTCGTCGACCTACGGTTCGGACGCTGTCGCCGGCGTGGTCAACATCATCACCAAGAAGAACGCCGACGGCTTCGACTTCGACGCCTTCGGCAGCGACGCCCAGCACTCCGGCGGTTCGGAGTTCGATTTGAGCGGGTCTTGGGGCAAGACCTTCGATCGGGGATATTTCAGCGTTTCGGTCGACTACTACAAACAGTACGAATTGCGGCAAGGGGATCGCAGCTTTTCGAGCTGTCAGGCGCAGTATCAATTCAATGGCGCCGGCGCGCGCAGCGATGTCATCGACGCCCGCACCGGCAAGCCAGCCTGCCTTGGCACCACCTACGGACAGCTTTTCGTCTACGATTTCGGGTTCAGCGCACAGCGCTATCGCCTGCAATTCGACGGATCCGGCCAGCTTGGCGCGCTGGTGCCAGGAACACTGGTTAGCGGCCCCAACAATCCCGGCGGACTGGGCACTCCGCCGAACTGGTTTCTGGTGGGCGGCCCCTCCGGCGCCCCGTTTCCCTCGCCCTATGGCGTGAGCAACCAGCAGTCGCCTCAAGAGCTGGCGGCCTCGGTGATTCCTGGGACGAAGCGGGTCACCGTGTTCGCCCAAGGGGGCTTGGACATCACTGATCACATCCAGGCCTACGGCGAAGTGCTGATGAACCGGCGCGAGACTAACGCGCACGGGTTCCGACAATTCTGGACCTACACCTACGGCGAAGACGGTGGCGACCCCTTCAGCGCCGGATTCACCGGTCCGTATTTCTACAGCCCAACCGCCGGCACCGACCATGCGGGCCAGACCACGACCGTCAACTACACTCGCCTGGTCGGCGGCTTTAAGGGCGACTTCGGGAGCGGTGACTTTCTGAAAGGCTGGACCTGGGACTGGGTGGCGCAATACAGCCGATCCGAGGGGGCCTACGAGCAGGATGTGATCCTGGACGACGCGGTAAAATCGTCGGACGGCCGCAGCGACTTCGGCAGTTCCGGCCTGGCAAACGCCAACTCCATTCCGCGGCCCACCGCGTCGTGCCTGGGCTACACTACGCCGATCAGCCATCGCCCCTGCATCGACATCCCGTGGATGGATCCCCGGTTCCTGTCAGGCAACCTGACCCCGGCCGAGAAGGCGTTCCTGTTCGACACGGAAACGGGCCACACCCTGTACACCCAGACCTATGTGGAAGGAAACGCGACCGGCGACCTGTTCAAGTTGCCTGCGGGACCGGTTGGTGTCGCGCTGGGTTTCCACTTCAGGCACGACGCCATCAACGACGTCCCGGGGGCCGTCACGCTTGCCCACAACAGCTGGGGCCTGAGCGGTGCTGGCATCACCAAGGGCTCCGACAGCACCAAGGAAGTGTTCGGTGAACTGCAGGTGCCCCTACTCAAGGGTTACCCGCTGATCGAGAGCCTCTCCGCCTCCATCTCCGGCCGCTACACCAGTGTTAGCAGCTATGGGGGCAACGGCACTTACAAGGTGGGACTGAACTGGCAGGCCACGCCGTGGTTCCGGTTCCGGGCCACCTATGGCACCTCGTTCCGAGCTCCGGGGCTGTTTGAACTCTTCCTCGCCAACCAGACCAGTTTCCTGGGCCAGAGAAACGTCGACCCCTGCATCAACTACGGCGCCGGCAACACCTCCGCCCGGGTAGCAGCCAATTGCGCCTCCCAGGGCATCACGCCAGACTTCGGCGGCGGCCTGGTGACCGCGACGATCATTTCCGGCGGCGGGGCCGGGTTCGTGAAGGCCGAAACGTCAAAGGCCACGACGTTCGGCATCGTTCTGACGCCGAGCTTTGCCGACCTCAATATCGCAATCGACTACTTCAATATCGATATCAGCAATGGCATCACCAAGCTGGGCGCCAACAACATCGCCTTCCTTTGCTACAACTCCCTGACCTTCCCCACCGATCCGCTGTGCTCACTGTTCACGCGGCCGACGCCTATTTCCGGGATCACCACCGTCCACGACAACTATCTCAATATCTCGTCCCAGAAGAACCGCGGCATCGATCTGACGGTTAGCTACAAACGGGAGATACCCTGGGGCAGCAAGCTCAGCCTGGATGGCCAGTTCACCTGGCAGCTGGTCGACACCAACGCCCTGTTCGCCAATAATATCGTCGATACTAACGGCGCGTTGGGCGACCCCCGTTTCACGGGCATACTGAACGCCAAGATAGACAAGGGCGACTGGAGCGTGAACTGGGCCGTCGAGATGATCGGTCCATCATCCGCGGCGCGCTATGTTTCCGACGTCAGCGCTTCCGGCCTGAACCACTATGTGATCAAGACCAGCTTGGTGACCTTCAACAGCCTTTCCATAAAACGGAAGTTCGACAACTGGTCCGTCACGTTGGGCATTTCGAATCTGTTCGACGAGCAGCCGCCGCAGGTCACGACGGTTACATCGATCGCGGGCGCCGGCAACTACAACGCCATCGGCACTTCGTTGGTGGCTTCTCAGTACAACCAGGGCTTCCTCGGTCGGCGCTTCTTCGTGGACGTGAAGAAGAAGTTCTAAGGCTCTGAAGGGTCCCGGGGCCGGCTGAAATCCTGTCTTGCTGGGCGGCGTCGGCGGTATGATGCCGCGCTTGCACCATGCCTGGGCGTTAGGAGTTCGACTTGATGGCTAACGATGGCGTCATTGCGTCATTCATTCGGGGCGAGCGGGACTCCCTGGATATGGTCGGCGCCCAGTTCGACCGCGCGCCGCTACGGCAGAACCTGTTCCTGAACAGCGTGCCCAAGAGCGGCACGCACCTGATCCGCAACATCGTGCGAATGTTCGTGCCCGAGGAGCAACAGTTCCACCGGACCTACATCCAGATCCCCAACCTGCATCAGTGCGCCGAAGCGTTCCGATCGCCCACCGCGCGCGTCAGCTGGGGCCACCTGCTGTTCGCCGACGATTCGGTGCTGGCGCTGCAGCGGGTTCGCCACATGGTGCTGGTGCGCGATCCCTACGACTGGGTTTTGGCCCGCGCGCGTTTCTTCCTGTCGGATGAGTTCAACGGCAACCTCAACCACATCAAGAACGGCGCCGTCTCCGTGCAGGAGGCGTTGAACATGATGATCATGGGGGTGCATCAAAAATCACCAGCGCTCCTCGACATCTACACCCACAACGCCGTGGCCTGGATGGGCACAAGCGCCGTGCTGGTGCGCTACGAGGACATTGCCGCCGCGGTCAACGACCTGGACAGCCGGGCGTCCGAGGCCTTCTTTGCGACGTTCCTGGCCGACTGCGGGCTGGACGTGCCGGACGACTGGCGCGACCGCGTCCTAGCCGGGTCGGATCGCAAGCAAAGCCGCACGGCGCGTGAGAACCTCACCGTCGGCGTGGAAGTTCCCGATATCCTTCCCGACGCCCAGAAACGTCTGGTGGACTTCTGCGCGCCGGGGCTTCGGGCCTTGCTCGGCTACCGCTGACCCCGCCTGCCTTACCGCACCAGCCGCGGCGCCAGCACCGTGGCGCCCTGAGCCCTCATCTCGGCGTCCTGGACCTCACCAGCGACGGCCTGGGCGCGGGGGTCCTTGGCCAGCCAGGCGGCGGAGGTCATGATCCTGGTGGCTTCGGTTCCGGCGCCGAACATGCGGCTGAGGGCCTCGAACGGCGAGACTTGCGCGTCGATGGCCTTGAGGCGCACGTCGCCTTGGATATGCGCCAGGGCCTTGGCGCGGTCCACCGCCAGGGCGAAGCCGCCCAGCTGATCCACCAGCCCCAGGCCCTTGGCCTGGACGCCCGTCCAGACGCGGCCCTTGGCGATTTCGCGTACGCGGTCGGGGCTCAGCTTGCGACCCTCGGCCACCCGGGCGACGAAGCCGTTGTAGATGGCGTCCATCCAGCCCGAGAAGGCTGCGCGCTGCTTGTCGGTCATGGCCGCGCCCGTGCCAAAGGCGCCGGCGTAATCGCCGCCCACCCCAACGCCGCGCACATCAACGCCGAACCTGGCCAGCGCCGGACCAATGGCGAACTTGCCGCCGAAGACGCCGATGGAGCCGGTCAAGGTGGAGGGCTGGGCCACGATCTCGCTCGCCTGGGACGATATCCAATAGCCGCCGGACGCCGCGTATGTGCCCATGGAGACCACCACCGGCTTGCCCGCCGCCT
Source organism: Caulobacterales bacterium (assembly GCA_038228945.1). Classification (GTDB taxonomy): domain Bacteria; phylum Pseudomonadota; class Alphaproteobacteria; order Caulobacterales; family Caulobacteraceae; genus Acaudatibacter. Next base: position 61,891 of record JBBROW010000016.1, read on the forward strand.
TGGCCGCACGCACCGCCGCCAGTATCTGTTCCGAGGCCGTATCCGACCCGCCAGGCGAGGAGACCCTGAAGACGATGGCCTTGACGTCGTTGTCGGCGATGGCGGCGTAAAAGGCCTTGGCTACGTCGTCGGAATAGATGTTGCCGCCGCTGCTGAAGGGATTGGCGTGAGCCCCCGTGCCCGTGATGATTGCCCCCTCGGCCGAAATCACGCCGATCGTCGGCGAACCGGCGCCGGCCAGGGTTCCCTCCTGGCGGCTGGAGGCGGCGTAGCTGGCGAAGTCCAGCATCTTGGCGTCGTCGCCGGCCTGTTTCAGGATGGCGTCCTCGGCCTCCTTCTCCTGGCCGATATGATCCACCAGTCCCTTGTCCTTGGCCGCCTCGGCCGAATAGGGACCTGCCTCGATCAGGGTCTTCAGATCAGCGGGGCTCTTGCCGCGATCCTGGGCGGCGCTGGCCAATCCCGTGTCGTAGACCGAGCCAAGCCATGACAGTTCCGACTCCCGGTGGGCCGGGGTGTAGTCGCTGAAGAGGTAGGGATTGACCGCGTTCTTGTACTCGTAGCGCTGCTGGTAGTCGGCGACGACGCCGTACTTGTCGAAGAAGCGCTTGAAGAACATGTCCTCATTGGCCAGGCCCGTGACCTGGAAGGACGACGAGGGTTGCATCCACACATCGCCGGACGACGCCGCCAGCTCGTAGGTCGAGGTGATGATGCCGCTGGGATAAAGCCCCTGGCTGTGCACCGTGATCGGCTTGCCCGCGGCGCGGAAGTGTTTGAACGCCAGCCGCAACTCGTCAGCCGCGGCCGGCGCCATGCCGCCCTCCGGCAGGCGCACGAACAGCCCCTTGACCCGATCATCCCTCTCCGCCCGCAGCAGGGTTTTTTCGATCCCCATCACCGACAGCGACTTGCCGCCGAAACCGCCGAAGAGGCTGGAGGCTTCCTGGTCGGAAACGCCCTGGCGCAGGTCCAGCGACAGGACCGACTGCGACGGCGCCGGCGCAGGCTTGGCGGCGCTGACGGCCGCCGCGATCAACAGGATGGGCAAGCCGACCGCAAACAGGATCAGGCCGACGAACACGCCGGCAACGGTAATGAGGAATTGTTTCATCGTGGATCCTGGGGAGAGGTCGCCGCAAGCTAGCGAGTTGTATGCCCCGGTCAAATGGGGACGTTCACGGCGGCCTCAAGCCGCGTAGGCGGCTCGCTCGAATGCGTCGAAGGTCGCCAGTACGGCGGGATCTCCAAACGGCAGGACCTGGGCCATCAACACGCCGGCGCGGTTGGCCGCCGGATCGGCCCAGTAGTAGCAGTTGGCCAGCCCCGCCCAGGCCAGCGCCCCGGCGCCGCGTCCTGCAGGGCCGGCCTGGTGGTTGATCAGGAAGCCCAGCCCCCAGCCTTTGTCGATCCCCGGCATGGGCTCGAAATCGTTGCTGAGGGTCGGGTTGGAAGTCTTCATCGCGCCGGCGCGGATATCGCCGATCTGGTTGGTCGTCATCGCCGTGACGGTCTCTTCGCGGAGAATCCGTTTCCCGTGCAACGTCCCGCCGCCCAGGATCGCCCGCAGGAAGGTCAGGTAGTCGCCCGCCGTGCCGTAGAGCCCCCCGCCGCCCATGGCGAAGTACGGAACCGGCGGCATGCCAAACGGCATTGGCGTCGCCCCGCCATCCGGCTGGCGGGCATGGATGGTGGCGCGGCGCTCAGCGGCAAACCGCTCGGGGCTGAAGGTCGTGTCCGTCATGCCGAGGGGCTGGAAGATGTGGTTGTCGAAATAGGCGTCCAGCCGCTCCCCGCTGATCGCTTCGATCAACTTACCGGCCCAGTCGATGCCGATGCCGTACTGCCAGCCGCCGCCGGGCTCGAACATCAAGGGTATATCGGGCTTCTCCGCCCCCATCAGGCGTTCGCCCGTCGCCGCCAGGTAGCGCACCAGGTCGCCGCTGAAGAAATCGTAGGCCAGGCCGGAGGTGTGAGTCAGCAGGCCACGCAGGGTCACCGCCCGGCGCGCTGGGTGGGTGATGGGTGCGCCGGCGGCGTCGAAGCCCTCCAGCACCTTGGGATTGGCCAGGGTCGGCAACCACTGGCCGACCGGGGCGTCGAGATCCACCCTGCCCTGCTCCACCAGCTGCATCGCGGCGGCCGAGGTGATCGCCTTGGTCAGGGAGGCCATCCAGAACACGGAGTCGGGTTGCATCGGGGCTGGATTGTCGGCGCCCATCGCCCCAGCGGCCAAGGTCACGCCCCCCTCCGGCCCGAACGAGGCGGCGGCAAATCCCGGCGCATGGCCCGCGGCCACCCCTGCCTCCAACACCGCCTGCAGCCTGTCCGCACCGCCCATGATCGCCTCCCCATCCCTGTTGGGTGGCAGCCTAGGGCATCAGCGGGCGCCGGCGAACCCTGACGCCAGGGTAAGCGGCGCCGTCGGCGGAAAAATACCTGGGGCGGGATGAAGGAAATGGTCGGAGTGGCAGGATTCGAACCTGCGACCCCCGCGTCCCGAACGCGGTGCTCTACCAGACTGAGCCACACTCCGATGGATCAACGGCCACGCGCGCGTTGCCTGATCCGAATTCCATGTTGGGACCCGGCCTTGGCCACGTCCCGCGGGAGGGCGCCTTATAGAGGAGCCGACTTGGGCTCGCAAGCGACCGCGAACATGCCGTTGCAACGAGGGGAGCCATACGCTATCTCACCGCCCTCGCGCTCCGAGGCTTCGGCCTTGGCCCGTTCCTGCTGGGGAATGGTGTAATGGTAACACTGCGGTTTTTGGTACCGTCATTCTAGGTTCGAGTCCTAGTTCCCCAGCCAGGAAGTCCGTTGATTTATCTCTGCTTTTCGCCCACAGAGACACGCCAAACAACTTCCCATAACATTTCCCGGCGAAAGAGACCGGCCAACGGCCGTGTAGCCGCCATTTAGTAATGTCGCACCTGTGCCATTTAGAAATGGCGCCTTCCCTCATTTGCACGGGAGGCCATCCAGGTGACGGCGGCTAACGGTGATTACAATGGCCGGGACGCTGCCAGTGGGGCTGCGCCAAGCTCTGGGCTCTGCTTAGGCCGCGTGACCTAACGAGTTAGCTGACGCTTGGCCGGCCTATTTTGCCTTCGCGCTACAAGCGCAAGACGTGTTTGGCGATGATGTTGCGCTGGATCTCGTCGGTGCCGCCGGCGATGCTGGCGGCGCGGCCCTCAAAGTAGCGGGCCAATTCGCGGTGGACCCATGGCGGACCTACTGGAGGTTGTGGGGCAGGCCCAACAGTCTGAGGGAACCACGGCGCGGCATAAACGCCGGCGCACTCAACGAAGAACTCCGTCATCCGCTGGACGATTTCGGTCCCCTTCAACTTCAGGATAGAGGATTGGGCGCCGGGCGCGGACCCTGCCTGGACTTGCCACAGCGTGCGCAGTTCAGTCATTTCAAGCGCCTTGAGCTCTATCTCCGCCAAGGCCACGCGCGCGGCAAAGCCCGCATCGTCCAGCAGGGTCCCACCCTGTGCGCCCGGGACGGAGGCAGCGGCCTGCTTCAGTCCAGCCAATAGTTCCAGGGACAGGGAAACGAAGGCCTGTCCAGTTCGCTCATGGGTCAGCAGCCCTTTCGCGTAGGTCCAGCCTCGCCCTTCCTCGCCAACACGGTTTTCGATGGGCACGCGCACAGCGTCAAAGGTGACCCGGTTGAAGGCGTGGCGGCCGTCAATGGAGATGATCGGATGAACCGCCACACCCGGCGTCCGCATGTCGACAAGCAGGAAGGTGATGCCGGCCTGGGGCCGCGGCTCGTCCGACGTGCGGGTCAGGCAGAACATCCAGCCCGCTGTGTGCGCTCCGCTGGTCCAGATCTTCTCCCCGTCCACCACATAGACATCGCCGTCGCGGATCGCCCGCGTGCGAAGCGACGCCAAGTCCGAGCCAGAGCCGGGTTCCGAATAGCCCTGACACCAGCGCTCCCGATCATCCAGGATCGCGGGTAGAAATCGCGCCTGCTGCGCCGGGGAGCCGTAGGCGAAAAGGATTGGCGCCAGCATGCCAATGCCCATGCCGCCCACCTGTAGGGGCAGGCCGGCGGCGGTCGTTTCGCGTTCCCATATGAAGGCTTGGGCCGGGCTCCAACCTGGACCGCCGAATTCCACTGGCCACTTGTTTGCCGACCAACCCTTGGCGGCCATCGCTCGTCGCCACCGGTCCTCGTGGGCGCGGCTGGCGTCGAACCGCTCCGGCGGAGGGAAGGTCGACGAAATCAGGGCGCGGACGTCCTCGCGAAAGGCCAGATCCTCTGCTGAAAGATCGAGATCCATGGACTCTTCTCCCCGCTATTGTACGATGGTTACAATAAGAGCTGTGGCCCGACGGTCAACACCCCCAGCAGGAGGCGCCTTCAGATGCCTAGCGACGCACATTTCGCGATCACCGAGAACGACGGCGTCCGGTCCGGCCCGATCCGCCGTCCGTCCAACTTCTCCAAGAACGCCAAGGGCTCGATCCATGATGACGAGCGGGCGCGCGAACTGGGGTTTCGGGGTGGGACAGTGGCTGGCAACATCCATTTCGAGCAGTTTCCGCCGCTCTTGGAAGCCGTCCTTGGCCCCGACTGGCGGCGCAATGGGGGTCTGTCGCTCTATTTCCTGAACCCCACCAGCGACGCCGAACCTGTTCAAGCGTTCATCGGTCCGCCGCAGCCGCGGCCGGAAGGCGGTCTGCGAGCCGCTGTGTGGATGGAGACGCCCGAGGGGCTGCGGGTGTGCGAGGGCACCGCATCGGTAGGCCCTCCCGACGCAGGTTCGGCTTTGCGCCAGCGTCTGGCGACCGTCCGTCCGGCCCAGGACCTGCGCATTCTCAAGGGCCGCACGGCGGGCGACAGGGTGACCGACATCCCGTCGCGACAGGTCAGCGAGAAGACAAGCTCCAGGGTCGAGGCGATCACCGAACCGATGGATATCTACGTCGATCCTTCAATCCTAGGGGGCCTTGTCGCCGCGCCGTCGGCGGCGATCGACGCGCTCCGTGAGGTGGAGGGGCCTTTGTTCCGAGCCGCCGACGGCTTCGTCGGCATGTTCGGCGCGATCGAGCTTCAGTTCCTGGACGGTCCGGTGTTCATTGACCGCGACTACATCTGCGACGGCGAAATCCTGGCGCTGTCGGAAAGTCCCAAGACGGAGATCGCGTGGTACGAGAGCGTCCTTCGCCGTGCCGAGGGCGGCGCGCCGGTGGCACGGCTGATCCTGATGAGCCGGTTGCTGAAGGCGTCCTCCCCGCTGTGGGCCTAGCCCTTCCGCGCGCAGCCGCGGCGCTATTGGCCGCGCCAGTCCGTCGAACCCGGCTTACACCCGAAGTGCGGCAGAGCCGCATCCTGGACCAGGCGGCGGAGATCATCCTGGCCGAGGGGCTGGCGGCCGCGACCATGGAGCGCCTCGCCCGCGAGGGCGGAATCAGCAAGGGCTTAGTGTACAACTACTTTCCCACCCGCGACGCGGTGTTCGCCGCCCTGCTGCGACGCGAACAGGCTGAACTGCGTGATCGGGGCATGGCCAGAGCTCTGCATGCCGCCAGCTTCGCTGACCTGATCCGCCAGACAACACGCCTCTATCTGGAACAAATCCGCGAACGCGGCGCCCTTATAGTCGCGTTGTTGGCAGACCCGTCGGTGGCGCGGCTGATGGAGGACGACAGCCGCGCAGAACGCGAACTGACCATTCGCTATTTCGTTGGAGTCACCCGCCGAGAGTTCGGCCTGCCCTTGTCCTTGGCGGTCGCGGCGGTGGACGCCCTCATGGACCTCACCGGCGGCGCCGGCCGTCAAGTCGCCGCCGGTCTGATGGATGTGGAATCCGCCACCGATATGTGCGTCGCCCTCATTGTCGGCGCCCTGAAGGAACTGGCCACGCGCTCCGAGCGACCTGCCGATGCCAATCGTCGGTAGCCCCTCCCCTGGTTCGTAAGAACGGGCGTGCAGGGGTGAACCCGCTTCTCGCGTCGGGGCGGTATGCGGGCTAAAGGCGTGAAACTGGCCCCGGCGTCTACATACGTGTGTTCGACGAGAATCAATTACAGGTAGGTGGCCCTCAATAGCAAAGGTTGCTTGCACGGGCGGGACCAAAAGGAACCATTCCTTTCCCCTTGGCCCGCCGGCTGACGCTTGCGCCTATTCACCATGGTCCTAACTATATGTGCCGCAAGGAGTCCCGTGTGGTTCACCCGTTTGATGGTTTTGAGGTGGATGCCGTATTTCGGCCATCCACTGACTCTTGCCGCTTTAACCTCAACGAGGCCTTGTCGGCGGTCGTGGCACTGGAAGCTGCGATCCCAGCGGACGCCTTCACGGCGTCCTCGCTGGGGACAGCTCGCATCGGCAACGGGGCCGTCATCAGTGCCACTGGCCTGGTCGTCACCGCCGGCTATCTCGTGACAGAGGCCGAGACCGTGACCCTAACGATGGGTGATGGTCGGCGTGTCATGGCCCACGTCTTGGGAGCCGACTCTCGGACAGGGCTTGGGCTGGTACAGGCGTTGGAAACCCTCGACGTGACACCGCTGCGGCTTGGCAATTCGCGCCGGCTGACTGCCAATAGCACTGTCATCATCGCTGGCGCTGGCGGAGGCCCGCACGCCCTTGCCGGGCAGGTCCTCACGCGCATGACCTTTGCCGGTTACTGGGAATACCTGCTGGAAGACGCGATCATGACCGAGCCGTCCCACCCTCATTGGAGTGGTGCGGCGCTCATCGACGCAGAGGGCGCACTCGGGGGGGTCGGGTCGTTGACGCTGCAGCGCCGCGCGGGCCGCACTATCAAATCCCTGAACATGTCCATTCCCATCGACCTTTTGCCGCCCATCCTCGATGATCTGGCACACGGGCGCACCGCCCTGCCCCCACGCCCCTGGCTGGGCGTACTGGCACAGGACGTTGGGGAGCACGTCGAGCTTATGGGGGTCAGCCATCGTGGCCCGGCCGAACGGGCTGAGCTGCGGCAAGGCGACCGCGTCTTAGCGGTCGGCGGCGAACCTGTGACCAATCTGGAGGAATTCTACGGACGGCTCTGGGCTCAGGGGGAGCCGGGAGCGATCGTCCCGCTTACCCTTCAACGTGATGATGACGTTTTCACGGTTGAGGTGCGATCCGCCGATCGAACAACGTTTCTGAGAAAACCGAGATTTCACTAGGTGGCGCTGGCAAACCCGGCTGCGCCTAACCTCCCGGCGCCGGGTGCCTTAGCGCAGCTGAACCGCGGTGGTGGCGCGTTAGGCCGAGATGGGTGCATTGGCCAGCTGCTCGCCCGGGTGCCTACCGCTCCAACTCTGAGACTGACCTTGCAGCTCGACTTGCTTTGCTTTGACCTGCCCCTGATTTTTCCCCCACGCGGAGCTAGAGTCCGACCCTTGAGAGGACGGACGGATGAAGCGAGCGAGATTTACGGAAGAGCAGATCATCGGGATCCTGCGGGAGAACGATGCTGGGGCGAAGGTCGGCGAGCTGGCCCGCAAGCATGGGATTTCCGAGGGCACGATCTACGCCTGGAAGGCCAAGTTCGGCGGTATGAGCGTGTCGGAGGCTCAGAGGCTTTCGACTGGCATGTGGGCCTAGCTCGCAAGCTTGAGCGCACACCGCGCCCTCCATGCCATCATAGCGATTGCATCGCTGGTCGGGTCGCCCTGAACTTCACTGCCATTGATCCGATCATGGCTCAGTTCTGGAGCGCGGTGATCAATGGTGTGGCGCCCGTGCCGGTCATGGTGATGATGCATCTGGCGAGCCGGTCGAAGATCATGGGCCGCTTCACCTTCACCTGGAAACTTAAGACCATGCGCTGCGTCGCCACGGCAGAGATGGCCGCGGCCGCCATCGGCATGCTGGCCACGTTGGGTCGGGACCAGTAGTGGCCAGGACCGGGCCGCCTTGACGCCGACGGGCGCGAGCCGCGACCCGGCGTTAAGCCGAATCCGCCTGATCGGGAAAAAGTGCCTTGCCGCCTCCCTGGTCGTCAACTGCGTCCGCGCATAGGTTCCGGAACCGTACGACCGAGACGCGGTTGTACCTTCGACTATAGCTGGACCAGGGAACCACATCATGGGCCGCCCATCGTTGATCGCCCTCCTGCTGCTGGCGACCGGCCTCGCCGCCTGCGCGACCGGGGGAACCTGGACTGGCGCAACCTCAGACTCTTCTGGTTCGTCCTATTTCAACGTCGGACGCCCCGGCGTCTACAAAGTGGACGGCGGCCTTCAGGTTGCTGGCCGGGTCTGCCGGCGGGCGCGAAACACCCTTCTGACGCCCCCTGGCGTGCGGCTCGAGCATGTCGCGGCCGATGGTCAGGTGGTTGAGAGCACCCACGCCTCCGTTCGATCGATTTCTCGGCGCGCAGACCAAGCCTGCTCCCCTTATGGCGCCCGCGTCGGCTGGACCCTGGGTGAGGCCGATTCAATCCGCGCCTGCCTGGACCACGGCCATTCGTGCCCGACGAACGCCCCGGCGAAAGCAGCCGCCACTATTCCGGCTGCCCCCACCACGCCGCACTGAATCCTTCCGAATGCGCGTCGGTTATCTCGAAACTGTAATCGCGATGCGAACGCCGACCACCAGCGCATTGGGAATGTCAGGGTCCCCGTGCGGATGGATCACATATTGCAGGTCTGGCTGTATGTTGAGCCAGTCGCGGCAGGCGTAACGGTAGGTGACTTCGAGATTGGTCTCGGCGTCGCCAATGCGGCGGCCAGCGAGAGACCCGACATAGCGCGCGCCCGATCCCAGGCCTGCCCGCGCAATCGCCACGCCGGCTTCATCCTTGTCCCGGCCCTTGAACGGGCCTGCATAGACCAGACCGGCGCCGACATAGCTCGCGACCGTATTGATATCGCCGTTGGCGAACCCAACGCGGACCCAGCCGCTCAGCCCGCCTTCGTCGCCGTCCGGTTTGCCCCTTAGCCGACCCTCCACAAGAAAGTAGGCGCCGCTGTTTCCGTGCGTCCGCCGCGGGGCGCCGGCTCCGTCGAATTGGTCTAGCGAGTCGAAGGCCGCCGTATAGCTCCAGGCCCCGACCTGGATCCGCCCGGTGTCGCCGAACCGCCGCTCGACCTGGCCGACGATCAACGCGCCGTCGAGCTTGACTGCCACGAATGCGGTCGGGCGCTGGGGATCGCCGGCGACCCCGTCGAAAACGCCGAGCTGGGCTGTCCACTCGTCGTTGGGGCGATAGATGCCGACGACCGCCACGGCGGTCGTCGGATAGTCTGACGGCCCATTGACCCCGGTGTCCGCTAGTTCCGGGCCAACACCGTGGGACCCGTTAAGGAAAAGCGCCGCCGTCTCCTGCACGTCGAAGGTTGCATTGAGGCTGATGAAACCAGCTTTCAGCGCGCCGCGGCCGTGCAGGATTTCCTGCTGGATCCAGGCCTCGTCGAGGCGAAGCGCTTCCACCGGCGCTTCGTTGCCACTGACGTCCTGCACGCCCCCCACTATCCCCGAGCTGAAGTCGCTGGCGGTGAAATGTTCGATGCTAACCAAGCCGGTGAACCCGTCGTGGCCGCCGCTTGCGCCGTCGTAAGCGGCCGAGAGCTTGAACAGGTGCAGGTAGCCCAGATCGCGCTCGGTTCCGCCACGGACGTCACCCAGCAGGTCCGCCGTATAGGCTGCGGTGAAGGTCCAGGGCGACGGAGGCCCATCCTTGGGTTTCTCGGCCGCAACCGGCTCCGGTATCGTCGGATCTTTAATAGGATCAGCCCAGGAGGCCGAACCCATCGTCGCGGTCAGCATAGCGGCCATGAGCCCGCCGATCTTCCAATGCCAACCCACCTTGCTCTTGCCCCTCAACTCAACCGTGGCTGTAACGGGCCTTGCCGCGGGTGGTTCCAGACAACCGACCCTAAACCGGCGTCGGCGGCGGGGCCTTTATCGTATGTGCGATGTCGGGTCGAAGGCGCTTGCTCGCGGAGCGACCAGGAGATCTCGAAGGCCGCCAGGTCGAGCTTGGTGAGGCGGGCGGAATAGTCGTGGCTCCGCCAATCAATGAGGCCGAAGTCGTGCAGGTCCGCCTGACTTTCCGCCACTACCTGGAGCTCGGCTCCCTGCGTGGCGTTGCATGCCCGGGCTCAGGTGGCGGCAGGAGCCCCGACTACCAACTCTTCGTCAAAGGCCACATGATCTTAAGTGACAAGGTGTTTGACGAACCAGTCGCGGGCGATGTCGGTGGCGATCCGCATGCGCCGCCCTCTGCTTGGTGTTAAGAGAGCGCTCCGCTAGGCAGCAGAACAAGCATTGACGTTTATGCCGGCGGCAGGTGCCAGCTCTATTGACGATGGCCATTGTTCGCAGCGCGTGGGCGCAGGGCTGAAGGCTTGACCTGGCCGAGCGACCCGCCACCGCCCGGGCGCGCACCTTATCCCTTGCTAAACGGAGGAACCCTCCGGTATAACTGTCTTGCCGATCGGGACCCTCCCCCCTCTCAGGCTCGATCGCATTCCACGTCAGATTTAGCCCCGCGCTCGCGTCCCAACCGCGTGCGGATGCGTTCCCACACCCCAATACGGAGCGGAGCCATGTCGCTCTCCTTGAGCCTCAACATCAATGGTCAGCCACGAACCATAAACATCGACGACCCGCGGATTACCCTCCTGGACCTCCTGCGCGAGCGGCTAGCCCTTACCGGCGCGAAGAAGGGCTGCGACCGCGGGCAATGCGGCGCCTGCACCGTGCTGGTCGACGGGCGGCGCATCAATTCTTGCCTCGCCCTCGCCGTAAGCCTGGACGGCGCCGAGATCACGACCATCGAAGGCCTCGCTGACGGCGCGCAACTGCATCCCGTACAGGTCGCCTTCATCGAGTACGACGGCTTCCAATGCGGCTTCTGCACCCCGGGCCAGATCATGAGCGCCGTCGGCCTGCTGGCCGAAGGCCACGCCGGAGCCGACCCAGAGCGGGTCCGTGAACTGATGAGCGGCAACCTCTGCCGTTGCGGCGCCTACCGTGGCATCACCGAGGCCGTGCTCGACGCGCAACGGGTTCTGGCTGCGACCGCCCGGGAGGACGCCGCGTGAACCGTTTCGACTACATCCGGCCAGCCACCGCCGCCGAGGCCATCGCCGCCGCGGCCCTACCCGGTTCCGCCTATCTGGCGGGGGGCACCAACTTGCTCGACCTGATGAAGGTGGGGGCCGCCAGGCCAGAGCGCCTCATTGACATCTCCAGGCTGCCCGGCCTCGACAGTATCGACTGGCTGGCAGACGGAACCCTACGGATCGGGGCCTTGGTCCGCAACGCCGACCTAGCCTACGACGCCCGCGTCCAGCGCAGCTTTCCCGCATTGGCGGAGGCGCTCCTATCGGGCGCATCGCCGCAGTTGCGCAACGCCGCGACAGTTGGCGGCAACCTGATGCAGCGCACTCGCTGCCCCTACTTCTACGACATGGCGAGCGCCTGCAATCGACGCGCGCCAGGCTCTGGCTGCGACGCTCGGCTGGGCGAGACCCGGCTGCACGCCATCCTCGGCTGGAGCGAGCACTGCATCGCCACCCATCCGTCGGATCTCTGCGTTCCGTTGGCGGCCTTGGATGCGGTTGTCGAAGTAGACGGACCCAACGGGTTGCGGGAAGTCCCCCTTGAGGCGCTGCATCGCCTGCCTGGCGACACGCCGCAGACGGAGACCGTGTTGAGACCAGGCGAACTTATCACCGCGGTTCGCGTGCCGACCGAGGGTGTCGCCCTGGCGCGTCACGCACGCTACCTCAAGGTCCGCGAGCGCACCTCCTTCGCTTTCGCTGTGGTCTCCGTCGCCGCGGGCCTGGAGCTTGGCGGCACAAACATCCGTAAGGCGCGCCTGGCTCTGGGCGGTGTCGCGGCCAAGCCCTGGCGGGCCTTGGCGGCCGAAGCCGCCCTGGAAGGCGGCCTCGCCTCCGAAGAGGCGTTCGCGCGGGCCGCCGACCTGGCCCTCGCGGAGGCTCGCCCCTCTGGCGAGAACGACTTCAAGATTGAGCTCGCGCGCCGCCTGGTCGTGCGGGCCCTGCGGGACGCCCTCACCGGAACCCCGGCGGATCTTCCCGCCCTGCCCGCCTCGCCCTTTGCCCCGCCTTCCGGAGCACGTCATGTCGCTTGAGACCCCCTCCCCGCTGGCCCCTTACCCGCGCCACGGCTCCAATAGTGGCCAACCCCTCTCACGCCGCGACGGCGAGCTGAAGGTCACCGGTAAGGCGACCTACGCCGCCGACAACACACCCGCGGGCCTGCTCTATGCGGTGACAGCGGTGAGCAGCATCGCCCGCGGACGCGTGACCGCCCTCGATGTTGCCGCCGCCAAGGCGCATCCTGGCGTGGTCGAGGTGCTCACGCCCGCCAACCGCCCGCCGCTGGCCCATGACCCGAACGTAAAGCTCGGCCTGTTTGGCTTCCGCATTGAGGTGCTGCAGGACGACTCCGTGCGCTACGTCAACCAGCCGATCGCCCTGGTCGTCGCCGAGACGCTGGAGGCGGCCATCGAAGGCGCGGTCCTGCTCGCGCCTCGCTACGAGGTCGAGCCCGCCCGCACAGGGCTGGGCAACGGCGATCGATACGCCCCCGCCGGTGTCGGCGTCGGCGCGCCTCCGCGCACCGCCTTCGGCGACCTCGACGCCGGGTACGCCGCCGCCGACCAGATCATCCAGGCGGACTTCGAAACCCCGGCGCAGTTTCACAACGCCATGGAGCCTCACGCTGTCGTGGCCCAGTGGGACGGCGATCACCTCACCCTCGACATGCCCAATCAGGCGCTGGTGATGAGCCGTGACGCCTACGCCGTCTATTTCGACGTTCCGCCAGAGAATGTGCTGATCCGCTCCCCCTTCCTGGGCGGCGGTTTTGGCTCAAAGGCCATCCTCAACGGCCCGCAGATCCTGGCGATCCTGGCCGCTCGGCATCTGAAGAGACCTGTGAAGCTCGCCCTGAGCCGAGCCCAGATGTACGGCCCTGTCGGTCATCGTGGCCGCACATGGCAGCGGCTTCGGCTGGGCGTCGACGGCGCCGGCCATCTCACCGCGCTCCACCACCATTCCATCGCCGCGACCTCCAGTTTTGAGGATTTTCTAGAGCCCGCCGCCAACGCCTCGCTGCACGCATATGCCAGTCCAGCCATTCTCTCCGAGACCGAGGGGCTCAGGCTCGACATCGGCACACCCGGTCCCATGCGCGCGCCTGGAGAAGCATCTGGCTCCGCGGCGCTGGAAGCGGCCATCGACGAGGCCGCCGAAGCCTGCGGCATGGATCCCCTCGATTTCCGCCTGGCCAACTATGCCGAGACAGAGCCCGGCTCGGGGCGGCCCTATTCGTCGAAGTCGCTTCGTGAATGCTACGCCCAAGGGGCTGAGCGCTTCGGCTGGGCCGGACGCCCGTTGCAGCCGCGCCAGATGCGTGACGAGAACGGGCTCCTGGTCGGCTGGGGTGTGGGCACGGCGTTGTTCCCCTGCCCGCATTTCCCAGCGGAGGCCCGCGCCACTCTGCGCGCCGATGGAACCGCCCTGGTGGAGACCGCCGGCGTGGACATGGGCCAGGGGGCTTGGACGGCGCTCGCCCAGATCGCGGCCGAGGCCCTCGGCCTTGATCCCGACCTGGTGGAGTTCCGCTCAGGCGTTTCCGACCTACCCGACGCCGGGGTCGCCGGCGGGTCCGGCCACACCGCCAGCGCCGGCCTGGCCCTGCACAATGCCGGTGAGGACGCCATAGCCCGCCTGGCTGAGCTCGCCGGCGCCGACCCCGCCTCGCCCCTCTTCGGTGTCGGCAATGTCGGCGTGGTGGCGCGCTCCGGCCGCCTGCATCGCCGCGACGACGAGGCCCGCAGCGAAAGCTACGCAGACATCCTCGCCCGCACCGGGCACAGCACGGTGGTGGGCAGGGGCCGCATGGCGCGGGACGAAAAGGCCGCGCAGACCTGGGCCATGTATTCGCATGGCGCGGTCTTCGCGGAGGTGAAGGTCGACCCGGACCTGGGCGTGGTGCGCGCGACGCGCTTGGTGGGCGCCTTCGCCGCTGGCCGGATCGTCAACCCCAAGCTTGTCCGCAGTCAGTACTATGGCGGAATGATTTGGGGCCTTTCCTTCGCCCTGCACGAGGCGGCGATCGCCGACCGACGGACCGGGCGGATCATGAACGCCGATCTCGCGGACTACCAGGTCCCCGTCAACGCGGACGTTCCCTCCGTGGAGGCGATCCTGGTCGAGGAGGAGGACCGCTACGTCAATCCGCTGGGGGTGAAGGGGGTTGGGGAGATCGGCATCACCGGGACCGTCGGGGCGATCGCCAACGCTATCTGGCACGCCACCGGCGTGCGAGTGCGACGCTTCCCCATCCACATCGAAGACCTGTTGTCCGACCGCGCTTAGCGAGTCAGCCGGCCGGAGTGGTTTGACTAAGACATGCATGACAGTCCAAGGACCCCGGTATGAACCCTAGCCGCCGCCGGATGGATAGAGCGCAGCGTGACCGGGCCCGGCGCCAGTGGGTCTCCCGCAACGGGGCCTTTGTGACAGGCGTCGCGCTGGGTGTTGTGATCACGCTGATCGCAGTCTGGGCTGTTAAGCTTTGGAATCCCTAGTCGGGAACCTGGCGTCGATCTTCACTCGATCCACCCAGCGTCATCACTATTTTGGCGCCGATGAGGACGTCAGATGCGGGCCTCACGCAGTAGCGGAAGGTACCCTCAAGAGCGCGGACCTGCGCTTCGAGTTCAGAACCTCCAACGGCACTCGCGTCATCGGACATGGCTGTCCCTCAAAGTGACTTGTGGCGAGCACCCCGGCGACGATCTTTTCGTAGAGGCACTGCCCCGCGCATCGAGGCCACATAGTTAGTTCCGGTGAAAGCCGCCCGTGAACAAATCAATGTGATTACAATTACTTATGGCCAATATGCGGAGACGGATAGCTGAGTGACTGCGACCACAGCCAACTTCCAAAATTCTCAAATTCTTCATGAACTTCAGCGCCGCGGCCTTGTCGCGGGTCTTGGTGGCGAAGGATTCCAGCACCTCGCCCTCGTGGTCCACCGCCCGCCACAGGTAGTGCATCTGGCCGTTGATCTTCACGTACACCTCGTCGAGGCGCCAC
>JBBROW010000017.1:0-74604 GCA_038228945.1 Caulobacterales bacterium
CATCGACGATCACCCGCAGGCGCTCGCGATCGGTCGGGATCAGATAGACGGTGACGCCAGTACGCATCCCGCAGACTCGCACGACATCACGCCGGGGGGAATCCAAACTCGGACTCTTATGTCCCGATCAATCCACTAGGGCTCTACCAAGCCATCACCGGGCCGGAGGAGGAGAATAAGCTCTACAAAGAGTTCTCGCGGGATTTCTTCGATCTGATCGTCATCGACGAATGCCACCGCGGCAGCGCGGCCGAAGACTCCGCATGGCGCGAGATCCTCGACCACTTCTCGTCGGCGGTTCATGTCGGGATGACCGCGACGCCCAAGGAGACGGAGTACGTCTCTAACATCAGCTATTTCGGCGATCCGATTTACGCCTATTCACTCAAGCAAGGCATTCGGGACGGCTTCCTCGCGCCATACAAGGTCATCAAGGTCCATATCGATATCGACGTGGATGGCTACCGCCCGGAGGCCGGCGCGGTTGACCGGGACGGCGAGGAGGTCGAGGACCGGATTTATAATCAAAAGGATTTCGACCGGACCATCGTGCTCGACAACCGCACCAAACTGGTGGCGGGCAAGGTCACGGAGTTCCTGAAGGAAACAAGCGACCGCTTCGCCAAGACCATCGTGTTCTGCGTCGACGAGGAGCACGCCGCGCGCATGCGTCAGGCGTTGATCAACGAGAACGCCGACCTGGTCGCTCAAAACGGCCGCTACGTTATGCGCATCACCGGCAGCGACAAGGACGGCCAGAACCAGCTCGGCAACTTCATCGACCCGGAGTCCCGCTATCCGGTCCTGGTCACCACCTCGCGGCTGCTGTCAACCGGCGTCGACGCACAGACCTGCCGCCTAATCGTCCTCGACCGCCCCGTGGGCTCGATGACCGAGTTCAAGCAGATCGTAGGACGCGGCACTCGGGTGCACGAGGACACCCGCAAGTTCTACTTCACGCTGATGGATTTCCGCGGCGCCTCCAGCCACTTCGCCGATCCGGACTTCGACGGTGAGCCGGTGCAGATCTATGAACCCGGCGAGTACGATCCGGTCGCGCCGCCCGACGACCTGCCGCCTGCCGCGGAGTCGGACGATGGCCTACCGCCCGCTCCCGGCGACGACGAGCTCATCGTGGACGCGCCGCCCGACATCACCATCCAGCCGGGCATGGAGGTGCCGCGAAAGATCTATGTGGACGGCGTTTCGGTGACCCTGCTGGCCGAGCGGGTCGAGTACCTCGACGCCAATGGCAAGCTAGTGACCGAGAACCTACGCGATTTCACCAAGAAGGCGCTGCGCGAACGGTTCGCCAGCCTGAACGAGTTCCTGCGGCGCTGGAACGATGCCGACCGTAAGCAGGCGATCATCGACGAACTGGCGGAGGAGGGCCTGCTGCTCGACCCCTTGGCGCAGGAGGTGGGCAAGGACTTCGATGCCTTCGATCTCATCTGCCACGTCGCTTTCGACCAGCCGCCGCGCACCCGTCGCGAGCGAGCCGAGAACGTGCGCAAGCATGATGTCTTCACCCGCTATGGTCCTCAGGCGCGTGCGGTGCTGGAGGCGCTGCTGACCAAATATCAGGACGAGGGCATGCTTAATCTCGACGATCCGCGCGTACTGCAGATCGCCCCTTTTGACCGCATGGGTACGCCTGTCCAGCTGATCCGCGAGTTTGGGAACCGCGCTGGCTTCGAAGCTGCGGTGCATGAGCTTCAGTCCGCTCTCTACGAACAGGTGGCCTGAGGATGGAGACGCTAGGAACACAAAATCTCTTCTCATTCGTCGCCGGCGAACCGCAACCGGTGAAGCTTAGTAACAAGACGATTCGTCACAATGACGCGATTTTTGTGCACAATTACTTCGAGCTTGCCACCAAAATAGCGACACTCCAGTATCTGAATCGAGACTACGTGTTGATGTTTCGTGGGCAAGAGCAAGATTACAAGAACCGTAACGGCAACACATCGCTTCGCCCGACAATTGCCCGTGGCGATCGCAAAACTTTCGACTACGATGACAGGTTTCGGATTTTGCAGCAAGCCGAGCAACTCTTGGTGCGTGAATTCACTATGGCTGGGTTTCGAGGCGGTGAAAGGCTAAAGCGGCAAAGGATATTGAGGTGGTCGATCCTTCAACACTATGAGGTCTGCCGCACACCGCTGCTCGACGTGACACATTCACTACGCATCGCCTCGTCGTTCGCATCGCAAGTCGGCGGCGCTGAGGCGTTTCTCTTTGTTCTTGCTCTGCCGAACCTCAGTGGGGCGGTGACAGCAAGCGCCGAAGCGGGCCTGCAGGTTGTTCGCCTCTCAAGTGTGTGCCCCCCAGAGGCGGTGCGTCCCCACATTCAAGAAGGCTATCTATTGGGCGAGTACCCAGACTTGGACGGAGTGGAGCAGCAGAGGCTCTACGAGAGCTATGAAACCGACTTTGGTTTGCGGCTGATCGGGAAATTTAAGTTCAACCCTCGCGATTTTTGGGCTTCAAGCCTTGAGTTTCCTAGGGTTGGCGCGGGGGCACTCTACCCGCCATCCGCAGCCGACCCGCTGCGCCGCATCAGCGACTCCGTCAAATCCCAAGTTTCGGTGACCTAGCATGTCCGTCCGCAACGCCGTCAAATCAATCCAGGACATCATGCGCAAGGACGTCGGTGTCGACGGCGACGCCCAGCGCGTGGGCCAACTCTGCTGGATGTTCTTCCTGAAGATCATCGACGACCAGGACCAGGAGCTGGAGCTGGTCAGGTCCGACTATCGCACGCCGATCCCCGACCACCTGAGGTGGGGCGCCTGGGCGGCAAACCCGGAGGGGATGACTGGCGAGGCACTGATTGATTTCATCAACGACACCCTATTCCCGCGCCTTAAGGCCCTGCCGCTCAGCGGCCGGCCTGGCGATCGTGCGGTCGTCGTGCGCAACGTGTTCGAGGACGGCTACAACTACATGAAGTCCGGCCAGCTGCTGCGGCAGGTAGTGAACCGGATTAATGAGATCGACTTCAACAACCTCGCCGAACGACAGCATTTCGGCGAGGTCTACGAGCAACTCCTGAACGACCTGCAGAGCGCGGGCAACGCCGGCGAGTACTACACGCCACGCGCCGTCACCGCCTTCATGGTCGATCGTATCGATCCGAAGCCCGGTGAGCGCCTCCTCGACCCGGCCTGCGGCACTGGAGGCTTCCTGACATGCGCCATCCGCCACATGCGCGAGCAGTACGTGCGGAGACCTGAGGATGAAGTGACGATGCAGTTTGGTCTGAACGCGGTGGAGAAGAAACCGCTACCGCACATGCTGTGCGTCACCAACATGCTTCTGCATAAGATCGAGGACCCCAGTTTCGTCCGCCACGACAACACCCTGGCGCGGCCCTACGTTAGTTACACCCAGGACGACCGCGTCGACATCGTACTGACCAACCCGCCATTCGGCGGGCGCGAGGAGGACGGGATCGAGAGCAACTTCCCACGACACTTCCAGACGCGCGAAACCGCCGACCTGTTCCTGGCCCTGATCATTCGGTTGCTGAAGCCCGGCGGCCGGGCTGCCGTGGTGCTGCCGGACGGCAGCCTGTTCGGTGAAGGCGTGAAGACCCGCCTGAAGGAAGCTTTGATGGAGGAGTGCAACCTGCACACCATCGTGCGCCTGCCCAATAGCGTCTTTCGCCCCTACGCCTCGATCGGGACCAACCTGCTATTCTTCGAAAAAGGTGAACCGACCAAGGACATCTGGTTCTACGAGCACCAGGTGCCGGAGGGGCAGAGGGCCTATTCAATGACGAAGCCGATCCGGCTGGAGCACCTGAAGCCCTGTATCGACTGGTGGGGCGGAGCTGAACGGGAAGGCCGCAAGGAGACCCCGCAGACCTGGCTTGTGACGGCCGAGGCCGTGAAGGGCCGCGGCTATAACCTCGACATAAAGAACCCGCACGCAATCGATCACGACCACGGCGATCCGTCAGTACTGTTGCAAGGCCTGATTGCCGCCGAAGCTGAGGCGGCGAGCCTACAGAAGCAGTTGAAGGCGATCCTAGGCGAGGCGCTGGCGCGATGAATCCCGTGCGCCTGCTAGAGTTCTATGACCGGATTGCCGATGCACCCGACGCGACCAAAAGGTTACGCCGACTTGTTCTGGACTTGGCGGTTCGTGGAAAGCTTGTGGCTCAAGACCCGACGGATGAGCCGCCAAGTTGCATTGGCCTAAGTCATGAGCCTGACGCCCCTTATGGACTTCCGACGACTTGGCGCTGGGCCAGGATCGGCGAGCAACTGGAATTGTTCAACGGAATGGCGTTCAAACCAACGGACTGGATTTCATCCGGTCTTCGAATTGTCCGCATCCAGAACCTCAACAACGAGGCTGCTGCCTTCAACTACTGTGATCCGGCAGTTGCTCGAGATCGGTCCGTGATTGGCGACGGCTCGTTCCTGATCAGCTGGTCTGGCACCCCTGGCACCTCGTTCGGAGCCTTCATTTGGGAGCGCGGGTCTGCCGTTCTGAACCAGCATATCTTCCGATGCGATTTCAAAACGAAGATGTTTTACGCGCGATACCTTCGCCTTGCGATCAATGGTCGGTTGGATGAGATGATCGCTAAGGCGCATGGTGGAGTGGGGCTTCAACACATCACCAAGGGTAGCCTGGAAAGCCTTTTGATTGGGCTTCCACCGCTCCCCGAACAACACCGCATCGTTGCCAAGGTCGACGAATTGATGACCTTATGTGACCGCCTGGAGGCAGCGCGTGAGGCGCGTGAGGCGGTGCGCGACCGGCTGGCAGCGGCGAGCTTTGCCCGCCTCAGAGCCACCGACCCCGAAACGTTCCAAGCCGACGCCCGCTTCGCCCTAGACGCCCTCCCAGCCCTTACCACCCGCCCCGACCAAATAAAGCAACTCCGCCAGACTGTCCTGAGCTTGGCAGTTCAGGGATTGCTTCTAGAGCAGGACCACTCGTCCACGGGTCGTGAACTCGCCGCAGAACTCCAATCCAGCCAGGCCAAACTGATCAAGGAGAGGATTCTTAACCCGACCGTCTTGGCCAAATCGCAAACGCCCGGAGAAATGCCGTTCGGGGTCCCACCGACTTGGACCTGGGTAAGTCTTGGAAATCTGATCGCCTACGGCCCGCAGAACGGAATCTCCCCACGACCATCGCCCGGCGCCGAGGCGCCAAAGGCGATAACGCTGACGGCAACTACAAGTGGCCGATTCAATGGAGCTCATTTCAAGCGGGTCGAGGGCTCATTTTCTCCGAATTCGGACTACTGGCTCCAGCCTGGAGATCTCCTTTTTCAAAGAGGCAACACGCCTGAATACGTTGGGATGGCGGCAATATATGAGGGCGTGCCCGGTGAGTACCTCTACCCGGACCTCATCATGAAAGTGAGGCTGCTCAAGGGAACTTCACTTCGGTTCGTTCATCTGTGCGCCATTGCCCCTTATGCACGATCATACTTCTCCAGATCTGCAAGTGGCGCTCAGGTGACCATGCCGAAGATCAACCAAGGTGCTTTGCTAGGATTGCCAGTGCCCCTTCCCCCGCTCGCCGAACAGCAACGCATTGTCGCCAAGGTCGATGAAGTGATGACCATTTGTGACCGTCTGGAAGCTAGCCTTGCCAGAGGCGAGGCAGCCCGCCAGCGCTTGCTCGGTGCCCTACTCGCTGAGGCGACGGCGCCGGTCCGGGAGGCCGCATGATGCCGATCCGAAATGCTATCTGGACCATCGGCGGACGGCCGCAGCCGCTGGCCGAGGGCCGACTGGTTAGCGAGCGAGCGCTGGAGGACATGATCGTCGCCGCGCCGCGCGTTCTGTCCGACGAGTGGATGCTGATCGGCCGTCAGGAGCGGACAGGCGCCGGGGGGATCATCGACCTGCTGGCTATAGCCCCGGACGGGGCGCTGGTTTTGATCGAACTGAAGCGCGAGCGCACACCCCGAGAAGTGGTGGCCCAGGCCATCGACTACGCCGTCTGGGTAGAGGGCCTGGAGGCGCAGGACATCGCCGCCATCTACGGCCGCTTCGCCCCTGGTCACGACCTTGCTGCCGACTTCCGGGACCGCTTCGGCCAGCCGCTGGACGAGGACACGCTGAACGACAGCCACCAGATCGTCATCGTCGCCACACACCTCGATGACCGCAGCGAGCGGATCGTCGCCTATCTGAACAAGCGCGACATTGCCATCAACGTACTTTGCTTCCAGGTCTTCACCATTGGCGACCAACAGCTGCTCAGCCGCGCCTGGCTTCTCGATCCGATCCATACGCAGGTCAGCGCCGCCGCCACGCCTGGACCACGGAGCGCCCGCGAGCGGGAACCCTGGAACGGCGAGTTTTACGCCTCCTTCGGCCACGGCTTGACGCGGTCATGGAACGAGGCTCGCCGTTACGGCTTCATCTCCGCCGGTGGAGGGGCTTGGTACAGCAACACACTGAACCTTCTGAACGTCGGAGATCGCGTCTGGGTGAACGCTCCAAAAATTGGCTTCGTCGGCGTCGGCTTGGTCAGGGGGCTGCCCGTAGCCGCCGCGAACTACTCAATTTCCACGCCTGAGGGCGAACGCCCCGCACTCGATGTGCTGACCGAGGCCAGCTATCATCGCGAGTCGGCCGACGACCCTGAACGCTCAGAGTATTTCGTGCCGGTACAGTGGCTGCACGCTGTCCCGTTGGATCAGGCTGTCAACGGTATTGGCCTGTTCGGGAACCAGAACACGGTATGCAAACCGACGACACCGAAGTGGCGCTCGACCGTCGAGCGCTTGAGGGAGCGTTGGCCCGATGTCCCTTGACGCAAACGGGTCAGGCGCGGCGCTTCGCGATCGCCGCAGATAGCCTACTTAGGAGGGCTTCCGCGTCGTCCTCACCGGCCGCATGCCTCAAGGTGATGGCTCGCATCGTCGCTGCCTGCTCGTCGAGCGTTAGGCCGCCATAGCTGCCGAAACTGGTCAGGACGGATTCATGGCCGAAGCCTAGGCTCCAGGCCTTCATTTCCCGGGGCGTCAATTCCAGGTCATAGCCGAGGCGCATGAGTGTCTTCCGGATGCTGTGCGGGTTGAAGTAGGGAAGCCCTACGGCTTCGAACCCACGCCTGAAGATGCCGCGGACCGCAGCGGTGGAGGCCCATGGGTCGCGCGTCAGGCCGAGCGGGGCGAAGTGGCAGTTGTCGTCCAGTCCCATGCGCGGCGCCGGAAACAGGGGGTCATCAGGCCCAAAGCTATGGTCACGTCGAAGTTCCTCGATCCAATCGATGACGATGCGCGACGGTTCCTCGCCCACTGGAAAGAAGACGGTCGTGAACGTCTTCGCCCGCTTCGTCTTCACCTCGCGCGCATCCTGCAAGAACCTGCCCTTGGCGAGGTCCAAGTGCTTCAGTCGAGCGGTGATCACGGCAGAATCGCGTGCGCCGGTGAGAAGCGTGAAAGCGACAATGGCCCGGTCGCGGCGCTCAATCGGCGTCGTCGCAGCCATGGCGTCGATCACACGCAGCACCTGATCGAGTGACGGCGCGGGCCGTTCGCGAGCCGCGGTGGCGATGCGGGCATCATTTTCCGACACGTTGAAATATGAGGCGTCGCTGAAGTGGACTGATTGCCGATAGCCCGGCTCGCGCGAGAGCCATTCGAAGAAAGCTCGCAAGCCCTTGGCGGTGGCATACAGGGTTTGCTTGCTCAGCGGCTTGCCGGTGGCCGCATTCTTTTGCTCTGCGAGGTAACGTTTGAAGCTGATCGCCTGCTCGCGGCGGAATCGTTTGAAGGGCTTCCGGCCGGTGTGCTCCTGGAAACGGTCGATCGCTGCTGCGGCGGCGTCCAGGGTGGCCTCGCTGCGGCCGAGCGCTTCGCGCATGTGGGCGCGGTAGTCATGCTTCAACCGCTCATTTTCGGCGTTGTATCTAGGCATGTGTCAGGGCTCCTGGCCTGAGTGACAGTTCACGGAGGGGGTAGGGCTATCGACTAGGTGCGGCGCCGCCCGTGTGAATGAGCACGCCCTCGAATCCGCGCTGCGCCAAGTTTGCGAGGTTCACTTGCCGGTGCATGAGCGTGCCGCAGACGGGACAGGGCGCGCGAAGATTACCTGTTGTCGGCCGGGCAGAGGCCAACGTGACGACCGCGGTGGCAGGTCGGCGAGCTTCGCGGCACTTAAAACAGTGGAGGCTCCCCGGCGGCGTTGGCCGTTTTCGAGCCGCCCGACGCGCGGTCAAAAACGCGAACAGGTCAGGCCCCATGATCAACATCTCGCCGCGGGGTCTGAGCACAGGAAGCCCTGCCCTGATCCAGGCGCGCACGGTGTTGCGATGAACGCCGAACACGCGTGCGGCTTCGGCGATAGTGTAGCTGCAATGTGCCTTGGCCCGCCGAGGATCGATGCGTGGTCGGCGCTTCACGACGCACCATGTTCGCCGTCGTCGGATGTGGAGCGGCGGCGCTTGGTGGCGAGCCAAGCGTCCAAGTCTGCCATGTCATAGGCAACGCGTCGGCCGAGTTTAAGAAAGACCGGGCCGCCGCCGAAGACGCGGAGTTTGTTGAGTGTGCTAACCGAGAGGCCAATGTGGCTGGCTGCGGCCCCCACGGTAAGGCGACGATATTCGGAGTTCATGGGGCGACGCCTGCATGAAGGTGCGTCGGCAAGTCCCGGCGCTTCGACGCATGCCCAGATATCGGGTTGAAACCTGGCGACAACTCTGGTCAGGCATCGGACGCTAGCGACTGGGCCTCAGGCGCTAGCGCGGCGGTCCGGGTCGCTAGCGTCAAACCTTCTTTTGCGGAGGAAGGAAATCCTCCTTCCTCCAATCCCTGACCCACCCGGTCAGCGTTTTGATCGTTGTTGGGAGGCTCAAGATGTCGCGGACCTTCGATGCAACGTCTTCGTTGCTGAGAGTTGGATTCTTGCCCACCAGCCGCATCGCCTCCGCAAGCGTGGATCCTCGGACTGTGGCCTTCTGGGAATTAACCTTTTCGGCGCCGAGGCGCCTGCGCTCACGGTCACGTTCGAACGCAGCCATCTTGTCGAACCACCCCAAGCGGATCGCCTTGGCCAAACCTTCCATCTCGCCCAGCACCATCGCCTTCATCGACAGCTCCGCCGTCCGCATCGCAACAGCTTCCAGACTTGCGGCGACCGGCCTTTCTAGCGCAAGACGAAATTCGGCCAGCGCCTGAAGGTAGCCGGCCGCGACAAGTAACTTGTCCGACGCGGTGTCGCCCAACTCTTGAACTTCCTCGTTAGCGGCAGCGCGGAGACCCAGGATCATCTCCAGTGGGGTCATGTTAGGTATCACCTTCGCGAAGGTGAGGCCTTCTTCGCGGAACCAGCGGATAGCCTCATCTAGGCCTGCCTGCTGCATCCGATTGAACGAAGCGTCGAAGCGGCCCTCAAGGAAGGCTGTCACGCTCTCTTCGCGAAGGCGCTCCTCGCGCGCGACATCGGCCTCGTTAGGGTCGGCGCTGTTTTCGCTCGCCATCGTTTCGCGTCCGCCAAGCCGGTGAGCGGTAACAATCGCGCGAGTCGCCAAAAGTTGTGAAGTTCGTTTCGATGGTGACTTGGTGGTGACTCGGTGTCCCGCTAAGCGCCGACCATTTGTCTTAAGCTATTGAAATCCCTGGCGCACCCGACACGATTCGAACGTGTGACCTTTGCCTTCGGAGGGCAACGCTCTATCCAGCTGAGCTACGGGTGCTAAAGGCGCCTGCGGAGCGCGGGTTCTAGACGAAGGTGGGGCCGCGCGCAAATGCCGTTCACGTCGCCGCCAGATAGGCAAAGCGAGCCACGAACAGGGCCGCCAGGGCGAACAGCAGAATGTCGTCCCGGCCGGCGCGGCCGCGCAGCAGCTTCAACGCCGCATAGGCGGTAATGCCGAACGACAGGCCGTTGGCGATGGAGAAGGTCAGCGGGATGGTGATCAGGGTCAGGAACGCCGGGATCGAGACCCCCGGGTCCTCCCAGTCGATCTCCGCCAGGGGGGCCATCATCATCGCCCCCACCAGGATCAGGGCCGGGGCGGTGGCGGCCGCCGGAATGGCCTGCACCCAGGGGGCGATGAACAGGGTGACCAGAAACAACAGGCCGACGACCACCGCGGTCAGGCCGGTGCGGCCGCCCTCGGCGACGCCGGCGGCGCTCTCGATATAGCTGACCACGGTGGAGGTGCCGGCCAGGGAGCCCACCACCGTGGCGGCGGAATCGGCGAACAGCACCCGGTTCAAGCGAGGAATGGAGCCGTCCGGCGCCATCAGCCCGGCCCGCTTGGTAACCGCCACCAGGGTGCCGACATTGTCGAACAGGTCGACGAACAGGAAGACGAACAGGATCTCGAGGATGGCCAGGGTGAAGGTCTTGCCGCCCAGGCCCAGCGCGCCGGGGATGTCCAGGCGGAACGCCGTCGCGGTCATTTCGGTGAGGCTATAGGGTTGCGGCGCCCAGCTCACCAGGCCCAGAGCCCAGCCGCCCAGGCTGGCGACCAGGATGCCGATCAGGATCGCCCCCTTCACCCGCCACGCCAGCAGCGCCCCGGTGATCAGCAAGCCCATCATGGCCAGAACGGCATTGGGGTTGTGCAGGTCGCCCAGGGTGACGGCGGTAGCGGGGCTGGTCGCCACGATGCCGGCGCCCTTCAGTCCGATGAAGGCGATGAACAGGCCAACGCCCGCTGCCACGGCGGAAAACAACGGTCGGGGGATAGCTTTGACGATCTGCTGGCGCACCCCGGCCAGGGTGAGGACAAAAAAAGCCACGCCGGAGATGAACACGCAGCCCAGCGCCGTCTCCCACGGCACCCCCATGCCCTTGACCACGGTGTAGGTGAAATAGGCGTTCAGCCCCATGCCGGGGGCCAGGGCGATGGGATAGTTGGCCAGCAGCCCCATCAGGATGCAGCCCACTCCCGCCGCCAGGCAGGTGGCCGCCGCCACGGCCGCGCCGGGCATGCCCGCATCGTGCAGGATCGCCGGATTGACCACGACGATATAGGCCATGGTCAGGAAGGTGGTGACGCCCGCCAGGGCCTCGGTGCGCACGGTGACGCCGTGCTCGCTCAACCGGAACAGACGCTCGAACAATCGGATGCCCCCAAAAGTCAGGCGCTGATTGAGACCCGATCGGGCGCCGCGCGGCAAGACACGATCAATCGGCGACCGCCACGTTGCTCCGAGTGCGAACATCGCGCACAGCTCCGGGTCAGGTGGGGGTTCGGCTCATGCGTTATTCGACTTTCTTGTTCGCGGTCGCCGCAAGCCTTGTAGCGCTTGCCCTGAACCCGATCCCGGCTGCGGCCCAACCCCTGGATCGCACGCCGCGCATCGTCGTCATGTCGGCCTTCCCGCCAGAGATCGTGGCGCTCAGGGCCGCCACCACCCAGGCTCGCGAACGCCGGGTGGCGGGGGTGAGCTTCATCACCGGCCGACTGGAGGGAAAGGCTGTCGTGCTGGTGCTCAGCGGCATGTCCATGACCAATGCCGCCATGACCACCCAGATGGCCCTGGACCATTTCGCGGTCCGGGCGATCGTGTTTTCCGGCATCGCCGGCGGCATCGACCCCGGCCTGGATGTCGGCGACGTGGTGGCCCCGGACGCCTGGACCGAATATCTGGACGGCGACTTCCTTCGCGTCAAAGACGGGAAGTTCGCCCCGCCCAGGGCGCCGTTGCCCGCCTATGGCATGCTCTCGCCCCGGCCGGTCACGGTGGTCGCGCCGGATGGCTCGCCCAGGCTCCTGCAGTGGTTCGCCGCCGATCCGGCCCTTCTCGCCGTCGCCCGCGCCATGCCCCCGGTCACACTGAAGGCCTGCGCCGACCCGGCCCATTGCCTGGCCAGGCCGCCCAGGCTGGTGATCGGCGGCCACGGCCTCTCCGGCCCGGTGTTCATGGACAACGCCGACTACCGCGCCTACGCCTTCGCGACGTTCAACGCCCAGGTGCTGGATATTGAAAGCGCCGCCGTGGCCCACGTGGCCTTCGCCAACGGAACCCCCTTCATCGTGTTCCGGAGCCTGTCGGACCTGGCGGGCGGCGGGGCAGAGGATCAGGTGAGCGTGTTCTTCCGCCTGGCCTCCGACAATTCCGCAACCGTGGTGCGCGGGTTTATCCGGGCGCTGCCGTGACCAAGAGCCTTTCCGGTTCAAGGGGAATCACGTGAACCGGAAAGGCCTTAGTCGGTTGTCGCCGCCGCCAGGCCGTAGGTCATGGACACGAACACGTCCTCCAGGTCCGGCTCCTCGGTGCGCAGGTCCTTGATATGGATCCCGGCGGCGCGGACGGCGGCCAGCACCTGTTCGACCCCGGCCTCCGCGGTCTTGAAGTCCACCGCCAGGTCGCCGCCCGGGCGCAGCTTCGCCTCGAAGGGCGCAAGAGAGGGCGCCTCGGTCAGCGGTTGCTCGGGGGTCACCACCACCGTGCGGCTGTCCAGGCGGCGCAGCAGTTGGCTGGTCGGCTCGCAGGCCACCACCTCGCCACGGTTGACGATGGCGATAGTGTCGCAGAGCTGTTCGGCTTCTTCGAGATAGTGGGTGGTGAGGACGATGGTCACGCCCTGGCGGTTCAGCTCCAGCACATAGGCCCAAAGCTGACGGCGTAGTTCTACATCAACCCCGGCGGTGGGCTCGTCCAGCACCAGGACCGGCGGGCGGTGGACCATGGCCTTGGCCACCATCAGGCGCCGCTTCATGCCCCCGGACAGCTGGCGCACATAGGCCTTTGACTTGTCCGCCAGGCCCAGCGCCGTCAGCAGTTCGTCGGAGATGCGGTCCTTGGCGGGCACGCCATAGAGGCCGGCCTGGACCTCCAGCGACTCGCGCGGGGTGAAGAAGGGGTCGGCGGCGATCTCCTGTGGCACCACCCCGATGGCCGCGCGGGCGGCGCGAGGATGGGTGTCGATGTCCCGGCCCCAGATCTTCACCTGGCCGCTGGTCTTCTTGGTCAGGCCCGACAGGGTGTTGATGAAGGTCGACTTGCCGGCGCCGTTGGGTCCCAGCAGGCCAAAGATCGAACCGCGCGGGATCTTCAGGTCGATTCCCTTTAGCGCGTCCATCGCCGGGGCGGTCTTGCTGGCGGGATAAGTCTTGTAGAGGCCAATCGCCTCGATGGCGTAGTCGGGAAGGTCCATGGGGCTCCGATGCGCGGCTGCGGCCTCGCGTCGATTGACGGCGCGCGCGCTGGTCGCATACCTAGGACGCGCGCGCGGCCTCGCCAAGGCCGCCCTTCGATCCGGCGGGGATTTCCACATGGCCAGCAAGCCCAAGGGTACGCCCGAGGCGGACGACAAGTTGGCCTCCCCGGCCGTGGCCGGCGCCATCGACGCCCCCGAAATCGTCACCGTCCGCTCCAAGCGCGTCGCCTGTGACGGCGTCGGCGGGGCGCTGGGCCATCCCCGCGTGTGGCTGGAGATGGGCGAGGCGGACTTCGTCGAGTGCCTCTACTGTGATCGCCGTTTCGTCCTGGCCCACGGGTCCGAGGGCGAGGAAAGCGAACGCCTGGCGCCAGGGGTGTACGAGGGCTCCCACGGGCATTGAGCGACCTGACCATCGACGTCGAGACGCCGCTACAAGCGGACGTCACCCAGCTCTTCGGCCTGGCCGAACGCTACTTCGACGCGCTCTATCCGGGTGACTCTCACCATGTGGACCCGGCCAGCCTGGCCGAACGGGGTGCGATCTTGTTCGTCGCTCGCCAGCGTGGCGAGGCACTCGCCTGCGGCGCGCTCATCCCCTCCGGAACCTTTGGCGAGATCAAGCGGATGTTTGTCGTAGAGACCGCGCGCGGTAAGCGGATCGCGTCCCGGATCCTGGCGTGCATCGAAGCGGAGGCGCTCCGTCTGGGTCTGGGCGCGCTGATGATGGAGACTGGCGTCCGGCAGCTGGACGCTCTTGCGCTCTATCGTCGGCGCGGGTTCCTCGAACGCGAGCCTTTCGGCGACTACCGTCTCAGTCCGCTAAGCGTCTATTTCGAAAAACACTTGGCGCAGGTCAAAGACTGACGATCTCCGCCCGCGCCACGCCATCCTCGATGATCAGCTTCGCAAAGGTCCCCCGCGCGCCTTTGTCCTTATCCTCCGGCAGGGTCAGGCTGCCGGGGTCCACTGTCAGCCGGCCGCCGACATTGGTGATCTCGGCCTTGTGGGTAGAGGCGCACAGCAGCACGTCCAGCGGCCCGTCGAACAGATCCTCCTCCGCCTCGGCGGCATCCGCGTCGGGGACGAACGGGCCCTTGGACTCGGCCAGGTTGGCGATCACCGGATCGAAGACGCAGCCGATTATCAGGCCGCCTTCCTCCAACGTCAGGGTCAAGGTCCGGATGATCTCGTTGGGTTGGTCGTCCTCGCCTAGCACCCCGGCCAGTGGGGCGATGGCCACCAGCGCGTCCAGCTCCTCCGCCTCGCCCATGTCGCCCAGGGTGATGATCCGGTCGACGCCGGCCAGCTTCTCCAGCGCGCCGGGGGGCCAGTCGATGCCCGCGCCCGGATGAATGTGGCAGTCGGCCAGCACGGCGATGACGATCGGCTTGGCCATGGTTGCTCCCTCGCGGGCCAAAGTTTGTCATGATGCGCCGGCAGGGTCGACCCGCCCTTGCCACTCCTGACGTGACCATGGCGGCGCCCGGGCCTATCTTGGCGGCATGACCGACGATACCGCGATCGCCCCCGCCCCCGATGTCCTTGAGACCTCCGACCGCCCCTTGACCCAGGACGGTCCGGCGATCCGGCTTTATCTGGTGGACGGGTCGGGCTTCATCTTCCGCGCCTTTCACGCCTTGCCGCCGCTGACCCGTAAGTCGGACGGCCTGCCGGTGGGGGCGGTGCAGGGCTTCTGCAACATGCTGTGGAAGCTGCTGGTGGACATGAAGGCCGCGCCGGACGCGCCGACCCACCTGGCGGTGATCTTCGACCACTCGGAGAAGACCTTCCGCAACAAGCTCTACGAAGCCTACAAGGCTCACCGTCCGCCGCCGCCGGAGGACCTGGTGCCGCAGTTCCCCCTGGTGCGCGAGGCCACCCGCGCCTTTGGCGTGCCGGCCTTGGAGCAGCCCGGCTACGAGGCCGACGACCTGATCGCCGCCTATGCCTGCCAGGTGCGCGACGCCGGCGGCGAGGTGGTGATCGTCTCCTCCGACAAGGACCTGATGCAGCTGGTCGGCGATCGTGTCTCCATGCTCGACACCATGAAGAACCTGCGCATCGGGCGGAATGAGGTGTTCGAGAAGTTCGGCGTTGGGCCGGAAAAGGTTGTCGACGTGCAGGCGCTGTGCGGGGACTCGGTGGACAACGTGCCGGGCGCGCCGGGGATCGGCGTCAAGACGGCCTCACTGCTGATCAATGAATACGGCGACCTCGACACCTTGTTGGCCCGGGCCTCGGAGATCAAACAGGACAAGCGCCGCCAGACCCTGATCGACTTCGCCGACCAGATCCGTCTGTCCCGCGAGCTGGTCCGACTGGACTGCGACACCCCCCTGCCGGCGACCGTGGACACCCTGGCCGTCGAAGATCCAGATCCCGCGGTGCTGGGCGCCTTCCTGGAGGCCATGGAGTTCCGCACCCTGGCTCGCCGGGTCGGCGATGGTTCGGGCGCCACGGCCGCCGCCGCCGCGGCGCAGCGTCCCGCGCCCCTGCCGGGCGCGCCGGTGATGTCGCCGCGCTATGCTCCCGTGCAGACCGCGCTGGAGGCGAAGACCGCCCAGCCCATCGACGTCAACGCCTATGCCTGCGTGCAGGACTTGGCCACCCTGGACGCCTGGATCGCGCGGTGCCGCGCCGCGGGGGTGATCGCCTTCGACACTGAGACCGACGCCCTGTCGTCCACCGAGGCCAACCTGTGCGGCGTTTCCCTGGCCGTGGCCCCAGGCGAGGCCTGCTACATCCCCCTGGGCCATGAACACGAGCAGGCCAACGAAGGCGGCCTGGCCTTCGAGGCCCTGGCCCACCCCGAGCAAATCCCTCTGGACGAGGCGATCGCGCGGCTCAAGCCGATGCTGGAAGACCCCTCGATCTTGAAGGTCGGGCAGAACGCCAAGTACGACCTGGGGGTCCTGGCCCGTTACGGGATCACCGTCGGGCCGATCGACGACACCATGCTGATCTCCTACGTGCTGGAGGCTGGCATCCACGGCCATGGCATGGACGAACTATCGGCGCTGTGGCTGGGCCACCAGCCGATCCCGTTCAAACAGGTGGCGGGAACCGGCAAGGCTCAGAAGAGCTTCAAGCACGTGGCCCTGGAGCCCGCTACTTGCTACGCCGCCGAGGACGCGGACGTCACCCTGCGCCTCTACGAGACCCTCCGCCCCCGTCTGGCGCGGGAGGGCCTGCTCACCGTCTATGAGACGCTGGAACGACCGATGCCGGCGGTGCTGGCGCAGATGGAGGCGCACGGCGTCCGGGTCGATCCCGAACGCCTGCGCCTGCTGTCCAACGACTTTTCCATGCGCATGGTGGAGTTCGAGGCCCAGGCCCAGGCCCTGGCCGGGCGACCTTTCAACCTGGGCAGCCCCAAGCAGATCGGCGACGTGCTGTTCGGCGAGATGAGCCTGCCTGGCGGCAAGAAGACCGCCACTGGGGTGTGGAGTACCGACGCCAGCGTGCTTGAGGACCTGGCCGCCCAGGGCCACGCCCTGCCGCGCACCCTGCTGGACTGGCGCCAGCTGTCGAAGCTGAAGGGCACCTACACGGACAACCTGGCCCAGGCCGTCAGCCCACGGACCGGCCGGGTGCACACCTCCTACGCCCTGGCCTCCACCACCACCGGGCGGTTGTCGTCCAACGATCCGAACCTGCAGAACATCCCCGTCCGCACCGAGGAGGGGCGCAAGATTCGGCGCGCCTTCATCGCCGAACCGGGCAATGTGCTGATCAGCGCCGACTACAGCCAGATCGAGCTGCGCCTGCTGGCCCACATCGGCGACATCCCGCAGTTGAAGGCGGCCTTTATCGAGGGCCTGGACATCCATGCCATGACCGCCTCGGAAATGTTCGGTGTGCCTATCGAGGGCATGCCGGCGGAGACCCGCCGCCGGGCCAAGGCGATCAACTTCGGCATCATCTACGGCATCTCTGCCTTTGGCTTAGCCAATCAGCTGAGCATACCCCGGGACGAGGCCGGGGCCTATATCAACACCTATTTCGAACGCTTCCCGGGCATTCGAGCCTACATGGACCAGATGCGCGCCCTGGTGCGTGAGCAGGGCTTTGTGACCACCCTGTTCGGGCGGAAGATCAACATCCCCATGGTTGGCTCCAAATCGGTGGGCGAGCGGCAGTTCGCCGAGCGCGCCGCGATCAACGCCCCGATCCAGGGCGCCGCCGCCGACATCATCCGCCGCGCCATGATCCGCATGCCCGGCGCCCTGGAAGCCGCCGGCCTGTCGGCGCGGATGCTGCTGCAGGTGCACGACGAATTGGTTTTCGAGGCGCCGGAGGGCGAGGCCGACGCGGTCTGCCGCGTGGCGCGGGAGGTCATGGAGCAGGCCGCCGAGCCGGCGGTGTCCTTCTCCGTGCCCCTGGTGGTGGACGCCCGCTACGCCGGAAACTGGGACGAAGCGCACTGACGCGCGCGCGCCACCGCATGTGAATTATTTCCGAGTGGTTACACCGAGCTTGACAGGGGCCTCCCCGGCGTGTGGCGATGCCATCACGGGACGGCCACCTAAAGGAGACGTCATGGCGTACAAGTTCGAGATCTATAAGGACAAAGCTGGCGAGTTCCGCGTGCGCTTCAAGGCCGCGAACGGAAACACGCTCTTCTCCACCGAAGGCTATTCGTCCAAGTCCGGGGCGACCAACCTGATCGAGTCGGTCAAGAAGCACGCCCCCGACGCGGGCACCGACGACCAGTCGGCGGCCTGAGGATCACGGCTCCGGGGAGGCTGGCCGCGAAGGGTCGCCTCCCCTTCATCCTGACGTTTCTGGAACAGACCCCGCGCGCCCGCGCTGGCCGTGAGTGAAAAACATGCCCGAAGCAGACGCCGGCCTTCTGATCGGGTTTTCCGACAAGCGCGAGCTTCTGCGCCTGGACCGCGCCAACCGGCACGGCGTCGTGGCGGGGGCCACGGGCACGGGCAAGACCGTCACCCTGCAGGTCCTGGCCCAGGAGTTCTCCGACGCCGGGGTTCCGGTGTTCGCGGCGGACGTGAAGGGCGATCTTTCCGGCATCGCCATGCCGGGCGCGCCCAATGACAAGATGCTGGCCCGGGCCAAGCTCATGGATCTGGAGCTGAAGCCGGCCAGCCCGCCGGTGGTGTTCTGGGACCTGTTCGGCAAGAAGGGCCACCCGATCCGCGCCACGGTGTCGGAGATGGGCCCGGTGCTCACCGCGCGGCTGCTGGAACTGAACGATGTCCAGGAAGGTGTGCTCAACATCGCCTTCCACGTGGCCGACCAGGAAGGCCTGTTGTTGCTGGACCTGAAGGATCTGCAGGCCGCCCTGCGCTACGTCGCCGACCACGCCAAGGACATCGGAACCCAGTACGGCAACGTCGCTCCGGCCACGGTGGGCACCATCCAGCGCAAACTTCTGGCCCTGGAAACCCAGGGGGCCGAGCACTTCTTCGGCGAACCGGCTCTGAAGCTGGCCGACCTGATGCGCTGCGACAGCGACGGCAAGGGCTATGTCAACGTCCTGGCCGCCGATACCCTGATCGAGAGTCCGACGCTCTACTCGACCTTCCTGTTGTGGCTACTGTCCGAGCTGTTCGAACAGTTGCCGGAGGTGGGCGATCCGGAGAAGCCCAAGCTGGTGTTCTTCTTCGACGAGGCGCACCTGCTGTTCAACGACGCGCCCAAGGCCCTGCTGGAAAAGGTCGAGCAGGTGGTCCGGCTGATCCGGTCCAAAGGCGTCGGCATCTATTTTGTCACCCAGAACCCGTCCGACATTCCCGACACCGTGCTTGGCCAGCTGGGCAACCGCATCCAGCACGCCCTGCGCGCCTATACTCCCGCCGACCAGAAGGGCCTGCATGCCGCGGCCCAGTCCTTTCGCGTCAACCCGGCCTTCGACACCGCCGAGACAATCCAGGCCCTGGGCGTCGGTGAGGCCCTGGTTTCCGTCCTGGACGAGAAGGGCGCGCCGACCGTGGTCGCCAAGACCCTGATCCGCCCGCCGGCGTCGCGCCTGGGACCGGTTACCGACGCTGAGCGAGCCGACATTATCGCCGTCAGCCCGGTGACCGGGGTCTACGACACCGCCCTGGACCGGGAGTCCGCCTTCGAGACCCTGCAGGCCCGCGCCGCCCAGGCCCAGGCTCAGGCCGACGCTCACGCCCAGGTGGACGCCGCCGAACATCAAGCCGAGCAAAGCTATCGGCAGGCGGCTCCGCCCCGGGCGTCCAATCGCCAGTCCATGGTCGAGACCTTCGCCAAGTCGCTCCTGCGCGCGGTGGCCAGCCAGGCGGGTCGCGAGATCATGCGCGGGGTCCTTGGCAGCCTAAGCCGGCGTTGAGGCTTCCGCCCTTGGGCCCTAGCGATACATCCGTCGAAGGCTTGCCGGGCGTCGTGGTGCTTGGGTGCGGCGGGATCGGCCTGGCCGTCGCCGTGGCCTTGGCCAGCGCGGGGCGGTCGGTGCTCGGCGTGGATATCGACGCCGCCCTGGTCGAGCGCCTGCGCGCCGGTCAACTGGACGTTCTGGAGGATGGGCTGGAGGCGCCGTTCCACGACGCCCTTGCCAGCGGCGCCCTTCAATTCACCGCGGAACTGGAGCAGGTCGAGGGGCCTCGCGCCTTCATCCTGGCTGTGCCCACCCCCGCCGACGAGCAGGGCTTCGACCCTCGGCCGCTTGGCGCCGCCATGAGCGCCGTGGCCTTCGCCGCCGCCGCGGACGACCTGGTCTGTGTACGCTCCACCGTGCCCATCGGCGCCACCAGGGCCCTGGCCGCCAGCGCTTCGCACCTGAGCTTCGCCGCCTGTCCGGATCGCTCCATCGCCGGCGCCGCCTATCTGGAACAGTTCACAACGCCTCACCTGATCGGCGGCCTGGATGACGACGCAGGGGAACGCGCCGCCGCCCTGTTCGGCGTCCTGGGGTCCGTCGTCCGCGTGCCCGACCCGGAGACCGCCGAGGCCATCAAGCTCTTCGCCAATATCGAACGGGACGTGACCTTCGCCCTGGCCAATCAGTTCGCTGGCCTGTGCGAGGCCGCCAGCATCGACATGGACCAGGTGCGCCGCGCCGGGGCCGAGGGGTTTCCCCGCTTCCGCCTGGCGCGGCCCGGTCCCGTGGGCGGTCCCTGCCTGACCAAGGACCTTCAGGTCCTGGCCGCCTCGCCGGCCCTGGCGCGCGCGCCGATGGAGCTCTTGCACGCCGCCCGTCGCCTCAACGCCGGCACGGTCCCGGCCCTGGCGGCGCGCATATTGGCCGACCTGGGCGAGGGTGACAGCGTGGCCATCCTGGGTCTGGCGTTCAAGGGAACGCCGCCAACGCGTGACGTGCGCCAAGGCTTCGGCGGCCTACTGGCCGAGGCGTTGAAGGCCGCGCGGCCCGGCCTCCTCGTCCGCACCTGGGACCCGGTGCTGGATCCAGATCCCCAGGCCCGGATCGCAGCTGTTACCGGCGCCCGGATCGCCGTTCTAGCCAACGACCACCCCGCCCTGGCCAGGATCAACGACCTGGCTCCGCTTATGGCGCGCGGCGCCGTGGTCTACGATGCCACCGGACTGTTGGCGGGCTTTGGCGAGGGGCCGGCTGGGCTGACGATCCGGCGCGTCGGAGACGGCCGTGCTGGCGCCTTGCCGGCAAAATGACGTCGGTCTTCAGGCCAAAGGAGGCCCGTCATGAAACCACTTCTCCTTTAGATGCTGGGCATCCCCCTGCCCGCTGTCATCCTGTTGTTCGTGTTCTACGCTATTCACTGTTATCATCTGTGTACGGATTGTCTGGAGCTCGTCACTGGTCAAGCTTCGGACCTTGACCTTCCCGCCAATGCGGCCGAACCCTCTGGCAGAGGGGCGCGAACGGGCGGGTGAAGACCTACTATTCCATCCAGTATCTGCGCGCCGCCGCGGCCATTGCCGTGGCGATATACCACGCCTTTCAATGGCTGGACGGCGGCTTCGAGGCCGGCCGCGCCGGGGTGGATATCTTCTTCGTCATCAGCGGCTTCATCATGTGGAGCATCACCGCCGGACGTGAGGTGGCCCCGGGCGCATTCCTGTGGCGGCGTTTCACCCGAGTGGCGCCGGCCTATTGGGCTATCACCCTGGCGCTGACGGCCATCACCATCGCCTGGCCGGCCTTTCTGCCCAACGTCCAGGCCGGCTGGAGCCACGTGCTGCTGTCCATGGCCTTCATCACCCATCGCGGACCCAATGGCCTGCCGTTCCCCGTCCTGCCCGCGGGCTGGACCCTGAACTATGAGGCTGAGTTCTACCTGATCTTCGCCGTTGGCCTGCTGATGGGGGAGGGGCGGCGCCTGGCCTTTGTTACCGCTGCCCTGGTGGCCATCGGCGTCCTCGGCCTGCTGGACCCGCCCCTCTACACCCTGGGCGCCAACCTGATGATGCTGGAGTTCGCCGGCGGGCTCTGGCTCGGCAAGCTCGTGGCCGATCGCGCCTTGCCGGGGGCCTTCGGCGGCGCGGTCCTGGCGGGCCTGGCCCTGGCGGTGTTCGCCGCCACCAACAGCGCCTGGTTCGGCGACAACTTGATGCGGCCGCTGCTCTGGGGTCTGCCGGCCCTGATGCTGGTGAGCGGCGCCTTGGCCCTGGAATCGCGGGGCAGGATTCCGCGCTGGGGCTGGCTCAAGGCGCTCGGTGACGCTTCCTATTCGATCTACCTGTGCCACGCCCCAGCCACGGCCCTGGTGGCGCATGCTGTCGGGATCGGTCGTCCGACCCTGTTCGTGCCGGCCGCCATCGTCGCCTCGATCGTCGCCGGCCTGGCCTGCCGGCGGTTCATCGAGCGCCCCCTGCTGGATCTGTTGCGCCGTCGCGAGGCGCTGGAACCCCGGCCCGAGCCAGCGCCGCGTCCCGGCTCGGCAATGGACTGACAATCATCGACCGGCTCTATCGTCCGCATTTGCGCAATCGATTGGACGCCACTTGGCCGCCCGCCTAAGGATCACTGGCCGGACGCGCTGGCGGCTTCGCCACGCGCCATTCAAGATCATCACGAGGGAACGAGACGATGTCGCTCGCCAACAGCAAGACCCTGGACAACCTCAAGGAAGCCTTCGCCGGCGAAAGCCAGGCGAACCGCCGCTACCTCTACTTCGCGCAAAAGGCCGACGTCGAAGGCTACAACGACGTCGCCTCGGTGTTCCGCTCCACCGCCGAAGGTGAAACCGGCCACGCGCACGGCCACCTTGAATTCATGGAGGGCGTCGGCGACCCCGCCACCGGCCTGCCCATCGGCGCCACCGACCTGAACCTCAAGGCCGCCATCGCCGGCGAAACCCACGAATACACCGACATGTATCCGGGCATGGCGCGCACCGCCCGCGAGGAAGGTCACGACGAGATCGCCGACTGGTTCGAAACCCTCGCCAAGGCTGAAAAGTCCCACGCCGGCCGCTTCCAGCGCGCCCTCGACGGCATGGAATAAGACTCAAGACCATCACGACCCCTCTCCTCCCCAAAGCGAAGCGGTGGGGGAGGGGGACCGCGAAGCGGTGGAGGGGGCTCCAGCGTGACACCCAAGCCGGTTCTCCGATGGAGCCCCCATCGTCTCGGCGCTGTCGCGCCGATCCACTTCCCCCACGGCTTCGCTCGGGGGAAGAGAGCGCACAGCCAAGATGACCGACACGCCGCCTTCCGCACCGCCAAAGAAAGCTGACGCCGCCCGCGAAGGCAGCCTGGACGCGCCGTTCCGCCATCCCCTCGCCTGGCGCGAGCCGGACTTCTACGACGTCGGCAAGATCGAACACGAACTGGAGCGGGTGTTCGACATCTGCCACGGCTGCCGCCGCTGCTTCAATCTGTGCGATAGCTTCCCCAAGCTGTTCGACATGATCGACGAGAGCCCCACGGGCGAGCTGGACGGCGTGGACAAAGGCAAGTTCGGCGAGGTGGTCGAAGCCTGCACCCTCTGCGACATGTGCTTCATGACCAAGTGCCCCTACGTGCCGCCGCACGAGTGGAACGTGGACTTCCCGCACCTGATGCTGCGCCACCGGGCGGCGGAGCGGAAGACCAAGGGCGGCGAGTTCGTGCGTGAACAGCTGGGCGAAACCGACCGCAACGGCAAGCTGATCAAGCCCGTCGCCGGCCTGGCCAACTGGGCCACCGATGTCCACAACAAGCCCGTCCGGGCCCTGATGGATGCTGTGCTCGGCGTGGATAAGGCCGCCGAACTACCCAAGTATCATTCCCGCACGGCCTCGGACCGGCTCAAATCGCCCCTGGCGCCCGATCCCGCCGGCCCCGCCTTCGGCCAGCGCAAGGCGGCGATCTACACCACCTGTTTCGTCGACTATAACGAGCCGGACACCGCTGTGGCGGCCCGCGCCGTCCTGGCCAAGCTGGGGGTCGAGACGCGGCTGGCCTATCCCGAGTGCTGCGGCATGCCCCAGTTGGAGGCTGGCGACATCGCCGAGGTGGCGCGCCGGGCGCGGAAGGTCAGCGCTGAGCTGATCCCGCTGATCGACGCGGGCTACGACATCGTCAGCCTGACCGCCTCCTGCGCCCTGATGCTGAAGTTCGAATGGCCGCTGATCCTGCCCGAGAACGAGGACGTCAAACGCCTGGCCGCCGCCACCCGCGACATCAGCGAATATGTGGTGGTGATCGCCAAGGCTCACGGCATGGCCCCGGGCCTCACCGCGCCCGAAGGCGGGGTGACGGTGCACCACGCCTGCCACGCCCGGGCCCAGAACATGGGCGCCAAGTCAGCGGAGATGCTGCGTCTGATCCCAGGCGTGAAGATCGACTTGGTGGAGCGCTGCTCCGGGCACGGCGGCACCTTCGGGGTGATGAAGGAGACCCGGCCCATGGCGCTGAAGGTGGGCAAGCCCGCCGCTCGCCAGGTGGCGCAGAAAGGCAACGAGACCCTGTGCTCCGACTGCCCCCTGGCCTGCAAACACCTGGGCCAGATGGTCTCCGCGGATCTGGCGGAAGGCGCCAAACCGCCGCGCCAGGCCCATCCCATCGAAGTCCTGGCGCAGGCCTACGGCCTCGTCTGAATCCTCAAAAGAGTCCACGCCAATGTCCGCCTCCCAGCGCCGGGTCACCCCGGACGACATCATCCCCGACGCCGACTTCCGCAAGGTCCGCGCCGAACGCCGCGCCGCCCTGCTGCCGAAGAAGAAGCTGCGTCGCATCGATGTCGGTCCCTACTGCACCGCCTATTTCGAGACCTACGAGACCATGCTGTTCCAGATCCAGGAGATGCTGGCGATCGAGAAGGGCGGGGCCGACCAGCTGGTGGACGAGCTGGCCGCCTACAATCCCCTGATCCCCCAGGGCGGCGAACTCGTGGCCACGGTGATGTTCGAGATCGACGACCCGCTGCGCCGCGCCAACATCCTGGCGCGGCTGGGCGGGGTGGAGGACCACTTCTTCCTGCAGGTTGGCGAGACGCGGTCGGCGGGCCAGCAGGAAGGCGACATCGAGCGCACCCGCGAGGACGGCAAAACCTCCTCGGTTCACTTCATGCGCTTCGCCCTGAGCCCGCAGCAGATCGCCGGCTTCCGCGACCCCAAGGTCCAGGCCATGCTGGGCGTCGACCACCCCCTCTATGATCACCGCGCTATCCTGGGTGACGCCACCCGGGCGGAATTGGCGACGGACTTGGATTGAGGCCGCCTACCCAATGAGCCATTGACGCCCGCGCCACGCCGCCGTCCTTTTCAGCCATGCTCCCAATTCTCCCGACCCAGCCCGCCGACACCGCCTGGCCGACCCTAGAGTGGCCCATCGGCCCGCTGCCGCCCGGCGCCGATGCGGCGAGGATCCGGGCCATGCTGGATCACGCCTTCGCCCCAGAACCGCCGGACGATATCGGTGAGACCCAGGCGGTGGTGGTGATCCACAAGGGACGGCTGGTCACCGAGCGCTATGGCCCCAGTCACGGTCCGGACGCCACCACCTGGTCCTGGTCCATGGCCAAGAGCATCACCCAGGCCTTGGTCGGCATGGCGGTAAAGGACGGGGCGCTGGACGTCCATGCTCCCGCCCCGGTTTCGGAGTGGCGGACCGAGGGTGACCCGCGCGGAGCCCTGACCCTCGACCTGCTGCTACGCATGTCCAGCGGCCTGGCGTTCGTGGAGGAATATTCCCCGGACAAGCCGTCCGACGTCATCGAGATGCTCTGGGGGCGCGGCAAGGACGACACCGGCGCCTTCGCCGCCAGCTTCCCGCTGGAGCATGAGCCCGGGACCTTCTTCTCCTATTCCAGCGGCACAACCAACATTGTCGCGCGCTGTGTGGCCGACGTCCTGGGCGTGCACGGTGACGCGTTCCACGGCTTCATGCGGCAGCGCCTGTTCGGGCCGCTGGGCATGGCCAGCGCCAATCCAAAGTTCGACCCCGCCGGGACCTTCATCGGCTCGTCGTTCTGTTTCTGCACCCCGCGCGATTTCGCCCGCTTCGGGTTGCTTTACATGCGTGACGGGGTCTGGGACGGCGAGCGGCTGCTGCCGGAAGGCTGGGTGGACTACGCCCGCACGCCCACCTACCAGCACCCTGGCTGCATCGAAGCGCCCTATGGCGCCCACTGGTGGTTGGACCTCGCCGGGCCAGGCAGCTTCTCGGCCAATGGCCACGACGGGCAGTACATCATCCTCTGCCCGGACCGTGACCTGATCCTGGTCCGCAACGGCCTCACCCCCTCGGACAAAGGGCCGGCGCTCAAGGCCTGGCTTGAAGACCTGGCGGCGGCTTTCGTGGCCCCGGTGAGCGTTTAGTCCTTCACTCCAGCCACGGTGGGTTGCACAGGAACCGGCCGGCCAGGCTGCCGTCGCGCAGGTAGATACGGATCTCCGCCGCCGCGCCGGCATCCGACAGGCGCGCGCCAAGGCGCTTGGCGGCGTCCTCGGCCTTGGCCCCGCTGGCGAACAGCTGGGCGTTGTCCACGCTGGCCTGGCGCAAGGCCCAGCCGCCATCCACCGGTTCGACCGCGATCACCTGGACCATGAGGCTCTTCCTTCTCGGTTGGCCGGAACGCTCTGCGCCGCATGATGGTTGCTGCTCGTGACAGGTGTATGGCGCGGGCGGACGAAACCGAGGCGCGAGAATCACGAAGGCGTCATGCGTGTTTCAAGGCGGAACTCAGCCCGTTGGCACGGCGCGGCACGGGCGTTGCGGGGGGATCGGACAAGCGCGCCAGGATGGGACAGGCTTCCCAACGCCCGCCTGGTCGTGTCTAACAATAGGTTAAGATTAGGTAGGTCCGCCCATGTTGCTCACCCTGTTCTCCCTGGCCCTCGCCACAGCCCCGGCCGCCGCCGCGGGTCATCCGGCCACCGACGCGGCCAGGGCCGCCGGCATGAGCGTGGTGTTCCTCAACTGCCAGGTGGGCCAGACCAATCTTACCGATTGCAAGGTCGTCAATGATGATCCCGTGGACGCCGGCGCCGCTGCCCAGGCCGTGAAGATGGCCGAGGCCATGGCCGTTCCAGAGGCCCTGGCGCAGCGCAACCCCGGCCGCATCATGCTGAAGCTGAACATCTCGCAGTAGCGACATGCCGGACGCTGGAGACGCCGCGAGTTCCGCGCACATAGAGCGCGTCCGCCGCGACGGCTACACGATCATCGAAGGCGCCATAGCGCCGGACCTCATCGACATCCTGAACGACGCCCTGGCCCGCCTCGAGCGGGAGCTTAACGCTAAGCCCGCCGGCAACGGCTTCGAGGGCGAACGCACCGTCCGCATCTACAACCTGTTGGCCCATGCGGCCCCGTTCACCGCCATCCCGGTTCACGCGGCGGTGCTGCCCGTCGTCGAAGGGGTGCTGGGGGACGGGCCGCTGATTTCCTCCCTGTCGTCCATCGCCATCGATCCGGGGGAAAAGGCCCAGCCCATCCACGCCGACGACCAGGTCATTCCCCTGGACAAGCCCCACCGGCCGATCATCTGCAACTCTATGTGGGCGCTCACCGACTTCACCGAGGCCAACGGCGCCACGCGCCTGGTCCCCGGCAGCCACACCCGCCCCAATCCCGAATACGGCGGCGCCTACGACACCATCGCCGCGGAGATGCCCAAGGGCTCGGTGCTGATCTGGGACGGCGCCCTGTGGCATGGCGGCGGGGCCAACCGCACTGACACGCGGCGCACCGGCGTGGCGATGAACTACTGCGCCGGCTTCATCCGCCAGCAGGAGAACCAGCAGTTGGGTCTGGACCCCGCCCTGGTCCGCACCTTCGAGCCTCGGCTACAGGAACTGGTCGGTTATGGCGTCTACCGCGGCCTGATCGGTCATATCGACAAGCAGAGCCCGGCCCAACGGCTGATCGGCGGCGGCGATTTCCGCTCGATCTGGGATCGGTAGGCGGACGGTTTGCCGTGGCTTCGGCCCGGCAAAGCTGGTTAGGGTCGCCCCTTAAATACTGAGGATGGGAGGGGCGGTCAGTGGTCAGGGTACCCAGGCTTTTCGGCGCCATGGCGGCGGCCCTCGTCTTCGCCGCCGCCGCCCCGGCGTTCGCCGCCACCGGCCATGGTGTGCCTTCCGCTGGCCGCTCTCTGACCGCCGGCGCGGTCGCATCCCCGGACATCTACGGGGCGCTTGCCGCGAAGCAGATCTTGGGCCAGGGCGGTAACGCCATCGACGCGGCGGTGGCCACCGGCTTCGCCCTGGCAGTGACCTACCCAGAGGCTGGCAACCTGGGCGGCGGCGGCTTCATGACCGTCTACATGGACGGCAAGCCCTACTTCCTGGATTACCGGGAGACGGCTCCGGGCGCCGCCACCGCCGGCATGTACCTTAACGCGTCGGGC
The DNA here is from genome assembly GCA_038228945.1 of Caulobacterales bacterium. GTDB lineage: Bacteria > Pseudomonadota > Alphaproteobacteria > Caulobacterales > Caulobacteraceae > Acaudatibacter. The sequence continues at coordinate 27,844 of JBBROW010000017.1, forward strand.
GAGCCGGACCCCGCGCTCAGCCTGGTGGGCAATCTGGCGGTGGGGGTGCCGGGCTCGGTGGCCGGCCTGGCCGAGGCGCACCACCGGTTCGGTCGCCTGACCTGGAAACAGGACCTGGCGCCGGCCATCGCCCTGGCTCGCGACGGGTTCATGGTGACGCCGCAGCTGATGGGCATCTTGAACGGCGCCCGCGGCGAGCTTGGCAGACCACCAATTTCGAAGCCTGGGCCAAGGGGATGAAGGCTGGCCAGCGTTTCCGCCAGCCGCAACTGGCCACCACCCTGCAACGCATCGCCGACCAGGGGCCGGACGGCTTCTACAAGGGTTCGGTAGCCGACCAGATCGTCGCCCAGATGGGACGTGGCCCGGTCAAGGGCCTGATCACCCACGCCGACCTGGAAGGTTACAAGGCCATCTGGCGCGAACCGGTGCAGGGCGATTGGCATGGCTTCAGCCTGATCACCGCCCCGCCCCCCAGCTCCGGCGGCATCGCCCTGATGCAGATGCTGGCCATGAAGGCCGACGCGGCGCCCGTGTTCAAGGGCGTGGCCCTGAACAGTCCGCAATACGTCCATCTGCTGGCGGAGATCGAAAAGCGGGTGTTCGCCGACCGCGCCGTCTATCTCGGCGATCCGGACTTCATCAAGGTCCCCGTGGCCGCCCTTACCGACCCGGCCTATATCGCCGGCCGCGCGCGCCAGATCGATCCGGTTAAGCCCTCGCCGACCACCGGAGTCATCCCCGGCCTGGAGAAGCCGCAGACCACCCACTATTCGGTGGTCGACCGTTGGGGCAACGCCGTCTCCAACACCTATACCCTGAACGGCTGGTTCGGTGCGGGCGTGGCGGTGGAGGGGGCCGGCTTCCTGCTCAACGACGAAATGGATGACTTTTCGGCCAAGGCCGGCGTCCCCAACCAGTTCGGCGTCGTCGGCGGTTCGGCCAACGCCATCGCGCCGGGCAAGCGGCCCCTATCCTCCATGACGCCTACCATCCTGCTCAAGGACGGCCGCGTGGCCATGGTCATCGGCACCCCTGGCGGATCGCGCATCTTCACCTCCGTGTTCCAGGTGCTGGCCAATGCCTACGACTTCCACCTGCCGCTGAAGGCCGCGGTCGCCGCCCCGCGCTATCACCACCAACTGCTGCCGCCAGACACGATCTTCGCCGAACCCTATGGCCCCTACTCGGCGACCCTGGCGGCGGGACTGAAGACGCGCGGCTACACCCTGGTGAACCAGGACTACAACGGTGATATCGAAGCGATCGAGATCGACGGCCGCACGCCGACAGTCGCGCCCGATCCCCGCGCTCGGGGGGCGGGGCTGGTCGTGCGGTAGAAGCTCTAGGGCTTCTTCGGAATGACGACGGAAGCGCCTTCGCCCACCTTGTAGATTTCCGAGAAGTTCCGCTGGTTGACCCCCAGGCTCAGTCGGCCGCGAGAGTCAATATAGAACAAGGGCTTACCTACCGGAACGTCGCTGAAAGTATGGACTAGCGGGAAGGCATAGTGCTTGCCGGCCAGGTCCACCGGCACCGTGTCGCCGATCTGGTAGCCCAGCTTGGCAAAGGTCTCCGACGGCAGGTTGATGACCAGATTGCCGTAGGGACCGTCCGTGCCGATCACCTGCGCCACGATCCCCTTGGCTGTTATCGCGGCAGGCTTGAGATCCAGCCTGACCAGCTTGGCGACGTCCAGTTCCGGCCCGGCCGCGGTCCAATCGTCGCCCCGCGCTAGGTGGGCGCCGGCGGGGGAGAAAATGTCCCGGCCGTGGAAGGTGGAGGAACGCTTCTCGCCGATCATCCAGGCGACGTTGGTGATCTCGCGGGCCGCGACGATGGCGTTGTCGCCGCTCATTAGCGTCAGCAGGCCGTTGTCGGGCAGGACAAAGAATTGACCCCGCGCGGACTTGGCGATGATCGCCTTGCGCGTCGATCCCACGCCCGGATCCACCACCACCACGAACACGGCGTCGCTGGGGAAATAGGGGGCCGAACCGGCCAGGAACCGCGCCGCCTCGGCGATATTGTAGGGCTCCACCGTGTGAGTGATGTCGATGATGCGCACCCCCGGCGCCACCCCATCCATCACCGCTTTGCAGATCGCCACCGCGTCGTCCTTCAGGTCGAAGTCGGTCATGAAGCCGATCAGCTTCAGGGGCGCCGCGCCGGGCGCGCTCTGGGTCCACCCCATGGACGGAGCGCCCAGGGCCAGGGCGGTGGCGGTCAGGAGCAGGAAGTGACGTTTGTGCATGAGGGGCTCCAGAACGGCTGCGTCCCCGAGTCGTGCCTCATTTCACCAAGCTGCGCCAGAACAAGGCACCCCGGATCGAGACGGCGTCAGGCGTGCCAGCTGTGCGGCCCTGTCGGCGCCACGTGATAGGCGCCGCTCACCGACAGCACGATCCAGTCTCCTGGCCGCGCCACCTGAGCGCCGACGGGGGTTTCCACGGCCACCGCGCCGGGCCGATCCAGGCAACGGCCGGCGTCGCCTAGCCACTCCATCAGAATGCGCCAGCCGTTGGCGTCGTGCGCGGGCGGCACGCGTAGCGCCGCGCCGTGGTCGAATTTGGGTAGAATCGCCGTCCTCATATGACCGGAGTTGAAGTGCGTCGGTCACCAGGACCTTAACCGCGCAATCACGGCGCATCCGCGGCGAACAGCGCCCAGGCGCTGGCTAGGTCCTGCACCACGTGGCCGAGCGACTTGTAGAGGGTGATTTCATCGGCGCTGGTCCGCCCTGGAACATCGCCGGCCAGGACTTCGCCGATCTCCGCCACGATGTGGTCGTCCCCCACCAGGCCAGCCTGTCTGGCGCGCAGAAATTCGGCCCCTTGCCGCAGCACGCCCTCGCGACTGTCGGCAATGAACCGGGAGCGGACCACCAGGTCGTTGTCCACCTCCGCCGGCCCCGCAAACCCCGAGCCGACAACGTTCACATGGGTTCCGGCCGCCACCCAGGCGCCGTGCAGCACCGGCTCGGCGGCGCCGGTTACCGTGCAGATGATGTCCGCCTCTCTCACGGCGGCCTCGGCGCTTGGCGCCGCCTTGATCGGCAGGTCCAGCTCAGCGCTCATCCGTTCGGCAAAGGCCGTGGCGCGGTCGTTCGAACGTCCCCAGACCACGATCTCGGCAAGATCCCGCACCTTGGCGATGGCCCGCGCATGGGTTGCCGCCTGCTCGCCGTAGCCCAGAATGGCCAGTCGCCGCGCGTCATTCCGCGCCAGGGCGTGGGTGGCTACGGCGCTGGCGGCGGCGGTGCGAATCGCCGTGACCTCGGTGGCGTCGACCACACATACCGGCGCGCCGGTTTCCGGCTCGAACAGGATCACCAACCCCTGGTGCGAGGGCAGGCCCCGGTCGAAGTTCTCCGGATAGACGCTGATCAGCTTGGCGCCATAGGGCGCGTCTTCGCCCAGCGCCCCAGGCATGATCCCCAGCAGCCGAGTTCCCGCCAGGGGGATGATTGAACGCAGGTGCTGCCGGGTTCGTCCCGCGGAAAGGGCGATCATCGCCTCGCGCACGATGGGGATGGCCAGCTCATAGGTCAGCCGCCGCGCCACTTCCTCGCCGTCGATGAATCGCATGCCCTGATCCCCTTGCGAGCGCGGCCGGTGGTGGTGGCCATCGACCGTCGCTAAGCTCCCGGCGCCGCCGGTTCGTCGGCCTCATACAGTGATCGGGGCATCATGGACTACGACTACATGATCGTTGGCGCCGGTTCGGCCGGCGCGGTGCTGGCCGCTCGTCTGTCGGCCAATCCCGCGACCCAGGTGGCCCTGATCTGGCCACACCGGCCCCTCGGACCCCGTCGGTCCGAGCTAAGGCTTCGCTGAACGCAGCACAGGGAGAGGATCGAGATGGCCGCCTACATCCGGGGCGATATAGAGGTGACCGACCTTGGCGCCTACGAAGAGTACCGGCGCCAGGCCCCGGCCGTGATCGCCGCCCACGGTGGGCGCTACCTGGTCAGGGGCGGCGCGGCTCAGGTGCTGGAAGGCGACGCCACGCCCGGTCGGCAGGTGATCCTCGAATTTCCGGACATGACCCATCTCCTGGCCTTCTATCACTCGGCCGAATACCAGACCCTCAAGGCGCTGCGTCAGAGCTGCAGCATCGGCAGTCTGGTGGCCATTGAGGGGGTGTGAAGCGGTCCGTGCGCCCGCCTTCACCTTGCGGTAGGCTGACGTAACGTCCGGCGTTTAGGCAGCACGGGCCAGAGGAACGCCACGCCCGATGCCGACCCATCGTCTTGACCTCCGCAACCGTGACGCCCTGTTCGACGCTCTGGAAGCGGCGCCGTTCGACGTGGCTGTGATCGGCGGCGGGATCACCGGGGCCGGGGTGGCGCGAGACGCCGCCAAGCGCGGGCTGAAGGTCGCGCTTATCGAAGCGCGGGACTTCGCGTCGGGGACTTCCAGCCGTTCGTCGAAGATGATCCACGGCGGCCTGCGCTACCTGCCCATGGGGGATCTGGCCCTGGTGCGCGAGGCGGCCTCCGAGCGCAAAATCGTCCAGGCCATTGCCCCGCACCTGGCGCGGGAAACCCCCTTCGTCATTCCCGCCAAGACCGCTGCCGTCATCGCCAAGCTGCGCGCCGGCCTGTGGGCCTTCGAGAAGTTGGGTGGGGTGCCCAAAAGCCGCAAGCACGAAGTCTGGTCCCAGGCTCAGCTTCGTACGCGAGAGCCGGCCCTGGTGGCCGACGACCTGGTTGGCGCGGTGGTCTATCCTGAGTATCTCACCGATGACGCCCGCCTGACGCTGGCCAATGTCAAGGACGCCGCCGCCCATGGGGCGCTGGTGGTGAACTACGCCAACGCCGTCTCCCTGGTGCTGGAGGGCGGCCGGGCCGTGGGGATCGAGGTCGCCGACACCCTGGCGGGGCAGGAAGGGCTGGGTCGCAAGGCGCGCCTCACCGCGCACCTGATCGTCAACGCCGCCGGCCCCTGGGTGGACGCGGTCCGCGCCCTGGAGTGCGCCACGGCCGCGCCGCGGCTGAAGCTGACCAAGGGTGTGCACCTGGTGGTGGCCCGTGAGCGCCTGCCAGTGGATCGAACCATCATCCTGCCCGCCGCAGACAAGCGCAGCGTCTTCGCCGTGCCCAGGGGCGCCGCCACCTACATCGGCACCACCGACACCTTCTATCCCGCCCTGGATCTGTGGCCGACGATCACGGGCCAGGACGCCGACTACCTCCTGGACGCCGCCGCCACCCGCTTTTCCACCGCCCGCCTGACCCACGCCGACGTCATCTCAGCCTGGTCGGGGGTCCGCCCTCTGGTGGGCGAGGAGGGTAAGTCGGCGTCGGAAATCTCCCGCAAGGACGAGCTGTGGACCGGCCCCGGCGGCGTGTTGGCCATCGCCGGCGGCAAGCTCACCGCCTACCGCAAGATGGCCGAGCGGGTTGTCGACCAGATCGAGGAAACCTTGGGCCGCAAGCCCACCGCCTGCCGCACCGACAAGGACCCGCTGCCTGGCGGCGACGTGGTGGTGGACACCGCCGTGACCAAACTGACCGCTCGGGGACTGGACAGCGCGGCCGCCCTAAGGCTGGTTGGGCTATATGGGTCCGACGCCGAAGGGGTCGCCGCCGCCGGTGGTGACGTCGCCGCCGAGGCCCGCCAGGCGGTGGAGGCCGAGGGCGCCCTGACCCTGGAAGACTACTGGATCCGCCGCAGCGCCCGCGCCTGGTTTGACCCGGCCGGGGGAATAGAGGCGCTGGCGGACGCCGCCAAGGCCATGGCGCCGCTTCTGGGCTGGTCCGCGACGGAGGCCGCGCGGCAGGTCGCGGCGTGCCAGGCGATCTACGACGGCAACATGGCTGGCCTGAGGGCCGGCGTCACGATGAAGGTCTGAATCCTTGACCACCACCCTCACCGACTCCCTGGATCGCCTGCTTGGCCCCGGCCGCGTCATTACCGACCCGGTCCAGACGGACGCTCGCCGGCATGACTACTGGATGGTCAGCCACGTGCGCGACCTGGCCGGAACGCCGGCCCCCCGCCCCTCCGCCGTGGTGCGGCCCCAGTCCGTGGCCGAGGTCCAGGCGCTGATCCGCCATGCCAACGAGCACAAGATCGCGGTGATCCCCTTTGGCCTGGGCAGTGGTGTGGTGGGCGGGGTGATCGCTTCGGCGGACGCCATCCTGCTGGACATGGGCGGTTTGATCGCCGTGCGGTCCATTGACCCGGTGAACCTGCTGGCGACCTTCGACGCCGGCAAGAACGGGTTGGAGGCCGAGCAAGCCGTGGCCGCCCAGGGCCTGACCATCGGCCACTGGCCGCAGTCGGTGGCCATCAGCACCGTCGGCGGCTGGATCGCCACCCGCGCCTCGGGCCAGTTCTCCACCGCCTACGGCAATATCGAGGACGTGGTCCACTCCATCGAGGTGGTGCTGCCCAACGGCGATCTGGTCACCCTGGGCAAGGGGCCGCGCGCCTCGGCCGGGCCGGACCTGCGCCACCTGATCATGGGCTCGGAGGGGACATTGGGCGTTGTCACCGGTGTCACCTTCTCCCTGCGCCGGGCGGCGCAAGTCCAGACCGTGACCTGCCTGGAAGCAGAGGACATGGCCGCCGGCTTCGCCTTCCAGCGCGAGCTGATCCAGCGCGGTTGGCGCCCTCCGGTGGTGCGCCAGTACGACGAACGCGAAAGCCGACGGCTGGACGCCCGCATGACCAAGTGCCTGATCTTGATGGTGCACGAAGGGCCCGCAACCCTGGTGGCTGCCGAGACCGCCGCCGTCGCCGCCCTGGCCGCCGAACTGGGCGTGGCCACCGCCCCCGGCGACATCGCCACCCACTGGCTGGAGCACCGCAACCACGTGCCTGGCTGGGATGCCATCCTGTCGCGCAATATCGTCGCCGATACGGTGGAGGTCTCCGCCGACTGGACCCGGATCGCCGGGGTCTACGCGGACGCGGTGGCGTCGCTGAAGGAGGTGGAGGGCTGCCTGGCCGCCTCCGCCCACAGCTCCCACGTCTACCGCAGCGGCCTGAACCTCTACTTCACCTTCGCTGTCCAGACCGCGGGGCCGCAGGTGATGGAAGCGGTTTACATGGACTGCTGGCGGCGGATCATGCAGGCCACCCACGACAACGGCGGCAGCCTCTCGCACCACCACGGCATAGGCCGGGTGCGCCGGGGCTGGCTGGAGACGGAGCTTGGCTCCGAGGCCCTGAGCCTGCTGCGCAAGGTGAAGGCCGCGATCGATCCCAACGGCATCATGAACCCCGGCGCCCTGATCCCCGATGCCTGAACTCATCCTGGCCCTGGACGTTGGCACCACCTCCCTGGGCGCCGGCCTATTCACGCCCGGCGGTGAACTCAAAGCCTTCGCCTCGTCGCGGCTGGCTTCCCGCGCCCCGGCGCCGGGGTTGTTGGAACAGGACGCCGATGGCGTCTGGCGCGCCGCCCGCCGGATGATCGCCAAGGTGCTTGCGGACGCTGGCCGCACCGCCGCCGACCTGGCCGCCGTGGGCGTGACCAGCCAGAGAACCAGCGTGGTCGTCTGGGGGCGCCACACTGGCAAGGCGCTCTCGCCCCTGGTGATCTGGAGTGACCTGCGCGGCGTCGAGCGGGCGCGGGAGCTTCGCGAAGCCGGCCACATGGTCGCCCCGCAGCAGGCGGCGGCCAAGCTCGAGGCCATCGTCGCCGAAGCCAACCTGCCGCCCGATCGCCTCGCCTGGGGCAATGTTGACAGCTGGTTGATCTTCAAGCTCAGCGGAGGGGCGATCCACGCCACCGATCGCAGCCAAGCCTGGCCAACCGGCTACCTGGACCTTATGAGCCTGGGCTGGAACGCCGGCCTGATCGAGCTTCAGGGGCTTACCGCCCTGCGCTTCCCCGACCTGGTGGACACCTGGGGCGAGATGGGTGTCACGGCCCGGTCCGTCCTGGGGGCGGAGGTCCCCATCGCCGCCGATGTCGCCGACCAGCAGGCCGCCCTGATCGCCCATGGTGGCGCGGTGGGCGACGCCAAGGTCACCTACGGGACGTCCGCCACCCTGGACGTCTCGACAGGCCCCGAGCTGGTGTTCAAGAGCATGGCCGCGCCGCCCTTCGTGCAGTCGTCCGTCGACGGCCAGACCCGCTTCTGCCTGGAAGGCATGGTCTATTCCGCCGGCTCGGCGCTGGACTGGCTGCGGGCCACGGCCGGACTAGGCGGCCACGCGCGGTTCGAGGCCCTGGCCGCCTCGGTCCTGGACGCCGGCGGGGCCTGGTTCCTGCCGGCGCTGCAGGGCCTGGGGGCGCCCCACGGCGACGCCGCCCGCCGCGGCGCCCTGGGCGGCCTCAGCCTTGCGACCACCCCGGCTCACATCGCCCGCGCCGCCCTGGAGGGTCTGGCGTTCCGGGTGCGGGAGGTGTTCGACTTTCTCTACGACCTGTCGGGCGCGCCGCCGCCAGAGGCGCTGGGCGTCGACGGCGGCCTGACCGCCAGTGAGACCTTCCTGCAGGTGCAGGCCGACCTGTTGGGTCGCCCTATCCGCCGCCATGCCGTCCGCGAGGCCACCGCATGCGGCGCCGCCATCTGCGCGGGCCTTGGGGTCGGCCTGATTACCGAGGCGGACACGGCGGCCTTCACCCGCTACGACCGCGCCTTCGAACCCCGGATATCCGCGGATGAATCCGGCTCACGGCTGGCGGCGTGGAAGGTCCAGGCCTACGGAACAGCCTGACCCTCTCGAATCAAGGAGCCCGCCATGGACCTGCAACTCAAAGACCGCGTGATCTTCGTGGCCGGCGGCAGCCGAGGCATCGGCCTGGCCATTGTCGAGGCCTGTCTGAAGGAAGGCGCCAAGGTCGCCATGACCGCGCGAGGCGCGGAGGCGCTGGAGACCGAGCGGGCCCGCCTGGCCGACGAGTTCGGAGCCGACCATGTCTGGGCCAGGGCCGGCGACATGCGCGATAGCGGTGTCATCGACGCGGCCATGACAGCGGTGGAAGAGGAGCTGGGTCCGGTGTGGGGGGCGGTGGCCAACGTCGGCCTGCATCCCAGCCCGCCTGGCTTCGAGGTCGACGACGACACCTGGGACAGCGCCTTCACCCAGAACCTGGACTCCGCCTTCCGCCTGGGCCGTTCCTCCCTGCGCCGGATGACCCCGCGCGGCGAGGGCTCACTGGTGTTCATCAGTTCCATCGCCGGCCTGGCCGCCCTGGGCTCGCCGCTGACCTATGGCACCGCCAAGGCGGCCATGGCCCACATGGCCAAGGAGATGGCCAAGATCGCCGGCCCGGCCAATGTCCGGGTCAACACCATTGCGCCGGGCAACATCATATTCCCCGGCGGCGACTGGGAGGCCCGCTCCACCGGGGACCAGAAAGACACCTGGTTGCGCTGGATCCGCCGCGAAGTGCCGCTGAGGCGCTTCGGCCGGCCCGAAGAGATCGCCTCGGCGGTGACCTTTTTGCTCAGCCCCGTCGCCGGCTTCCTCACCGGCGCCACCATCCCCGTGGACGGCGGCCAGACGCGGTAGGGCTGGCGCCCTAAAACCCCAGCTCGCTCATCGCCACCACCCGCTTCTCGCGGGCGCTGATCTCGGCGGCCAGGCCCATGGCCACGGCGCGCGCACCGTCGTCGGCGGTGACCTGCACCGGCCCCTCGCCGCGCACGGCGGCCAGGAAGGCCTTGAGCTGGTGGTAGGTGGCGCCGTGGTGGGAGCCGGCCTTCAGCGCCTTGGCTTCCACGGGAATGACGATGGTCTGCACCTGCTTGGCGTTACCAAAGCCAGTGCGGGGCGAGAACACCAGGCTGCTCTCGGGGATCTTGACCTCCAGGCGCGCCACATCGCCCACGGCGGCGATCTCCTCCTGGTTCTTGGCCCCTTCGGCGAACATGCACAGGTCCAGCATCGCCCGCTGGCCGCCGTGGAAGTCGACCACGGTGTAGCTGTTGTCGAGGATGTCCGGCGCCTGGCCATCGTAGCGTTCGTCGATGTGGTTGACGTCCATGGCGCCCGAGCAGAACACCCGCTCCGGCTCGGCGCCGGTGATCAGGCGCATGAGGTCGAAGAAGTGGCAGCACTTCTCCACCATGGTGCCGCCGGTGTTGCGGGAAAACCGGTTCCAGTCCCCCACCTTGGGCAGGAACGGGAAGCGGTGCTCGCGGATCGACAGCATCTTCAGCTTGCCGACCCGGCCTCCGTGCACCTCCTCGACGAAGCGGGCGGCGGGGGGCATGAAGCGGTATTCCATGCCGGTCCAGAACACGCCGGCGCGGGCGGCGGCCTGGTCACGCGCCCAGAGAGCGTCCTCCAGGGTGGTGCAGAGGGGCTTCTCGCACAGGATCGCCCAGTCCGTGGCGAGCAGCGGCTCCAGCGTCTGGCGGTGGGTAAAGTTGGGCGAGGCGATGATCACCGCATCCACGCCGCCCGCCGCCGCCAGCTCTTCCACGGTCTGGAAGATCGCCGGTTCGGTCTCCTGGTCGCCTAGGGTCTTCAGCGCCTTGTCGATGGACACCACCACCGGGTCCACCAGGGCGGTCACCTGGGCGCCGGGCAGCAGACGGAGGTTGCGGATGTGCTCGCGACCCATCATTCCTGCGCCGACAATGCCAAATCGGATCTTCGAGACCATGCCCGCCGACGTTCCTTCGCTGTTCTCGCGCCGCGAGCCAGGCTCGTGACGGCGATCACCTTCTCCGCCGCCGAGCGCCCCCTGGGCAAGAGCGGATTGCGGGTCTCGCCCATGGCCTGGGGCATGTGGCGGTTCCGCGGCGACGACATCGCCGCCGCCCAGGAGCGGGTCGAGGCGGCGCTGGCGGCGGGGCTGACCCTGCTGGACACCGCGGATGTCTATGGCCTGGACAACGGCGCGCCCTTCGGCGGCGCCGAGACCTTGCTGGGACAGGTGCTGCGCGCCGCCCCCCACCTGCGCGCGCGGTTCGTGCTGGCCGGCAAGGCGGGCATCTGGCCAGGCGTCCCCTACGACTCCAGTCACGCCTACCTCACCGAAGCGGTGGAAGCGTCCTTGCGGCGGATGAACACTGAACGCATGGACCTGTTCCAGATCCACCGCCCCGACGTCCTGACCCATCCGGCCGACCTGGCCCGGACCCTCGAAGCCCTGCGCCAGGCGGGAAAGATCGGCGAGGTAGGGGTCTCCAACTTCACCGCCGCCCAGACCGCCGCCCTGGCCGCGCACCTGCCGTTCCCCCTGGCCGCCACCCAGGTGGAGTTCTCGCCCGCCGCCGTAGAACCCCTGACCGACGGGGTCCTGGACCAAGCCCTGGAGCGCAACTTCGGTGTCCTGGCCTGGTCACCCCTGGGGGGCGGAAGGTTGGGGGATGGCGCCGGGCTGGTTGGCCGCACCGCCGCTATCGTCCGGGCCCTGGACACCCTGGCGGAACGGCACGGGGTCTCCCGCGCGGTGATGGCCTACGCCTGGATCATGGCCCACCCGTCGCGGCCCATCCCCATCGTCGGCTCCCAGGACCCGGCCCGCATCGCCGAAGCGGCCACGGCGCTGACGGTGCGGCTCACCCGCGCCGACTGGTACGGCGTCCTGATCGCCGCCCGCGGAGAGCCCCTGCCGTGAGCGCGCTTCCGCCCTGTGAGGTCGCCTGGTTCTCCGCCCTCTGCGATGACGACTATGAGTTCCTCGGCGTGCCGGACCCCGGCCTGGCCGCCAGTTTCGAGCACTGCCGCGACATCGCCCTGGCGGCGGAGACGGGGGGCTTCGACAACCTGCTGCTGCCGTCAGGATACGGCCTGGGCATCGACTCCATCGCCTTCGCCGGCGGCGTCGCCCCGCTGCTGAAGCGGATGCGGCTGCTGGCCGCCGTCCGCTGCGGGGAGATGTGGCCGCCACAGCTGGCGCGGCAGCTGATCACCCTGGACCAGATGCTGGGCGGGCGGCTGACGGTGAACATCATCTCCAGCGACCTGCCCGGCGAGACCCTGGCAAGCGGCCCGCGCTATCGGCGCACGGCTGAGCTGATGAGCCTGCTCAAGGCGCTGATGGCCGGCCAGGCCGTGGATCACCAGGGTGAGTTCTATCGCTTCAAGCTCGAGCCACCGCGCATCCGCACCGTCAGCGGCCAGGCGCCGCCCTTCTACTTCGGTGGCCTGTCCGACGATGCCCGGGAGGCGGCGGCGCAGGGCGCGGACGTTTATCTGATGTGGCCGGACAAGATGGAGGCCGTGCGCGAGATCATCGCCGACCTGCGCCGCCGCGCCGCCGCCAAGGGGCGCACCCTGCGCTTCGGATACCGCGCCCATGTGGTGGTCCGCGAGACCGAGGCCGAGGCCCGGGCGGCGGCCGACCGGCTGCTGTCGAGGCTGGATGACGCCGCCGGCGCGGCGATCCGCGGCCGTTCCCTGGACTCTGCTTCCGTGGGCGTGCGCCGCCAGGCCGAGCTGCGGGAGACCGCTGGCGATGACGGCTATGCGGAGGCCAACCTCTGGACTGGCATCGGCCGCGCCCGCTCTGGCGCCGGGGCGGCCATCGTCGGCGACCCCGACCAGGTCCTGGCCAAGCTGAACGCCTATCGCGCCGAGGGCGTCGAGGCCTTCATCCTGTCCGGCTACCCGCACCTGGCCGAATGCGATCTCTTCGCCCGCCACGTCCTGCCCCGCCTCGAGCACGGGCCGCTGGTTTAGGACTTCAACCGCCCGACCAGTTCGAACGCCGGCCCGCCCGGTCCGGCGTGGTAGCGGGCGTCGACGCCATAGGCCTGGGCCATGACCTCGGGGGTCAGGGCTTCGCCGGGCGTTCCGTCCGCCAGGATCGCGCCCCTCGCCAGGACAACGATGCGGTGGGCGATGCGGGCGGCCATGCCCAGGTCGTGCAGGGTCACGACCACGCCGCGCCCAGGATCGTCGCGCACGAAGCCCTGGAACAGGTCGGCGGCGTCCAACTGGTGACCGGGGTCGAGGCCGGCCAGGGGTTCGTCCGCCACCAGCCAGCGCGGCTGGCCCGCCAGGACGCGGGCGATCAGGGCGCGGGCTCGTTCGCCGCCGGACAGGGTGGTCACGTCGCGGCGGGCGAAGGCGGCCAGGTCGGTGGCGGCCAGGGCCTGGGCGACGGCGGCGTTGTCGGCCGCGGAAAGACCGCCGGCGCCGGCATGGGGAATACGGCCAAGGCCCACCAGCACCTCCACCTCCAGGCCCCAGGCGATCTCCGGGCTCTGCGGCAGGAAGCCGATCCGACGGGCGCGGTCGCGCGGCGGCAGGCTGAGGATCGGTTGGCCGTCCAGGCGCACGACGCCGCTCCCCGGTTTGCGCAGCCCCACGAGGCAGGCCAGCAGGGTGGACTTGCCGGCGCCGTTGGGGCCGACGATGGCGGTGACCTCGCCGGGGCGGAAGGTCAGGCTGATCCCCCCCAGGACCGCTCGACCGTCGAACGCGATGGCGACGGAGTCCGCGCTCAGCCCCGCGCCCAGCCCTAGTCCCGATCCTGTCATGTCAGCCTCCGGCGCATGGACACCAGCATGAACAGGAAGAACGGGCCGCCCAGGGCCGCCATGGCCACCCCCAACTTCACCTCGGCGGCTGAGGGCGTCAGTCGCACCAGGATGTCGGCGGCCATGACCAGGGCGGCGCCGCCCAGGGCGCTGGGGACCAGCAGGGCGCCGGGGCGTTCGCCCACGATGGGCCGCAGCAGGTGCGGCACGACCAGGCCTACGAAGCTGACCACCCCGGTCACCGCCACGCTGGCCCCGCAGGTCAGGCCGACACCCAGGGCCAGCAGGATGCGGGTGCGGTTCAGATCGATCCCCAAGGTCCGGGCGCCGGTCTCGCCCAGAGTCAGGGCGTCCAGGGCGCGGCCCAGGCTCAGTAGGATCAGGGCGCCGACCACTATGGGTCCGGCGGCGATCCGCACGTCCAGGATACTGCGGTCGGCCAGGGAGCCCATCAGCCAGTCGATGATCTCCTGCGCCGCCCAGGCGTTGGGGGCCAGGTTCAAGGCCAGGGCGACGCCGGCGCTGGCCACGGTGTTCAAGATCACCCCGGCCAGGATGAAAGTCACCATGCCGCCCGACGTCCCCGCCAAGCCCAGCAAGGCGGCGACCCCCACCATGGCCCCTGCCATCCCGGCGGCGGCCATCACCCACGGTGCGCTGGCGCTGAGGCCCAGGTACAGGGTCATCACCGCCCCAAAGGCGGCCATCGCCGAGACCCCCAGCACGCCGGGATCGGCCAGGGGGTTGCGGGTGTAGCCCTGCAGCGACGCGCCGGACAGGCCCAGCGCCCCGCCCACCAGCACGGCCAGGATCGTGCGGGGGATGCGAAGTTCGAAGATGATCGCCCACCGCGGATCGTCCGACCCCGCCGTCCAGGCGCTGAACGGCGCCCAGACCTTGCCGGACATCACCGACAGGCCCGACAGCAGGGCCAGCAGGAGCAGCAGGCTGGCGATGACGGTGAGGCCGCGCCGGGTCACAGCCCTCGACTCCGGGCCTGGCGCCGCGCGTCGGCCAGGGCCTTGGCGGTCTCGATCAGCACCGGGCCGCCGCAATACATCAGCCGCTCGGGAAAGACGGTGCGCTGCATCCGGCTGGCGAGACTCTTCAGGGCCGGATGGTTGCCGACCCGATCAGCCCAGGTGGGGGCGTCGGGGGCCGACTGCCCGGCCAGCAGCACCTGTGGTGGGTCGGCGATCAGGCGTTCCAGGGCGACATTGCCCCAGCGGCTGAGGCCATAGCGCTGGGCGACGTTGATGAAGCCGGCGCGGGTCAGCATCTCGTCCATCAGGGTGCCCTGGCCGGCGGCCAGTCCGTTGGGCTGGAAGACCAAGGCGGTGAGGGGCCTCTGGTCCGGTCGCCGGGCGCCGGAGGGGTCACCAGAGGGGGCAGCCGCGGCGATGGCCGCCTCGATGGCCAGGGCCAGGGCCTCGCCCCGATCGGGGTGGCCGGCGATGGCGCCGATGCGTCGGACCTGGGCCAGGCTGTCGGCGATGGTGTCGGGCACGTCGAACCGCTCGCTGCGGATGCCCATGCGGTCCAGCGCCGCCGCCGTGGCCTTTGAGCCGTGCACGCTGCCCAGCACCACGTCCGGCGCCAGGGCCACCACCTCCTCGGCGGTCTCGTAGGTGAAGGGTAGGGTGCGGGCCATGGCGGCGATGCTGGAGCCATTGGGATCGCGGGAATAGTGGCTCAGGGCCGCGATCTGCGAGCGGTCCGCCACCCGCACCACTATGGCGTCCAGGCACGGGTTCAGGGAAACGATACGCGGAGGGCGCGGCGCGGCGGCCAGGGTCAGGCCAGCCCCCGCCGCCAACGCCGTTCTGCGGGTGATCTCTCTCACGCCGCCGCCCTCCGCCTCAGCCGTCTAGAACTTAGCCCGCGCGCCGACAAAGGCGCCGCGGCCGAGCGTGCCGTATTTGAACGCTGTCTCGTAGTGCTCGTCGAACAGGTTCTCGACGCGGCCATAGACCTCGATCTTCTCGGTGATGGGGAAGGAGGCCCGCAGGTCGACCAGCGTATAGCCGTGCAGCGGCGTTCTGTTACCAGGGCTGTCGAAGCTGCGGCTGGCGTAGCGGATGGCGACAGCGGTAGTCAGCTTCATGGGCCAAACATAGCTCACGGTGGCGTTGGCCGTGTGCCGCGGGCGCCGGGCAAGGTCGGTGCCGAAGATAGAGCCGGGCGTGCGGTTCTCGGCGTCGGTGTAGGTGTAGTTGCCGCTGACCGTCAGACCCTGGAACAAGGTGGCGGAGCCCTTCAGTTCGACGCCTTGAGACAGGGCCTGGGCGACGTTGTCATAGAAGCCACCGAACGGGTTGGGACAGAGCGTTGTGTGGGCGCCCGTGCAGGATCTGAAATCGATGAGCTGGTGGCTGGACAGGCGGAAATAGGTCGCCCCCAGCACCACGCGCCCGTCCAGCAAGCGCTGCTCGACGCCGGCGTCGAAGCTGTCCGAGGTCTCAGGCTTCAGGGCGGGGTTCCCGGCGGTGCTGTAGAGTTGGTACAAAGACGGCGCCTTGAAGCCCTGGCTCCAGCTGGCCCGCAGGAGGGTGTTCCCCCCGTTCAAGGACCAGGCGGCCGCGGCCTGGGCGGTCGTGTAGCCGCCGAACAGGTTGTGGCTATCGTAGCGCACGCCGCCGGTGAGGGTGACGCCCTTGATCACCTCGCCCTGTATCTGGGCGTAGCCGCTGTCGATGGTGAAGGCGGCCCGCAGGGGCGGGGTCGGAACGAAGTCGAAAGCCGGGGTGCCGGTGACCAGGGTGGTGCGTTCGTGCTGGGCGCCGAAGACCGCGGTGTAGCTGGGCGCGAGCTCGGCCGTGCCCTGGTATTCAAACCGCGTCGCGGCGCCGTCGCCAAAGAAGAACTCGGTCACCGGCGCGTCGGCGGGGTCGTATAGCCGGCGATGGGTGCTGGCATACTCGAACGCCAGGCGGTTTTTCAGCCGGCCGTCGAAGGCCAGAATGTTGAGGCCGGTATAGTCCACGAATTGGCTGACATTGCCGTACTCGCTGTCGTCGCCGAAGCTGAAGGTGGGGGTCGAGAAGCCGTCGAAGGCGATCTTGGACTGGGTGTAGTAGGCGCGCAGGTCCAGCTGAACATACTGGTTCACGTCGAACCGCAGCCGGCCGCTGAAGGCCCCGGCGTTGAAGCCGTCCGCCTCCTTGCCGCCGAAGGCCTTGTCGAAGGCCGAGATGCCGCTGGTGCTGTAATAGCCCCCGGCCAGGCGGAAGCTCAGGGCGTCGATCGTACCGCCCACCCCGGCGCGGTAGTACTGGGTGTCGCGCGAGCCGCCCTCGGCGCTGATGTCGCCCTGCAGGGCCTTGCTGGGCACGGCGGTGACGATATTGACGACCCCGCCGATGGCCTGGCTGCCCCACAGGGTCGACTGTGAGCCGCGCAGAATCTCGACGCGGGCGATGTCGCCGGCCAGCAGGTTGGCGAAGTCGAACCCGGCGCCGGGCGAGGACGGGTCGTTGAGCTGTACTCCGTCAATCAGCACCAGGGTCTGTTCGGCCAGGGCGCCGCGGATGCCCAGGGAGCTGGTCTGGCCGACCCCGCCGTTGCGCACCACGGTGACGCCCGGGGTCTGGTCCAGCAGGTCGGAGACCGAGACCGCCTGGCTGGCCTGGATGGTCTTGGCGTCCAGAACGGTCACCGACTGGCCGATCCGGTACAGCGGTTCGGGGTTGCGGTTGGCCACCACCACCAGGGTGTCGACGGCCGTGGCGCCGGTATCGGCGGTGGCGTTTGCGGCCCAGGCCCGAACGGGCAGGGCGGTGAGGGCGGCGAGCGCGGCCCCGGTAAAGAACTGTAGTCTGGTCATCGGGTTGTCCCCCTTGAGCAACGATCCACGACCGTCACGCGGGGCGCCGCTGCGAACCTTTGGGGGTGCGACGCGGCGGCCCCGCATGCGCGGCCAGCTGACGTCGCCTCTCGGGTAAACCCGTTCGCTCGGCGCACCCCGGCCGGTCGAAGGACGACTGCGTCAGGCAGGTCTCCTGGCTCGCGGGTCAAAACCGGATGCGCCGCCTTCCCAGGCCGAGGCCCAGTGGCATGTGACGCGCGGCTCGCCGCTTACAGTTGCGGGGGCAGCCCGGGTTTCACACCCGAGTTCCCTTTTCATCCCCTTGCGGGGAACCTGTCGCAGGGCGCGGGTTAGGCGGTTGGGCAGCTGGCGTCAATGCAGGAGGACGGGCGCTGCCCCCGCTGGGCGCTTGAAGTTAGCCGGCGGGAGAAGACCTGAAATCCTAAAGCCGGTCCTGCGGGACGGGGTCCAGGGGGGCGTTGCGGGGGGTGATGAAGCGGGCGAGCTTGGGGGTCAGCCAGCGTTCGAAGTCGTCGATGAACTCATAGACCACCGGCACCAGCACCAGGCTAAGGGCGGTGGAGGTGAGCAGGCCGCCGATCACGGCCACGGCCATGGGCTGGCGAAACTCCGAGCCCTCGCCGAGGCTCAACGCCGTCGGCAGCATGCCGGACGCCATGGCCATGGTGGTCATGACGATGGGCCGCGCCCGCTCGCGGCAGGCCTCCATCAGGGCGTCGCGCTGGGAGTGACCTTCGCGCTCGCGCTCGATGGCGTATTCCACCAGCAGGATCGAGTTCTTGGCCGCCAAGCCCATCAGCATCAGGAAGCCGATCAGGGACGGGATCGCCAGCATCGAGTTCCACAGCAGCAGGGCCAGGAAGGCCCCGCCGATGGCGGTGGGCAGGGCGGCCAGGATCACCACCGGCTTGAAGAAGCTGCGGAACAGCAGGACCATCACCCCGTAGACCAGTCCCACCGCCGAGAGCATGGCTATGATGAAGCCGCCGAACAGCTGGCCAATGGCCTGTTCCTGGCCCTGGGAGGCGCGGCCGATGCCGGGAGGCAGGTGCTGCAGCACCGGCAATTTCTCGACCTTGCCAAGGACGTCGCCCAGCTGGGCGCCGCCGCTGAGATCGGCGGTGGTGGTGATGTTGCGCTTGCGGTCGAAGCGGCTGATCTGGGCCGCGCCGGCTTCGAAATAGACGTCGGCGACGGTGTCCAGGGTAGTCCAGCCGCCTCCGGCCGTTGGCAGTCGCAGGCCCTTGATGGTGGCCAGGTCGGCGCGGTCGGCGGCGGGCAGGCGCACGCGGATAGGGATGCGCCGCTCGCCTTCGTTCATCTTGGCGACATTGGAGTCGGAATCGCCGACGGTGGCCACGCGCGCCGCCGCGGCGATGGTGGCGACATTGACCCCCAGCCGTGCCGCCTCGTCGGGGCGGGGCTTGATCACCACCTCGGGGCCGGTCGGCGGGGTGGTGAAGCGCGGTTCGGCGACGCCGGGGATGTCGCGCATCTCGCGCTGTAGCTCCAGCGCCGTGGCGTCCAGGCTCTCGCCGCTTTCACTGGTCAGGATGATCGAGACGCCGGCGGCGCCGAAGCCGGAATTGTCGAAGCTGAGGCGGGCGTCGGGAATCTTGCGCAGGTCGGGGCGGATGCGGTCGCGGATCTGGCCGACGCGGCTTTGGCGGTCGGGCTTCAGGATGGCGGTGACAGAGCCGCGGGTGATGCCGGCCGAGCCGCCGCCGAAGCCGCCGGGACCACCCCCCCCGCCGCCGCCCGCGCCGACGGTGCTGTAGACGGCTTGGGTCTCCGGCTGGCCGGCGATCAGTTTGTCGACGCTATCGATCACCTGGCGCATGTCGGCCATGGTCGAGCCGGGCGGGGCCTCGACAACCACGGTGTAGTAGTTCGGGTTGCCTTCCGGCTGCACGCCCTTGGGCAGGGGAATGAACAGGGCCACTGAGCCGAAGAACAGCGCCGTGGCGATGAGCAGGGTGACGATCCGGTGGTCCAGCGCCCAGGTCAGGGTGTTTTCGTAGAACCGGGGCATCGGCTTGCGCGGATGGGCTTCCTTCGGCTGCAGGAAATAGGCCGCCAGCAGGGGTGTCAGCAGCCGCGCCACCACCAGGGAGAACAGCACGGCCACCGAGACCGTCAGGCCAAATTCGCGGAAGAACTGACCGGGGATGCCCGGCATGAACGACACCGGGAAGAACACGGCGGCCAGGGCGAAGGTGGTGGCCACCACGGCCAGGCCGATCTGGTCGGCGCCCTCGATGGCGGCCTGGTAGGGACGCAGGCCAAGCTGGGTGCGTTTCTCGATATTCTCGATCTCGACGATAGCGTCATCCACCAGGATGCCGATCACCAGGGTCAGGCCCAGCAGGGTGACCATGTTCAGCGAAAAGCCGAGCAGGTGCATGAAGGCGAAGGTGGGGATCAGCGACACGGGCATGGCCACCGCCGTCACCGCCGTGGCGCGCCAGTCGCGCAGGAAGATGAACACCACCAGGGCGGCCAGGCCCATCCCCTCGAGCAGGGCCTCCACGGTGGCGGAGAAACCGGCGCGGGTGGAGTCGACCCGGGAGAGGATCTTGGTGATGTGGACGTCGGGAAATTGCGGCTTCTTGGCCTTGCCGCCGAACTCCATGTCTTGCAGGGCCTTGTCGACCTCGGTCTCCACCGCGACGTCGCTGGAATCCTTGGTCTTGCTGACCTGGAAGCCGACCACCGGCCGGCCGTTCAGCAGGGCGAAGCTCCGCACCTCGGACGAGCCGTCGCCAACGTCCGCCACATCCGACAGGCGCACGAAACGGCCGCCGGCGGCGGAGATCGACAGGTTGCGGATGGCCTCGGCATTGCGGGCGCCACCGAGGACGCGCAGGGTTTGTTCGCGGTCGCCGACGGTGACGCGACCGCCAGGGGCGTCCACGCTCATCTGGCTGATGGCGTCGCTGACCTGGGAGGCGGTAACCCCCTGGGCCGCCATCCGGTCGGGGTCGACGATGACATTGATCTCGCGGTCGACGCCGCCGACGCGGCTGACCTGAGCCACCCCGGGCTGCGATTGCAGGATCCGGGTGACGCTGTTGTCAATGAACCAGGACAGGTCGGTCTCGCTCATGTCCGGCGCGACGACGGCGTAGGAAATGATCGGCTGGTCGTCGATCTCCAGCCGCCGCACCACCGGCGGATCCACGTCCCGGGGCAGTTCGGCCCGGGTCTGGTCGACCTTGGAGCGGACGTCGTCAGTGGCCTTTTGCAGGTCCTGGCCCAGCTCGAACTGGACGACGGTGGTGGACGAGCCCTGGTTCACCGACGAGGCGATGGTGACCACATGGGACAGGCCCGACAGGGCGTTTTCGATGGGCCGCGCGACCTGAGTCTCCATCTCGGCCGGGGCTGCGCCGCTTCGCGTCACCGTCACCGACACCGCCGGGAATTCGACGTTGGGGAAGTTCTTGATCGGCAGCTGGGTGTAGGAAAACAGGCCGGCGATCACCAGGGCGATGAACAGCACCGCAACGGGGATCGGATTGCGGATCGCCCAAGCGGAGATCTGCAGTTCGGGCGTGCCGCCGCCGCCGCTCATCGCGTGGGCTTCACATAGTCGCCGGGGGTCAGCTGGGCTGACGCCTTGGCCACCACCCTGGACCCGATCGGTGGGCCGGTGAGCAGTTCCACGAAGCCATCGCCATGCTGACCGGTGGTCACCGGAATGCGGGCGGTGCGGTTATTGGCGTCGACCACCATCACCGCCGCCCCGTCGGCGTCATAGCGCACAGCCGTTTCGGGCACTGACAGGCTGGCATGGGAGACCCCGCTGAAGCTGGCCTTGGCGAAGCCGCCGGAGCGGACCTCGGGCCGGACGGGCAGGGCGATGCGTACGCGGCCCAACTTGGTGGAGGTGTCCACGCGGGGGCTGACCAGGCGGACCTGGCCGGTGACCTCGGTCCCGTCGGCCAGGGTGACCTTGGCCGCCACCCCGGGATGCAGCTTGCTCAGGGCGCTTTCGGCGACGTCGGCGGCCAGTTCCACCTGGCCGTCCTTGTCGATGCGGAACCAGGCAGTGGTTCCGACGCCGGAGAGGTCGCCCTGGCGCACATTGCGCTCGATCACCAGGCCGGCGTAGGGCGCGCGGACGGTCATGTGCGCCTCGCGCTCGCGGATGGCGGCGGCGGCGGCGTCCTGGGCCCTGGCGGCGGCGCGGGCGTTGCGGGCCGCGAAACGGCGGGCATCAATCTGTTCTTGGGAGAGCAGGCCCTCGGCGTCGATGCCCTTGACCCTGGCGGCCTCGGCCTCGGCCCGGTCGGCGGCGACCCGCTGCTGGGCAGCCAGGGCCACTTGCTGTTCGACCTGGGACCGCAACAGGCTGTCGTCCATGACGGCCAGGGGCTGGCCGGCGCGAACCCACTCGCCTTCGTCGGTCAATACCCGGGCGACGCGGTAGCCGGTGACGTCGGGCAGGATGGCGGTGTCTTCCCGCGGGACCAGGACGCCCGACGCGATCAGCCCGCCCTCGATGGCCCGGTTCTCGACCACGGCCAGGGTGACAGAGCGGGCGGTCGCCTGCGGATTGACCACTGGCTTGGCCTTGCGGCTGCAACTGGTCAGGCCCAGGGCAAGGCCCAAGCTGGCGACAACAATGAGACTGGTTTTCAAGGACGGCATGGCGGTGATCAAGGCGCCCCCCCGGCGCGCGCGGCGTAGGCCCAGCCGCCGCCCAAGGCCTTATAGGTCTGCACAGCGCGTCGCAACGCCTGCACCTGTTCGGCGGTCAGGGCTGACTTTGTGCCGCGCCATGACTGTTCGGCGCTGAGCGCGGCCTGCAGATCGTCCAGCCCCTGGGCGTAGCGGGTGCGGGCGGCTTCATAGGCGCGGCGCGACCGCGATTCGCCGTCCTTCAGCAGCGCCACGCGGCGCTGATCGGCGGACAGGCGGACCAGGGCGCTCTCGGCCTCGCCAAAGGCGGTCTGGACGATCTTTTCGTAGGCGATCACCGCCTCTTCGGTGCGGGCGTCCTGGGCGTGCATGTCGGCCAGCAGGCGCGGCACGTCCAGCACCGGCTGCGAGACGCCGACGCCATAGGCCCAGAAGCTGGTGTTGGTGGTCTGCTGCGCCGGCAGCAGGGTTGCCGGAGGAATGAAGCTCACCCCCGGCGAGACCAGGTGCGACAGCCCCGCCGTCGGCTGGAAGGTGAAGGTGGGGAAGAAGGCGCGGTGGGCGATCTTGTCCCGCCCGGCGGCAGAGCGGACCTTGGCCTCGGCCTCGCGGACGTCTGGGCGGCGCTGCAGCAGATCGCCGGGGATGGAATCGGGGGTGGCGGGCACGTCGCCGGCCACGGTTTCGGGGGTTACGGTACTCACCGGATCGATGCCGCGGCCCACCAGGATCAGCAGGGTGCGCTGGTTGGCGTGCAGCTCGGCCTCGAAGTTCTCGGCGTTGGACAGGGCCTGGGCCAGGTCGCCGGCCACCCGGTCAGCGTCGGAGGCGGCGCCGAGGCCCAGCTTGGCCTTGCGTGTGGTGATATCCTGCAGCTGGCGCTGGATACGCACCGTCTCCCGGGCGTCGGCCAGCTGGATGGCCAAGCCTCGCACTTGGAAATAGCTGTCGGCGACATTGGCGGCCAGGGCGGCGCGCGATCCTTCAATGTTGAAACGTGTGGCTGCCAGGTCGGCGCTGGCGGTCTTGCGGGCGATGGCCAGGCGGCCGAACAGGTCGATTTCCCAGGAGACGTTGAAGTTCAGCGTCTCGCTGATGCTCTGGCCCCCGGTGGGGATCAGGTTGCTGGAATTTCCGTCCAGATTGTAGGTCCGCTTGCGGTTGGCGTTACCCTGGGCCTCGGTCTGCGGCAGGGTCTGGGCGATCTGGCTGTTGCGGGTGGCGCGGGCCTCCAGAAGCCGGGCGTCGGCCGTGCGGGCGTCCGGGCTCAGCCGGAAAGCTTCGTCTTCCAGGGCGTTCAGGGTCGGGTCGTTGAACAGCAGCCACCAGTGGTCGAGATCGCCGGCCGCCAGGCTGGCCTCGCCCTTGGCCGCGTCGAAGGCGGGTGGCAGGCGAGTGTCCGCCAGGCGAGCGCCGCCGGTGGAACAGGCGGCCAGGGAAACGCTCAGCAGGGCGCAGGCGCTCAGGACGCGCGGTCTACGGGCGCGATTTGCGCCAAGCAGACGCGAGCGGCTCATCCCTGATTGTATCCCACGGTAAATCCCCAGTGCGCCCGCGATTGTTCCCCGCTGAATGGCGCCCTCTTCCTCATAGAACGATTGGGACGCGAATGCAGCGCCCCCCAGCGCGGGCCGTTGCGACTTTCCGTCGCCATACCCCTGGCTCCTATGGCTGATTCCACACGCCTTGGCGAGGTTTTGGCGCGCCGCCAGCCAAGTTCCGGCGCCCTTGCGCATGGACGTTGCATTGCTAGATCACGTTGGCTTTGGATTGGATCAGTCCAAGGCCAAGAACCGTGATCGCTTCTAAACATTGAGAGCGGGTCGCGGGCGGAAAACCGGTATCCACTTTTCCTCAACCCGCTCTAGGGTGCCGGCCGGTCATCCATTGCGTCTAAGGCGTCCAACCATGAAGAAGTCTTTCGCCGCCCTGTTGCTGGCGACGGTTCTTGTCCCTTCGGCGGTGTGTGTAGCCCGGACGCCACGGGTGGAAGCCGCCCGGCTGTCGGCGCACGTAAAGGAGATCAGCTCGGACGCCTACGAGGGGCGCGGCCCGGCCACCCCGGCGGAAGCCAGGACCATCGCCTATGTGGTGGGGCAGATGAAGGCCGAGGGGCTGAAGCCAGGCGGAGACCCGGACGCCTCGGCGCCGGGCGGGCGGCGCTGGACCCAGGATGTGCCCCTGGCCCGTTTCGAGGTCACCGGCCCGATTGCGCTCAGCGTCACCGCCGGCGGCGCCGCGCGGACCCTGACCCAGACCCAGGAGATCGTCGTCCAGACCCTGGTGCCCACGGCGCACGTCAGCATCAAGGACGCGCCCCTGGTGTTCGTCGGTTATGGGGTCAAGGCGCCCGAGCGCGGCTGGGACGACTTCAAGGGCGTCGACCTGCACGGCAAGATCGCCGTGGTGCTGATCAACGACCCGGACTTCGAGGCCGACCTGGGAGGAAAGTTCGGCGGCAAGTCGATGACCTACTACGGCCGCTGGACCTACAAGTACGAGGAGGCGGCTCGGCAGGGCGCCGTGGGGATGCTGATCGTGCATGAGACCGCTCCGGCCGCCTATGGCTGGAACACGGTCAAGAACTCCAATTCCAACGCCCAGTTCGATATCGTGCGCGAGGACGCTACCAAGGCCCACCCCCTGCTGCAGGGCTGGATCCAGCGCGACCTGGCGGTCGACCTGTTCGCCAAGTCCGGCCTGGATTTCGAGGCCATGAAGAAGTCGGCCCAGAGCGCGGACTTCCATCCGGTGGAGCTGAAGGGCGCGACGTTCTCGGCGGACTACGCGGTCAATTCGACCCAGATCATCAGCCACAACATCCTCGGCATCCTGCCTGGGACCAAGCGGCCGAACGAGACGGTGATCTATACCGCCCACTGGGATCACCTGGGCGTTGGCGCCCCCGACACCAAGGGCGACCGAATCTATAACGGGGCCGTCGACAACGGCACCGGTGTCGCCGCGGTGCTGGAGCTGGGCCGGGTCTACGCCGCCGCCCCGCGCACCGCCCGTTCAGTGGTGTTCCTGGTGGTGACGGCGGAGGAGAAAGGCCTGCTGGGCTCGGCCTACTACGCCACCCACCCGCTGTATCCGGCCGCCAATACGGTGGCCGACCTGAACATGGACGCCCTGGCCACCGACGGCGCGGCGCATGACTTCTCGGTGTCCGGCGACGGCAAGGTGACCTTGCTCGGTGACCTGATCGCGGCGGGCAAGGCCCAGCACCGAACCTTTATCCCCGACCCGACGCCGGAGGCCGGACACTTCTTCCGCAGCGACCACTTCTCCTTCGCCAAGGTCGGCATCCCGGCGATTTCGTTCCATTCGGGGGAGGATCTGGTCAATGGCGGCACGGCGGCCGGCAAGGCCTGGTCGCAGGAATACACCTCCCACCGCTATCACCAGCCGGCCGACGAATGGAGCGCTGACTGGGATCTCTCCGGACAGGTTCTTGACCTGACCCTGCTCTATAATGTTGGCCGCGGCCTGGCGAACTCGGACCGCTGGCCGGAATGGAAGCCGGGGTCGGAGTTCAAGGCGCTGCGAGACGTCACGGCGGCGGCGCGGAAGTAGGAGAAGATCAGATGGCGGGCGGCATCTACCTCGGCATCGGCGGCTGGACCTTCGAGCCCTGGCGTGGGGTGTTCTATCCCAAGGACCTGAAGCAGAAGGACGAGCTGAACTATGCCAGCCGCCATCTCACCGCCATCGAGATCAACGGCACCTACTATTCCACCTTCAAGCCCGACAGCTGGCGCAAGTGGCGGAACGAGACCCCAGATGGTTTCGTCTTCGCGGTGAAAGCCTCGCGGTTCGTCACCAACCGCCGGGTGTTGGCCGAGGCCGGGGAGTCGATGGAGAAGTTCCTCACCCAGGGGATGACCGAACTAGGCGACCGCCTGGGGCCGCTCTTCTGGCAGTTCGCCAACACCAAGAAGTTCGACGCCGACGACTTCGAGGGCTTCCTGGCCCTGCTGCCCAAGACCCTGGACGGGGTGGCCCTGCGTCACGCGGTGGAAGTGCGCCACGACAGCTTCTGCACCCCGGCCTATCCGGCCCTGCTGCGCAAATATGGCGTCGCCAATATCTATGCCAAACACAGCAAGTATCCCGAGATCGCCGACCTGACGGCCGACTTCGCCTATGCCCGCCTGCAGACCGGCAGCGACGATGTGGAGACGGCCTACCCCCTGCCGGAACTGGATCAGTGGGCGGGCCGGTTCAAGGCTTGGGCTGCGGGGGACACCCCCGCCGACCTGCCCTTGGTCGACCCCGGCCACAGCGCGCCGAAGACGCCCCGCGACGTGTTCGCCTTCGTGATCCACGAGGGCAAGGTCCGCGCGCCGGCCGCTGCCATGGCGCTGATCGAGCGGGTGAAATAGCGCTGGCTCCGCCTCCGTGAGTGGGACGCGGGGCGCCCTTGCGGAATTCGACCATCGGCGCATTATGCGTACCAACGCTCCGCGTTCCGACGGGGTGACCTGGGAGACGCAACCATGGCCAAGCTCGCCGACCGCTATCCATTCCCCGCCGCCGAAGGCTCCAAATGGGCCGTGCCGCAGGATTTCGACGTCAATTTCAACTGGGACTACGACGACGGCCGGGCCACCATGATGGAGCTCTACCGCAAGGGCGTGGAGATGCAGTGGAACGCGGAACACCGCATCGACTGGTCCCAGGAGCTGGACGAGGACAACCCCGAGCAGCTGCCCGAGGAGATGCTGCCCATCGCCGGCATGGCGCAGTATGAGTCCATGTCGCGCAAGGAAAAGGCCCAGGTCCGCCGCCACTTCCAGGGCTGGCAGATCAGCCAGTTCATGCAGGGCGAACAGGGCGCCCTGATCTGCACCGCCAAGATCGTCACCCAGGTGCCCGACCTGGACGCCAAGTTCTACGCCTCCACCCAGGTGATCGACGAGGCGCGGCACGTGGAGAGCTACAAGCGCCTGCTGGAGAAGTTCGGCGTCGCCTATCCCATGACCCCACCGCTGCAGGAGCTGATCGACCAGGTGCTGCGCGACAGCCGCTGGGACATGACCTACCTGGGCATGCAGGTGGTCATCGAGGGCCTGGCCCTGGCCGCCTTCCAGCAGATCCGCGACAACGCCCAGAACCCCCTGGCCGCCGCCGTGAATGCCTATGTGATGCAGGATGAAAGCCGGCACGTGGCCTTCGGCCGCCTGGCCCTGCGCGACTACTATCCGCAACTGACCCAGGGCGAGCGCAACGAGCGCGAGGAGTTCCTGCTGGAGGCCTGCTACCTGATGCGCGACCGCTTCGACGCCGTGGAGGTGTGGAAGACCCTGCAGCTGGACCCGGCCAAGTGCGCCGAGCACATGTACGACAGCGGCTTCATGGAGATGTTCCGCTCGTCCCTGTTCACCCGCATCGTGCCGATCGTGAAGGACATCGGCCTGTGGGGCGACACCATTACGGCCGGCTATGAGAAGATGGGCATCCTGGGCTATGCCCAGACCGATGTTCAGGCCATGCAGGATTCGGACGAGACCATCGCCAAGGAGTTCGACGCCCGCCGCGCCTATGTCGAGGGCGTGGCTGAACGTGCGAAGGCGTTGGAGACGGCTTAGGAGCGGGTCGGCCTTTCCATCTCTTCCCCCCCGGGGGGAAGTACCGGCAAAGCCGGGGAAGGGGGCTCCAGCGGAGAACCGCCCGTCAGCGTCAAGCTGGAGCCCCCTCCACCCTCTTCGAGGGTCATCCTCCCCCCAGGGGGGAGGAGAGCGGACGGCGGGGGGCCGTCCATGAAGATGCGCGACCTGGAGCGCGTTTCTGGCGTCGGCCGCGAGACCATCCGCTACTACATCCGCTTCGGCCTGTTGCCCGAGCCGGAGCGGCCCAAGCGCAATGTCGCCGACTATACCGACGAACATGTGCGCCGCCTGGAGGTGATCAAGCGCCTGCAGCAGGAACGCTACCTGCCGCTCAGCTTCATCAAGACGGTGCTGGACCGCCCCACGTCGGGCGAGATCGCCGCCCTGCCGGGACTGGGAGAGCTTCTGGTCTCCGCCCTGGGCGGCGCGGCCATCGGCGAGTCCGTCGCCCTGGAAGAGGCCGCGGATCGCACGGGCCTGACGCGGGAGGAGATCGACACCCTGGCTCGCGACGGCGTTGTCATCGTCCGCTCGGGGCGTCTCTCGCCCCTGGATGTCGCTGTCGCTGCGGCCTGGGGCAAGGTCAAGGCCGCCGGTTTTTCACCCGACGCCGGCTTCTTCGCCGACGACGCGCGCCTGTATGTTGAAGCCCTGGCCCCGATGGCCCGGCGTGAGATCGATCGGTTCTACGGGAGACTGTCCGGCGCCGGCTCGGTGCAGGACGCCGCGCGCCTCGGCCAGGCCGGCATCGAGCACGTCAATGAACTGATCACCCTGCTGCGCACCCGTCTGCTGCTCGATCTGGTGGCCGAGATGAACGCCGCGGCCGGGGTGGCCGCGCCCTCCTCAGGCCGCTCTAGCTGACGATCGTTAGGCCCAGGTCCGCAGCCGCGGACTCGCCCCAAGCGTACAGGGCGTCCAGCACCGGGCGCAGGGACTCGCCCAATTCGGTGAGCTTGTAGCGTCGGCGAACGCCCTCAGCGGCCGTGTCGCGAACCGCCAACCCTTGTTCTTCAAGCTGCTTGAGCCGTTCGGTGAGAACCTTGTCGCTCAGCGACGGCAGGGCGCGGCGTAGTTCACCATAGGTCATGGGCGCTTGCTTCAAACGGGCGAGAATTACCGGCTTCCACTTGCCGCCAAGCACCGCCAGCGACACCTCAACGCCGCACCCGTAGGTCTTTCCCAGCC
The DNA here is from genome assembly GCA_038228945.1 of Caulobacterales bacterium. Classification (GTDB taxonomy): domain Bacteria; phylum Pseudomonadota; class Alphaproteobacteria; order Caulobacterales; family Caulobacteraceae; genus Acaudatibacter. The sequence continues at coordinate 56,516 of JBBROW010000017.1, forward strand.
GGTTCAATTCCGTCTCCGCCAACACACCGGGCAGTGCGTTGAAGCGCATCCGTCCGGCGCCGATACCTCGGCTCTTGTTCGTCCGCCGCGGAGTTTAGCCCATGAAGATCATCGCCTACGATCCCTTCAAACCGGGGGTCACCCTGGACGCGTCGCCGCCGCTGGAGTTCCTGCTCGACACGGCCCTGGATATCGGCCCGCCCCTTGACCGTACGGCGGCGGCCTGAGCCATGGAATCGATTCATGGGCTCGAGATCCCGCAGACCGTCGCCGATGTCGCCACACCGGCGCGCATGGCGCTGCTGATCTATGACATGCAGGTGGGGATCGTCAGTCAGGTCCAGGGTGGCGAGACGATCGTGGAGGGCTGCCGCCAGCTCATCGCGGCGGCCCGAGCCGCGGGTGTTCGCGTGGTTTTCACCCGCCACATGTCGCTGTCCAAGGCCTGGATGGGCGCCAGCCAGTACCGCATGGCCATGGCCTGGCAGGGAAAGTCCGATCCGCGTGAGATCTCGCCATGGTTCACGCCGGACAAGCCCGGCTTCCAGATCGTTCCCGAGCTGGCGCCCGGCGCTGACGATGCGGTGTTCGACAAGATCACCATGTCGGCGTTCGAAGGCACGCCGCTCGGCCTAGCCCTGCGAGATTGCGGCGTCAGCGCCCTGGCGATCGCGGGCATCGCCATGGAGGTGGGGATCGAGCCGACCGCCCGGCATGCGGCTGACCTCGGCTTCGTTCCGGTCATCGTCAAGGACGCCAGCGGATGCGGCGACGCCCAGGCGGCGGCCCGTTCCATTGAGGCCCTCGGTTTCGCCGGCGACGCCCTGTTCACGGATGTGGCGGCGCTCACCGATCTGTGGCGAGCGCCGCCGGATCCGGGCTGATCGTCCCCGGCCAATCGTCCCTGGCTGTACGATCGGACGTCAGAACGTCTCGCCGACCATCGCTTCGCTCTTGGCCCATAGGGCCTTGGCGTTGTCTGCGTCCAAGGCGTAGGCGCGCACGCCCCCGCGCAGGTCAGGGCTGTCTTCCGGCACGGCCACGTGGCAGTCCTCGCAATAGAGGCCGCCGACCTCGGCGGCCGGGGCGACGAAGCCGCTCCACACCGTGGTCGCCGCGCCTTGCGGGATGGTCTTCCACGCGAACGCCGCTCCGCCCCCGGTCGCTTGCTGGGCGGTGATCTGGTCGATCATCTGCTGGATCACCTCCGGCTTGAGGTGGCGGCCCAGCTCGGTCTGGATGCCGCCTGGATGCACCGCCACCGCGCGCACGCCGCGATCCCTGTGCCGGCGATCGAACTCGACGGCGAACAGGATGTTGGCGGTCTTGGAGCGGCCATAGGCGCCGAACTCGGTGTATTCGGTGTGCTCGAAATTGGGGTCTTCCAGGTTGACGTCACTGAACCGGTGGCCGGACGAGGCCAGGGTTACCAGCCGTCCGCCGCTCTTCAGCAGGCCGGCAATGCGGTTCATCAGCACGAAGTGACCCAGGTGGTTGGTTCCGAACTGGGTCTCGAAGCCGTCGGCGGTTTCGCTCTTGGGGCAGGCCATGACGCCGGCGTTGGCGATCAGCACGTCGAACGGACGGCCATCGGCGTTGAGGGCGTCGGTGCAGGCCCGCACGCTTTTCAGCGAGGCCAGGTCCAACTGAATCAGTTCCAGCCCGCCGCCGTTCTTCGCCCCGGCCCGCACAGCCTCGGTGGCGCCCTTGGCCTTGTCCAGGTCGCGGGCCGCGCCCACCACCTGCGCCCCATGCGCCGCCAGCACGCGGGCGGTTTCCACGCCTAGGCCGGCTGAAACCCCGGTCACCAGGATGCGCTTGCCGCTCAGGTCGACGCCGTCCAGCACTTCGTCGGTGGTGGAGGTGGCTCCAAAGGTCGTGGTCATGATCTGTTTCCTCGTGGGCGCGTGGCCACGTCCGCCGCCAGGTGGGCAACGTAGCGCGGTGTTCAGGTTGAAAGACCGCCTCCGTGATTGCCAAAGGGCCGCGGGGACATTAAACGGAGGATGTCTCCGGTTCATATACGGAGGGATCCTCCGTTTATCAAGAGGCAACTGAACGCCCCGTCATGGCCAGGACGCCGGACCCCCAGACCGCCGTTTCCGCACCGGCCACCCGCAAGCCGCGCGCCGACAGCCAGCGGAACCGTGAGCGCCTGATCGCCGCCGCCAAGACCGCCTTCGCCCAGGTAGGCACCGACGTCAGCCTGGACGAGATCGCCCGCCGCGCCGGGGTCGGCATCGGCACCTTCTATCGCCACTTCGCCATCCGCGACGCCATCGTCGAGGCCGTCTACCGGCGTGAGGTCCAGCAGCTCGCCGACTCCGCCCAGACCCTTTCCACCACCCTGCCGCCGGGCGAGGCGCTGCGCCAATGGATGCGAGTGTTCGTCGACTACATCGCCACCAAGAAGGTCATGGCCTCGGCGCTCAGCGCCCTCGTCGCCGGAACCCCAGAGCTCTACGCCGCCTCCGGCGTGGTCATCCCCGACGCCCTGTCCAGCCTGGTCCAACGCGCCAAGTCCGCCGGCGACATCCGCGCCGACGCCGATCCCAACGACATCCTGCGCGCCCTGCTCGGCTTTACCTACGGCGCCAACGGCCCTGGCTGGGAGATGAGCGCCCTGCGCCTGATCGACATCTTGATGGACGGGCTTCGGACGCAGCCCGCTTGACCGACCCAGCGTAAGGGCGGCGCACTTCCTTCCAACGACAAGGGAGGAAGCGCCATGGCGCCCGACGATCTGATGTTCAAAGCCGGCCTCATGAAGGGCGAGCGTATCCTGATTACCGGTGGCGGCACCGGGCTTGGCAAGGAGATGGCCGAGGCGCTGATGATGCTGGGCGCCGAAGTCTATATCTGCGGCCGGCGCGGCGGCGTGCTCGAGGAGACCGCCAAGGCGATGATGCACGCCCATCCGGCCAGCGAGGGCGCCGGCCACTGCATCCCCATCGCGTGCGACATCCGTGTGCCCGAGGCGATCGACGAGATGATGGAAACCATCTGGTCCGACGGGCCGCTTACCGGCCTGATCAACAACGCCGCCGGCAACTTCATCAGCCGCACGGAGGATCTTTCCACGCGCGGCTTCGACGCTATCGCCAACATCGTCTTCCGCGGTTCCTTCTTCGTTACCCTGAACGCCGGCAAGCGTTGGCTGAAGGAGGGGCGCAAGGGGGCGGTGGTCTCGATCCTGACCACCTGGGTTTGGTCGGGCGGGCCGTTCACGGTGCCGTCGGCCATGTCCAAGGCCGGGCTCAATGTCATGACCCAGTCCCTGGCGGCGGAGTGGGGTAATCGCGGCGTGCGCTTCAACGCCATCGCACCGGGTCCCTTCCCCACCGAGGGCGCCTGGGCGCGGCTGAGCCCCGGCCAGGCCGTCAGCGGCGAGTCCCGCCCCAAGACGGGCAGCCCCCTGGGCCGGGTCGGCGATATGCGGGAGTTGGCCAACCTGGCCGTCTACCTGCTGCATCCCCTGTCCGAATATGTGAACGGCCAGACCATCGCCATCGATGGCGGCGGCTGGAACGCCGGCAGCCGCGGTTTCAGCGCCCTGGCCGACTGGGGCGATGAGGAATGGGAGGCGGCCCGCAGCTCCATCCAAGGCGCCAACGAACAGGATCGGGCCAAGCGTACGGTCTAGGCGGCGGGGCGGCGTGCGGGACGCGATTATGGTTAATCCGGCCTTAAGCCGAAGCGGCCTTAGTTTGTCCCATGCGCCGTCTTCTCGTCCTCAGCCTGGCTCTGGCGGTCCTGGGCGCGTCCGCCGGGGCCAAGACGGTGGGCGTGCCCGCCGCGCGGAAGCTGCGCGGCGCCCAGAGCGCGGTCCATGTCCGGCCGCCGGCCAAGCGGGGTGCTCCTGTGGCCGAAGGTCGGCCCGGCCCGCTGGTGCTTTGGACGGCCCCGGGCGTGGACGCCGCCCAGTGCCGCCGATCCTGCGCACAGACCCGCTATTTCTGCGACGCCAACGGCGGGGCCGACGACTGCGCCTCGACCTGGAGCGAATGCTCCGCGGCCTGCGCCTCGCCGAAACTCACCTCCACCACCGCCAACGGCGCCAGCAACTAGCGCTGCCACTGCTTCTTTTCGGTCCGGCCCGGTCTTCGACGCCTCGCCCCGGCACACGATCCGGGTGGACTTCAACCACTAGGTCGCCGATCTGGTCACGGAGGTTTTCCGGGGCCGCGCGCGCCGCCAGAACAGGCTTCAAGCGGCCTTTGCAGGCCAGGACGCGAAACTTGCCCTTACAATCGGCCTGAAGGTTATAGACTGAAGGCTGCGGCGATCCGCCGAATTTGGGGTACAGTTCGAGTTAAGATGTCAGACGTCGCCGATCTATCGCCGGGCAAGCGCGAACAGACCAAGTCCGCCAACCGGCAGGCCATCCTGGAAGCCGCCCGGGATGTGTTCAGTGAGATGGGCTTCGAGGCCTCCACCGTGCGCGACATCATCCGCCGCACGAACCTCTCGGTGGGCGCCTTCTACAATTACTATCGCTCCAAGGAGGAGGTGTTCGACGCCCTGGCTGACGACGGGGCTCGGCGTTTCCGTCCAATCCTGCACGAGGCGGCGCTGAAGGCGACGGACTTCGAATCCTATCTGCGCGCCGCGGTGGGCGCCTATTTCAAATTCCTGGCCGAGGAGCAGGAGGCCTGGCGCCTGGACCTGCCGGCTAGCGAAACCATGCCCCATTCGCGCAACACCCCGGAGATTTTGGCGGTGTTCGAAGAGGTGCGCAGCGTCTTCGCCGACGTCATGGAGCGGGGCCTGGCCCCCAAGGTTGACCTCGACTACCTAGCCAGCAGCTGCATCGCCATCGCCCGCGAGATCGGCGACAAGATGATGGAGCGCCGGCCGGTGGACGTGGACGGGGCCACCGAATTCGTCGTCCGCCTGTTGCTGGCCGGCGTCCAGGCCGTACCCCGGGTCGATCCCTAAGAAAGAAGGGCTTCCGCCATGCCCGACCTGACGGTCCAACGCCTGATGCTGCGCACCCTGATGGGCCTGCCTCGGCCGGTGCTGAGGGGGCTGTCGGGAGGCGGGGTGGTCTATCAGGGCGGGCGGACCCTGGACGCGCGGTTCCAGTTCCTGGCCAGCCAGGCCCGCCGCCTGCCGCCCCTTACCAGCCTGCCGCCGCCGGAAGCCCGCGCCGGCAGCGCCCAGGGCCTGGCGCCCATGGCCGGCCGGCTGGAACCGGGGGTGCGGGTCGAGGCGCTGAGCGTTGAGGGATCCGGCGGCCCCATTCCTGTCCGCGTCTATCGCCCAGAGGGCCAGAACCCGGCCGCCCCGATCCTGGTCTTCGCCCATTTCGGCGGCGGGGTGATTGGCGATCTCGACACCTGCGAGACCTTCTGCTCGATCCTGTGCGGCATCGCCCTTTGCCCGGTCCTGTCGGTGGACTATCGCCTGGCGCCGGAGCACCGTTTTCCCGCCGGGCTGGACGATGTCGCCGCCGCCTATCGCTGGGCTCGGGACAACGCCGACCGCTTCGGCGCCCCGCTTGGCCGGGCGGCCATCGGCGGCGACTCCATGGGTGGCAACTTCGCCGCGGTGATCTGTCAGGACCTCAAGGCCGCCGGTGAGCCGCAGCCGGACCTTCAGCTGCTGATCTATCCCGCCGTGGACGTGGCCAGCGAGACCGCATCCATGACCACCTACGCGGAAGCCTACCCTCTGTCGCGCACCACCATGGAGTGGTTCATGGGCCACTACATGGGACTGGCCGACTCCCCCGCCGATCCCCGCCTGTCGCCCGTCCGCGCCCCGGACCTGTCCGGCCTGGCCCCGGCTATCGTCATCACCGCCGGTTTCGACCCCCTGCTGGACCAGGGCGAAGTTTACGCCCGACGGCTGAAAGAGGTTGGCGTTTCCGCGACGTATCGCTGCTACGACCACCTGGCTCACGCCTTCACCGCCTTTACCGGCGTGATCCCCGCCGCCGATGAGGCATGCCGCGAGATCGCCGCCCTGGTGCGAGACGCCCTCCAAGGACATTAGAAATGCGCGCCCTCGTCGTCGAACGCCTCGAGCCGGACTACGCCGGTTGCGAGTTGAAGGAGATTGACACTCCCAACCCGGGTCCGGGCGAGGTGCTGGTGCGGGTGCGCGCCGCCTCGGTGAATTTCCCCGACCTGCTGCAGACCCGCGGCGAGTACCAGCACAAGCCGGTCTTGCCCTTCATTCCCGGCCTGGAGATGTCCGGCGAGGTGGCGGCGCTGGGCGAGGGGGTGACCCGCTTCAAGGTTGGCGACGCCGTGGTTGGCGGCGCCCGCATCGGCGGCTTCTCCGAATATGCCGTGACCCCGGTGGCGGCGCTGCGGCCCAAGCCGCAGCGGCTGTCCTTCGCCGAGGCCTCGGCCTACGGTACGGCCTACCTTACTGCCTACGTCTCCCTCGTGCGCCGTGCGCGGGTAGAGGCGGGCGAATGGGTGCTGGTGCATGGCGCCGCCGGCGGGGTGGGCCTGGCCTGCGTGGACCTGGCCAAGGTGCTGGGCTGCAGGGTGATCGCCGCCTCGGCCTCGGACGCCAAGCTGAAGGTGATCGCCGACGAATACGCGCCGGACGCCCTGGTCAATGTCACGGGCGGCTTCCGCGACAAGGTCAAGCAGATCACCGGCGGCCATGGCGCGGACGTGGTCTATGACCCGGTGGGCGGCGATGTGTTCGACGAGAGCGTTCGCTGCATCGCCTTCGACGGACGTTTGTTGGTGGTCGGCTTCACGTCGGGACGGATTCCGACGGTGTCGGTGAACATGCCCCTGATCAAGGGCTTCTCGGTGATGGGTGTCCGCGCCGGCGAATACGGCCGCCAGTTCCCCGAAAAGGGCCGCGAGAACGCCGCCGCGGTCTGGGACCTGGCCAACGAGGGCAAGATCAAGCCCCGCGTGGACCACGAATACCCGCTTAGCGACTGGCGGGCGGCGTTTGACTCCCTGGCGGACCGCAAGGTGGTGGGCAAGAGCGTGATCGTGCCCTAACCCGTTCTCTTCCCTCGAGCGCAGCGGTGGGGGAAGTACCCGCGAAGCGGGGGATGGGGGCTCCAGCGTGACGCCGGTGTCTCCACTCCGCTGAAGCCCCCATCGTCTCGACGCTGATAGCGTCGATCCACTTCCCCCAGAGGGGAAGAGAATTTGTCGACGCGCCGCCGCCAACACCCTAACACCCGCCCATGGCTGAGCCAGCGATCACGGCCGCCGCGGCGGCGCCCCCCGCGGGCCTGTCGCCCAACGTCCGTGGGGCGCTGTGGATGTTGCTGTCGGCGGTGACCTTCACCGCCATGACCTCGCTGATCAAGTTCCTCGGCGCCGACTATCCGGCCTCGCTGCAGGCCTTCTACCGCCAGGCGGCGGGGCTGCTGATTCTGTTGCCGTGGATCCTGCGCAATCCGGCGCGGGCCTTCGCCACCACCCGACCGGGCATCCTGATCTTCCGGGCCGGCGCCGGCACCATCGGCATGATCATGCAGTTCTACGCCTTCCAGAAGATGCCCCTGGCGGACGCCAACGCCCTGTCGTTCACCCGCACCCTGTGGCTGGTGCCCCTGGCGGCCTTCATGCTGCGCGAGAAGGTGGGGCCTCAGCGGATCGCCGCGGCCTTGGTCGGGTTCGCCGGCGTGCTGCTGATGGTGAGGCCCAACGGCGCCGGGGGCTTTGGCGTTCCACAGATCTGCATGCTGGCTTCGTCCCTGCTGTTCGCCTTCACGGTGACCGGGATGAAGGCCCTGACCCGCGACCATCCGCCCTCGACCCTGCTCTACTGGTCGGCCGCCCTTGGCTTTGTCTTCGCCCTGCCGCTGGCGCTGTTCTCCTGGCATTGGCCGACGCCCAGGGACCTCATTCTGCTGTGCCTGATGGGGGTCATCGCGACGGTGAACCAGGCTTGCTACATCAAGGGCATGCAGGCTGGCGACGCCGCCGCCATGGCCCCCATGGACTACACCCGCCTGGTGTTCTCCGCCGCCGTCGGCTTCTTCGCCTTCAGCGAGGTTCCCAAGCTGACCACCTGGATCGGGGCTGGGATCGTCATCGCCTCGACCCTGTACATCACCTGGCGCGAGCATGTGCTGGTCTCCCGCGCCCGCCTTTCGCAAGCTGATCTGGCGTGAGATAATCAGCCCATGGCCGTCGCCGCTCGCATCGATCCCAAGGACTACTTCGCCCCCGAGGAGTGGGGCCGGCTGGCCGCGCGCTCGTCCTGGCGCGGCCTGGCCCTGGTAGCGCACTGCTGGGCGGTGATCGGCCTGACCTGGGCGGCGGTGATCTACTCTCCACACCTGCTGGGCGCGTTCTGGCCCGTGACCATCATCCCGGCCGCGATGATCATCGGCGGGCGTCAGCTGGGCCTCGGTATCCTGATGCACGACGCCGCGCACGGCTGCCTGAGCCCGAATCTGAAGGTCAATGACGGGGTGGCCGAATGGCTCTGCGCCGAGGGCGTCGAGCGCTATCGCAAGTACCATCTGCAGCATCACAAGTTCGCCCAGCAGTCAGAAGATCCGGATCTGGTGCTTTCCGCGCCCTTCCCGATCACGCCAACCTCCCTGCGCCGCAAGATTATCCGCGACCTCACCGGTCAGACCTGGGTGAAGCAGCGCTTCGGCGGCATGCAGGCGAAGGTGAAGGCGCGACAGCCCGGCCAGCCTCTATTGCCGATCCTGGGCGGCGAGATTTGGCGCATGCGCCGCTGGTTCGCCCTGAACCTGGCGGTGATCGTGATCACCTCGGCGCTCGGCCTGTGGTGGGCGTGGTTCGCCTTGTGGCTGCTGCCCCGCGCCACCTGGTTCCAGATGATCACCCGCTTCCGCAACATCGCCGAGCACGCTCTGGTCGCCAAGGACGAGCCCGACCCCCTGCGTCACGCCCGCACCACCCGGGCCAACCTCATCGAGCGGGCCCTGATCGCGCCCTACTACGTCAACTATCACTGCGAACATCACATGTTCATGCACATGCCTTGCTGGAGCCTGCCCAGGGCGCACCGGCTGCTGCGGGCCAAGGGCGTGCTGGAGCGGATGCGCACGGCGCCGGGGTACTGGGCGGTGCTGAGCGCGGCCGCGGGCAAGGCGGCCTAGAATTCCCGCCACCTCTGACCTGCCGGTTCTGCCTACCGAGCGCATCGACACCAGCCTGGCGGGCCGCCGCGCCTTCATCCTCGGCGCCACCCGCCTGCAGGCGCCGCCGCAAGCGCCGGAGTTGCGCCTCTACCTGGCCGACGAGATCACCCCGATCTGGCGCCTTACCGAGGAGGCGCTGGCGGAGATCGGCCTGCCGCCGCCGTTTTGGGCCTTCGCCTGGGCCGGTGGCCAGGCCCTGGCGCGATACGTCTTTGACCATCCGGACCTGGTGGCGGGCCGGCGGGTCGTCGATTTCGCCGCCGGCTCGGGCCTGGTGGGCATAGCGGCCATGAAGGCGGGCGCGGTCAGCGCCCTGGCGGCGGATATCGACACCTTCTGCGAAGCCGCGGTGAGCCTGAACGCCGAGGCCAACGGCGTGGCTATCGCCTTCACCAACCAGGACCTGCTGGACCAGGCCCCACCGGCCGCCGACGTCTTTCTGGCTGGCGACATCTGCTACGAAAAGCCAATGGCGGAACGGACCATGGCCTGGCTGGCGGCGGCGCGGGACGCGGGGGGTACGGCGGTGATCGGCGATCCGGGACGCACCTATTTCCCCAAGACCGGGCTGAAGCTGCTCGCTGAATACCAGGTGCCGACCACCCGGGAACTGGAAGACCAGGAAGTGAAACGGACCCGCGTCTGGACCTTCGCCGACTAGAGCCTGTCGCGTTTTGATAGAGCTATCAAAACGGAAAAACAGGCTCGGTTCTTTAGTTGGCGAGCACGATTCAGCGCTTTGTCGAGTCCGACAAAACGCATCGTGCTCTAGGTCCGGCGCCCTATGGTCGCGGCGCTGATCCAAGGAGTTTCCATGCGCCAACGCCGCCTGTTCGAGCCCGTCCCCGTCGGCGTCGCGGAGGGGGCTGCCCGCACCGAACTGGACCGCGCCGACCTGCGGGGCGGCGACCGGATCGACGGGGCCAGCTGGGCGTCGCGCTCCACGGCCTGGGGAACCAAGGGGGCGGTGGCCACCGCCCACCCGACGGCCACGCTCATCGCCATCGACATCCTGCGCGCCGGCGGCTCGGCGGTGGATGCGGCCATCGCCGCCAATGTGGCCCTGGGATTCCTCGAGCCCATCGCCTGCGGCGTTGGCGGTGACGCCTTCGCCCTGCTGTGGGACCCCAAGGTTGGCAAGGTCATCGGCCTGAACGGGTCCGGGCGATCCCCCGCCGGCCTGACCCTGGAGGAACAGCGCCGCCGCGCGCGTAATGGCCTGATCGCCAGCCATGGCGCGGTCAGCGTCTCGGTCCCCGGCGCGGTGGACGCCTGGCGGGTGCTGCACGAGCGCTACGGCAAGCTGCCCTGGGCCGAGTTGTTCGCGCCGACCATCGCCCTGGCCCAGGCCGGCGTCCCTGTCGCCCAGACGGTGGCCTATTATCTGCGCCTCTCCCAGCGCCTGTTCACTCGTCCGCAGTCCGGCATCGAGGAGACGGAGAACTTCCTGAAGGTCTGGGCGCCCACCGGCCGCACCCCGGCGGAAGGCGAGGTGTTCGCCAACCCGGCCCTGGCCCGCACGCTCAGCCTGATCGCCCAGGGCGGTGGCAGGGCCTTCTATGAGGGCGAGATCGCTCAGACCATCGGCGCCTAGTCGGCGCGCATCGGCGGCTGGCTCTCGGCCTCCGACCTGGCGGCGCACCAGAGCGAGTGGGTCGAGCCACGCTCCGCCAACTATCGCGGCGTCGATGTCTGGGCGATCCCGCCCAACAGCCAGGGGCTCTCGACCCTGCAGATACTGAACATCCTGGAAAACTTCGACATGGCCGGGATGGGGTTCCAGACCACGACCTCCCTGCATCACCAGATCGAGGCCAAGCGCCTGGCGTTCGAGGATCGCGCCCGCTACTTCGCCGATCCCCACTTCGCCGACCTGCCCATCGACTGGCTGATTTCCAAGGAATACGCGGCCCAGCGGGCTAGCCTGATCCGGCCGGACGCGATCCTCAGCCCCGCCTATCCTGGCGAGGCGCCCCGCCAGGGCGACACCACCTATCTCTGCGCCGCCGACGCCGACGGCATGATGGTCTCGCTGATCCAGTCCAATTTCCGGATGATGGGCTCGGGCCTGGCGCCGGACGGCCTGGGCTTCATGCTGCAGAACCGGGGCGAACTGTTCAATCTCGCGGACGGCCACCCCAATGTCTATGCGCCCGGCAAGCGGCCCTTCCAGACCATCATCCCCGGCTTCGCCACTGTCGGCGACCAGCCCTGGCTGGCGTTCGGGGTCATGGGCGGGGACATGCAGCCCCAGGGCCAGGCCCAGATCATCCAGAACCTGGTCGACCACGGCCTGGACATCACCGCCGCCGGGGATTCCCCCCGCTGGCGCCACGAGGGCTCCACCGAACCCACCGGCGAGGCCGCCAGGGGCAACGGCCTGGTGCGGCTGGAAAGCGGCGTGCCGGAGGCGACCCGCGCGGGCCTGGCAGCCCTGGGCTGGACGTTCGGGGCGTCCGATGGCTCACTGGGGGGCTACCAATGCATCCAGCGCTGGCCCGGCCGTTACGCCGCCGCCACGGAGATGCGCAAGGACGGCATAGCGCTGGCCTATTGAGGGAGGCCCCCAATGATCCTGGACGAGATGCGTCAGATCGCGCTCAGCTTTCCGGGCGTGGAGGAGGGCGCCTCCTATGGCCAGCCCGCCTTCCTGGTGAACAAGAAGTTCTTCACTCGCCTGCGCAAGGAGGACGCCAGCCTGGTGCTGATGGAGGTTTCCCGCGACGAGCGGGAGATGCTGATGGAGGCCGAGCCGGCCACCTTCCACTTCACCGCCCACTACAAGGACTATCCCGCCGTCCTCGCCCGCATGGAGACCCTGCACCCGGGTTCTTTCCGCGCCTTCCTCGAGCGGCGCTGGCGCAAGTTGGCGCCGAAGAAGGCGGTCCGGGAGTGGGAGGCGGCCCGCGCCGGCGCGCTGGCTTCCTAGAATTCGTCGTGGATCATGGCGTTGAACTGGCTCATGACCTCGGCGACCCGCTCGTTGTCGGGCAGGTCGTCCAGGGCCTCGCCGGGCGCCGGAGCCTGCTCCGCCACCGTCAGGCGGGCCACCAGCCCGCCGCCCTGCACCAGCACAAGCTCCTCGCCCGCCGCCAGCTTGGACAGCACCTGGGCGATGCGGGGCGGAAGGTCGTCGAGGTCGATCTGGGCCATGGCGGCATTCTAAGGCAGGCAGGGCGCTACGGGGAAGGGTTGGACTTCGCCGCCCCCAAACCCTAGCTTCTGGCCGCAACGCCGGAGACACCATGGCCTATCGCAGCCTGCGCGACTTCATCGCCCAACTGGAAGCCGCCGGCGAGCTGGTGCGGGTTAAGACACCGGTGTCAACGGTGTTGGAGATGACCGAGATCTGCACCCGACTGCTGGCCCAGGGCGGACCGGCGGTGCTGTTCGAAAACCCCATTCGCGCTGATGGTCAGCCCTCGCCCATGCCCTGCCTGGTGAACCTGTTTGGCACCGTGAAACGGGTGGCCATGGGTGTCACCCTAGGGGAGGAGAGCCGCGCCACGGCCGCCGACCTGCGCTCGGTGGGCGAACTGCTGGCCTTTCTGCGCGCGCCGGAGCCGCCGCGCGGCATGAAGGACGCCCTGAACATGCTGCCGCTGGCCCGCACCGTGATGGGCATGCGACCCAAGACGGTGAAGACCGCCCCGGTGCAGGAAATCGTGCTCACCGGCGACGATATCGACCTGTCGAAACTTCCGATCCAGACCTGCTGGCCGGGGGAGCCCGCGCCCCTGATCACCTGGCCCCTGGTGGTGACCAAAGGCCCCAGCGCCGATCGCAGCGACGACTTCAACCTCGGCATCTACCGAATGCAGGTGGTGGGCAAGGACCGCACCATCATGCGCTGGCTGGCCCACCGCGGCGGCGCGCAGCACCATCGCCGCTGGAAGGCGGCGGGCAAGCGCGAGCCCCTGCCGGCCTGCGCCGTCATCGGCGCCGACCCGGGCACCATATTGGCGGCGGTGACCCCCGTGCCCGACACCCTGTCGGAGTACCAGTTCGCCGGCCTTCTGCGCGGCGCCAAGGTCGAACTGGTCAAGGCCAAGACCCAACCCCTGCTGGTCCCGTCCGAAGCCGAGATCGTCCTCGAGGGTCAGGTGTTGCTGGACGACTACGAGGACGAAGGCCCCTACGGCGATCACACCGGCTACTACAATTCGGTGGAGAAGTTCCCGATCTTCCAGATCACCGCCATCACCATGCGCAAGAACCCCATCTACCTCACCACCCACACCGGCCGCCCCCCGGACGAGCCCTCGGTGCTGGGCGAGGCGCTGAACGAGGTGTTCATCCCCCTGTTGCGCCAGCAGTTCCCGGAGATCACTGACTTCTGGCTGCCCCCCGAGGGCTGCAGCTACCGCATCGCCGTGGTGTCGATGAAGAAGGCCTACCCCGGCCACGCCAAGCGCGTGATGATGGGGGTCTGGAGTTATCTGCGGCAGTTCATGTACACCAAGTGGGTGATCGTCGTGGACGACGACATCGACGCCCGCGACTGGAAGGACGTCATGTGGGCTCTGTCCACGCGTATGGACCCGGCCCGCGATATCACCCTGATCGAGAACACCCCCATCGACTATCTGGACTTCGCCTCGCCGGAGAGCGGCCTGGGCTCGAAGATCGGCCTGGACGCCACCAACAAATGGCCACCCGAGACCAAGCGGGAGTGGGGGGTGGAGATCCGCATGGACGAAGATGTGGTGCGCGCGGTCAGCGACAAGTGGGCGGCCATGGGCCTGCCCGGCGCCGGCAAGCCGATCTGGAAATAGGCTTTAGCCCTCGACGCCCACGGCGCCGCTGGAGGCGGTGGCATAGTGGATGATGCCGTCACGGGCTGCGGCGTTGGGCGCCAGGTTGGCGGCCATGATCTTCAGGGTGCGCGCAGCCTCGCGCTGGATGCTCTCGGGTATGCCGTCCAAGATCTTGGCGTTGTACGCCAGCACCACCGACAGGGCGGCGCGATAGGCCTCGCGCCCCGCCTCGGTGATGTCCAGATAGACCTGCCGGCGATCCTTGGCGTTGGCCGTGCGCTGGACCAAGCCGGAGCGGACGAGGTGATCGGCGATGCGGGTCAGGCTAGTGCGGTCCATGGCGGTTAGATTGGCCACGTCGGTCATCCGGCAACTGCCAAACCAGACCAGAACCCCCAGCACTCGATAGCGGCTGATGGACAGCCCCATGGGCTTAAGCCCGTGGTCCAGAGCGGTTTCCCGCATCAGCGCCATGGACGAGCACAGGTGCATTGCGAAGTCCACTGGGGTCTGCGGGAACTCTCCCCTCGGGTCGGGCTTGTAAGGTGCGGGGGGTGTCATGCCGTCCATCCTGGCAGACTAGACCCGCTCGAAGCGTAGCAGGCTGGCCCGCGTCGCCTCGCTATTGGTCTGGTTGCCGATGATCGCAGTCAGCATGCGGATGGTCGAGCGCAGCGCCGTCTCGGGCGTGCCGGCGGCGATGCGGCGGTTGCAGTCGGCGATCACGGCGAACGCCTCTGCGTGGCGGGTGTGCCCGGCCTCGGTAAGTTCCAACAGAACGCGCCGGCGATCTTGGGCGGCGCCAATGCGCTTGACCAAGCCTTCGGCCACTAGATGGTCGGCCACCCGCGTTAGTGTGGTGCGGTCCGTGGCGCTGTACGCCGACATCTCGGTCATGGTGCAGGGACCGCAGCGCACCAGGATGGACAGCGCGCGGAAGCGGCCGATACTCAGGCCCAGAGGCTTCAGCTCAAGGTCCAGGGAGGCGTCGCGGTACATCACGATCGCGGCCAGCAGGTGCAATACATAGTCGTTCGGAGCGAAGGGAAACTCGCCCGTCTCGTCGGTCGAGGTCACTCGCGGCTGGGCGGTTGCCTTCATCCCCATCCTACTCAAGCACTTGGTGGTCACAAGCAATCGTGCACCCGCACTGGGTGTGTTTGCATTATTTCAGTGACCGGCGATAGCCCAAAAACAAGCACCGCCTCTGGCGTGATTTTCCCCTGGCAGCGGTCGGTTTTTTGATCAACATCCGCCAGCTTGGCCGGGAGCGGCCTTTCGGGGAGAGGCCATTGAAGACCGCACATCGTCTACCGCGCCCCAGGCTTTCGCGTGTAGCGGGCATGGCCGTCCTGGCCACGATCCTGACCATCCTGGCGACGGCGCGGGAAGGGGACGCCAGGCTCTATCCGCCGAACCAAGCCACGGCGGTCACCGTCTATCTGGTGGACAACGGCTTCCACACCGATATGGCGCTGCCGTCCTCGGCCCTCGCCGGTTCGGTGTCCGGCCGCGCCGCCGCCCTGACGTCGGCGAAGCCATGGATGCTGGTGGGCTACGGCGACCGGCGCTTCTTCATCGAGCAGGGGCCAATCGCTGGCCGCCTCGCCGATGGCCTGCGCGCCCTGTTCATGCCGGGCAATCCCGCGGTCCTGCGGTTTGACGGCCTGGCCGCCTCGCCTGACCACCTCTACGCCAATGGTGTGATGGCGGTGCGGATATCCCCGACCAGCCTCAAGCAGATCGTCCAGCGCATCGACGCCAGCCTGGCCAACGACAAGTCCGGCGCGCCGATCCCCGTCACCGCCCCCCCTGAAGCCGACAGCCGCTTCTTCGCCGCGACCTCACCCTTCAGCCTGATCCACCTGTGCAACCACTGGACCGGCGAACTGCTGAACGCCGCCGGCATGCCCACCATGCCGGTTCTCGACACCGTCCCGGCGGGGTTGAAGCTGGACGCGCGGCTGCACGGCGGAGGCTGAGGCCGAGGTTCTGGCCGCTTGCCAAGGCAAGCGCGCGAGACTAGAAGCCGCCGCTTTCCCGCGCCGCCGTTCGATCCGCCGGCCGGGCCTTGAAGATGAAGACCATGCCCCGCCGCCCCTACACTGAAAAACGCAAGCCGGCCGCCACCGGCCCGAGCCAGCGCCAGTTGCGCGCTGGCGAGCTGGTGCGCCACGCCCTGGTGGAAATCCTGCGCGATGAGACGATCGACGCCCTCAACGGCGCCTCGGTCACGGTCTCCGAAGTGCGGGTGAGCCCGGATCTCAGGCACGCCATCGTCTTCGTCGAACCCCTGGGGGGCGCCCATGCCGCCGAGACCGTGGCCGGGCTGAACGGCGTCACCAGACTGCTGCGCGGCCGGCTGGGCCACCTCATCGACATGAAGTTCACCCCGGACCTGAAGTTCATCCACGACCAGAGCTTCGACGCCGCCACGGCCATGAACCGTCTGCTGGACGATCCCCGCGTCCGCCGTGACGTCGAGCACGAGGATCAAGACCTCGACGACGAACCGGGCGAGGCCTGATGGCCCGCCGCAAGAAGGGTGACGCGGTCTCCGGCTGGATCTGCCTCGACAAGCCGCTGGACCTGACCTCGACCACCGCCGTCGGCCGCGTGCGCCGCGCCTTCAACGCCCAGAAGGCCGGCCACGCCGGCACCCTGGATCCCTTGGCCACGGGCATTCTGCCCATCGCCCTGGGCGAGGCCACCAAGACCGTTCCGTTCCTGATGGATGCGGACAAAACCTATCGCTTCAGCATCGCCTGGGGCCACACCACCGCCAGCTTCGACCGCGAGGGCGCGGTGACGGCGACCTCCGACGTGCGCCCGACCCTCGCCGAGGTGGAAGCGGTGCTGCCCAGGTTCGTCGGCGAGATCGACCAGGTCCCGCCCAATTTCTCGGCCATCAAGGTGGACGGCGAACGCGCCTATGACTTGGCGCGGGAGGGGGTCGAGTTCGAGCTCGCCTCCCGCAAGGTGATGATCCATGCCGCCCGCGTCACCGCCGCGCCGGACGCCGATCATGTCGAGATCGAGATTGACTGCGGCAAGGGAACCTACGTCCGGGCCATGGTTCGCGACATCGCGGAGATCCTGGGGGCGTGCGGCCACGTGTCGGCCCTGCGACGTTTGCGCGTGGGCGCCTTCACCGAGGATCGGGCGATTACGCTGGAATCGCTGGAGGACTTGTGCCATACGGGCGCGCCTCTGGAGGCATTGCTTCCGGTTGAGACCGCGCTGGACGACATCCCGGCCCTGGCCCTGACCGATGAAGACGCCTTCAGACTGACGCAGGGACGACCGATCGTTCTCCTCCCCCGCCAGGTTGAATCGCTGAAGGCGCGGCTTGCCGCTTCCCGCATCGTTTCGGCCACGCACGGAGGCAAGATCGTCGCCCTGTGCGAGATGCGCGCGGGTCGGCTCAATCCCACGCGGGTCTTCAATCTCACCTGAGCGGAGACTTGTCCGATGTCGATTACGCCGCAGCGTAAGCACGAACTGATTGAGACCCACGCCCGGTCCGCCGGCGATACCGGGTCCGCCGAGGTCCAGGTCGCGATCCTTTCGGAACGCATCGCCAACCTCACCGAGCACTTCAAGATGCACAAGAAGGACAACCACTCGCGCCGGGGCCTGTTGCAAATGGTCTCTCAGCGCCGGTCCCTTCTGGACCACCTGAAGAAGTCCGATGAAGGCCGTTACACGGCCCTGATCGGCACCCTGGGTCTGCGTCGCTAGATCCCCCGCTCCAGTCGCGTGAACGCAGGATTTCGACGCATCGTGGCAGGCCTCGCGCCCGTTGCGCATGCGTCATCCTGCGTTTTGTGCAATTAAGCGGATAGAAGAAGACCTCCGCCCCCGCCGTGACAGGCCGGCGGCGCGGATGAAAGGCCATGTGGCCACACGTACCGTCGAGGGCTCAAGAGCAGTCCTCATCCGCCTGTCGCAGGAGAGGACCTCCGGAACCGCCCTCAAAAGCCAGACCGCCCCTGTCCGCCCCCGAAGGAATGGGCCTTTGGGATACGAGAGAAAGCAAAACCAAATGTTCGATATCAAACGTAAGTCCATCGAGTGGGGCGGCCGCAAGCTGACCCTCGAAACCGGCCGCATGGCCCGCCAGGCCGATGGTTCGGTCCTGGCCACCTACGGCGAGACCATGGTGCTGGCCACCGCGGTCTACGCCAAGTCCGCCAAGCCGGGTCAGGACTTCTTCCCCC
>JBBROW010000018.1:0-69141 GCA_038228945.1 Caulobacterales bacterium
CAACCTCTTCGCCGTCGGCAACAACCTCTCCGCCTTCGTCAACACCGGCATCAAGTGGAAGACCCGCTACCAGGACACCTCCGTTACCCTCGGCGTCCGCTACCAGTGGTAGCCAAGCCAGTCTGAACGACGGTGTTCAAGCAACGCGGCCGGCCCCTAACAGGGCCGGCCGTTAGCTTTTGGTGAGCAGGCAACAGCGGCGCCCTACCGGCATGGCAGCGGACCGCGGAGGGTTTGACTCCGTGATGTCTGGACTAGGTTGGTTTCGACAAGGTCGTGAGGCTGCGCCCTATGGACGCTTGGACTCCGGCCCCGGAGGCGTCAGAATTGTCACCCGCGAAGGCGGCCCCGATACCACAGCCATGATCGCGCAGTCCGCTGAACAATGAACGAACACCCGTTATCAAGTCGCAGTTTGATGCCGCTACTGTTCGGCGCCCACCCCGATCTGGAAGCGAAGATAGAGGCCGGCCTTGACTACAGCCGCTTCACCGCCACGTTCGCCGAACTTGGCGACGTTCCGCCCGCCGCCGGCGCCGTGCTCCCGCTGAAGGGCCAACACTCCAACATCTTGGAGAATTGGCGTCAGGCCGGCCGTAACGTGTCACTGCATCCCTCGCCGCGGGCCGCGGCCCTCTGCACCGACAAGCAGGCACTCAATCAATTCCTGATCGACCAAGGCTTCGCCGACCTGACGCCGCCGTTGCGCCAACCCGGTGCTCCCTATCCCTACATCTGGAAGCGCCGCCACGGGTACTGGGGCAGGCAGGCGCGAGTGATCCGCTCGCCGGCCGACGAGGCCGGGTTGGACATGAGCGATCCTGACTGGTTCGCCCAAGAGCTGGTCCCCGGAGAGATCGAGTACGCTGGGCATATCCTGCGAGATCGCGGTCGCATCTGGTACGCCGCGACGTCCACTTACCGGCTGGCGCGGCCCGATGGCGTGCTCGGCGCGTTCGAACCGCCCCTGGGTATGACATTCCAGCGCGGTTGCCAGCCCTTGCGGCTGTTTGCCGGCATTTTGGAAGCTCTGGAATATGAAGGGACGGCCTGTATCGACTACAAACTCGTGGACGGGACGCCCCAGATTTTCGAGATCAACCCGCGCTTCGGAGCTTCACTGGTCTGCGATATCAATGCCTATGTCGATTACTACCTTGCCGCGTTAGGCGCGCGTCAGGAAGCCGCCGGATCGGCGTAAAGTCTTAACCCCGCTTAAGAACCTTTCCTTCACCATGCGCCGAAGCAATACGGATCGAGCGCGGGAACAATGGCGGACATCTGGCTTGACGACGGCATCCCGCCCGTGGCGCCTGCCCGGGCGCGATCCTGGCGCGGCCTGACGGCGGTGGCGCTGGCCAGCGCCAGCCTGGCCGCCTGCGCGACCTCCCCGGGGCCATCACCCTCGATCCACGCCAGCTCGGTAACCCCGCGCCCCAGCGCGCACGCGGACGGCGGTGTTCCGGGAACCATGCGGCCGTATCAGGTCAACGGCATCTGGTATGCCCCGCATGATGACCCGAACTATGAGGCGGTGGGCCTGGCGTCCTGGTATGGCGCGCAGTTCCACAATCGCCGCACCGCCGATGGCGAACTCTTCGACATGGACGCCCCCTCCGGCGCGCACAAGACGCTGCCGCTGCCGTGCATTGTCGAGGTGACCAATCTGGAGAATGGGCGACGCCTAGAGGTCCGGATCAACGACCGCGGGCCGTTCGTCGGCGGGCGAGTGATCGACCTGTCGCGCGAGGCGGCCAAGCAGCTAGGTTTCTACGACAAGGGCACGGCGAAGGTGCGGGTGCGCTATGTCGGCCCGGCCCCCTTGGCGCGGCCCGAGGATGGTGTCCGCTACGCCGCCACCAGGCCGCCAACAGCCCCTCGGGCCTATGCTGACCGGAGCCCAACGCCGTCGCCCCGATCGGTGGAACATATGACGTCCTACCAGCCTTCGGCGGCGTGGGGGCCGGCGATCCGCATCCAGGCGGCGGCTTTCTCTGATCGGAGCAACGCCGAACGAGCCGCCGCGCGGCTGGGCGGACAGGGTGAAACCAGCATCGACACCATCCCGGGCGATGGCGGCGTGATCTACCGCGTCACGGTGCGCTGCTTCGACACCGGCGGCGTTGGACGGGCCTTGGACCGTGTCGCGGCGGCCGGCTTTCCTGGCGCCCGAGTCCTTGAAGGGTTCTAGGGATTGCTCTCTCGGCGGCCGCGTGAACGGCGCCGCCGATGCGGTTGACTGCGTCTGGACAAAGACGCCGAAGCGTCCAATGTGCGGCCAATGGTGCGTGGGCGGTTCATCACATTCGAAGGCGGGGAGGGGGCTGGCAAGTCGAGCCAGGTGCGCCTGCTTACGGAGCGGTTGACGGGCGAGGGCCGCGTCGTGGTCGCCACCCGCGAGCCCGGTGGTTCACCAGGCGGAGAGGCAGTCCGCGCCCTGCTGGTGACGGGCGATCCGGACCGATGGTCGCCGCTCACCGAAACCCTGCTGATGTACGCGGCGCGACGCGACCATATCGAGCGGATCATTGAACCAGCCCTGGCGCGGGGCGACTGGGTAATCTGTGATCGTTTCGCGGACTCGACGCGCGCCTATCAAGGCGCGGGCGGCGGCGCGCCGGCGGAACTGATCGCGGTGTTGGAAACCCAGGTGCTGGGCCGCACGCGGCCGGACCTGACCCTGATCCTGGATCTGCCGGTGGAGGCTGGCCTTGCCAGGGCGGCGGCGCGCGACAGCAACACCGAGACCCGGTTCGAAGCCAAGGGCGTGAACTTCCATCAACGCCTGCGGGAGGGATTTCTGGCTATCGCCAAGGCCGAGCCAAAGCGCTGCGCGGTGCTGGACGGCGGTGGGACAGTTGACGACGTGGCGAGTGCGATCTGGCAAACGCTCAAGGCCCGCCTGGGATGAGCGAGGAGATTCCACACCCGCGCGACGTCTTCGACCTGGACGGCCAGGTTGCGGCCGAGGAAGCCTTTGTCCACGCCCTTGATCGAGGCAGGCTGCATCATGCCTGGCTACTCGCCGGGCCAGAGGGTTCCGGCAAGGCCACCTTCGCCTATCGCGCCGCTCGGCGGTTGCTGGGCGCGGCGCCGGATCCATCGCGTGGGCCACTGGGGGCCTCGCCGGACGATCACGTGTCGCGCCAGGTCATGGCCCGCAGCCATCCGGATCTGATGGTGCTGCAGAGGGAGGCCGAGGACGGCAAGCCGCGCAAATCCATTCCCGTCGACGAGGCGAGGGCCTTGCCGGAATTCTTCTCCAAGTCCCCGGCCTCGGCGCCCTACCGTGTCGCGATCATCGACACGGCCGACGACCTGAATATCAACGCCGCCAACGCCGTGCTCAAGACCCTGGAGGAGCCGCCGTCGCGGGGCGTGCTGCTGCTGGTGACCCATTCGCCCGGCGGTTTGCTGGCGACGATCCGTTCGCGCTGTCGGCGGCTGCGGTTCGAGACACCGCCTGAGGATGAAGCCATCGCCTGGGTGGTTGAACGGTCGAACGTCTCCACCGAGGACGCCCGGCGCCTGGTCGCCATGGCGCGGGGCGCGCCGGGCCGGGCGTGGCGATTGGCGCGGGCTGGGGCGCTGGAGGTGGATGATCAGGCCAGGGATCTGCTACGCGACCTGCCACGAGTGAACGACTCCGCCGCCCTGCTGATCGCCGAAAAGTTCCGCGGGGCGGAGGGCGCGGCGCGGTTCGACATGTTGTTCGACCGCCTGGCCGACCAGGTTCACGCCATGGCCACCCACGAGGCCACATCACGCCCGTCGATTTCCCAGGATGGCGGCGCCGGCGCCCTTGACCGTTGGGCCGAAGCCCACGAGATGCTGACGCTGATGCCGCGTGAGGCCGAGGCCCTGAACCTCGATCGGGCGGACAGCTTCTTCACCGCGCTCGCGCGCCTTCGCGCCATCGCCTGACGTCGGACCAAGAGCGAGACAGCTTCAAGATGCTGATCGACAGCCACGTGAACCTGCACGCTCCGCAGTTTGCGCAGGATCAGGGCGAGGTGATCGCCCGCGCCCGCGCCGCCGGCGTGGCGCTGATGGTCACCATCTGCGACAAGGTCTCGTCCTTCGAGGACGTGCACGCCATTGCCGTTGACCACGACGATATCTGGTGCACGGTCGGTACGCACCCCCATGAAGCCAAGGAAAACCCGTCGCTTACAGCGGATAGCTTATGCGACCTCGCCGCCCGGCCCAAGGTGGTGGGCATAGGCGAAACGGGGCTGGACTTCCACTACGACCTGTCGCCGCGCGATATCCAGGCGGCCGTGTTTCGCGCCCATATCCGGGCCGCGCGGCACACCGGCCTGCCCCTGGTGGTGCACACCCGCGAGGCCGATTTGGTGATGGCGGATATCCTCGAAGAGGAACACGCCGCCGCCCCGTTCAAGATCCTCATGCACTGCTACACCTCCGGAGCGGAGCTGGCTCGGCGAGCGGCGACGCTGGGGGCGTGGTTCTCCGTTTCCGGCATCGCCACCTTCAAGGCGGCCGAGGATGTTCGTGCGGTGATCCGGGATATGCCCGCCGATCGGATCATCCTGGAAACCGACTGTCCCTACCTGGCGCCGGCGCCCATGCGCGGACGGCGCAACGAGCCGGCCTACCTGCCGCATATCCTGGCGAAACTGGCGGAGATCCGCGGCTGGGGGCTGGCGGAAACCGAGCAACGCACGGAGGACGCCTTCTTCGCCGTGTTCGACCGGATCCCAAGACCATGACCGGCGAGTTGGAAGTGGTCATCCTGGGGTGCGGTTCGTCGGGCGGCGTGCCACGGGCCGACGGCGCATTCGGCGCCTGTGACCCAGACAATCCCCGCAACTGGCGCACACGATGCTCGCTGCTGGTGCGGCGGCTGGGCGGGGAGGGGGGTGACACCACCGTCATCGTCGACGCCTCCCCCGAATTCCGCCTGCAGACCGCGGCGGCGCGGGTGAAACGCCTGGACGCCCTGCTGCTCACCCACGACCACGCCGACCAGAGCCACGGTATCGATGACATCCGCGCCTTCGCCATGGTCCAGCGCCGCCGCGTTCCCTGCTGGATGGACGCGGCCACCCGCTCCACCATGCTGCGCCGGTTCGGCTACATCTTCGAGGGGGAGGGCATGTACCCGGCCATCGCCGACCTGATGGAGGCGCCGCCCTTTGGTGAGACCTGGCGCGTTGGCGGCCCGGGCGGCGACATCCCGGTGACGACCTTCGACCAGGATCACGGCCACGACGTGAGGTCCCTGGGCTATCGCTTTGGCAATATTGCCTATTCCAGCGATGTCGTGGACTTGCCGGAGACGTCGTTCGACGCCCTTGCGGACCTGGACCTTTGGATTGTCGACGCCCTGCGCTACACGCCGCATCCCACTCACGCGCACGTGGACAAGGCCCTGGCCTGGATCGAGCGCGTGAAGCCGAGGCGCGCGATCCTGACCAACATGCACATCGACCTGGACTATGAAGAGCTGTCCCGGCGCCTGCCCGAGGGCGTCGAGCCGGCCTTCGACGGCATGAGCCTGCGCCTTCCGCTGCCCCCGTCCATGATTGAAGCCGCCTGATGCGCCTGGGCTTTATCGCGTCCAACAATGGGTCCAGCATGCGCGCCATCGTCGCCGCCTGTCGCGAGGGGCGGCTGGACGCCGAGCCGGCCCTGGTGGTCAGCAACCGGCGGGAGTCCAGGGCTCTTGCCTTCGCGGCGGAGCAGGGCGTCGCCAACCTCTGCATTCCCACGATCAAGGATCCCGACGTCGCCGATACGGCGCTGGCCGCGGCGTTGCGCGGCGGCGGCGTCGAGTTGGTGGTGCTGTCCGGCTATCTGCGCAAGCTTGGGCCGCGCACCCTGGCAGCCTACCGTGGCCGGGTCCTCAATGTCCATCCGGCCCTGCTGCCGGCGTTTGGCGGGCAGGGGATGTACGGCCGTCGCGTTCACGAGGCAGTCTTGGCGGCCGGGGTCGCTGAAACCGGCGCCACGGTGCATGTGGTGGACGAGGAATATGATCACGGACCGCCGGTAGCTCAGGTCCGGGTCCCGGTTTTGGCCAATGACACCGCTGAAGCCATTGAGGCCCGCGTCATGGCCGCCGAGCCGGGACTGTTCCTGGACACCTTGCGGCGCATCGCCCAGGGCGAGCTGAAGCTGCCGGTCCCGTGACCGCGCCGGTTTCCGCGATCTGGCGTCTGGCCGCCATCAACAACGCCGCCTGGTGCCTGGCCATGTGGCAGGCGCACGGCCTGGAGGCCCAGCGGGGGTTCGGCATGGCCATGTGCCGCGGGACGCCGCCGAAATACTATCCCTGCGCCGTGACCATCGATCCCAATGCCGATCCCGCGCAGCAGACGGAATGGTTAACGCGGCTGGCGGTGGAGGGGCCTCCTGGCGGCGCCTCCGTCAAGGACAGTTTCAATTGCCTGGACCTTGGCGGCGCGGGCTATGGCCGCCTGATCGAGGCCGAGTGGATTCACCGACCGCCGCAAAACCAGACGCCGCGACCGACCCTGGATTGGCGCCTGGTGGAAACCGCCGACGACCTTGCGGCCTGGGAAACAGCCTGGAGCAACGACGACCCAGACGACACCGGCATTTTCGCACCGGCGCTGATGGGCAATCCAGGCGTCGGGATCATGGCCGGCTGGCGGGGCGACGATCTGGCGGCGGGCTGCGTGATGTCGCCAACGGACAGCGTTGTGGGGCTGAGCAACATCTTCGGCGGCCACGCGGAAGCCGCCGCCATCGCCCAGGCGATGTTTCCGGACAAGGCGCTGGTGGGCTACGAAACGGGCGTGGCGCTTGAGGCGTCCCTGGACTGCGGTTTCCAGGCGATTGGAGTGCTGACGGTCTGGGCCACCTGGGCCTGAGCCCAACAAGACCCATATCCAATATTTCCGATAATCTTCCTTAGGCGCAATATTGTTGTAGCCGCCAGTTAGTTCGGCTTATCAGGACCAAGGTGCAACCGCCCTCATCTCCAACCTGCACCCATGTTCCCGCGCTTCTTCATGCAGAAGCACTTGCACCAGCAGGCGTTGAGCTAGACTCAGGGGCGCGGCGGCGTCTTAAGGGAACCGCCGCGCTACCTTCTACGTGCCATCTCCAACAGTGACAGAAGGTGTCTCCTTTAGCCGGCGTCGACACTAACTGTAGCCACGATTTGAGATTTCGCGCGACGTCGATCACGATGGCCTCGGCACACGGGTTCGAACTTCCCGAACGCTCGCGTTG
Organism: Caulobacterales bacterium; assembly: GCA_038228945.1. Classification (GTDB taxonomy): domain Bacteria; phylum Pseudomonadota; class Alphaproteobacteria; order Caulobacterales; family Caulobacteraceae; genus Acaudatibacter. The sequence goes on from JBBROW010000018.1 coordinate 7,225, forward strand.
AGCAGTCCCCGCATCCCAACGAGAGCAGCGAATGGCCGGACCTTTCGAAACCCTGGATGAGGCCCTGGCGGAGGCCCATCGCGCCCTGGTCGCCATCGCGAACGGCGACCCCTCGGTGTACCTGGGGCTGTTCGCCCAACGCGAGGAGATCTCCCTCGGTAACCCGTTCGGGCCTTTCGGCTGCGGGCGTGAGGCGGTGGGTCGGAACCTGGCGAACGCGGCGTCGAAGTATCGGGACGGCGAGGTGTTGGGCGTCGAGCGCCTGGCGACTTACGCCAGCGGCGACATCGCCTGCTTCGTGGAGGTTGAACACATCCGAGCCAGAATCGGCCCTAGCGGCGAGTTCGGCGAAGGGCGCGCCCGCGTTACCACCGTCTATGAGCGGCGCGACGGCGGGTGGAGCCTAGTGCACCGGCACGCCGACCCCATCACGACCCCCAGGGGCGTCGAGTCAGTGCTGACGGCTTGAGACCAGCCGCCGCCGTTTGCTCAGATGGTAGGTCAGGGCCCGCGCCAGGCAGGCGGACAGTATCCCGGGCGGCGGCGCGGCGGCCTCGAAGAGGATGGCGCGGGCGCCTTCGAAGGTGAGTTGGTCGCCAGCCAGGGTTCTGAAGGTTTCCACCAGGGTCGTCTTGCAGTCGACGTAGACCGCGTATCGGCCCGGCGCGGCGGGCTTCCAGCCAAGCCGGATGGTGCTGCCGCTTTTGGAGGCGGTGGTGAGGTAGGCCGGTTCTCCCCATTTCAGGGTTTCGGTGAGGGCGCCGACACCCGGGGTCGCGGCGGCGGTTTCGAAGATCAGCTGGCGGACGGCCATCAGGCGTTCGCGAATGGCCGGCGGAAAGGCGGCGAAGGCGGCGGCGACATCCGGTGGCATTTCGTCCATCAGTCCCACCCCACGGCGTTGCGCAGGCGGATGCCGCTGACGTGGATCGATGTTTCCCACGCGTCTTTCAGCGGCGACAGGCTGTCCATCACTCGCAGTTCGACGTTCGACGCTTTCAGGGCCGCCGGCATGTCGGTGATCGTCTCCATGGCCAAGGGCTCGAGCGGCGTGCGGCTGACCCACATGCCCGCATCGTTCAGGTCCTCGAACGGGGCAACAGGCAGGTCGTAGCGATGTATCCGGGCGGCGTTGAGCCGTTCGTACCAGGCCCACTCGATATGGGCGATCATGCGACAGTCGCGGCCGTCGAAGAAGCGCTTTTCGTCTTCCGGGCTTGTGCCGGGCGCGCGCCAGAGCAGGATGCGGGGACAGTCCCTCGGAAACAGATACATCGGCTCGTGCCAGTCATCGATCGCCCAGACCAGCGGCCCGTTCAGCCAGTCCATGCCGGGCGGGCGCTGGGCGGGGATTGCCACCGGGCGCGGGACGAAGTGGGTGATGGCGGGGTCGTCACTGAAATGGAACAGCCGCATCGCCAATCTCTCCTCTCCGGCTTGTATCCGGGAACCGGGCCAAGGCAAGTCGGTTAGCCCAAGATGGCTTCCCCCTCCCCCAACGCCGCCCTGAAATCCTACCGCGCCAAACGGGACTTCACCCGCACCGCCGAGCCCAGCGGTAAGGACGCCGTAGCCCCTTCGAAACGATTGCGGTTCGTGATCCAGAAACATGCGGCCACGCGGCTGCACTACGACCTGCGGCTGGAGTTGGACGGAGTGTTCAAGTCGTGGGCGGTGACGCGCGGTCCATCGTTGGACCCCCAGGACAAACGCCTGGCCGTGGAAGTCGAGGACCATCCGCTGGACTACGGTGATTTCGAGGGCACCATCCCCAAGGGCGAATACGGCGGCGGTGTCGTGCAGCTTTGGGATCGCGGCTACTGGGCGCCTGAACCCGGTGAAGATCCTCACAAGGCCCTGGCGAAGGGCGACCTGAAGTTCGTGCTCGAGGGCGACCGATTGCACGGTAGTTGGGTGCTGGCCCGGATGCGCCGGCGCGGCGGCGAGAAGCGTGACAACTGGCTGCTGATCAAACACCGTGACGACGCGGCGCGCGAGGGCGACCATGACGCCTTGCTGACGGAAGACCGCTCGGTGGGGTCGGGGCGCGGCATGGCCGATATCGCCGAGGGCAAGGGCAAGGGACCCAGGCCCTTCATGCTTCGCAAGACTAAGGCGGCGGAACCCGACGCGGTCTGGCGCACGCACGCCAACGCCGGTTCCACCGCGGCGGCGGCGAAGGCCGTGACGCCGACCGGCGCGGCGACCATGCCGACGTTCATCGATCCCCAACTGACCAAGGCGGTGGAGCGCCCACCGGGCGGCGACGGTTGGGTGCATGAGATCAAGTTTGACGGCTATCGGATGCAGCTGCGCGTCAAGGACGGCAAGGCGGCCCTACGGACCCGAACGGGGCTGGACTGGACCGACCGGTTCACCGTCATCGCCGGCGAAAGCGCGAGCCTGACCGACGCCATCCTGGACGGCGAGGTCGTGGCCCTCAACGCCAAGGGCGCGCCGGACTTCGCAGCCCTGCAGGACGCGCTGTCAGAACATGACGACAGCAGTTTGATATTCTTCGCATTTGACCTTTTGTTCGAAGGAGGAACAGACCTGCGCGCCCTGCCCCTGTCGCAGCGCAAGGTGCGGCTGAAGGCGCTGCTTGAGGACGGCAATGGCGAGCGCATCCGCTTCGTCGACCACTTCGAGGCCGCCGGCGAGGCGGTGCTGCTATCGGCCTGTCGCATGGACCTGGAGGGCGTGGTCTCCAAGCGGCTGGACGCCCCCTATCGCTCCGGGCGTAGCGATAGCTGGACCAAGGCTAAGTGCCGGGCAGGCCACGAGGTGGTCATTGGCGGCTGGACGACCACCCACGGCGCCTTTCGCTCTCTGATCGGCGGGGTCTATCGCGACGGCAAGCTCGTGCACGTGGGGCGGATCGGCACGGGATTTGGCGCCGGTAAGGTGGATCGCCTGCTGCCGCGTCTGAAGGCCCTCGCGGCGGATCGCTCGCCCTTCGCTGAACGCCTGCCCTCGCTGGGCGCCGACGGGGTCGAAACCCACTGGGTCAAACCAGAGTTGGTGGCGGAGATCGAATACGCCGGCTTCACCGGCGACGGCATGATCCGCCAAGCCGCCTTCAAGGGTTTGCGGGAGGACAAGCCGGCGGCGGAGGTGGAGGCCGAGACGCCCGCTCCGGCGGCCAGCGCCGTGTTGGCCGAGCCCAAGGCGGGGAAGGTCGTGGCGGCGAAGGCCGTGACGGCCTCCGCCAAAGGCAGGGTGACGGTGATGGGCGTGACGATCTCGCATCCGGACAAGCTGTTGTGGCCCGACGGCGGCGATGGCGCTCCGGTGACCAAGGCGGACCTGGCGAGTTATCTTGAGAGCGTTGCCGACTGGATGATCCCTCACATAAAGGGGCGTCCCTGTTCGATCATCCGCGTTCCGGACGGCATCGATGGAGAGCGGTTCTTTCAACGGCACGCCATGAAGGGCGCCTCGAACCTGTTCAGCTTCGTGGAGGCGCCCGGCGACCGGCAACCCTATCTGCAGATCGATCGTCCGGAGGCCCTGATCGCCGCGGCGCAGATTTCGGCGGCGGAGTTCCACCCCTGGAACTGCGCGCCGGATGACCCGGACCGGCCGGGACGGTTGGTGTTCGACCTGGACCCAGGCCCTGACGTGACGTTCGACGCAGTGGTGGACGCCGCCAAGCTGGTGCGCGAGCGGGTGGAGGCTCTGGGCCTGGTGGCCTTCTGCAAGACCACCGGGGGCAAGGGGCTGCATGTGGTGACGCCGCTGAAGGTCCCTGCCAAGGGTGGACCGGACTGGCCGCAGGCCAAGGCTTTCGCCCGCGAGGTCTGCGCCCGGATAGCCGCGGAACAGCCGGGCCAGTTCCTGATCCAGATGACAAAAGCCAAGCGCAACGGTCGGATTTTCCTGGACTATCTGCGCAATGACCGGATGGCGACGGCCGTGGCCCCCCTGTCCCCCCGCGCCCGACCCGGCGCGCCGGTGTCCATGCCGCTCGAGTGGTCACAGGTGCGCAAGGGCTTGGACCCGCTGCGCTTCACGGTGCGCACGGTCCCAGCGTTGATCGGCAAATCACCGGCCTGGAAGGATTATGACGACGGTGCGTGGCCACTGGCGCCGGCGATCGCCAGGCTGGCGAAGAGTTAGGACGCCTTCTTGCCTCGCCCGGGTTTGGACGCGGCGGGCTTGCGCGCGGGCGCCTTGGCTGGCTTGCCGAGGCTTTTGCGCAGGGCCTCCATCAGGTCGACGACGTTGGTGTCTTCCGGCTCCCGCGCCTTCACCGTTCGGCCGGCGCCCTTCTCCTTGTCCCGCACCAGCTTGCGCAGGGCTTCTTCGTAACGGTCGGTGAATTGGGTGGGATCGAACGGGCCTTCGTTCTGTTCGATGATCTTGGAGGCGATCTCGACCATCCTCGGATCAGCCTTGAGGTCGGGGATGGTGTCGAAGACCTCGTCCGGCTGGCGGACCTCGGCGTGGGCGCGCAGGGTCCAGGCGATCATGCCGGCCTCATAGGGCTCCAGGGCCAGCAGGCGTTCGCGCTGGTGCATGACGACGCGACCAAGGGCGATCCGCCCCGCCTTGGTCATCGCCTCCCGGATGACGACGAAGGCCTCGGCCGCGGTCTTGCCGTCGGGGGCCAGGTAGTGCGGTTCGTCCCAGTAGAGGCGATCGATCTCGTCCTGGGCGACGAAGCGGTCGATATCGATGATGCGGGTGCTTTCCAGGCGGACGTTGTCGATCTCATCCTGGGTGACCACCACATAGCGGTCCTTCTCGATCTCATAGCCCTTGACGATGTCGTCGCGATCCACCGGTCCGGTCTCGGGGTCGGTGGGGATCATGCGGATGCGGTTGAGCGTGGTCTTGTGCAGCATGTTGAAGTGCACGTCGCCGCTGCGCTGGGCGGCGGAGTACATGGCCACGGGGCAGCTGACGAGGGATAGGCGCAGGTGTCCCTGCCAGGTGGGTCGGGGGGCCATGGAAGGTTTTCTCCGGAATGTCTGGGTTCAAACGCCTGGAGACCGGCAGCGGTTCGCCGCTATACGAGCGCGAATGAACGCGAATGCAAACACCGCCGTCTACGGCGCCCCCTCCCCGGCCCTCGCCGCCTCGCCCGCGGGCGCCGTGCAGGTCTCCCCGCTGGTTCCCGGCTCCGTGGCGCTGGAGACCCTGCCGGACGCCGAGACGCAGAGCCTGGTGATGCTGGCCCCGCCGGGGACGGCGGAGCGGCGATATGCGGTGGCGCAGGCCCTGCGGGCGTTGAAGCCCGGCGGGCGGCTGACGGTGCTGGCGCTGAAGGACAAGGGCGGCTCGCGCCTGCGCAAGGAGCTGGAGGCGTTCGGCTGCGCGGTGGCGGAAACGGCCAAGCACCACAACCGCATCTGCGTCGTCGCGCGGCCGACATCGCCCGCGGGGTTAGACGAGGCCATCGCGGCGGGCGCCCCTCGGTTGCTGGAGGACCAAGGCCTGTGGACCCAGCCTGGCGTGTTCAGCTGGGACCGGATCGATCCGGGCACCGCGCTGCTGACGGCCGGCCTGCCGGCGCTGGCGGGGGCCGGCGCGGACTTCGGCTGCGGTATCGGGGTGCTGGGCCGCGCGGTGCTGGCCTCGCCCAAGGTGACGCGGCTGAGCTTGATCGACGTGGACAGGCGGGCGGTGGAAGCGGCGCGGCGCAATGTGACGGACCCCAGGGCGGACATCCAGTGGGCCGACGCGCGCACGGCGGACCTGGCGGACCTGAAGTTCGTGGTGATGAACCCGCCGTTCCACGACGGCGGCGCCGAGGACAAGGCCCTTGGCCAGGCCTTCATCCGCGCCGCCCACGCGGCGCTGGGCAAGGGCGGGGTGCTGTGGATGGTGGCCAATCGCCACCTGCCGTATGAGGCGGTGCTGACCGAGTTGTTCAAGGCGGTGACGCCGCGGGCGGACAAGGGCGGCTTCAAGGTGTTCGAGGCGCGGAAAAAGTGAGCAAGCCCCCCACCGCCCGGCTGGACCGGCTGCTGGCCAACATGGGCTATGGCTCGCGGCGGGACATCCACGCCCTGGCCAAGCTGGGGGCGATCACCCTGGACGGGGTGGAACTGAAGGACGCCGATCAGCGGATCGCGGTGACGGCGGACCTGGCGCGGCGGATGCGGGTGGACGGCCGGCCGCTGGACCCGCCGCCGGGGTTGGTGCTGCTGCTGCACAAGCCCCTGGGCGTGACCTGTTCGCACAAGGAGTCCGGGCCGCTGGTCTATGACCTGTTGCCCTCGCGCTGGCGGGTGCGGGACCCGGCGATTTCCACCGTCGGGCGGCTGGACAAGGAGACCTCGGGCCTACTGCTGATGACCGACGACGGCGGCCTGCTGCACCGGATCATCTCGCCCAAGGCCAAGCTGGCCAAGCGCTATGTCGCCGACCTGGCGCGGCCGCTGGAAGGCGGCGAGGGCGAAGCCTTCGCCGCCGGGACCCTGATGCTGGAGGGCGAGGACAAGCCCCTGTTGCCGGCGGCGCTGGAGGTGTTGTCACCGACCCAGGCGCGGCTGACCATTACCGAGGGCCGCTATCACCAGGTGCGCCGGATGTTCGCGGCGGTGGGCAATCACGTGGAGGCCCTGCATCGGGACCGGGTCGGAGGCCTGGCCCTGCCGGCGGATCTGGCGGAGGGGTCGTATCGGTTGCTGGAAGCGGCGGCGGTAGCAGGAATTTTCGAGGGTTAGTTCCGTGCAGGCGGCCTTGCGCCCCCTCCACCATCGCGCTGCTAGCGCGACGGTTCCCCTCCCCCGCTCGTTGGCGGGTGAGGAGAAGACAGCCCCTAGCTCCACGGCCCCTTCTTCACGTCCTGCACGATCGAGGTGTCCGCCGGCGCGGGGTCCGGCCGGACCCAGGGGCCGCGCGGGGCGTCGGAGACCACCGGGGTCGGGCCTGGCGGCGGGGCGCTGATCGGGTCGGCGTGTTCGACGATGCGGCCGCCGGCGTACTGCTGCAGGGCGGCGATGCGCTTGGCCAGCGGCGGGTGGGTGACGAACAGGCCGAGGAAGCCCTGTTCGTTGTCCTCCAGGAACATCGAGCGCATGGACTGCGGCGCGTCCAGATGCTCGTGGCCCGAGACCTTCATCAGGGCCGAGATCATCGCGTCGGGGTTCTTGGTCAGCTCGACGGAGCCGGCGTCGGCGACGTATTCGCGGCTGCGCGACAAGGCCATCTGGATGACGATGGCCAGGAAATAGCCGATCGCGGCCACGACGATGGCCAGGATCACGAACAGGCCCAGGTCGCCGCCCTTGTCACGGCTGCGCCCGCCCCCGCTCCATCCGGCGCCCCAGTAGATGGCGCGGAAGATCATCTGGCAGATCAGGGTGATGATGCCGGCGAACACCGAGGCCACCACCATGGTCCGCACATCGCGGTTGATGATGTGGGTCAGTTCATGGCCCAGCACCGCCTCGACCTCGTCGCGGTTCAGATTGTCCAGCAGGCCACGGGTGACGGTGACCGAAAAGCGCCCCTCCTGGATACCGCTGGCGAAGGCGTTCATGCCCTGGGTCTCGATGATCCGCAGGGTCGGGGTCTTCAGGCCGCGCGAGATGCAGAGGTTTTCCAGCAGGTTGTAGAGGTCGGGATTGTCCTTGCGCTCCACCACGCGCGAGCCTGTCGCCAGGTCGATGATCGTCTGGTTGAACAGGTAGGCGATCACGAACCAGATCCCCGCCACGCTCAGGGCCACGGGGGCCGAGGCGGCCATCAGCCCAAGCAGGCTGAAGCCCTCGCTCTGCGACGGCAACAGGCCAGCCACAGCCGCGGCGATCTCCAGGCCGCAGATCAGGCCGATCAGCAGGAACGGAAACCCCACCAGCAGGAACAGCGAGCGGAGGTTGTTGTTCCAGACGTAGGTTTGCAGACCGACGGCCTGCATGCGCGCGCTCCGTAGCTCTCTAGAACTTCACCGACGGCGCCACATTAGCCGTGGCGCGGTCCGCCCCCAGGTCGAAGAACTCCTTGGCCTGGAAGCCGAAGGCGCCGGCGAACACCACCGCGGGGAAGGCCTGGATCGAGCTGTTGTATTCCCCCACCGCATTGTTGAAGAAGCGGCGCGCGGCGGCCAGCTTGTTCTCGATGTCCGACAACTCGCCCTGTAGCTGGAGGAAGTTGGTGTTGGCCTTGAGGTCCGGATAGGCCTCCGCCACCGCCATCAGCCGGCCAAGGGAGGCGCTCAACGCGTTCTCAGCGGCGATCTTGCCGTCGACCCCGGTGGCCGAGGCGGCGGCGGCGCGGGCCTGGGTGACCTCGTCCAAGGTGCCGCGCTCATGCGAGGCATAGCCCTTCACCGTCTCCACCAGGTTGGGGATCAGGTCCTGGCGCTGTTTCAGCTGGACGTCGATATCGGCGAAGGCCTCGTTGGTGTTCTGCCGCAACGACACCAGGCGATTGTAAATTCCGATCAGCATCATGCCGACCACGGCGATGATGACGACGACAACGATCAAACCGATCATTTCTGCTCCCCGAAAGACCCGACGCCATAGGTAATGGTGTTATGCGGAATCGACTAGCACCGTGTGCGTGAGCTTTTCGTAAGGTGGGGCGTAGGCTGGCCGGCGCCGCCAGGCGGGCGTAAGCCGCGCGAGATAGAGCGCCCTCCCCCCTGGGCCGATCGCGAGGCGTCGGCGGGAGCTTCGAAGGGCCAAATCACCGTAAATCACCGTATTTAACGGTGGCATGGGCGGTCTGGCGCGCGCGGGGGGGTGCGGCAACGCGGGCGCTCGGGGCGGCGTTGGGCGAGGCGGGGTGACTGTGTCCAGCATGCGGACAGCAGAAACTAGATTCGCGGCGTGTTCAATGTTTGTTCTGGATTGGCGGGCGGGGCTGGGGCGATCCGCTCGACGATGTCGCGGCCGTAGAACCGCTCGATGATGCGCCGTGAAAGGTCGACGCCGGCGGTCACGCCAGCAGCGGTGACGGCGGCCCCGCTTTCAACGAAGCGGACTCCGCGGACCACCTTCACGTTGGGAAACTGCTTCTCGAAGCGGTCGTAGGGTTCCGGGTGGCGTGGACTCCCGACCGCCGTCAACGACAGGCCGTTCGATGTAGCGCCCCTATCGTTAGGTTTGCGGGGCGTTGCGAGGGTGGCGCGGCTCGCCGGTAGCGGGCATGCTGGCGTCCACCAGTGCTCGGGAGGGCAACCACATGGCGGCGGCGGCGATCGATTCCCCACGACGGACAATGGGGACCTTCTATGTCTGGATGGCGGCGCTGTTCGTGCTGATCGCCTTCAGCGGATTTGCGGAAACCTATTGGCTGCAGTTGCCGGCCGGAACCTTCACCGGTTCGCCGCTCCTGCACCTGCACGGTCTGGTGTTCTCGGCCTGGACCCTGTTCTTCCTAAGCCAGACCTGGCTCGCCTCCAGCGGGCGGATGCAGCACCACCGGGCATGGGGTGTCGCAGGGGTCGCGCTGGCCACGGCCATGGTGTTCGTTGGCCTCGCCACTGGCATCGCCAGCATGCAGAAAGGTGTTGCCGAAGGCTATGCCCAGGGCGCGCGCGCCTTTGCCATCGTGCCGATCACCGCGGCGCTGGTGTTCGCGGTTCTGGTCGCCTGGGCCGTGGTCACGGTCAAGAAACCGGAGACGCACAAGCGGCTGATGATGCTGGCGACTCTCTCGATCCTTCAGGCGCCGCTGGGCAGGTTCTTCTTCTTGACCGTCGGGGGCGGCGGCGGACCCGGCTCGCGTCCGGGCAGCGGGCCGCCAGCCCCGGTTGCGACCACGGCGGCCCCCGGTGTTCTAGTCGCGTTGCTGATTCTGGGCACAGCTCTCTACGATTGGCGCAAGAACGGCCGTCCACACCCGGTCTACCTGATCGGCGGGGCGGTGGTGGCGATTGTTGAAGTGGGCCGGACAATGGTCGGCGACGCCCCACAGTGGCAGGCCATTGCCGAGGCGTTCGGAAGCTTTGCGACCTATCGCTAGGGCGCCGGGCGCGGACACTCGTTACCTCTCATGGCGTGCAGAGCGCGTTGGTTCAGGCGCTTCGTCAATTGACCCTAGAACTGATGCTCCAGCGGCAGCTCCGCCGCCGCGAGGGCCCAGGGGTGGCGGCGTTCTTCGTAGACCGAGACGCGCGGCGGCGGGAAGCTTGGATCGGCGAAGGCGCCCACCGCGACGGTGACGAAACCCGGCGCCCCGGCGGCCTGCCAGTAAACCGTCGAGGCGCAGGCCGGGCAGAAGCTGAACGTGGCGGACTGGCCGCTGTCGCCGAGCCGGGTCCATTGCGCAGCGCGACCCTCGATGGTCACGACCTCGCTTGGGAAGCGCGCCTGGGTGGTGAAAACGGCGCCGGTGCGTTTCTGGCATTCGAGGCAATGGCAGATGGAGATGCGAACAGGCTCGCCCTCGCAGGTGAGGCGAAGCTGTCCGCAGCTGCACGACGCGGTTCGGGTGGTCATGGCGCATACCCTCCAGAGATCACGGTTGACGACCGCCACCGCCCCGTGAACGACCGCCAGCCCCCTACTTCGGCTTGAACCGCTTGCTGGTGGGGAAGCCCTTGGGGGCCAGTTTGCCGGCGCTGGCGCGGCGGCCGGACCAGTCGCGCCATTCGGGCCAGGCGCGGGGGCGGCCGGCGCCGTCGATCCAGGCGGCGCCGTCGGCGGCTTTGAAGATCACCGCGTCGCGCAGGCCGCCCTCGCGGTAGGTCTGCAGCTTGACGCCCTTGCCGCGCGGCATTTCCGGCAGCTCGTCCATGGCGAACACCAGGATCTTGCCGTTGTCGCCGACCACGGCCACCTGGTCGCCGTCGGCCTCCATGCAGATCAGGGCGCCGCCTCCCCCATTGGAGCTTTCCACATTGAGCACCTGCTTGCCGGCCTTGCGGGTGGCCAGGGCTTCGTCCTCGGGCAACAGGAAGCCATAGCCGGCCTTTGAGGCCAGGAAGCGCTTGCGGCCGGCCTTGTGCGGGAAGACGGCGACGATGCCGACCTTGTCGTCCAGCTCCAGCATCAGGCGCACCGGCTCGCCATGGCCGCGCGCCGAGGGGAGCTTGTCGCAGCCCAGGGTGAAGAAGCGGCCGTCGGAGGCGAAGATCAGCAGCTTGTCGGTGGTTTCGGCCGGGACCACGAAGGCCAGCTTGTCGCCTTCCTTGAACTTCAGCTCCGAGGGGTCCTCGACGCGGCCGCGGGCGGCGCGGATCCAGCCGCGCTCGGACAGGATGACGGTGATCGGCTCGCGGGTGATGAAGGCCTCGGCGGCCGCGGCGGTGTCCACCAGGGGGGCGTCGGCGAAGATCGAGCGGCGCTTGCCGACTTCGGTGGCCGGACCCAGGATCTTGCGCACGTCGCGCAGGCCCACGCCCACCAGCTTCCACTGCGCCTTGTCCGACGCCAGCAGTTCCTTGATGCCGTCGCGTTCTTCGGACAGGGCGGCGTGTTCGCGGCGCAGTTCCATCTCTTCCAGCCGGGCCAGTTGGCGCAGGCGGGTGTTGAGGATGGCCTCGGCCTGGATCTCGTCGATCTTGAAGGTCTCGATCAGCCTGGCCTTGGGCTCGTCCTCGAAACGAACGATGCGGATCACTTCGTCGAGATTGAGGAAGACGATCAGCATCCCGTCCAGGATGTGCAGCCGGGCTTCGATCTTGTTCAGCCGGAAGGTGGCGCGGCGGGTGAGCACCACGCGGCGGTGGTCCAGGAAGGCCTGCAGGGCGGTCTTCAGCCCCATAACCACCGGGGCGCCGCGGGCGTCCAGGACGTTCATGTTCACCGGGAAGCGGCTTTCCAGGTCCGAGAGCTTGAACAGGCTCTCCATCAGCACTTCGGGTTCGACGGTGCGCGAGCGCGGTTCGAGGACCAGGCGGATGTCCTCGGCGGATTCATCGCGCACGTCGCCCAGCAGGGGCGCGCGCTTGGCCTCGATCAGTTCGGCCAGCTTTTCCACCAGGTCGGCCTTCTTCACCTGGTAGGGCATCTGGGTGACGACGATCTGCCAGCCGCCGCGGCTGGTTTCCTCCTTGGTCCACACCGCGCGGTGACGCACGCCGCCGCGGCCGGTCTCATAGGTCTCCAGCAGGCTGGAGCGGGATTCGACGATGACCCCGCCGGTGGGGAAGTCAGGGCCTTGGACATGCTCCATCAACTCCTCGGTGGTGGCCGAGGGGCGTTCGAGGAGAAGCAGGCAGGCGTCGATCAGCTCGGCGGCGTTGTGCGGCGGGATCGAGGTGGCCATGCCCACGGCGATGCCGCTGGACCCGTTGGCCAGCAGGTTGGGGAAGCCGGCGGGCAGGACCACCGGCTCTTCTTCCTGCTCGTCGTAGGTGAGGCGGAAGTCGACGGCGTCCTCGTCGATGCCGTCCAGGAGCAACTGGGCGGCCACGGTGAGGCGGCACTCGGTGTAGCGCATGGCGGCGGCGTTATCGCCGTCGATGTTGCCGAAGTTACCCTGGCCGTCCACCAGGCGATAGCGCTGGGCGAAGTCCTGGGCCAGGCGGACCAGGGCGTCATAGACCGCCACGTCGCCGTGTGGGTGATACTTGCCGATGACGTCGCCGACCACGCGGGCCGACTTCTTGGCCGAGGTGTTGGGGTCCAGACGCAGCAGGCGCATAGCGTAGAGCAGCCGCCGGTGCACGGGCTTGAGGCCGTCGCGCACGTCCGGCAGGGCGCGCTGGGTGATGGTGGACAGGGCATAGGCCAGGTAGCGCCGCGAGAGGGCCTCGCTGAGCGGTTCGTCCAGGATCTTGCCGGCGTCGTCTGCGGCCATGGGAGGGTGGATCAGCCTTCTCGATTCGAAGGTGCCACTCTAGAGCGGGTTGAGGAAAAGTGGGTACCGGTTTTCCGCCCGCAACCCGCTCTAAACGTTTAGAATCGATCACGGTTCTTGGCTTTGGACTGAGTCAGTCCAAAGCCAACGTGATCTAGCTGATCGCCGGCCCGATTAGGCGGGGCCTTTGCGCCGCAGCCCGATGAAACTCAGCTTTCGGCGGGAGTGGGCGTGGGAGGGGGCGGCGCCTTGTCGCCCCGGCCCCAGGGCACCAGCGTCCAGGCGCGTTCGTGGAAATAGAACAGAACCACCTTGGTCACCGTCTCCACCGAAGCGATGGAGAGGGCGAAGACCAGCTTGCCGGTGACGAAGTAGCTGATGATGAAGGTGTCGATGGACCCCAGGATCCGCCAGCTGATGGCCTTGATGAAGGAGCGGGAGTGGGCTTCGGGGGCGCGCAGAAACATTCGGGACCACTCGTCTGGTTGGCCGCACTACATCGCACCCAATACCTTGCCGCGCCAGGGCACGCCGCCGCGATATAATCCTAGCGGCTTTATAGATTTTCTTTTCACAGCCGTCCGGCCTCGCGCAGGCGATCTATCAGCCAGACCCGGGCCGGCGGCAGGGGCCGGTTCATCACCGCGAAGATGAAGCTCTCCAGAAAATGGCCGGTCAGAGTCAGGCCGGCGCCAACGTCGCCCTCGCCCAGACCGCCTTGAGCCGACAGCATGAAGGGCGGCAGGGACAGCAGCTTGTCCTTGTAGGCCTCTCCCGCGGCGCGGCTGACGGCGCGGCCGGTGCGGGGGCTGACGTAGATCAGGTCGTCGGTGGCGCCGGTGGCGGCGCATTTGGACAGGTCCAGGCCAAAGCCAAGGTCCTGCAGCAGACCCATCTCAAAGCGCACGAATACCGCCGGCCAGATATCCGGGTTGAGGAAGGCGCCGGTCAGGGCCTCGAAGGCCAGGAAGGCGCCGGGATGCGGCTCGCGCTCGGGAAGGGCGCCGGCGGCCACGGCGGCGGCGGCGGCGAGGCCCGCCAGGGCCAGGGCGTCGTCGAACAAGGCCGACGGCCCCTCCCCCACCGGCTCCAGGGTCGCCGCGCCAAGCTGTTCGGAAACCCGGGCGCGGTAACGGACGATGACCCGGGCGCCGGCCTGCAGGAACGGCTTCATCCGACGCGAGGCGCCGCCGGCGACGTGGGCCGCGTACTTGCCATGGCTGGCGGTCAGGATCTCGACGATCGCCCCCGCCTCGCCGTGGGCGCGGGCGGCCAGGACAGAGCCATCGTCTTCGAAATCCATGGGCTAAGCGTGCCGGGACCTAGACGTCGAAGTCCAGGCCCATGTCGCGGTAAAGCTCGCGGTCCTCGGCCCAGGTTTCGCGGACCTTCACGTACAGGAACAGGTGCACGCGGCGGTCCAGCAACTCGGTGAGTTCGATGCGGGAGGCCTCACCGATCCACTTCAGGGTCTGGCCGCCCTTGCCCAGCAGGATGGGGCGCTGGCTCTCGCGCTCGACATAGATGCTCTGTTCGATGCGCACGTCGCCGTTCTTGCGTTCCTCGAAGGCGGTGGTCTCGACGCTGGCGGCGTAGGGCAGCTCTTCGTGGACCCGCATGTAGATCTTTTCCCGCGTGATCTCGGCGGCCAGGAGGCGGGCGGGAATGTCAGCGCTCTGGTCTGCGGGATAGAGCCAGGGGCTGAGCGGCATCAACTCGGCCAGGCGGGCCTTGAGGTCGTCGACCCCAGCCCCTTTTTCGGCGGAAATCATGAAGACTTCGGAATAGACGCCTGAATCAAAAAGCGTTTGTGTCAGGGCGAGAAGGCGGTCGCGCTTAACAAGGTCGATCTTGTTCAGCGCCAGAATGGCTTTCCTGCGGGCGCCTTTGAGGCCCTCGACGATGGAGCGCACGTCCTCGGCGGAACGCTTGTCGGCGCCCCTGCCCTCGCCGTCCACGGTCAGGATCTCGGCCGAGGCGTCAACCAGGTGCACCACGGCGTCGGCGTCCTCGGCCCCGCCCCAGGCGGATCGGACCATGGCGCGGTCGAGGCGCCGGCGGGGTTTGAAGATGCCGGGTGTGTCCACCAGGATGATCTGGCTCTGACCGGCCATGGCCACGCCCCGCACAGGGAACCGCGTGGTCTGGACCTTTTTGGTGACGATGGAGACCTTGGTCCCCACAAGGCGGTTCACCAGGGTCGACTTGCCCGCGTTGGGCGCGCCGATCACCGCCGCGAACCCGGCCCGGGTCGAATTGCCGTCAGTCGCCAGATCGTCGCTCAAACCACACCTTCACGTTCCAACAGCGACTGCGCCGCCGCTTTCTCAGCCTCGCGCAGGGAGGCGGCAGTGGCCCGGGCCGGGGCGTAGCCCTGGACCCGGACCTCGACGACAAACACCGGCGCGTGCTCGGGGCCTACCTTTGAGACCATCTCATAGGCCGGCAGCGGCAGGGCCTGGGCCATGGCCCATTCCTGCAGCGCGGTCTTGGGTTCCTTGCCATGTTCACCCAGGGCGGTGGTCATGGCGTCCTTCCAGGCCAGCTCGAAGACGCCCCTGGCCGCCTCCAGCCCTCCGTCCAGGTAGATGGCCGCCATCAGGGCTTCCATGGCGTCGCCCAGGATGCGGTCGTTGTTGCGCCCGCCCTGACTGCTGGTGGAGCCAGCGAGGCGAAGCGCGCCGGACAGGCCGACGCCGCGGGCCACAAGGGCGCAGGTCTTGCCGCTGACCAGGGCGGCCTGGCGGCGGGTCAGTTCGCCCTCCCGCCACTCGGGGTCCTGGCGCACCAGGGCCTCGGCGGCCAGCAGGCCCAGCACTCGGTCGCCCAGGAATTCCAGGCGCTCGTTGTGGCGAATCTTCTTGTTGGCGCCGTCGCTGACGCTGGCGTGGGTCAGGGCCGCTTCCAGCAGGGTGCGATCGGCAAAGGCGTGACCCAGGCGCGCTTCCAGATCCCGCACCTCGGCGGCGCGCCTATCCACGGCGGAAAAGACCCGGGAAGCGACGGCCCAAGACTATTTGAGCCAATGGAAGAAGCGCTCCGGCCGTGCGTGGGTGAACCAGGTCCATGGCTTGGAGATATAGGCCTTGGTGTGATCGTTGTCGTCCGTCCCGGTATCCCAGGACATCATGATGAACTGGGCCTTGCCCACCAGGTTCTCTTCGGGGACGAAGCCGACGCCCTGATCCTGCAGCACGCCATCATGCGAGGCGTCCCAGCCGCAGCCGCCCAGTTTGGGGTCGGTGGGCGACAGGCCGGGGTCGAAACGACTGTCGAGGGAGTTGTCGCGGTTGTCGCCCATCATGAAGTAGCAGTGCTGGGGCACGACATAGACTTCCGTGTCGTCGGCGGCGTAGCCCTTGCCGTGGTCCTGAATGGTGTAGCCGCGACCCTCGGGATTGGTTTCCTTGATCCAGGTCACCGGCTCGGGCGCGCCGCGGTCGTCGGCGGTGTGCACCCCCTCCGACTCTTCCTTGACCGGCTTGCCGTTGATCCACAGCGTGCCGTTCTTCATCTGGATGTGGTCGCCGGGCAGGCCCACCAGCCGCTTGATGTAGTCGGTATGGCCGTCGCGGGGCAGTTTGAAGACGATGATGTCGCCGCGCTTTGGTGGATTGAACAGCAGGCGGCCCTTGAGGATCGGCGGCGAGCCGATCAGCGAATGGCGGCTGAAGCCGTAGCTCCACTTGGTGACGATGATGTAGTCGCCGCGATACAGGTTCGGCTCCTCGGAGGCCGAGGGGATCGTATAGGGCTGGAACAGCAGGGTCCTGATGACCAGGGCGATGGCCAGGGCGTAGACCACGGTCTTGACGATCTCGACGGTCTCTTCGACCAGACCGGGCTTGTGGTCTGCGGCCTTGGCGGCGTTCGGCATGGACTAGGGGCTCTCGTGAATCCGGGCTGGCCCCGGCTGAGGGGGCTGTAGCTAGACGTTTGGCGCTGCGCGGGCAAGAACAGCGCCCGGCAATCGCCCTTCACGAGACCGGAACGGGGCGGCCGGCCGCGATTTCAGCCCCTATCTGGCTTTGAGCCTACTTGAGCCAATGGAAGAAGCGTTCCGGCCGGGCGTGGGTAAACCAGGTCCAGGGCTTGAAGATGTAGGCCTTGGTATGGTCGCTGTCGTCGACACCGCTGTCCCAAGAGGCCATGACGAACTGCGCCTTGCCCACCAGGTTTTCCTCGGGGACGAAGCCGACACCCTGTTCCTGCAGCACCGAGTCATGCGCCGCGTCCCAGCCGCAGCCGCCCAGCTTGGGATCGGTGGGCGGCAGGCCGGGGTCGAAGCGGCTGTCGAGGGAATTGTCGCGGTTGTCGCCCATCATGAAGTAGCAGTGCTGGGGCACCACATAGACCGCGGTGTTGTCGGCGGCGAAGCCCTTGCCGTGGTCCTGGATGGTGTAGCTGCGGCCTTCGGGGTTGGTTTCCTTGATCCAGGTGACCGGGGTGGGCAGGCCAAAATCGGTAGCGTCGTGGGTTCCGACCGTCTGTTCGCCCACGGGCTTGTCGTTGATCCAGAGCGTTCCGGCCTTCATCTGGATGCGATCACCCGGCAGGCCCACCAACCGCTTGATGTAGTCGGTGTTGCCGTCGCGGGGCAGTTTGAAGACGACGATGTCGCCGCGCGTGGGCGGGGCGAAGAAGAGGCGGCCCTTGAAGATCGGCGGTGAGAAGATCAGCGAATGGCGGCTGTAGCCGTAGCTCCACTTGCTGACGATGATGTAGTCGCCTCGGTAGAGGTTCGGCTGATCCGAAGCCGAGGGGATGGTGTAGGGCTGGAACAGCAGGGTGCGGATCACCAGGGCGATGGCCAGGGCATAGACCACCGTCTTGACGATCTCGACCGTTTCCCCAATCAGGCCGGGCTTCTGCGGTTCGACGCTGTCGGTCTTGGCGGGTTTTTCAGTCGGGCCGGGCTTGTCGGTTGGGGCGGCGTCGGTCATCGGGGATCGGCTCTTGTCGGCGCCGGCGCGAACCGGCCTTTCTGCAGGCTATTGCACGCTGGATACGTCACGCGAACGACCGGCGCCCGTTAAACTCCCGTCATCCGCCGCCTTGCCCCCTAAGGCAGATCATCCAGCGACTCGATGATCACGAAGGCCTGAGCATAGGGATGGTCGTCGGTGAGCGACAGATGCAGGACGCCGCGCCGCCCCGGCCCCACTAGTTCCCGCATCCGATCCGCCGCGCCACCAGTCAGCGCCATGGTCGGCTGGCCTGAACGCGCATTGACCACCCCCATGTCCTTCCAGAACACCCCACGCCGCATGCCGGTGCCCAGCGCCTTGGCGCAGGCCTCCTTGGCGGCGAAGCGCTTGGCGTAGCTCGATGCCTTGTCCACCTTCCGCTCGGACCGGGTCCGCTCGATGTCGGTGAACAGCCGCTGGGTGAAACGCTCGCCGAACCGCTCCAGCGATTTGGCGATGCGCCGGATGTCGGTCAGGTCCGAACCAATGCCGACGATCAAGCCGCGGCCTCTTTGCGCGCCGCGTCCATCAGGGCCCGCATGCGCCGGATGGCCGAGTCCAGGCCGGTGAAGATGGCCTCGCCGATCAGGAAGTGACCGATGTTCAGCTCGGCGATCTCTGGGATCGCCGCCACCGGGGTCACGGTCTCGTAGTCGATACCGTGCCCCGCGTGGACTTCCAGTCCCAAGGCCATGGCCTGGGCAGCGGCCTGTTGCAGGTTGCGCAGGAGTTGCTCGGCTTCGGGGCGACGCTCGCGCACCGCCAGGCAATAGGCCCCGGTGTGCAGCTCGATCACGTCGGCGCCGGCCGAGGCTGAGGCGGCGATCTGGATCGGATTGGCCTCTATGAAGAGCGAGACGCGGATGCCGGCGGCTTTCAGGTTGGCCACCACCGGCACGATGCGATTGTGCTGGCCGGCCACGTCCAACCCACCCTCGGTGGTCACTTCCTCGCGGCGCTCGGGCACCAGGCAGGCGGCGTGGGGGCGGTGGCGGATGGCGATGGCCTCCATCTCTTCGGTGACGGCCATCTCGAAGTTCAACGGCCGGCCGCGCTTGCGGGTCAGGCCGGCCAGGGCCTCGATATCGGCGTCGGAGATGTGCCGGCGATCCTCCCGCAGGTGGGCGGTGATGCCGTCGGCGCCGGCCTGCATGGCGATCTCGGCCGCCCGGGCGGGGTCGGGATAACCTTCCCCGCGCGCGGTGCGGATGGTGGCCACGTGGTCGATGTTCACGCCAAGGCGCAGGCGGTTCATTTCGTCAGTCTCCGGCTGCCGGGGTCTTCAGTGGGGATGGCCGCCAGTTCGGGCGGCAGAGCGTCGGCGGGATAGGCCGGCACGTCGAGGGTCGCCAGGGCCACCAGAGGCACGCCGGCGTCTGCCCGTCCGCCGGAACGGTCGACGATGCAGGCGGCGCAGACCACGTTGCCGCCGGCCGCCTGGATGGCCTGCACGCACTCTCGCGACGACAGACCGGTGGAGACGATATCCTCGACCATGGCGATGCGGGCGCCCGGCTTGATCTCGAAGGCGCGGCGGAATTTGAACTCGCCCCCCTCGCGCTCGACATAGATGGAGGGCACGCCCAGTTGGCGCGCGGTCTCATAGCCCGGGATGATGCCGCCCACGGCGGGGGAGACACAGACATCCACCTCGCCCACCTGGGCGCGGATCTTGTCGGCCAAGGCCTTGCACAGGCGCTCAGACCGTTCGGGGTGCATGAACACCAGGTTCTTCTGCAGGAACACGCCGCTATGCAGGCCGGAGGACAGCACGAAATGGCCCTCGCGCAGCGCGCCGGACTCACGGAATTCCCGCAGGACATCTTCATTGGTCATGGGGCGGTTTCTAGCGGACGATGGACCCGGGCGCCATGCCCTGATCGCGCCAGCCCTTACACCGTCAGCCCTGGACGTTGCCGCGGAATTCACGGGCGGTGACGCCGAAGGCGCCGCGGAACCAACGGGAGAAGGTGCTGAGGCTGGCGAAGCCCAGACGGTGCGCGACGTCGCCCAGGGGATAGTCCGTGCTCGACAACTGCACGCGCGCCATCTCCCGACGGGTCTCCTCCAGCAGGCCGCTGAACGATACCCCCTCCGCCGCCAGGCGGCGGTGGATGGTGCGCCGATCGACGCCCAGGTGCTCGGCCACTTGGTCCACGGAGCATTCCCCGCTGGGCAACAGGCGCGCGATCAGTCCGGTGACGCGGTCCTGCAGGTCAACGGCCTGGCCATAGCCAGTGCCCTCCACCAGCCGCGTCAACTCCCGCGCCAGGTCCGGGTCCGCCCGGGCGTTGGGCGCGTAGGCTGCGGAGGACGACAGGACGATACTGTTCTGAGGCAGGTCGAAGACCACCCGGCCAAACTGGCGAAGGTAAGGACCCGGATCATCGGGCGCCGCATGGGCCAGGCCGACCAGTTGCGGCATCCATGCATCGCCCAACAAGGCCCTGAAGACCTGCACATAGCGGGCAACGGTAAAATCTATCATCTGCCGGTCGACGCGTGAGCGGGGGCTCAACAGCACCGGCATGAACACCAGGGCGCCATCGAACTCCTCGACCTGGATATCGACCGTGTTCGTCTGGTGCTTGAGATAGCGGGCCAGGACGTCGATCGATTTGCGCACCGTGGGCTGCTCCCGCAGGAGCAGGCCAAGCGGTCCCTTCATGGACAACCTGAACGAAAGTCCCATCAGGAGGCCGAAGTCTTCGCGCCTGGCGGCGACCGCGGTGTCGGCGATCAAGGAGCGCACCCGATCCTCGGGAATGGCGACGTCCGGATTGGCCTGATCATCCTGCGGCAAATTGGCCCGGCGCAACATCAGGCTGGGCTCTATTCCGACAGCTTTCGCGGCCTCGCGATAGGCGGCCAGCCAACCGCTGCGCAGAAAACGCGGCAGCTTTGTGTCCGCGCCCTTGTCTCCAGATGCAAACTTGGAGTCTCGATTTGACAACTGAACCAGCCTGGCCCTGGCCCGCTTCACGATTTCATCGTTAACAGAGGGGCTCTCTCACCTAGAAATCATGGTTAATAGTGGGTGAATCTACGCCTTTGATCACACTAGACTAGAATACTGATCTTAGCCGAAGCGGACCCGTGATCAACTGCCCGGGGGCCCATTCTGAGCCGCTATCCTCAAATGGGGTTTTTTCTGTTGTCCATGCGGTTCGCCTTGCGGGCGAAGGCCTTGGAATGACAGCGGTGACCCCCTGCAAGGAACCTGGATGCAACTACCACCTCAAGGTGCGCGGGGCTGTGCGTCAGCGTGCGCCATTCCGGCGGAGGCAATCCGAGCCCACCATATGACAGTGCTTGGGGAGCACGGTTTGCGTGAGTGGGTTTCAAGGCAATTGTTAATGAAAAGTGTACCAGCAACCAGTGTTCTCGCACTGTGTGCAACAGCACTTTCCCATTGACATGGTTAATGGCCAAGCCTTAGCCCTAGTGAGTAACGCTTGGGGAAGCTGTTCACATGGACTGGAACGACAACACGATCGCCGCCTTGCGGCAAATGTGGCTGGAGGGGATGAGCGCCAGCCAGGTGGCTCGGCAACTGGGCGGCGGCGTCAGCCGAAACGCCGTGATCGGAAAGATCCATCGGCTGGGTCTCTCCGGTCGGGAAGCACCCTCTCGGCCCCGCTCCTTGGGCGGACGACCGCCCGGCAAGAGCGTGGCCAAGCTGGCGTCAAACATGCCGCCGAGGCCGGTGCAGCAGCGACCGATGAAGGCGCCGACGCCGACGCCCGAACCGTTCCGCGAGGCCAAGCCCTCGGCCACCATTCTCACCTTGGGCGAGCACGCTTGCCGCTGGCCCATCGGTGATCCGGATCAGGGCGATTTCGGTTTCTGCGGCGCCCGTCGGCCCGGTCGGGGTCCCTATTGTGAGGGACACTCCAATGTCTCGCTGCGCAAAAAGCTCAAGCCCATTACGGCCAAGAGCCTGGAAAAGTGGTTGGGGGGTCGCCCGACAGTCCAGCGCCCCAGTAGCCTGCGAGAAGCGCTCTACTAGTCCCTCTTCTGTTTTCGCTTAGTTCAGGAAGCTTGGTCATGGGCGCTTTTGCCCTGGAGAGCCTCCACGTCCTGATCACGGGCGTCGAGGTCAGCCTCAGTCGCGATGTTGTCCGTCTTTTCACCGCCCAGGGCGCGTCGGTGATGGCCGCGGACAACGACATGGCCAAGCTGGCCCGGCTGGACCGCGATGTCAGTCTCTACCGGGCTCGCGTCGAGACCGCGCTGATCAACACCGGCTCGGCCTCGGAGTTGCGGTTGTTCGACGAAAACCTGCGGCTGCTCGGCAAGCTGCCGCATCTGATGATCTGCTGCTGCGCCGCGCACGGTCCGGCCCGTTCGGGCGGATTGCGTTCGGTCCGGACCGCGGAAGTCTCCGCCAAGCCAAGGCCGGCCTGTGCCGGCGCCCTGGCCGCGCAGATCCTGCAGCCGAGCCTGTTCCTGCACGTCGAGCCCAGCTTGGCCCGCTTTGCTGGATTGGGCGTTCTGGGCAGGGCCTTGTCGGCCCTGGCCTACCCTACTCTGCTGGCCGTTCTCGAGCGCAAGCCCGGTCGCGGCATCTTCAATCCCGACGCGTTTGTGCCCTACGTCCGGATCGCCTCCCACGTCTATTCCCTGCAACGGCAGATGGATGGGGCGAGCGCTAACCCGGACGGTTCCGTCAGACCCTTTTCGCCAGCGCGCCGTCGGCGGCAGGCGCGTTCCGATCTCACCACAACCGCCCCCAGAGCCAACGCGGCCTGAGCGGCGCAGGAGTTGATGACATGACGATCATCTACATTGAGAACCTGCCGGGTAGCGGCAAGACCGTGAAGGTCGTCGAGGACTTCGGCGACTACGCCGTGCACCGCGACCTGGCGCCGGGCGAGCATGCCTGCATCGGTATCTCGCGCCTGAAAAACCTGCAGGTGCAGGAAGTGAACCTCGCCGCCGATGGGGCGCCGATCGAGAAGCGCACCCTGAAGTCCATTCGCGAAGTCATCGCCCAGACGCCGACCAACATGGCCCCGGCCTCGCTGGAACGCCGGGTCGGCTAGAGCCTGACAGCTTCAAGTGGATAACGGTTGAAGCGCCCGTCATGCTCTGGATGTAAGAAGATAAAGCCTTTTTATCCTGTTCAAGTGAGTCCACTTGAACCGGAAAGGCTCTAGGCGTCCGTCAAGTGATCGCCGCCCGCTCCACGGTCTCGACACTGGGACAGGCGCGCAGGGCGGCGGCGATGTGAGTGAGGTGACGCGCATCGCGCACCTCGATGTCGAAGGCCACGTCAAAAAAGTCCGAGTGGCGCAGGCGCATGTCCACCGCCACGATATTTCCGCCCGCCTCGCCGATGATGGTGCAGGCTTGGCCAAGCACCCCCGGCGCATCGGTGATCGTGGCGTTCAGCCGGGTCTGGGACAGAGTGTCCCGCTCGGCTTCCGGCGTCCAATGCAGGTCTCGCCACAGGTCTTCCTGGTCTTCGTATGTCGCCAGGGTCGGACAGTCGATGACGTGCACCGCCAGGACATTGTTGGGCTCGACGATACCAACAATGCGATCCCCCGGCACAGGGCTGCAGCAATGCGAGAACGTCAGCGACGTCGCCGATGTCACCCCCGCTCCGCGCACATAGACCTTGGCGTCCTTGCCATCGCCGATGCGGTGACGGGCCGAGGCCGCGGCCTTCTCAGTTTCCTTCAGGCCCGGGAACACCACCTCGAGAACCTGGTTCGGGGCCACGCGTCCACGGCCGATGAAGTCGTACAGCTCCGCGTCGCTGGCCGCGGCGAAACGCTCCAGCGCCGGGCGCAGGGAGACCGCGGAGAGGGTCTTGCCGGCGCGGCCAAAAGTCTGTTCCAGATAGGACTTGCCCAGACGATGGTACTCGTCCTTCTCGGCCTGGCGGATATGCCGGCGGATCGCTGAACGGGCGCGGCCGGTGACGGTCAGGCTTTGCCAGTCCGGGGGCGCCGAAGGTTTGCCGCCGCGGATCACCTCCACCACGTCGCCGTTCAGCAGCACCGTGCGCAGGGGGCGCAGTTCGCCGTTGATCTTCACGCCCACGGCGGTGTCGCCGACGTCGGTGTGGACCGAATAGGCGAAGTCCAGCGGCATGGCGCCGGTAGGTAGGCTGATCAACCGGCCTTTGGGCGTGAAGACGAACACCTGGTCGAGGAACATCTCGAGCTTGGCGTGCTCCATCAGTTCCTCGGCGTCGCCGCCGTGCTCCAGCACCTGAACCAGTTGGCGCAGGTTGGCCAGGGGGTCGCGCCCGCCGGCCGCCGCGGCCGCTTCTGGGTCGAAGCCATAGTTGTTGTTCTTGTAGCGCCAATGGGCGGCCACCCCGTCCTCGGCGACCCGGTCCATGTCCTCGGTGCGGATCTGCAGCTCGATGCGCAGGCCGCGAGGCCCCACCACCGTGGTGTGGATGGAGCGGTAGTTGTTCCGCTTGGGCGTGGAGATGTAGTCCTTGAAGCGCTCGGGAACGCTGGGCCAGGCGCGGTGGATGACGCCAAGGGCCCGGTAGCAGTCGTCCTCGCCATCAACGATGACCCGGAAGGCGAAGATGTCGGAGAGCTGGGAAAAGCCGATGGATTTGCGCTGCAGCTTGCGCCAGATCGAGAAGGCGTTCTTCTCGCGGCCGAACACGCGGACGGGGATTTCGGCCCTGCGCAGGCGCGCGGTGATCTCGCGGCTGGCCAGTTCCACCGCCCCGCCCTGCTCGGTCCGCAGGGCGTCCAGCCGACGCATGATCGCCGTGCGCGCCACCGGGTTCAGATGGCTGAACGCCAGCTCCTCCATCTCCGAACAGATACGGTGACAGCCGATGGAGCGCGCCAGGGGGGCGTAGATGTCGAGGGTCTCGCGGGAGATCCGCTCGCGCTTGGCCGCGCTCTTGATGAAGTGCAGCGTGCGCATGTTGTGCAGGCGGTCGGCCAGCTTGACCATCAGCACCCGCACATCCTTGGAGATGGCCAGGATGAACTTGCGCAGGTTCTCGGCCTGTCGCTTGTATTCGGCGCTCATTTCCAGGCGCGAGAGCTTGGTGACCCCTTCCACCAGCTCGCCGATAGCGGGGCCGAACAACTGGTCGATATCGGCCCGGGTGACGTCTGTGTCCTCGATGACGTCGTGCAGCAGGGCGGTGACGATGGTGGCCGTGTCCATGCGGTAGTCGGTGAGGATGCCGGCCACTTCGATGGGGTGGGCGAAATAGGGGTCGCCGCTGGCCCGGGTCTGGGTTCCGTGCATGCGCACGGCGTAGACATAGGCGCGGTTGAGAAGGGCTTCGTCGGCGTCCGGCTCGTAGGCTTTGACCCGTTCGATCAGCTCGTACTGACGCAGGACCTTGCGCCGTTCAGGCGCTTTGGGGTCGGGCGCCTTGGGGGCGACGGTCTTTGAATCCGCGGTCTTGGGATCAGCGACCTTGGACTCCGGCGTCGCGCCGCTGGCCGGCGCCGGGTCAAGGGTAGGGGCGGCGGCAGGAGCCGCCGTTAGGGGGAGAGGGTCTGCGCCTTCGGGGCTCAGTACCGCTCCTCCTGACCGCCATCACGGTCGCTCTGCAGGGCGCGAACCAGTTCCTGTTCGCTCATCTGCATGTGGCTGGGATCCGCCAGCAGGGCCAGGGTTTCGGCCTCTTCCTCGGCTTCGGAGTGCTCATCGACACGCTGCAGGGTGCCGATCAGGTTCTCGCGCATTTCCTCGGCGTCGAGCATGTCGTCAGCGATCTCGCGCAGGGCCACGACGGGGTTCTTGTCGTTGTCGCGGTCCACCAGAATCTGACCGCCGGCCGAAATCGCCCGGGCGCGATGCGCCGCCAGCAGCACGAGGCTGAAGCGATTGGGGACCTTTTCAATGCAGTCTTCAACGGTGACGCGGGCCATGGAGTCTCTCAGGCGGGGGATGGAACCCACTAACCTAGTGGGAATGAACCAATTGTGCAACGCCGCAAAGGCCTTCCGTCACAAGACCTTGCGTCGCAGCGGCAGCGAGAACGCCCCCCGTCGTAAGCCGGGGCTGTGGAAATCGATCTGGGCCAGCGCGTCGCTGCTGGAGCGCGCCATACGCGCGCGGAGCCGTCCCCTTCCCCACCCCTATAATTTAAGCTCAACAAAGTTGAGATCAAGACTGCCCAGGACGTCGAATCCTGCATAGTTTCCGCGCCCCTCCAACAGACTAAGGGGCGACCCATGGTTCGACGGTCTATGACCGATATCGACTTGGTTTTCAGTGGTTTTGAGTTTGGTGAAAGGGTGCGCCGTCTCCAGGCGATCCTGAAGTGGCTGTGGCTGCAGGTGCGGGCCTCCTGGCTGGAGGTGATGGGCATCTATGTACGATCGGGGCGCGATATCTGGCGCCCGCCGTTCTAGGTTTCTAAAAGTCTTATCCCAAGTCGCGGACCCCGGCGCCGAGCCCTTCTCGACGCCGGGGCGAGCGCATGCCATGCCTGAAGCTTCAGCGGTTCGGGAGGATGGCGGATGCGTAAGATTGTCTTCGCCCTGGCGGCGATCACCGGGCTTGGAATGGTCAGCCTGGGGCTCTCGGGTTGCGGATACTTCTATCCATTCGCCGATAACCGCGCCCGCGCGGCGGTGGAATCCATGAACCTCAGCGAGGTGAAGCTGCAGCGCACGGTGATCGGCCTTTCCTGCAGCAAGTCCGACAAGATCTACTACAAGTTCCTGGCTCACAATGTTCAGGGCAAGGCCATCCACGGCGTGGTCTGCATGAGCTATTTGAAGGGCGCCACCGTGCGGATCACGGGCTGACGTCGCCCCCCTGTCGCACCGCCTCGGCAAAGGCCTCCAGCGCCGCCCTCAACGTCTGCGCCAGCGGCCCATCGGCCACGATGCTGGCGGCGTCCAGTCCCCGGCCCATCAGCGGCAGGTCGATGCAGGCCGCCTCGACGATGGCCGCCGACATGGTTTTCAGGGTCTCACGCATCTGAGCCTGGGCGAGGCTGGCCCGGGGCGAGGTGTTGATCAGCGCCACTGGGGTCCCGGGAAATTCCAGGCTGCCCACCAGCCAGTCCAGGGCGTTCTTGAACGATCCGACGACGCCATGGGCGTACTCCGGGCTGGAGATCAGTAGGCCGTCGCAGCCGTCGACCTGGGCGCGCAGGGCGGCGGCGGGCGGCGGCGGCGTGTCGTCGAGATCCGGGTTGAAGTGTGGCAGGTCAGCCAGGCCGTCATAGAAGATGACTTCCACTCCGGGCGGCGCCAGCCAGGCCGCCGCCTCCAGGGCCGCCCTGTTCGAGGACGCCGCCCGCAGGCTGCCGCAGATCGCCAGGATGCGCATCGCCCCCTCCCCTTCTAGAATGGCAACGGCCGCAGGTCCGGTGCAACCCATCCCCGCCGCGCCGCCACCGAGAACAAAACGCTCTTCGACCAATAGCTAAGCAGCCAGTCGGTCCGGCCCAAGGGGGAGGCCAACAGGGCGTTGCAGACGGCGTGGATCGGCGTCTCCTCCGGCAGGTCGCGCAGAAAGGCGTCGGCGGCCCGTAGCGACGCCTGGGTGATGGTCTCGTGATAGCCGCCCTCGTCGGTGTTGGCCACGCCGGTGGCCTCGTTGTAGGCGCGGATCAGCGGGGGCATGTGGCGCGCCGGGGTCAGGTCGGGCCGTTCGCGGATCAGCCAGACGGCGGCGGCGAAGTGGGCCGCGTGGGTCCAGGCGGGCTTGGGCAGGGTGTGGTCGATCAGGCCGACGCCGATGGCGGCGACCTCGTCGTCGGACGTGAAGGGAACAAGGGGCGTTACGGGAACAGGGACGGTCATGGGATCAGCTCCGGTAGGGCCGCCGGCGCTTTGGTCCAAACGAAGACCCCGCCGGTTGGGCGGGGTGGGTCGGGGTTCGAGGTCTGGGCGAGGGTCCGTTCAGGCTTGGGCCTGTTCAGCCGGTCTCTCCAGGCCGCGCGCCGACCAGCGCCGCCAGATGAAGCTGGCGTTGCTGTTGCCGCGCGCGGATGGAGATCGTCCGGACCATGGCCGGGCCTTAGGCCTAA
Source organism: Caulobacterales bacterium (assembly GCA_038228945.1). Lineage (GTDB taxonomy): Bacteria > Pseudomonadota > Alphaproteobacteria > Caulobacterales > Caulobacteraceae > Acaudatibacter. Next base: position 34,885 of record JBBROW010000018.1, read on the forward strand.
CCTTTCTCGCTGTCCATGTGAGCCAGCATCGCGGGCGGGTACCGCTCGCCCCGCGCCGCGCCCTTGGGCGCCGCCGCCTCGATGGCCGTCAGGTCCGCCGCCGTCAGGGTCACCCCCAGCGCGCCCAGGCTCTCGTTCAGGCTCTCGCGACGACGGGCGCCCACCAGAGGCACGATGTCATCGCCACGCGAGGCCACCCAGGCGATGGCGATCTGGGCGACACTGACGCCCTTGCCCGCCGCGACCGCCCGCAGCGCCTCCACCAAGGCCAGGTTGTGGTCCAGGTTCTCGCCGTGGAAGCGCGGGGTCATGCCTCGGAAATCACGGGCCGTGCGCGACCCTGCATCCTTGCTCCAGTGTCCGCTGATCAGGCCACGCGCCAACACGCCGTAGGCGGTGACGCCGACGCCGAGTTCGCGGCAGGTGGGCAGGATCTTGTCCTCGACGTCACGGGCGATGAGCGAGTACTCGATCTGCAGATCGACGATGGGATGCACGGCCGCCGTGCGGCGGATGGTCTGCGACCCGACCTCCGACAGGCCGATGTGGCGCACCCAGCCAGCCTTGATCAGGTCGGCGATCGCGCCAATGGTGTCCTCGATCGGCACGTCGGGATCGAGGCGGGCGGGACGGTAGATGTCGATGTAGTCGGTGTTCAGGCGCTTGAGGCTATAGGCCACGAAGTTCTTCACCGCGGCCGGTCGGGCGTCGTTGCCGCCGAACGCCATGTCGGGTCCGCGCAAGGCGCCGAACTTGACGCTGATCTGAACGTCCTCGCGCCGGCGGCCCTTGAGGGCTTCGGCGATCAGCATTTCGTTGTGGCCCATGCCGTAGAAGTCGCCGGTGTCGAGCAGGGTGATCCCGGCGTCCAGGGCGGCGTGGACGGTGGCGATGCTCTCGACGCGGTCGGCCTCGCCGTAGAAGTCCGGCGACATGCCCATGCAGCCCAGGCCTAGCGCCGAAACCGCCGGCCCAGTTTTGCCCAAGGTTCTCTTGTCCATCGTGTTCTCCGCTTCGATTGGGTTGGTTGGGGTCGTCCCCACCTTGACCGGCAATATCGCGGTCGCCGGACCCGTCGATAAGCCGTACAATTCCGCATGTACTGTTCGGAATAGCGACTAATGGGTGCGCTCGATGGATTTGGCCGACCTCCGCCTCTTCGCCACCGTTGCGCGCCACCAGAGCTTCCGCCAGGCGGCCCGAGAGCTGGGCATCTCGCCCTCCTCGCTGAGCGAGCGCATCGCCGCCCTCGAACAGCGCCTTGGCCTTCGCCTGCTCAACCGCACCACCCGTAGCGTCCATCCCACCGACGCCGGCGCGGTGCTGCTGCAACGGTTGAATCCGGCGCTCACCGACATCGCCGAGGCCGTGGATCTGGCGCGACAGCTGGGCGACACCGTGGCCGGCGTCTTGCGCATCAACGCCCCGGCTCCGGCAGCCCGGTTAGCCATCATGCCCCGCCTGCCCGCCTTCCTGGCCGCCAATCCGCGCCTGACCGTGGAGCTGATCGTCGAAGACCGATTCATCGACATCGTCGAGGCCGGCTTCGACGCCGGCGTTCGCTTCGACGAAAGCCTCGCGAGGGACATGATCGCCGTGCCGATCGGCGGCCCCATGCGCTTCTGCCTGGCCGCCACGCCGGCGCTGCTGGAGCGGGTGGGCCGTCCCACCCATCCGCGGGACCTGACCGCCCTGCCCTGCGTGCGCCACCGGTTCTCCAGCGGCGCTCCCCCCGATTGGGAATTCGAGAAGGATGGCGAGGTGGTGGTGGTCCGCCCTCAAGGCCCGCTGATCACCAACAACATCCGGGTTCAGCTTGAGGCAGCGCTGGCCGGCGTCGGCTTCATCAACACCTTCGAAGGCTTCTTGGACGGCGCCCTCGTCGATGGGCGCCTTGTGTCGCTGCTGGAGGACTGGCTGCCCCCCTTCACGGGGCCATATCTCTACTATCCTTCGCGGCGCCACATGCCCGCCGGACTTCGGGCGTTTATCGACTTTTTCCGGATGACCGGATAAGCACGCCGCGCCCATTGGCCGCACGCCCGCGTGCGACTACATCAAACAACGGTCACCATCTTAAGAGAGACTCAGTCAGGTGACAGGAAACACCCTCAGGGATTCGCGCTCGCCGATGGACAGCAACTTCCAGAACCTCATCCGCCGGCTGGACGCCTATCGCAAACCCAGCGCTCCTCGAGCCATCTGGGAGCTGGTCTGCACCAGTGGCGCTTTGCTGGCGATCTGCGGCGCCGCCTTCGCGGTCTTCCATTTTGGCCTGTGGTGGCTGGCCTTGCTGCTGACCGCCCCGGCCGCCCTGTTTCTGGTGCGCCTGTTCCTGATCCAGCACGACTGCGGTCACGGCGCCTTCTTCTCGGCCAAGGCGGCCAACGACTGGGTGGGGCGCACCATCGGCGTGCTGACCCTGACCCCCTATGACTACTGGCGCCGCACCCACGCCATGCACCACGCCACCTCGGCCAACCTGGACCGCCGCAACGGCCTTGGCGACATCATGACCCTGACGGTGGACGAGTATCTGGCGCTCTCGCCAATCAAGCGCCTGGGCTACCGGATGTACCGACACCCGCTGGTGCTGTTCGGCCTGGGGCCGTTCTTCACCTTCTTCGTGCTGCAACGCTTCCCGTGGGGCTTGTGGAAGGACGGCTGGCGGCCTTGGGTGTCGACCATGGGCACCACAGTGGCCGCCGCCGTCATGGTGACCGGGCTGAGCCTGATCTTCGGCGTCGCCCCGACCTTGATGATCACGGCGTCCACCATGCTGCTGGGCGCCACCATCGGAGTGTGGCTGTTCTTCGTGCAGCACCAGTTCGAAGCGGTGAACTGGATGCGCCAGGGAGACTGGAAGCGTGAGAACGGCGCCCTGCTGGGCAGTTCGCACTACGATCTGCCACAGCCGCTCAAATGGCTCACCGCCAACATCGGCGTGCACCATGTGCACCACCTGTCCAGCCGCATCCCCTTCTACCGCCTGCCCCAGGTCCTGAAGGACCTGCCGGAGCTGAGGAGCGTCAGCCGGCTCGGCCTGATCGAAAGCTTCAAGTGCGCCAGCTTGGCGGTGTGGGACGAGGCCAACGGGCGGCTGATCTCGTTCCGAGCCATGCGCCAGATGCAGGCAGCGTTGTCGGCGACCTAGGGTATGACCGGCTGGGTGATCGGGGTGATGGTCGAACTGGCCGATGAACCAGATCCGGTGCGCCACCACTATGCTGTCGGCCACGAGGATCGCGCCAAGGCGGAATGGACGGCGCTGGATGCGGCCCTGGAGCTGGGCCATATCGCCACCAGCCCGGTGCGCGGCATGGAACCGGTTCAGATGTTGGCCCAACTCACCCCGTCGCGGATGAAGCTCCTGGGCCTGCTGCCCAGGGAAGTGCGCGCTTTGGGCCGCAAGCTGCCAAGGCGATGGCTGTCGGACGACGCCCCGCCCCCCAACGAAACTTAGGTCTTCAGGGCGAACGCCAGGCCGCGGCTGAGCGCCGCCGGAATGACGCTGAGATGCCCTTCGTCGCGGAAGACGAAACTCTCCACCTCATAGCTCTTGGCGCCCTCGATGGCGCGCAGGCGCTTGGCCAGGGCATGGGCGTTGCCGACCATCTTGGCCTGTCGAACCATGCGGTCCGCCTGGACTTGGGTGTAGCCCAGAGACGGGTCGATCTTGCTGGGGGTCTCTTCCAACCCGCCGACGCAGACAAACACGCGCGGTGAGGCCTGGCCGGCCTTGACGCGGGCGGCGAAGGCCGATTCGTCGGCGAGCACCGCCTTCTCGTCCCACCAGATTGACGGACTGGAAGCCAGGAAAGTGCGATAGGCGCCTGTGCGGCGGAACAGCGCCCGCAACACCGCCAGCCCGCCCAGGGAGTGGCCGAACAGAGTCTGGTCGGTGCGATCGATGGCGAGACGCCCCTCCACGGCGGGCTTCACCTCGGTCTCTATGGCCTCCAGATAGGCGTCCAGGCCCCCGGTCCCGGCCTCGGTGACGTCCTTGCGCCCCATGCGGTCCAAGGTCCTTTGAGGGGACGGCGTGGTCAGGTCGAGGAAGCGTTGGGCGGCCCCGGTCTTGGGATCGGCGTAGGCGACCCCCACCACCACCGCGCCGCGGCCCTCCCGGCCATTGGCCGCGGCCCGGACGATCTGGGCGGCGGTGGCGAAGTTGTCGTAACCGTCCAGCAGATAGACCACCGGCCATCCCTCCGCCGGCGCCTCGCCATAGGGCCGGGCCACCAGGATGCGCAGGGACCGACCGAGGATCTTCGACGGCAGGTCGAAGCGCTCCGAACTGGCCACCGTCACCGGCGCGACGGCGGTGAGTTCCCCTGTCCTGGTCTCGGTGACGATGGTGATGAGCTTTTTCCTCTCGTTCGAGGCGCCAACTAAGGCGCCCTGGTGGGTGGACCTTGCAGACTATGGCCTGACGATCGGAAGGGAAGCCTTCAATCACTGGCCACGGGCGCAGCGTCCGGGCCAATGCTCGCTGTCCCGACCAGGGCCCGCGCGCTTGTTCCCAGGGTGGGATGCGTCCAGTCCGGAACGATTTCGGCCAGCGGCCCCATGACGAAGCGCCGCTGGTGCGCGGCGGGATGCGGCAGCACCAGGTCGGGCGCCTGCAACACGGTCCGGCCGTGGGCGATGAGATCGAGATCCAGCGTGCGCGGAGCATTGGGCTGGTGGCGTCTACGGCCAAATTGCGCTTCCAAGGCAAGAATCTGCGCCAATACGGCCCTGGCCGGCAAGCTCGTCTCGACAAGGACGACGCCGTTGAGATACTCAGGCTTCGAAGGATCCGGCCAGGCGGCCGAGCGCCACCAGCGGGACCGTCGCGCGACGTTCAGGCCGGCGCTCGGGAACCGCGCCAGCGCCGCTTCCAACAAGGCCCTACTGGACGCATAGTCACCTGGAAGATTCGACCCCATGGCGATGATGATCGCGTCCGCGACACAATCCATTTTAAGCCGTTCTTTCAAGAGGTTGGGTCAATGACCTTTTACCCTTCGGATCGTCTCGCCCTGTTCATTGACGGGGCGAACCTCTATTCGTCGGCCAAGGGACTGGGCTTCGACATCGACTACAAGCGGCTGCTGGATGAGTTCCGCAAGCGCGGGGTGCTGATCAGAGCCTACTATTACACCGCCTTGGTGGAGGATCAGGACTACTCCCCGATTCGACCCCTGGTGGACTGGCTGGACTACAACGGCTTCACCCTGGTGACCAAGTCGGCGCGGGAATACACCGACGCCCAGGGCCGCAAGCGCTGGCGCGGCGACATGGACATCGAGATCGCCGTGGACATGCTCGAAATCGCCGAGCATGCCGACCATGTGGTGCTGTTCTCCGGCGACGGCGATTTCCGCCGCCTGATCGAGGCGGTGCAGCGCAAGGGCGTAAGGGTGACTGTGGTGTCCACGGTCAAGTCGCAGCCGCCGATGGCGTCGGACGACCTGCGCCGCCAGGCCGATGCCTTCGTGGACCTGGCCGACCTGGCCGACATGATCGGCCGCCCGGCCCGCATGCCGCGCTTCCTGCAGGAGAACAAGGCGCCGGCCCGGGAAGAGCACGAAGAGCGGGAAGAGGAAACCGAGCGCGATTGATCTCGCCTCGGTTCAAGCGCCCCCTTCGATGCCTACCGTCACCGCCATCGCCAAGACGGCTGAACCGCCGCGTGACTGTCCGCTGTGCCCGCGACTGGTGGCTTATCGGGCGGAGAACCACGCCGCCCATCCCGACTGGTTCAACGGCCCGGCCCCGTCCTTCGGCGACGCGAGCGGGCGGCTGTTGGTCATGGGTCTGGCGCCGGGACGCCAGGGCGCCAATCGCACCGGCCGGCCCTTCACCGGCGATTTCGCCGGGGTGCTGTTGTACCAGACCCTGGTCAAGACCGGCTTCGCTACTGGCGAATACAAGGCCCGCCCCGACGACGGCCTGACCTTGATCGACTGCATGGTTTCCAACGCCGTGCGCTGCGCGCCCCCCGGCAACAAGCCGACTCCGGCCGAGGAAGCGACCTGCCGTCCATTCGCGGCCGCGCGTCTGGACCAGATGCCGAACCTGAAGGTGATCGTCACCCTGGGCGACGTGGCGCGGCGCAATGTCCTCAAGTCCCTGGGCCTGCCGGCTTCGGCCGGCGCGCCGGGGCATGGGTCGGAGACCGTGGCCGGTGGCTATCACCTGATCAACAGCTATCACTGCTCGCGCCTGAACACGAACACCGGACGACTGACCACGGCGATGTTCGAGGACATATTTCGCCGCGTGCGCGACCTGCTGGGCCCGACGGCTTGAAAACACCGGGGCGCCTCGGCGTGTTCAAGACCTCGGCGACCGCGCCAAGCCGGCGAAGGGCCTGCAGTTCGTACTCCCTGTCGGCGCAGGGCTAAGCCGCGGGAGCAGTTCTGGAAAGGTCGCCGCGATAGCGCACGATCCGCCCGACCAGCGGCAGGGCGATTTCGACATCGAAGGTGAAGCGGCCGTTCGGCGCGGCCTCGAAACTGGCGCCGGAGGGCGCGAGCACCGACGGCAGGGGAAGCCCGAGAAACGACCAGCCGCGAACCACGAAGTTCAGGCGATCCTCGCCGACCACGAGAGCCATCGCAAAGGTCAGCGGCCCAAACCGCTCAACGATCAGGCGCGCGTCGCGACCCCTACCAAGGCTGAGCTGGCTGAAAAAGCCGCGGGATCCGAATGTCCGCCGCCAGGTTTCGCGGCCTTCTCGCCTTAGTATCTCCACCCGCGCCGACGTCTTGTCCGTGGCCACGGGCAGGCCGATGAGGGCGCAGGCCAGACTGGCCAGAGGACCTCCGCCCCGCTCCACCACGGCGTCGCCGGCCCAGACTTCGTCACCTTGACCGGCGTGCAGGGCCTGGACCTGGGCCGGCAGGCGGTGAAAAGCATCGCCAAGGACGCGTTGGAACAGTGGGGCGTCGCAGGGCGGTTCTTCCCAGACGCCGGTGTCGATCCGGCGGGCCGCGAAGAAGGGTTGGAAGTCCTCCAGTTCAAGCTCCCCCGTAGCCGGCCGCGCCCCGGCCGCTGGCCGCCGGCCCGCCGCCATGCGCCGGATCACCGCCGCGGCGGCCATGGCGGGAATGAAGGGGCCGTCCGCGCCTTCGGCGGTCAGCATCCAGGAGCGCGTCACTGGCCGACCGCCGCGAAGCCCCCGCGCCTCCACCACCATGCCGCCCCGATCCTCGCCCCAGGACAGGCCGTTGATCACCCGGTGGAAGACCCCGGCGAAGGGCGCCAGCGACGGCGCCAATCGGTGGCGACGCAACCAGGCCAGGAGGCGAAGCAGCCGTAGTGGCCCCTGCGGCGCCGGTCCGGCGCCGGTCCAGACCGACTTCAGGCCCGGCCAGGCCAGCGGCGCCAGACGCAGGTCCGGCGCTTCGGCCAGGAGAAACAGGCGGCGGCGCAGGGGAAGCCCGCCCGGCGGGGCCAGGATCCATCGCCGTCCTTCGACCAGGCCCACGCTGTCGACCTCCTGGCCATTGTGCAGGCGCCGCACAGGCGCCCCGGCGTAGCTGGCTGTGGCAGCCACCACGCTGAGGCCCAGCGGCGCCCTGGGCGACGGTGCGATGCCGATCTCCAGAGACTCAAGCACATCCATGTCGGCGGCCAGGGATCGGGCGGCGGCGAAGCTCAGGGCCGGCAGGGTCGACAGGCCCGATACGGCGACGCGGCCGGCGGCCTTGGCCTCGGCGTCGAGGGCGGTCACTCCAGCCACGAAGTCGGCCCCGTCGGCCAGGTCAAGATAGTCCGCGCCGGCCGCGAAGCACGCCCTGATCACGCGGTAGGGGTCGGATCCATAGCCCTGGAAAGGCCCGCTGGCGTCCACGACGATGTCAGGCTTCAGCGCGGCCAAGCCGCCGGCGACATCACCCCGCCGGTCAATGACGACGGCCTCGCCGCCAATCGCCCGCGAGAGGGCCTGGGCCCGCACCAAGTCTCGGCCGGCGATGATCAGGTCAAAGCCGGCCTCCTGGACCAGCAATGTCGCCAACCGGGTCCCGAAGGCGCCGTATCCGCCGAGGATCAGAACCCGCACAAGGTCAGCCGGCGTCGGTGACGTCTTCCTGGCATTCGTTGTTGGAATAGGGCTGCAGGGACTTCTCAAGGAGATTGACGCACCAATAGCCCTTGCCGTGCCAGGTCATCAGGTCGCCGGCCTTGAGGTCCAGCGTTCCCTGGTAGGCGCTCCCTCCGGCCGAGGTCACCTTGAGCACGTGGTGCCCGGCGCCCAGGGTGACGACGGTGGAGCCGTAACCCGGCGCGGTGATGGGCTTGCCATTGTCCACTGTGACCTTGGCGTTCTCCGCCAGATGCGAGGAGATGTGCAGGACGGTGACCGCGCCGGCCGCATGGCGCGCGGGCCTTGCCAGGGCGGCGCCGCCGATGATCGTCGCGGCGCCCAGGAGCATCCCCGCCATCGCAATCCGTCGCATGGTCATCCCTCGTTCCCGGCCCTGTCGGGCCCTGCCTTTACCGCTAGCCGCGGTCGCGCATCAGGCGGCCCTGCTCGCGCTTCCAGTCGCGGTCCGCTTCGGTGGCTCGCTTGTCGTGGATTTTCTTGCCCTTGGCCATGGCAACTTCAAGTTTAACACGGCCCTTTTCGTTGAAGTAGAGCTTGGTTGGGATCAGCGTGCGACCGTCGCGCTGCACCGCCCCCATCATCTTGTCGATCTGCTTGCGGTGCATCAGCAGCTTACGCGGCCGCCGCGGCTCGTGGTTGAAGCGGTTGGCCTTGCCGTATTCGGGGATGTGGGCGTTGACCAGGGTCAGCTCATTGCCGTCCACCGAGACATAGGACTCGGCGATATTGGCCTTGCCCTCGCGCAGGGATTTCACCTCGGTCCCGGTCAGGGCCAAGCCCGCCTCGAGGGCGTCGTCCAGGAAATAGTCGTACCGGGCGCGGCGGTTCTCGGCGATCAGCTTGCGCGTGGCGGTCTCGGTCATGACGACACGCCGGCCTCGACCATGGCTTCGAGAATGTGCGGCTTCACGGCGTCGGCGCACGGGCCGATGGGCAGGCGCGCGGCCGCGTCGCACAGACCCAGATGGGCCAGGGCGAACTTGGTCGGCGCGGGCGAATTGTCGAGGAACAGAGCCTTGTGCAGCCCCACCAGCCTGTCCTGCAACGCCAGGGCGCCCGCCCAGTCCCCGGCCATGACAGCGTTGTAGAAGGCCGCGCATTGGGCCGGGGCGACGTTTGAGGTGACGGAGATGCAGCCGTGGCCGCCGTGGGCCATGTAGCCCAGCGCCGTGGGATCATCCCCCGACAGCATTACCCAATCGGGGCCGCACATCAGCCGCTGGAAGCTGGCGCGGGCCATGTCGCCAGTGGCGTCCTTGATCCCGATGATGTTCGGCAGCTTGGACAACCGCGCCAGGGTTTCGTTGGAGATGTCGACGCTGGTGCGCGAGGGCACGTTGTAGACCAGTACCGGCAACTGCACCGCGTCGTTGATCGCGGCGTAGTGCAGGTACAGGCCCTCTTGGCTGGGCCGGTTGTAGTAGGGCGTGACCACCAGGGCCGCGTGGGCGCCGACGGTCTTGGCGTGACGCACCAGGTCGATCGCCTCCTCGGTGGAGTTCGACCCAGCGCCGGCGATCACCGGCACACGGCCACGGGCGGTGGCGACGCACAGTTCGACGGCGCGTTTGTGCTCGTCATGGCTCAGGGTCGAGGTCTCACCAGTGGTGCCGACGGGCACCAGCCCGTGCACGCCGCCATCGATCTGGCGTTCCACCAGGGCAATGAAGGCCGCTTCATCGAGCGAACCATCGCGAAAAGGGGTCACAAGCGCCGTATTGACGCCCTTGAAGAGGGGTACAGGCATGGGATGCAAAAGGCCGTGATGTCGCCGCTTGTTGTTGCGGCCTAGGGAGTCGAGCCGACAATATGTCGTCCAACCCGGCGCCTGCAACGGTTGCCGGTGATGATTCGACGTGCGTGAGGAGTTCAAGAGGGTGACTTACCGGATCGGCAGGGGCTTCGTGGCCCTCGGCGCCCTGGCCCTGGTCGCCAGCGTCGCCGGCGCCCAGACCCTGTCGCCCGACGTTCCGCACGTCCCTGGCGCGCCACCCCCGACAGCTGTGACGGGCGCGGCGCCATCCAAGCAGCCGGGCGCCGGTCAGCTCATCGGCACGCCCCAGATCGCCTATAGACCGTCGCTGTCCGACAGCGACGCCCAAGGTGTCATCGCGGCCCTGAACGCCAGCAAGAACGGTAATGGCGGCGGCGTTCGCACCGCCCTGTCCGGCCTTTCCGACCCCCTGGCCCGCAAGATCGCCCTGTGGGCCCTGGCCGACGGCGCGCCGGACTCGATGAGTTTTCTGGAGGCCGACACCGCCCGCCGCGACCTGGCCGGCTGGCCTCGCGCCGCCCGTCGCCAAATCGCCGCCGAGAAACTGCTGGAGACCAGCGGCCTTGGGCCGCAGGCGACGGTGGACTGGTTCGGCGGCGCCGATCCGGTCACCGGCCAAGGCGTCCTGGCCCTGGCCGGCGCGCTTCGGGCCACCAGCAAGCCCCTGGACGCCGCCTTGGTGGTCCGCAACGCTTGGCGCACAATTCCCTTCGATATCGATGTCCAGAAGGCGATGCTGGCGCGCTTTGGCGACGTACTGAACGCCGACGATCACGTCACCCGCGCCGACATGCTGCTCTACGGTCCCCAAGGTGACGCGGCCCGGGCGATGCTGGACCTGTTGCCGGCGGATCAACGAGCCGTGGACCTGGCCCGCATCGCGGTGCGGCAAGGCGCCGGCAACGCCCAGGCCCTGGTCGACGCCCTGCCCGGCGGCGAACAGACCCTGCCCGGCCTGGCCTACGAGCGGGTCCTGGCCGCCCGCGATCGGGGCCAGATGTCTACGGCCCAGTTGCTGGCGTCCTACCTGCCGGCCAGGATTCCCTTCGACGGCTCCGGCGAACGGCTGTGGAGACATGGCTCCCAGGCTGGGGCGGCGCTCAGGAGCGGTGACGCCAATAGCGCCTACGCCATCGCGGCCCACACCGGCCTGACCTCAGGCGGCGACGCGGCCGATGCGGAGTTCATGGCCGGGTGGCTGGCCTTTTCGCGCCTGAAGGACCCGCGACTGGCCGATACGCATTTCGCCAAGCTGCAGGCAATCGGCCAATCGCCCCTGACCCAGAGCCGGGCGCTTTACTGGCGCGGCAGGTCGGCCGAGGCCCAGGGCGATCCGCTACAGGCGCAAATCTTCTACGGTCAGGCGGCCCGCTACTACACGACCTTCTACGGCCAGCTCGCGGCCACCAAAAGCGGCGTCAGGACCATCACCCTGGACCGGGATCCGCAGATCACGGCGGCGGACAGCGCGCGCTTCGAAGGTCGAACCGCCGTCCGGGCCGCTCGCACCCTGGCGGAGATCGGCGCCAAGGACAGCTTCAAGCTGTTCGTCGCCGGGCTGGCCGACAGCCTGCCCACCGGTCAGGAAGAGGCGCTGCTGGTGGACATGACCCGCGGCTATGGCGATCAGGAAGGCGCCATGCGCGCCGTGCGCAACGCCGCCAAGCGCGGGTTCATCCTGCCGGAACGCGGCTATCCCATCCGTACGCCACCCCCCGTCGCCGGCGCCCCCGAGGCGGCCTTCGTGCTGGGCATCACCCGCCAGGAAAGCAGCTTCGATCCCAGGGCGCGATCGGCCCCTGGCGCGCGGGGCATGATGCAGCTGATGCCCGGCACCGCCTCCATCGTCGCGCGGCGGCTGGGCATCCCGTATTCGGCCAGTCAGCTGGATGATCCCGACTACAACATGCAGCTGGGCTCGGCCTTTCTGGGCCAGTTGGTGAACCAGTTCAGCGGCTCCTATGTGATGGCGTCCGCCGCCTATAACGCCGGGCCTGGCCGCCCGACGGAGTGGGTAATCGGCTGCGGCGACCCGCGCTCCAGCAGCACCGACCCGCTGGATTTCATCGAATGCATTCCGTTCTCGGAAACCCGCGACTACGTCATGCGCGTCATGGAGGCCGCCCAGGTCTACCGCGCCCGTCTCAACGGCGGCGCCGCACCCCTGACCCTGGCCACGGATCTTAAGCGCGGCGGTTACGGTTACACGGTCTCGACCGCCGCCAGCACTCCAGCGTCCTCAACGCTGAACCCGGCGGCGACGCGCCAGTAGGCGGGGTGGCGCCGAGAAGACGTTGCCTGGCTGGCTCCTTGAAGGTGTGTGCTTGCGGCGACCGCCAACTCAGAGGCGTTCCGGCCTGGGGTCCGTGCGACCTCGGTCACGGCGGGAACCAGCGGCCAGCTCCGAATCAGCTAGGGCGCGGCTAGTCCTTGATCCAGGCGCCACGGCGGGCGGCGCGGTCGTCGATCAGGGCGGCGCATCGGATAAGCTTGCGCCGGCTCAGGCGGGGTCGGCGGTTCATCCATTGCATGCGGATCTGCGCCAGATGCGGGGGCGTCGGGCGGCGCAGGTCTCGCCCGACTTGGAACTCGACGCCGATTTCGCTGCCCGCACGCCACCGCGTCACTGCTTCATAGGCCAGTCCGCTGGACCAGATCACCACGACAACGTGCTCGCCCATCAGCATCCGCTCGGAAAAGGACAGGCGCGCGCCGCGTTCGTTGTAGTCGCGGATGACGCAGTCGATCGCTCCCGGGAACACCTTGGCGCGCAGGGTGGTGGGCAGGCGTTCTATGACGCGGCGTTCCGCGGGCGAAGCTGAAGCTGACAGGCGGCTCATGTCCCCACCCTGGCGTGCAAACGTTAAGAGGCGTTTGCGCCTGACTGCGACGAGATGGCTTATTCGGCCTTCACGCCACCGGGGACCGTCCACAGCGACCCTTGATCCCCCAGGATCTATCGTGGACGGACACCTGCCGACAGCCTACCAGCGCAGGGTGAGCCGCCCGATCAGCGCCCCGACAACCGGCCACAGGGCCATGCCCAGGGTGTACCACAGGGCGGTGAAGGCGGCGGCGGTCTCGGTGCAGTGCATGCCGTAGACGGTGGCGCCAAGACCGCTGGCCAGCAGGCCCGCTGCCGCCCCGGCGATGGCGGGCCGGGTCGGCGCCATTCGCCGCAAGGTCAGCATGACGATCAGGAACACAGGCGCCGAAATGGCCAGGATCCGCCAGGGACAGACTTGGGCCGAGTCGCCCATCATGTCCGCGTGCCAGGCGCTCCTGGGCAGTGCCATCAGTTCGTGCGAGGCCAGACCGGCGATCACCGCCAGGGCCGCGGCCGCCAAGGCCAGGCCCCAGCCCAGCCGCACGCCCGGACGCCCGGCCCGCTCCACCAGCAACAGCCCGGCCAGCCCCAGCGTCAGGGTGTAGCCGGTCTTCATCCAGAAGGGAGATGTCCGCATGGCGTGATGCATGTCCGGCCGCACGCCCAAGGCGGCCATCATCGCCGCCACGGAAACCGCCAGGGCCAACAGAACGGCCAGGCTCCAGCGCCCCCACACCGCACCCCTGGGTACGGGGGCGGCGTCGGCGGCCAGGGTGGCGATCAGGTCATCCGTGTTCATCACGCACCCTCCTTGCCATGGCCTGGACGGCGCGGTGGATGGAAACCTTTACCGCCGAGGCGGACATGCCGCTCTTGGCCGAAGCTTCCTCAATGGACAGACCGGTGATCTTCACGTCGAGCACCAGATTACGCTGCCGCTCGGGCAAGCTGCCTAGCAGCCGGCCAAGATCGCGCCGGGCTTCCCGCGGAGCCGCGTCATCGGCGGCGAACAGGGCGTCAGCGTCTTCCAGGGGCGTCTCGGCGCGCGAGCCGACGCGGCGAAAATGGTCCAGCAGCTTGTAGCGCGCCACGCCGTAGGCCCAGGGCGTGAACGGTTGACCCCGGTCATAGGAGGCGCGTTTGAGGTGCACGGCCAGCAAGGCCTCCTGCACCAGATCCTCGACATCGGTGGCGTCCCGGCCAAGGCGGCGGGCGAAATAGGCGCGCAAATAGCGGCTGAGCTGGGACAGCAGTTCGGCCTGGGCGGCGCGGTCGCCATCCAGTCCTTTCAGCATCAGCGCCTTCAACCGGGGTTCCACCCCAGCGACGCCCCCCTTGACGTCCGAAGTCACCTTGCCAATTCCGCCATCAGTCCTCGCGAGGCGGAAGACTAACCCGTTTAGGCTGGCTGCGCCCACTACTGTTCACTCCAATTCCCGAGAAACGGGGCGGCCCTGAGGGCACGGAGCCGCCCCGGTCGACCGGCGACCTAGTGGGGCTGCATGGCGCCGGTGGACATCGCGCCGCCGCTCATCGAGTCGTGGCTCATCGAATCGTGACCCATGGCGCCGGCGCCTGCGGCGGCGTGATGGGCCATGGCTCCATGCGGCATGGCATTGCTGCCCATCATGGAATGCTTGTGGCGCCGGTGGCGCATCGCATGATGCATCGGGGCGGCCATCGGCTTGGCCATGGGTTTCGCCATGGGGGCATGATCCATGCCGCCGGATGACATGGCGCCGCCGCTCATGTGGTCGGAGCTCATCTGGTGGTCCGAGGCCATCTGGGCGCTGGCGGCGCCGGTGAGCATCAGGCTGAAAGCAGCGCCGGCGAGCAGGCGCAGGGAAAAGTTCGGCATAGGGGTCTCCTCCGTTTAGGAAAGCTGTTGTGGATTTGTAGGGATGGGTCGGATCAGCCCCTGGCCGCGGCCAGGATCGGTCCTCCCCGGGGCAGTTGGATCAGGATCGCGGTCTTCAGGTTCGGGTCGTGGCTGGGCGGCAGGGTCAGGCTCTCGGCCTTGCCGTCCCAAGCGCCCAGGCGGACCAGTTCGCGAACGACGTTTCGATGTGGCAGGGTCTTGCCACCATTCTCACCGCGCTTGATCGGCACCTGGACGATGCGGGGGTCATAACGCGCCAGCCAGACATCGGCGGCCTTGGGCGGAGCGGCGGCGGCGCTGACGCTGACGGCGTCGCCGACAATGTTCACAACCGGCCCGGCCACGCCGCGCTCGCCCGCGCGGATCAGACCAGCGAAGTCGCCGGGATCGACGCCGACACCGTCACGCCGACCGTTGACCACGACCTGGGGCGTGAAGACGTTGGCGTGGCCGAGGCCATGGGCGTAGTCCCACTGGCGGGCGGTGTACTGGGGGGTGGCGAAGGTGTCCTTCCAGCCCAGGTCGTCCCAGTAGGTGACGCCGAAGCTGAGGGCCAGGATGTCCGGCCGGTCGACCACGGTCAGCAGATTGGCGTTGGCCGGCGGGCAGGAAGAACACCCCTGGCTTTGGAACAGCTCCACCACGGTGGGGTGGGCGGCGTCGGCCGCGTGCGACGGCGGCGGCGCCGTGCAGCCGACCAGTCCGAATGCGGCCGCCAGGGCCAGGGTCTTGAAGCGTGTCATGCCCTTAAGTTCGCGCTGGGGTCCCGCGAGGTTACAGGCCGGTGACGAAAAATCTCAATCGGCGATCATGCCGTAGAGCAGGCTGTCCATCATCACCTTGACGATGTCGTCCGGCTCGGCCCAGTCGAAGGAGGGCTTGGTGATCATCATCGCCGTCAGGCCATGGCAGGCCGCCCACAAGGTCTGGGCCGCCGTGCGCGCGTCACCGCATCGCAGCCGCCCTTCCGCCGCGATCTCGCGCACCACGCCAGCGAAGCGCTCGAAACAATTGGCCCCCATCTGGTTGGTGACCGTCTGCTTCTGCAGCGAATTGGCCAGGGGCGAAGAGCAGAACGCCAGACGATAGGCGTTGGGGTGGCTGAGGCCAAAATGGATATAGGCCTCCAGCATCCGGCGGACCCGGGCCACGGAGTCGATCGGCTCGACCGAAATCTGGCTGTTGATGGACAGGAGTTGCTCGATGACCTCGGTGCAGATCTCGAGCAGGATCTCATCCTTGTCCTTGAAGTGCATGTAGAGCGCGGTGGACGAAACCCCCACTTCGTCGGCGATCTTGCGGATCGTGGCGCCCTCATAGCCCTGCGCCAGGAAAATACGCTCGGCGGCCGCCAGGATCTCCGCGCGCCTGAGATGTCCGTCACCCTTGGCCTTGCGCGCTGACTTCGGCGGCTTATTCAGAATCACGGTCACCCGGCGGCCCCCTGGGTTTGTTTCTTTAAGTTACTAAAGGGGAATCGGAGCCCCACCGCAAGACGGATGACCCCGGAGCAATGTCGGCGCACTGGACGAAACGCCGCGAGGCCGCGTAATCGAACCGGAATGACCCGCCCCGCCCTCTCCCCCGCCCCGCTGGTGATGCGGACAACGGCCTGGGAGGACTACGCCCTGATCGACAGCGGCGGCGGGCGCAAGCTTGAGCGCTATGGCCCCTATCGGGTGATCCGGCCCGAGCCGCAGTGCCTATGGCGCCCGGCCCTTGCCTCTTCCGAATGGGAGGCAGCCGATGCGGTGTTTGATCCCACCGATGAGGAGGAGGCCGGCCGCTGGCGGTATGCGCGCAAGCTGCCGGAGACCTGGACCATGGGTTGGGGCGCCGACGTGCGCTTTCACGGCCGGTTCACGGCCTTCCGTCATCTGGCGGTGTTTCCGGAGCAGGCGGCCAACTGGGCCTGGCTGGCCGACCGCCTGGCGGGATCGACGCCCGAGACCAAGGTGCTGAACCTGTTCGGCTACACCGGGGTCGCCAGCCTGACCATGGCCGCGGCCGGCGCGGCGGTGACCCATATCGACGCCTCCAAGAAGGCCATCGGCTGGGCGCGGGAGAACGCCCAACTCAGCGGACTGGAAACCCGCCCCATGCGCTGGATCTGCGAGGACTCGCGCACCTTCGTTCGCCGTGAGGTTCGGCGCGGCAGCAAGTACCACGGCATTATCCTGGATCCGCCGAAATACGGGCGCGGCCCCGGCGGCGAGGTCTGGCGCCTGTACGAGGACCTGCCGGAGTTGATCGAGAACTGTGGCCAGTTGCTGGCAGACGACGCCAGCTTCCTGTTGCTCAACGCCTATTCCGAGCGGATGTCCGGTCTGGCCCTGGCCAGCCTGATGGCCCAGGCCCTGGAAGGCCGAGGCGGAACCATCGACTGGGGCGAGCTGGCGCTGATCGAGGGAGACTCACCGCTGGGGGGCGAACGGGGCATGGGCCTGAGCTTCTTCGCCCGCTGGAGCGCGCCGCGCAGGAGCGATCCGTGAACGACCGCACCATCACCTCCCTGTCCAACTCCACGGTGAAGGCGGCGCGGGCCCTGCACCTGCGCAAGGAGCGGGAGGAGACCGGCCTGTTCCTGGCCGAGGGCTTGAAGATCGTCACCGAGGCGGTGGAGCTGGGCCATGCGCCCAGGATACTGTTGCACAGCGCCGACGCTGCCGGCCATCCGCTGGTGCGCCAGGCGGCTGAGGCGGCGCGGCGGGCTGGCGGCGAGGTGATCGAGGTCAGCCGGGACATCCTGGCCAAGATCTCCAAGCGCGATAACCCCCAGACGGTCCTGGCGGTGTTCAGCCAGGTGTTCACGCCGCTGCAGGGCCTGGACCCACAGGACGCTCGCTGCTGGGTGGCGCTGCAGGCGGTGCGTGACCCCGGCAACCTCGGCACCATCATCCGCACCGCCGACGCCGCCGGGTGCGGCGGGGTAATCCTGGTGGGCGACTGCTGCGACCCCTATTCGGTGGAGGCTGTGCGCGCCACCATGGGCTCGGTGTTCGCCGTGCCGATCTTCAAGGCGGAAATCGCGGCGTTCGTCGCCTGGCGGCAAACTTGGCCGGGATCGGTGGTGGGCACCCTGTTGACCGCCACGACGGACTTCCGCGCCGCTGACTATCGCGACCCGACCCTGATCCTGATGGGCAACGAACAGGCGGGCCTGCCGCCGGAGCTGGCCGCCATCTGTGACGTCAACGTCAAGATCCCGATGCGCGGCCGGGCCGACAGCCTGAACCTGGCCGTCGCCACCGGCGTGATGATCTACGCGGCGACGGCCTGATCCGGCAAAACCGGCGCTAGTCCAGCTTGTGCGGAAGGTCCATCGGCTCGGGTTCTCCGCCGCCAACGACAATCCCCTGACCCAGCTTGGAATTGCGGATGCTGTAGGAGAAGTAGAGGACGATGCCGATGACCAGGTAGATGCCGAAGAAGTTCCGCGTCGCCGGCGTGGCCATCAAGCTGGCCAGCAACAGCACGCAGAGCACGATGGCGACCCCGCCGGTGAGCAGGAACGCCGGCGCCTTGAACGGACGAACCAGGTTGGGCGCGGTGAAGCGCAGGTAAATCACCGTGGCGCAGACGATGGCGAAGGCGGCCAGCGAGCCAACGTTGGAAAGGTCCGCCAGGGAATCCAGCGACATGAAGCCGGCCGCGCCGCAAGCGGCGGCCCCGACGATGATGGTGTTGATCCAGGGCGTCTTGAAACGTGGATGCACCTTGGCCAGGGCCGAGGGCAGCAGGCCGTCACGGCTCATTGTGTAGAAGATCCGGGTCTGACCGTAGAGAAGCACCAGCATCACCGACGACAGGCCGGCGACAGCGCCGATCTTCACGAAGATGGCGAACCACGGCAGGCCGATCTGGTTCACCGCCGTTGCGATCGGCGCCGGATTGTCCAGCGAGGCATAGGGTACGATGCCCACCAGCACCGCGCAGGTGGCGATGTAGAGGACGGTGCAAACGGCCAGCGCCCCCAGGATGCCGATCGGCATGTCCTTAGCCGGATTGCGCGCCTCGGCCCCGGCCGTGGAAACGGCCTCGAACCCTAGATAGGCGAAGAAGATGATCGCCGCGCCGTGGATCACCCCGCCCAGTCCGTACTTGTGACTGGTGTCGCCGGTGACGATCGCCAGGAGCGCCCGGCCCAACTGGTGCAGGACATCCATGTTGGTTCCGTCCGGGCGGGCTGGGATTTCCGCCGGGACCAGCGGATGCCAGTTGGCGGGATGCACGTAGAACGACCCGACAATGATGAAGGCGATGACGACGGTCAGCTTGATCACCACCACGATGTTGTTGACCGTGGCGGACTCGGAGATGCCAACCACCAGCAGGGTGGTGACCGCCATGATGCCAATGATCGCCGGCAGGTTCATGATCCCGTGGGCCACCACCGCCCCATGCAGATCCTTGATGGCGACGCCTGGCGCGGCTGTCAGAGCCAGGGGTATGTGTATGCCCATGTTGTCACCCAGCAGACTGGTCACATATCCCGACCAGCCCACGGCTACCGTCGACGCCGCAAGGCCGTACTCCAGCAGCAGTAACAGCCCCATGATCCAGGCGACGATCTCGCCCATGGACGCGTAGGAATAGGAATAGGCGGAGCCTGATACGGGCAGCACCGAGGCCAGCTCGGCGTAGCAGAGGGCCACCAGGGCGCAGAGGGTGCCGGTGATCACGAAGGAGATCATGATCCCAGGACCGGCAAACAGGGCCGCGGCCCGGCCGGTTAGGACGAAGATACCGGTGCCGATGACGCAGCCGATGCCGAGGAGAACGAGGTTCAAGGCCCCAAGGGTGCGTTTCAGCTCCCCGTGGGCATGTTCCGATTGGATCTGTTCCACCGATTTCCGAAGGAAGATCCGACCAAGGCCGCGACCTGCCACTGGCACATTCGCCATCTAGCTGTCCTTTTCCGTTACTGACTCGGCGCTCCCCCCGAGTTGGCAGGCAAGCTAGCCGGGCCTGGGGGATCGGGCAATGTCACGCCGTAGTCAGACGCTTGAGGGCGAGAATTGTTCGCCCGCATGGTGCTTTCGGGCAAGGGCCGCCTAAGCACGAGGCTTGGCGCGGGTGGTGGGGGTGGCCGCCGCGGGGTCTTCGGGCCACGGATGCCTGGGGTAGCGGCCCCGCATATCCTTGCGCACGTCGGCCCAGGAGCCCTTCCAGAACCCCGGCAGATCCCGCGTCAGCTGGATGGGTCGTTGCGCCGGGGATAGGAGGGCCAGGGTTAGCGGCACGCCAGCGCCGATCGCGGGATGGGCGGCTAGGCCGAAAAGCTCCTGGACACGCACGTCGATTCGCGGTCCGCCCTCGGCGGCGTAGTCGATGCGGAAACTGGAGCCGGTGGGCGCGGTCCAGCGCGCCGGGGCCTCGGTGTCCAGGCGGCGCTGCAGGTCCCAGGGGATCAGAGTCCGCAGAGCGCCCTCCAGCGCACCGTCGCCAAGACCGGTCAGGGCGGACTTGCCGGCCACGAGGGGCGCGAACCAGTCATTGAGGCTGGCCAGCAGCGCCTCGTCGGACAGATCGGGCCAGGCCGGATCCGCCGCCCGTTGAAAAGCCAATCGGCCACGCAGACCCTGTGAGGCCTCACCGAACGGGACGGCGCCGAGGCCCCGGCGTCGCACCTCATCCAGCAGGGCCGCCTCGATAAGCTTGCGGTCGGGGTTGGCGATCAAGCGCTCCGCAACCACCAGCTTACCCAGGCGAAGGGTTTCCTTGGCTCTCAGACCGCCCGGGCTGGTCTCCAGCCGCTCTTCCCGGGTCATCTGGCCTTCGAACGCCGTTCGCATCGCGTCCTCGTCGAGGCGCGCCGCCAGCAGGATGCGGTCGCGCGCCTCTCCCCCGCCCAGTTCGGCCACCGCCAGCCAGGTCTCGCGGGCCAGGGCGTCGGCGGGATCGAGGAAGGCTCCTCGCCCGTTGGCCAACTGAAATTCACCAGGCTTGCCGCGGGCCTTGGCGATGCGTTCAGGAAAGGCGGCGGTCAGAAGCACGCCGTCGTCGAGCGGCCCCGGCGCCTGCCCGCCTCCGCCCGCCAGCCTGGCCCAGCGGTCGGCCAGGGCCAGGGCGTCCCTGGCGCGGGGGCCACGGTCGCGAACCAGGCCATCCAGGCGTTCCGAGATATCCGCCGACCGGCCGCCCAGGCCGCGTTCCAGAATCAGCGCCGCCATCCGCGCCGCCCGCAGCCCGTGCCCTTGCGCGGCGCCGGCCAGGACCATGTGCGCCAGCCGGGGCGCCAGGGGCAGTTCGCTCATGCGCCGACCGTGGGCGGTAAGGTCGCCCGCGGCGTCGAGGGCGTCCAGACGGGTGAGCAGGGCGCGGGCCTCGGCCATGGCGGCGGCGGGGGGCGGGTCCATGAACGTCAGGCCGGCGGCGTCCCTTGCCCCCCAGCGCGCCAAGTCGAGGGCCACTCTGGCCAGATCCGTCTCCAGGATCTCGGGCCGCTCGAAAGGGATCAGGGCGCGGGTCTCCGGCTCGTCCCACAGGCGATAGCAGATCCCGCTCTGAGTGCGCCCCGCCCGGCCTCGCCGCTGGTCGGCCGACGCCTGGGAGACGCGGACGGTGACCAGGCGGGTCAGGCCGCTGGCGGGGTCGAACCGGGGCACGCGCGCCTGGCCAGCGTCGATCACCACCCGCACCCCCTCGATGGTCAGGCTGGTCTCGGCGATGGCGCTGGCCAGCACCACCTTGCGGCGGCCAGGTTCAGCGGCGCGGATGGCGCGGTCCTGATCGCGGGGGTCCAGGGCGCCGTAAAGGGGGGCGATGTCCACCGCCGGATCGCGCAGGCGCTCGGCCAGGCGTTCGGCGGTGCGCAGGATCTCGCCCTGGCCGGGCAAGAAGACCAGCAGGCTGCCGCTCTCCTCGGCCAAGGCCCGCAAGATGACCTTGACCGCCTGGTCCTCGATGCGGGCGACGGGGTCACGGCCGACGTAGCGGGTGTCCACGGGGAACATCCGTCCCTGGCTCTCCACCACCGGTGCGTCACCCAGCAGGCGGGAGACCCGGGCGCCGTCGATGGTGGCCGACATCACCAGCAGGCGCAGGTCCTCGCGCAGCACCGACTGGCTGTCCCGGGCGAAGGCCAGGCCCAGGTCCGCGTCCAGGCTGCGCTCATGGAACTCGTCGAACAGCACGGCGGCGACGCCGTCGAGGCCGGGATCGTCCAGGATCATCCGAGTGAAGACGCCCTCGGTGACGACCTCAATGCGGGTGCGGGCGGAGACCTTGGTATCCAGGCGTACGCGATAGCCCACCGTATCGCCCACCCGCTCGCCCAGGGTGTCGGCCATGCGGGCGGCGGCGGCGCGGGCGGCCAGGCGCCGAGGCTCCAGCAGGATCAACTTGCCACCGTTCGTCCACGGCTGGCCCTGCAGCGCCAAGGGAATCCGGGTGGTCTTGCCAGCCCCAGGCGGGGCGACAACCACCGCGCAGGATCCAGCCATCAGGGCGGCCTTCAGGGCCGGCAGGGCGTCTTCGATCGGCAACATCGGAGCAGATTTAGTTTGAATCGGCGCGCCAGCCCCTATTCTTAAGCAGGCCCCTGTTCTTAAGGGTAAAACGGCGGCCCCGGCCGAAGGAGAGACCATGGACGGGACCGTCAGGCAGGAGCCGCCAATCAAGGCGCTGGTGGTTCCGGTCACGCCGCTGCAGCAGAACTGCACCATTGTCTGGTGCACGAAAAGCAAGAAGGCGGCGATCATCGATCCAGGCGGCGAGGTTCCGCGCCTGAAGGACATCCTGCGCGACCAGGGCCTGACCCTGGAGAAGATCTGGATCACTCACGGCCACCTGGACCACGCTGGCGGCGCCGCGGTGCTGCAGGAGGAAACCGGGCTTCCTATCGAGGGACCGCATCCGGACGATCAATTCTGGATCGACGATATCGGCAAGAACGCCGCCCGCTGGGGCATGCCAGAGGCCAAGCCTTTCCTCCCCGACCGCTGGCTGGCCGACGGCGACCGGGTGAGCTTGGGCGAGACCGAGTTCGAGGTCTATCACTGCCCCGGCCACACCCCTGGCCATGTGATCTTCTTCCATCGCGAGGGCCGCTTCGCCCAGGTCGGCGATGTGCTGTTCCGCGGCTCGATCGGGCGCACCGACTTTCCCCGTGGCAACTTCAACGACCTGGTGGCGTCGATCACCGAGAAGCTCGGGCCGCTGGGCGACGATGTGACCTTTGTTCCGGGCCACGAGCAGATTTCAACCTTCGGGGCCGAACGCCGGACCAACCCCTTTGTGTCGGACCAGGCGTTGGAGATGTCCCGCTGACGAGCTCCCCAAGCTGGGGCAAATTCGCGGCTTCATGTACTTGATGTTACAGCCGGGACATTCCGGCGCTACAGCGAACCGCCACCCTGGCGGCCATGGAAACTGAGCACACCATGAGCCCTCTGACCGAGGCCTCCGAACACATCCTCGTCGTGGACGATGATCCCGGCATCCGCGACGTCGTCTCCGAGTTCCTGGAACGCCACGGCTACGCCGTCGAGACCGCCGCCGATGGCCGCGAGATGGAGCGCGCCATCAGCCGGCGCAGGCCGGACCTGGTGGTGCTGGACGTGATGTTGCCCGGTGAAGACGGACTGGCGATCTGCCGACGGCTTTCCACCCCCGATGGCCCGGCGATAATCATGCTCAGCGCCATGGGCGAGGAGACCGACCGTATCGTCGGCCTGGAGCTGGGCGCCGACGACTATGTGCCCAAGCCCTGCAATCCCCGCGAACTCCTGGCCCGCGTCCGCGCAGTGCTGCGCCGCCGACGGGAGCCTCGGGGCGGCGACGAGAACCTGGATGCGGCCTGCGAGTTCGCCGGCTGGCGCCTGGACCTTGTGCGACACGAGCTGCGCTCGCCGGACGGCGTGGTGGTGAACCTGTCCAGCGGCGAGTTCTCCCTGCTGCGCGCCTTCGTGGAGCGGCCGCAACGGGTGCTGACGCGCGATCAGTTGCTGGAATTCGCCCGAGGCCCGCAGTCGGACGCTTTCGATCGCGCCATCGATGTCCAGATCAGCCGCCTGCGCCGCAAGCTGGACCACGGTAATGAGGGCATCGAGCTGATCCGCACGGTGCGCAATGAAGGCTATCTGTTCACGCCGAAAGTTTCGCGCACGCCATGATTCGCCTGCCGGCGGTTCCGCTGTTCCTCCAGGCCCTGGGCCTGGTGGTCGCCACCCTGGTGGCGGCCTTGTTCACAAGCATCGTCGTCGCTTTCTACCTGCCCCAACCTCCGCCGGAGGTCTATTCGGTGCAGGACGTGGCCCGCGCGATTCACGCCGGCCGGGCCCTCCCCACGCGGGACGGCCGTCCACTGATCACGCGAACCGAGGCGACAGCCCCGGGCGTGCAGACCGATGGCCGCTATCGCCAGATCTTCCGCCTGGAACTGGCCGCCAGCCTTGGCCTCGACCCTGGCCGGATCGTGGTCATCCAGAACCAGCCACGCATTATCACCCCCCGCCCGGCGCCGCCCAGAACGCTGCAGGACCATTCCACCCGCGACCAGCCGCTGCTGTTCGACGACTTTTCCGTCGGCATCCAGCAGTCCGGGGGCGACTGGCTGGTGATCCAGCCTGAACAGCGCATGGCCTTAAGCCCTTGGCAGCAGCGCATCCTGTTGGTGTTGGGCATAGCCGTGCTGATGGTCTCCCCCTTGGCCTGGTGGTTCGCTCGGCGGCTGTCGGCGCCTATCGCGGCCTTTGCGGCGGGGGCGGAGCGGCTGGGCCGTGATCCCCAGGCGCCGCCTATCGACATTCGCGGGTCGGCGGAGGTGGCGGCGGCGGTGACGGCGTTCAACCAGATGCAGGAGCGTCTGCGCAGCTATGTGGAATACCGCACCAGCATGATCGCCGCGATCGCCCACGACCTGCGCACCCCCCTCACCCGCTTGAGGTTTCGCATCGAGGCGACGCCGGACGAGCTGCAGGCCAAGCTGGCGCGGGACATCGACGAGATGGAGGCGATGATTTCCGCCACCCTGGGCTTCGTGCAAGACGCCACTCGTCCCCGGGAACGCAAGAAGCTGGAGATATCCTCTCTGGTCGAGACGGTGATGGACGAGGCGGCCGAGACCGGGGCCGACGCCGCCGTGGAGAGCGCCGACCGGGTGGTGATCGACGGCGACCCGGTGGCGTTGAAGCGCCTGGTGGTGAACCTGGTCGACAACGCCCTTAAGTTCGGATCCCAGGCCCGTGGCCGGGTGTTCGCCGAAAACGGCATGGCCGTGGTCGAGGTCGAGGACAATGGCCCTGGCATGCCGGAAGACCAGGTGGAGCGCGTGTTCGAGCCGTTTCATCGCCTGGAGTCGTCGCGCAGCCGCGACACCGGCGGCATTGGCCTTGGCCTGGCGGTGGTGAGGGCGATCGCGCGTAGCCATGGCGGCGACGTGCTTTTGCAAAACCGCAAGGACGGCGGCCTTCGGGCGCGGGTGACGCTGCCCCTGGAGGCAGCCGCCCGCCCCTCGTGACGACTTGCCCACAAGCCCCGACAGGATGTTGATGCCCACGGCCAGGACGGCGGTGTTGTAGAAGAACGAGATCGCCGCGTGAACCGTGATCAGGTTCCGCAGCCGCGTGGTTGGGACGTTGGGATCGGAGATCTGCGGACGCTCCGGAGGCTGTGCGCCAAGCCCGATCGCCGCGGCCCAGGTCAGGACGCCGACGGCGACTCCCAGCCACAATCTCCAGTGCAAGACCATCACCCGACTCGCCGCCTCACCGGGCGAAAGTCTAATTTGATCGCCAGTTCCGCGCCCGTATTCGAAACCTATGCGGCTCCCGGGGGTTACCTCCTTAGCTGAGCAAGGAGCCCCCAAGATGCAAAGCGGACAAGACGACCAAAAGACCCGACCCAGCCGCCGTGGTTTCGCCGCGATGGACCCCGAGCGTCGGCGCGAGATCGCCCGGCGCGGCGGCGCCAGCGTACCCAGCGAAAAACGCAGCTTCGCCCAGGACCGTGACTTGGCGGCCAGCGCCGGCCGCAAGGGCGGATCGGTGTCACGCGGCGGTGGCCGACCCAATTCCACTACAGACGCGGACTAGTCTAAAAGCAGGACCGCGAATTGGGGCGCCGGACTTAACCAGGTCCGGCGCACCCGCCATCCCGCCCGCGCTGCCAGGGACGAGAAACCTTCCAAGGTGAACTTGTAGGAATTCTCGGTGTGGATGGTTTCCCCGGCCACGAAGGCGAAGGCCTGGCCGGCGGCATGGGCGATGTGCGAACGCAGCACTTCCTGATGCATTTCCACTCGGCCCTCCAGGCGGTTCCACACCGCGCGATGGGCGAAGTCGTCCAGATCGAAATCACCGTTCAGCTCGCGATTGATCCGTTCCAGCAGGTTGAGGTTGAACGCCGCCGTCACCCCGGCGGCGTCGTCATAGGCGGCCGTCAAGGTGGCCTCGTCCTTGGCCAGGTCGACGCCGATCAAAAGCCGGCTGCCGGCGCCCAGCAGGCCGCGGATGCGGCGCAGCAAGGTAACCGCTTCGGCGGGGGCGAAGTTGCCGATGGTTGATCCGGGGAAGAAACCGAGCCTAGGCCCATCCGGCAGGGCGCCGGCCAAGTCCTCGGCGTCGGTGAAATCGCGCTCCAAGGGCGTCACAGTGAGGCGCGGGTAGTCCCTACGGATAGCCGCCGCCGCTGACTCCAGCGCCGAGGCGCTGATGTCGACGGGCGCATAGGCGGCGATCTGCGGCGCCGCATCCAGCAGGATGCGGGTCTTGACGCTGGCGCCGCTGCCCAGTTCCACCAGGACGGCGTCCTGGGCGACGGTGGCGGCGATCTCCGGCGCCACACCCTCCAGCAGCGCCAGTTCCTGGCGCGTGGGGTAGTACTCGGGCAGCTCAGTGATGGCCTCGAACAGGTCGGAACCGGCCGCGTCATAGAACCACTTGGACGGCAAGGTCTTGCGAGGCGCGGACAGGCCGGCGATCACATCGGCGCGGAAGGCGTCCTCGCCCTCCTCCGTGGCGACGGCGTCCTGCGCCAGTCGCACGCCGGCGAACATCCAACGCTGATGCGGATAGAAGAAATTGCGATAGGTCGGCCTTGTATGGCCGGCCGGGGTGATCCGGGCGCCGCCTTTCAGGACCATTTGCCCGACCATGAACTTGCCGTTGTATTCACCCACCGCTCCGGCGGCGGTGGTGAAACCGGGGTGCGGGGAATAGGCGCTGGAGGTCCATTGCCAGACCTCGCCCTGCATCTGTTCCAGGGTCGCGTCGGCCAGGGCCGCGGCTTCCCATTCGGCCTCGGTAGGTAGTCGCTTGCCCGCCCAGGCGGCGAAGGCGGCCGCTTCGTAGTAACTGACGTGCCGGACCGGTGCCCGCGGATCGACGGGCCGCAAGCCGCCCAGACCCATCACCGACCAGCTGCCTTCGCCTGGCTCCCAATACAATGGCGCCGCCCAGCCCTCGGCCTGGACGCGAGCCCAGCCGTCGGCGAGCCAGAACTCGGGCCGCCGATAACCGCCATCGTCCATGAAGGCCAGCCACTCTTGGTTTGTCGTCAGCCGGCTGGACAGACGAAAGGGCCGCAACAGAACCTCATGACGAGGGCCTTCGTTGTCGAAGGCGAAGCCCGCGCCCGCATGGCCGATGCTGACGCGCCCGCCTTGGAAGGCGGTCATGACGGCGTCGCGCGCTGCCGGCCGGGCGTCCGGCCAAGCGCGACAATAGGCGGGTTGCAGGGGATTGACCGCGAACAGGCTCAGGATGTCCATCAGCGCCAGTTCCTGATGCTGCTCTTCATGGGCCAGGCCCAGCTCGATCAGGGCCTGGGCTTCCTTGCTGAGGTCCTGGGTCAGCAGGACGGCCATGGCGGCGTCCACATGCTGCCGATAGGCCAGAATCTCGGCTACCGGCGGGCGCGTCAGAAGGCCCCGCGCCGGCCTGGGGTGCCGAGCGCCGACGGCCTCATAGTAGGAATTGAACAGGTAACCGAACGCCGGGTCGAACTCCGCGTAACCGTCCAGAGCCGGTTTCAGCAGGAAGGTTTCCCAAAACCAGGTGGTGTGGGCCAGGTGCCACTTGGTGGGACTGGCGTCGGGCATGGATTGCGCGGCCTGGTCCTCGGGGGACAGCGGCGCGGCCAGATCCACGGACGCCTGCCGCACGTCGGCGAAACGCTCGCCGAGGGTCAGCCGCCCCGGCCTCGCGACGGACTCTTCGAACAGCGTGGCGTCGTCGTGGGCCATGGTTCAGACTCTCCGGAAGACCGTGGCGATGGCCGATTTGGTTCGGACGGGGAACGTTTCTTCCCCAGCGAAGGTTGCAGATGTCGGTGACGCTCAGGCCAAGAGCACCGGCCCCCTGAGCGCGTTCGCTTGCGAGACCCATTGGCCCAACGGGAGCCCCGATCGTCAAGCGTCGCGCACCGCGGCTCTTGTCAGGGGCTGTCAGCAGGCGCGGTTCAAGTGCGTGAGTGCGAAGATCAATGCCGGTCGAAAAAGATCCTGGGGTGGTCAGGTCATGCAGCAGAGTCACGCCTTACGGGCCTTCGCCAGGTCCGTAAGGCGTAACGGGGCCGGCGCCGCGAGGTCCGGGACAAGGATGAACACCAAGCTCGGCAGGTGCAATCCCGGCCGAACCAGGAATGGGGCGCCGCCCCGCACGCCCTGCGCGCCGCCCTGGAGCAGCTGCCCTGCGAATAGCGCGACGCCCCGATCCTCGTGGGCGAGGCGGGCCTCAGCTATGAGGAAGCGGCCGGAAGTTGCGCCTGCGCCGTTGGCACGGTGAAGAGCCGGGTGAACCGCGCCAGGGCGCGGCTCATCAAGCTGATGGACTACGGCTCAGGGTCGGGCGACGAAGATCAGGGGATCAGCAACACCCGGCCGACAGCCTGGCGGCTTTCGATATAGGCGTGCGCCTCGGCCGCCTGCGACAGCGGGAAGGTCTTGTCGATAAGCACCTCCAGCTTGCCGGCGGCGGCTTCGTTGATCAGGCGCTGGATATTGTCGTAGGCGCGGTCGCCGGCGATTTCAGCCCCGAGGAAGACGCCCTGGAGGGTGCGGTTGCCGCCCATCAGGGAAGCAACGTCGACCTTCATGCCTTCACGTCCGGCGCCGCCGACCATGGACACTCGGCCGCGATAGCCCAGCGACAGGATCGAGCCCTGCAGCGTTGAACCGCCGACCGGGTCGACCACCAGGTTGACGCCCTTCTTGTTGGTCAGGCGCATGACCTCCTGGACCACGTCGTGGGTCTTGTAGTTGATGCCGTGGTCGAGACCGAAACGCTTCAGCTTGTCCAACCGCTCATCGCTGGAGGCGGTCGCCAGGACCGTGGCCCCCGCCCGCTTGGCAAGCTGGATGGCGGCAACACCGACACCGCTGGCGCCGGCCTGGACCAGCACCGTCTCGCCGGCCTTCAGGTGACCGAATTCGAACAGGCAGTCGTCGGCCGTGCCAAAGGCCACGGGCATCACCGAGGCCAGCTTGACGTCAAAGCCGGCGGGCACATGCCATGCGCTGCGGGCCGGAACGGATCGCAGTTCGGCGTGCGAGCCGAAGGCGCCGCTGGTGGCCACCTTGTCGCCGACCTTGAAGTTGGTCACTTCCGAACCGACCTCGACCACCTCGCCGCCGGCCTGGTAGCCGACGATGTGCGGATGGGTGACCAGCGGGCCACCAAAGCGGTTGAGGATATCGCCGCCCTCAATGCTGACCGCCTCGACGCGGACCAGAATGCCCTTGGGATGGCAGACGGGATCGGGGGCGTCCTCGTACTTCAGGACACTGGGATCACCGTTTTCGTAATAGACAGCGGCCTTCATTGGGCGCCTCCCTTTTCATACGTATGTTTGAATGTCATGCAGCGAGCGCAAGGGAAACACAACAGCAGGAAATCTGAGGGAACGCCGCCATGGATCTTGCCAAGCCCCGGGTCGACATCGGCCTTTCCACCAATGACATCGAACCCATGCTGGCCTTCTGGCAGGGCGAGGCCGGTATTCCCTTCGACCACCTGCTGCCCATCCGGCGCGGCCAGAACCAGCATCGGCACGACCTGATGGGTTCGGTGCTGAAGATCAATCACCACGACGCGCCCCTGCCCGACAATCCGCCCAGCGGCTATCGTGAACTGTTGGTGGCGCGCGAAGGCCTGACAGAGCCCAAACCTCTGGCCGATCCTGAAGGCAACCGGGTAACCCTCGTGCCACCCGGGCATGACGGCGTGACCCAGATCGGCGTGCGCCTGGGCGTGCGCGACGTGGAAGCCCACCGGCGATTCTACGTGGACGCGCTAGGCCTCACCGAAGAACCCTGGGCCAGGGGCGCGGCCTTCCGGGCCGGCGAAACCCTGCTGCTGGTGGAGCAGGCCGACGACGCCCCCAGTGACGCGGTGATGCAAGGCAAGGGCTGGCGGTACATCACCTTCCAGGTCTTCAAGGTCGACGCCGAACACGCCGCGGTGCTGGAGCGCGGCGGTCGCGAGGCCGTGGCCCCTGTAACCCTGGGAACCACCGCCCGTATCTCCATGGTGCGCGACCCGGACGGTAACTGGATCGAACTGTCCCAGCGCGCCTCCATCACCGGGTCGCTCGACGTCTAAGCCGGCCAGGCGATCCTTCCCCTGGCGTGATCCGCCCCGATTTTGCGCGGTCGTCGTCCACCGGACGCGCCGGCGGAAGGCCTAACCCGCTTCTGTTTCCGCCTCGCTCGGCCGCCAGCCGCTCTCCAGAAGATCCACTGCCAGGGACGCGGCAGCCTCCAGCGCCAGGCTTTCGAGGTGATCTAGCAGCGCTGGGCGGCGGTCAGGCCGCTCATGGGCGTAGAGGGCGCAAATCGTGTGCAGGCGCCGCCGGAACTCCGCCGGCGGTCGCCAGGCTGGAAAGCCCGAGAGCTCTGAAGGCGTCCAGATGTCGTCCATCACCCAGATTTCGGCATCGTCCAACATCACGCCACCAGAGCCGCATCGCGGCAGCGAAGGCCGTTCACCCGCGTGTCGGCCTGGCCAATATGGATCCCCAGCAGGTCCTCAAGACTGTTCAGCAAGCCGTCAACCGGTGTCGCCGCCGTGGTCAGGACGCCGCCCAGGGCGTTGGTCACCCCAAGCTGACCCACCCCCAGCGCCAGAGGCCCCACCGACACCGACAGCTTCATATTGCCGATCAGGGAGCCCACCGAGGCCTGAGCCAGGTCTTCGGTGGACACGGTCTTGACCACGCCGGAAGCGATGTCGGCATGGCTGAAGGAAACGGATTGCCAGTTCACGCCGCCGAGCTTCTCCCTCGAAGAGCCGCTGGCGTGGACGAAGAGCGCGGAAACCAGGTTGGCCGGCTGCACGTTCAAGGGCTGCTTGAAGTTGTTGAGCTGGCTGACGTCGATCTGGCCGATGTTCACCGAGCCGACGCTGGGCCGGACGAGAAGCCGCGCCGACTGGGCCGTGCAGTCGATGCTGCCCAGCTTGGCATCTGCCTCAGCGGCCTCCACCAGCACCGGCAGATCCACCTGCGCTACGCCCAGCCCACCCAGGACCCCGCCCGGGGCCACTTTGGAGTCGATGTATAGCCGCGTCTGGGCCGTGCGGATGACCTCGGACCCATCCTTGGCCACAGTGAGCCAGGGGGACTTATTGGGGCGCTCGCCGATGGCCAGCCAGATGGTGACGTCGGCCAGGCCGGGCACATTCGCGCCGACGTCCATCTTTACCTGCCGACCCTCTTGGGCCAGCTGCAGTATGGCGTTGGCCATGTCCATGGCGTTCACCGCGACCCCGGCCCCGGTCCCGCCGGAGACATGGTCCTGGTCCGCATAGGGGCCAAGATCGATCAGTCGGTCCAACTGGGCGGGGGTAGACGTACTGGCGGCCGCGGCTAGCTTGCGCATAGCGGCGGCGGCGGGGTCCTGGTTGTTGGTCGACAACACCGACGCCATCACCGACAGCGCGTCGCCTTCGGAGACTTTGCTGGACAGCACCTTGTCGAAACTGGCGCCCTGCAGGCTCATATGCGTGGCTAAGGCCTGACTGTACTGTAGCAGGTCGACATTGGCCGTGGTCAGGGCGTTGTAGTCCATCACCGACAGGCTCACCTGGCTACCGGTGAGGGCCGAGAGGGCGGCGTTGGCTACCCCGCCATTGAGCGCCGCCAGGCGGGTGCCTAGCGAGAAGGTGGCCAGTTGCGCCTGGGCGGCAGTAGCTGTGCGGCTGATGCTCTCCGATGACTTACCAGTGATCGCCTGGCCGAAGAAGAGGTCGGCCTGGGCGCCGAGGGTCACCTGGACGGCGTCCACTGGCGCGGCGCCAGCCACGAAGCGTTTGCCAGATGGCAGGCTGGCGTCCGGCGCATAGGTCCCGGTCACCACCAATACCTTGATCGGACCCTTCCAGCCGTTGGCCTGCGCGGTGGCCTGCGCGGCGGCCTGGGCGTTGCCCAAGTCCCGGGCCGCGGCGATGGCGGCCAGGTCCGCGATACCCTGCAGCTTGCGCGTCTGCAGGAAGATCGACCCCAGGTCCACGGCCAGGGCCGCGAAGCCCAGGATGAGCACCGAGGAGAAGGCGGCGAGAATGGATATCGCGCCTTTGCGGTCCTTGATGAAGCCTAGGCGAAGCATCAGTAGCCTCCCAGACGAACAGTGGCCGAGCGGGTGATCGTAGAAGGCGGCATCGGTAGCAGCCGATCCAGGGTCCAGAACGGCGTGTTGGACGCGTCGTAAGCGACGGTCACCGTCACCACCTGGTTCTGGTCCAGCACCGTGACGCCGGCGTTGGCGGCGCTCAGCGAGGCATAGCTATTGATCTCGCTGGCCAGGACTCCCCGCGCCAGGGTGGTCCGCTCGCTGGTCGTCAGGCCCCCGATGGCGACCCGAGCCGAGTCATTGGCCACCTGCTGTACCGCGTGGGCGATCCAGAAATAGCCGCCATAGGACATGATCCCCATGAGCATCATCATGAAGACCGGCCCGACGATGGCGAATTCCAGCGCTGAAGCGCCACTGCGATCGGCGAGCCCCCGACGCCAGCTTCTCAGCTTCCCGGTTCCGGCGATTGCACCGCCCTTTGCGACTTTCCGCATAGCAACCCCTCCCTATGCCGAGCAGTCCGTGCCCGAAGGCAATTTGTCCCAGACCCCGGCGCTCCTGGCTGCGACGTCACGCCATACCGACGGGACCTCGCCTTCGCTATAAAGTTGTCCGGAACCCGAGAAGGTAGGTTGAATCCGCAATTTGCGGAATTTGTGCTAATTGTGGTTACGGTGGCCGAAGTGAAGACGTAGAAAATGTTACGCCTACCGGTTGTTTTTCTTGGGTTTTGCTGCAAAATGCAGGAGTTGACGTTTAGTCATGGATTGGTGATGTCTAATACGTAAATTGCCTCCATGTACGGGAGTCCAGTAAGAGGCATGCCAACTCATCATCCCGAGAGTGGCTTCGAAACCACCGCCGCTGAGGTGAGCCGAAATTTCGGTCACTGGCAGGACCGCGCGATGCAGGGCGCTGTCCGGGTTACCCACCACGGCCGCCCCCGGGTCGTCATCCTGTCCGCCGACGAATACGACCGCCTCCTGGACGAAGCCGACCGGGGCTATTCCGAGCACTCGTTGCACGACCAAAACCGCGAAGCCGACACGGCCCTGGCGGCGGTCCTCACCGGTATGGGCGCGGGCTTCTTCGCCCTGGACGAGGCCCTATGTATCGTCGAGATTAATTCTGCGGCCGAGGCCTTTCTGGAGAAGACCAGCGCCCAGTTGCACGGCCAGCCCTTCTATCCGCCGCCGATGGCCGAGCGAGGGGCCGTCTTGCTGGACCGTCTGCGGTGGGTCCTGCGCAGCGGCGAGAGTGCGGCGTTCGACTACCCCTCGCTTCATCGGCCAGGCCGCTATATCGGGGTGCGCGCATTCCCCTATCGGGGCGGGGTCGGCGTCATCTGCAGCAATCTGACGACGCTCCGGATGCTGAAGGGCGAACAAGCCGACTGGCATGCCGAACGAGACGCCCTAGCCGCCCATGGGTCGGTGTGCCTGGCCAGCCTGAACGTGCTGGGCTTCTTTGTCTCTGCCAACACCGCCTTCACCGACTTCATCGGCTTCACCCAAGAGCAGCTACAGGACGTGCGCCTGGCCGACCTGGCGGGGGCGGGGCGGCACGATCTGGCGCGCTGCCTGAACGACCTGCTGCAGCAGAAGCTGGACGTGCATGTGACCGATGTCGAGTTCCTGACCCGTGAGCAAGGCCGCCAAAGCCTCAAGGTCGCCATCGCCCGCCGCATGAGGGATGATACCTGCGACGGCTTCTCCATGGTCGCCCTGCCCTTTGCGCAAGACGCTCCCCTGTCCACCGATACACCGGCCTGACCGAGGGAAGGCCGCCAGTCTGCGAGACGGAGCTTCGGAATGGGGTGGCGGTGCTGTCAGACCAAAGTCGACTTGTCTCCGTCAAGGCGCAGTGAGCCCAACCCAGCGAGGGTCACCCCATGACTGACCGCCACGCAGCCGGTGCGGCTGCGCGTCTCTGCTTGTAGATTTCGCGGCTGACGAGGTGGCGTTCCTGGCTGAAGTGATTGTGGACTGAGGCGTGGACCGAGATGAACTTTTGCAGGGTTTTCATCCTGCGGAACCGGTTCATCGCACGCTCTCGTCGTCGGAACGGCAGGTGGCTGTTCTCAGCGCGGTTGTTGTTCCATCGGCCAACCGGCGCCTGGAGATCCGGCGCGCCTATTGCCTTCAGCGCCGCGCCGTAGGAGCGCAGG
>JBBROW010000019.1:0-68264 GCA_038228945.1 Caulobacterales bacterium
ACGCCGCCTGGCGCGTCACCCGACCCGCCAACCCGGCCTCCTTCGGTGAGATGATCTGGAACCAACAGCCCACGGTCCCGCCCCCGGTCCCGCCAACGGGCCTGCCCGGCAAAGAACCGCCGTAGTCAGCGGCCGTCCCGAACGCAGGGCGCGACCCAAAAACCCGCCCATCCCGACGCAGGTCGGGACCCAGGCAAAAGCCTCAAATCCAACGAACCCTCGCCCCCCATCCGGCGCGCGGACGTTTGTGCCTTCGGCCCCGGCCTTCGCCGGGATGAGCGGGGGCAGGGAGGGCTGGTGCTTGGCCTTAGCCGTCCGAATTATTGCCACCGCCCCTGGACCGTTCGGTTTCCCGCGTCTTCTGCTGGGCCCAGTACGCGGCGCCGTCGCGGGGTTTGAACATGGTGCGCGGGGCGCCCTCCTTGGTCACCACGGCGAAGACATTGGCCTTGGCGTCATAGATCAGCCGGTCGCCGTTCTTGCGGTTGATGGTCTCGGCCCCCGCCGGCGGGTTGTCGATGAACGCGTGCACCTTGGTGACGTAGTCGTCCTCGCTGGCGGCGGCGAAGTCCGCGCCGTTCTTGCCGAACTGGTACTGGGCGTTGTCCTCGGCGCTATGGCGCTTGTTGGCCGCCCAGACCGGCTTGCCGTTCACCTGCCGCACCGGCGCGGAATCGGTCCGGTCGCCGCCCGAGCCGGCAACCATGCCGGACGAGGCGGGGCCGCCGGCGTTGGCCGTATCCTTGGCCGGAACCGCCGAGGGATGCCCGCCACAGGCGCTCAATCCCAAGGCCAGGACGCTCAGCGCCCCCGCAAACCATACAACCTTCATGACTCCCTCCCCTGCATTGCCCGCCTTGGGCATGATCCTGTGAACAAAGAAAGAACAACTTTGATGCTTTGTCCAGAGGGGTCGTCAGGCAAAGATCGGGCAGGTAAAGAGCGGGCGGCTTTGACGAGGGCTGCCCCTTTGACCGACAAGCGCGTGCTTCTGATCGTTGGCGGCGGGATCGCGGCCTACAAGGCGCTGGAGCTGACCCGGCTGCTGCGCAAGGCCGGGGTCGCCGTGCGCCCGATCCTGACCCGAGCCGGCGCCCAGTTCGTCACCCCGCTGTCCCTGGCCGCCCTGGCCGAGGACAAGGTCTATCAGGAGCTGTTCTCCCTCACCGACGAACACGAGATGGGCCACATCGAGCTGTCGCGCTCCGCCGATTTGGTCGTGGTGGTCCCGGCCACCGCCGACCTGCTGGCCAAGGCGGCCAACGGCCACGCCGACGACCTGGCCTCCACCACCCTTCTGGCCACCGACAAGGGCGTGCTGATGGCCCCGGCGATGAACGTGCGCATGTGGCTGCACCCCGCCACCCAGAGGAACCTGGCCACGCTGAAGGGCGACGGCGTCAGCTTCGTCGGCCCCGACGACGGGGCCATGGCCTGCGGCGAGTTCGGCCCCGGCCGCATGGCCGAGCCGGAAGTGATCTTCGCCGCGATCCAGCAAGCCCTAGCCGCCGCTGCCGGGACCCTGCCTGGCTTGACGCTGTTTCCCCAACCTGGACCCCAATCTCGCCCCCTGGCCGGAAAGCATGTGCTGCTCACCGCCGGCCCCACCGCCGAGCCCCTCGACCCGGTGCGGGTGCTCACCAACCGCTCCAGCGGCAAGCAGGGCTTCGCCATCGCCGGCGCCCTGGCCGAGCTTGGCGCGCGGGTGACCCTGGTGGCCGGCCCCGTCGCCGTGGCCACGCCGCCCGGCGTCGACCGGGTGGATGTGGAGACGGCGCTGCAGATGCTGGCCGCCTGCCAGGCCGCCCTGCCGGCCGATGCGGCGGTGTGCGTGGCCGCCGTGGCCGACTGGCGCCCGGACGAGGTCTTCGGGGTGAAGCTGAAGAAGGGTCACGACGGCCCGCCCACCCTGCGCCTGGTGGAGAACCCCGACATCCTGGCGACGCTCTCGGCCCAGGGCCCGGCGCGGCCCAGGCTGGTGGTGGGCTTCGCCGCCGAGACCAACGACCTGGAGGCCAACGCCCGCGCCAAGCTCAGCCGCAAGGGCTGCGACTGGGTGGTGGGCAACGACGTCAGCCAGGACGGCGTCATGGGCGGTGACGACAATGAGGTGATGCTGGTCAGCGCCGCCGCCGTGGAACACTGGCCCAAGGCCTCCAAGATCCAGGTCGCCCGGCGCCTGGCCGAACGCATCGCCGAAGCCCTGAGGTAGTCCTTGCCCCCCAAAATTGCTCTCGCCCGCTTGCCGCACGCCCAGGGCATCGCCCTGCCGGCCTATGAGACGGCCGACGCCGCTGGCATGGACCTGCGCGCCGCCGTGCCCGACGATGCACCGATCACCCTGTGCCCCGGCGACCGCATCGCCGTGCCCACCGGCCTGACCATGGCCATTCCGCGCGGCTATGAGGGCCAGGTGCGGCCCAGGTCGGGGCTGGCGCTGAAGTCGGGGATCACCTGCCTGAACAGCCCCGGCACCATCGACGCCGACTATCGCGGCGAGGTGAAGGTGATCCTGATCAACCATGGCGCGGAGGATGTCGCCATCCGCCGCGGCGACCGCATCGCCCAGCTGTTGATCACCCCGGTGGAACAGGCGGTCTGGGAAGAGGTGGACAGTCTGGACGAGACGGCGCGTGGGGCGGGGGGATTCGGCTCGACGGGCGGGCGCTAGACGCCGTCGTGGGCCGGCGGGGCGATGAACCCGCCCAACTGGGCCTCGATCGCTTCGGCCACCGCCAGGGTGCGGGAGTCGCCGCCGCGGGGGCCGATGATCTGCACCCCGATGGGCAGGCCCTCATGGGTCTGGGCCACCGGGATGGCCGTCGCCGGCAGGCCGCAGGCGGTGGCCAGGGCGATCCAGCGCAGCATGGCGGTGTAGGGAATCTTGGCCCCGTCCGAACAATGCAGCACCCGCTTCTGGAAAGGCCGGTGGTCGTGGATGAAGGCCGCGACCGGGGCGATGGGGGCGATGATTACGTCGACCGAGCCGAAGGCGTCCCGCATCTGGTTGGTCAGGCGGGCGCGAACCTCGTTGGCCTGGGCCCATTCGGCGTGGGTGGCGGTGTAGGCCAGGGTCAGTCCGGCCCAGGAGTCGGTTCCCACGCCCAGGGCGCGGGCGATCTTGGCTGGTCCGCGCATCGCCTCCAGGTTCCGTCTCCGGCCGGCGGGCAGGTCCGTGCCGATGATCGCCCCCAGCAGGATATTGTAGGCGCCAAGCAGGGCCGCCGCGTCCACCGGGCTGCCGATGGGCCGCACCTCGGCGCCCAGAGCTCGCAGAGATTCCGCGAAGCCCTCGATCCCGGACCGGATCTCCGCGTCCAGGATAAAGGCCGGCTCATCCAGCCACAGGCCGATCTTCAACCCCTTGAGTTCAGCCGGCGGGGCCTTGGGGGCCAGGGGCCCGCTCTCGATCACTGACAGCAGCAGGCGCAGGTCCCGGGCCGAGCGGGCCATGGGGCCGATGACGTTCAGGTCGCGCTCGGCGTAGGCGCCGGGCATGGGGGGGATATGGCCCAGCTGCGAGACCATCCCCCAGGTGGGCTTGTGCGAGAAGACCCCGCAGAAGCTGGCCGGAACCCGCAACGATCCGCCGATGTCCGAGCCCAGCTCCAGGGCTGTGATGCCGGTCGCCAGGGCCGCCGCCGACCCGCCGGACGACCCGCCCGGGGTGCGCTCCAGGTCCCAGGGGTTGTTGGTGGTTCCATAGGGGTCGTTGAAGGTCTGCCAATCGCCGGCCATCACTGGGGTGTTGGTCTTGCCCCAGACCACCGCCCCGGCCCGCTTGATGGCGCCCACCGCAGCGGCGTCCCGCACCCGCCGATGTGTCAGGGCTTCGAGCCCGGAGGAGGCGGGCAGGCCCTCCACATCGAAAGTGTCCTTCACCGTCATCGGCAGACCCGCCAGCGGCCCGGCGCTCTCGCCCTTGGTCCGCAGATCGTCCATGGCCCTGGCCCGTTCGCGGGCGCGGTCCAGGTCCTGGGCCACCACGGCGTTGACCCGGCCATGCACCTGGGCGTTGCGCTTCACCGATGCTTCCAGCAGCTCCAGCGCGCTGATCCGGCCGCCTTCCAGGGCGGCGAGCTGGCCCGTGGCGTCGAGGGAGAGGATGTCGGCCATGGCTTAGGCCCCGAAACCCAGGACGTCTCTCATGTCGTACAGCCCCGGCGGTCGGCCCACGACCCAGGCCGTTGCCGCCATGGCCCCCCGAGCGAACAGGCTCCGGTCCCGGGCCGAGTGGGAAAAGGTCAGGATCTCGTCCTCGGCGGCGAAGACCACGCTGTGCTCGCCGACGATGCCGCCGCCGCGCATCGCCGTGAAGCCGATGTCGCCCTCGCGCCGGGCGCCGGTGATGCCATCCCGGCCGCGGACGGAAACCTCCGCCAGGTCCACATCCCGGCCTTTCGCCGCCGCCGCGCCCAGCAGAAAGGCGGTGCCCGACGGGGCGTCGACCTTGCGGCGATGATGCGCCTCGTTGATCTCGATGTCCCAGTCGATCGACGGCAGCCGCCGGGCCGCCTCTTCCACCAGCCCCGCCAGAATGTTCACGCCCAGGGAAAAGTTCCCGGACTTGACGATGGCCACGGTGCGCGCGGCCTCCATAACCTGTGCGTCCTCCTCCGGGGTGAAGCCGGTGGAGCCGATCACCAGGGCGGCTCCCTGGGTGGCGGCGGCGCGGGCGGCGAGGCCCACGGAGGCCGAGGCTATGGTGAAGTCGATAATCACTTGGCAGCGCGCCAGGGCGTCATCGACGGTGACCAGGGTGGCGTCGCCCAGAACCTGACCCTCGCTGCCCGGCCGGTCGAACAGGGCTGTCAGGGCCATGTCGCCGCGCTGGCGCACCGAAGCGGCGATCACCGTCCCCATGCGGCCAAGGGCGCCGGCGACGCCAACGCGGATCGGGGTGGCGCCGATGGGAAGGCCGTCCGTCATCCGCAAGGTCCATCTTCAAAAACAACTAACCTTGCCGCCCAGGCGCGGCTGGGGCAAGCTCAAGCCGCCTATTCGCGCCAGGCCCGCTACCGGGTCAATCCCAATGACGGCCGGCCGAGCAAGGCCTGGCCGCAATCCACATCGGAGAACGTCCTGAAGCTCATTTCATCCGGCCTGTCCCCCTTTGCGTCGCGCGCCCGCCTGGCCGTCTACGCCAAGGGCTTGGACATCGAGATCGTCACCCCGCCCGCCGGGGGCACGAAGTCGCCTGAGTTCCTGGCGCTGAACCCCATGGGCAAGGTGCCGGCCCTGGTGCTGGATGATGGAACGGTGATCCCGGAGTCGGACACCATCGTTGAATACCTGGAAGACGCTTTCCCGACGCCGTCGCTGCGGCCGGTTTCCGCCGAGGACAAGGCCAAGGCGCGGCTTCTAGCCCGCATCGGCGAGCTATACCTGATGGCCAACGGCGCCGGCCTGTTCGGCCAGATCAATCCGGCCGCTCGCGACCAG
This sequence comes from Caulobacterales bacterium, assembly GCA_038228945.1. GTDB lineage: Bacteria > Pseudomonadota > Alphaproteobacteria > Caulobacterales > Caulobacteraceae > Acaudatibacter. Next base: position 5,443 of record JBBROW010000019.1, read on the forward strand.
GCCGTGGTCGACGCCACCTTCGCCAAGCTGGAAGAGGCCCTGGCCTATCTGAACGTCTTCATGGGGCCAGGCCCCTATGCGTTGGGCGCCAGCTTGACCACGGCGGACTGCGGCCTGGCGCCGATGATGTTCTTCATGGGCGTGTTCGGCCAGGTGTTCGGCCGCGCCGACCTACTGGCCCGCTATCCCAAGGTCGCGGCCTACGCCGCCCACCTGCGCACCGATCCCCACGTGCAGAAGGTTTACGGCGAGATGCAGACCGAACTACAGGCCCGCATGGCCGCCGCCTGAGCTTGAGATCAAAGGTAAGAACGCCGGTTGTCGGCGGGGGGCGCGACGAGTAGGTTGCGCCCCTTTTCGTATCAAGGGGGGAGGCGCGGGCCATGTAGCCCGACGCCCGGAAATTACGCCGCATGAGCGACGCAGAAAAGCGCACCTTTACCGACGACGAAGCCCTGGCGTTCCACAAGTACCCGACGCCGGGCAAGATCGCCGTGGTTCCGACCAAGCCCATGGCCACCCAGCGCGACCTGTCGCTGGCCTATTCGCCTGGCGTGGCGGTGCCGGTGCTGGCCATCGCGGCGGATCCGGACCTCGCCTACGACTACACTTCCAAGGGCAACCTGGTGGCGGTGATCTCCAACGGCACCGCCATCCTGGGCCTCGGCAACCTGGGCGCCCTGGCGTCGAAGCCGGTGATGGAGGGCAAGTCCGTGCTCTTCAAGCGCTTCGCCGACGTCGACTCCATCGACATCGAGGTCTCCGCCACCGATCCGGATGAGATCATCACGGTGGTCAAGAACATCGGCGTCACCTTTGGCGGCATCAACCTCGAGGACATCAAGAGCCCCGAGTGCTTCCGCATCGAGACCGAGCTGCAGGAACTGCTGGATATCCCGGTGTTCCACGACGACCAGCACGGCACGGCGATCATCTCCTCCGCCGGACTGATCAACGCCTGCGAGATCACCGGCCGCAAGCTGTCTGAGATCAAGCTGGTGCTCAACGGCGCCGGCGCGGCCGGCATCGCCACTCTGGACCTGGTCAAGGCCATGGGCGTGCGGCCGGAGAACTGCATCGCCGTCGACACCAAGGGCGTCATCTATCGCGGCCGCACCGAGTCCATGAACCAGTGGAAGTCGGCCCACGCGGTGGAGACCGACACCCGCACCCTGGCTGAAGCCATGAAGGGCGCCGACGTGTTCTTCGGCCTGTCGGTGAAAGGGTCGGTGACCCAGGACATGGTCAAGTCCATGGCCCCCAACCCGATCATCTTCGCCATGGCCAACCCCGATCCGGAGATCACCCCGGAAGAGGTCCACGCCGTGCGCCCCGACGCCATCGTCGCCACCGGCCGCAGCGACTACGCCAACCAGGTCAACAACGTCCTGGGCTTTCCCTACATCTTCCGCGGCGCGCTCGATGTGCGCGCCCGGCGGGTGAACATGGAAATGAAGATCGCCTGCGCCAACGCCCTGGCCGCCCTGGCGCGGGAAGACGTGCCGGACGAGGTGGCTGCCGCCTACCACGGCCGCCACCTGAAGTTCGGGCCGGAATATATCATCCCCTCGCCCTTCGATCCGCGGCTGATCTGGTACATCCCGCCCTTCGTGGCCCAGGCGGCCATGGACACCGGCGTCGCCCGCAAACCGATCCCGGACATGGACGCCTATCGCGAGTCCCTGGCCCGGCGCCTGGATCCCACCGCCGGCTTCCTGCAGAAGATTTCCGGCGCGGTGCAGTCCAACCCAGCCAAGCGGATCGTCTTCGCCGAGGGCGAGGAGCCGTCGGTGATCCGCGCCGCCTACGCCTTCCAGAGCCAGGGCCTTGGCAAGGCGATCCTGGTCGGCCGCGAGGACCTGGTGCACGAGAACATGCGCCTGGCCGGCCTCGACCCCGCCGATGTGGACCTCGAGATCATCAACGCGCGGGTCTCCAAGCACAATCCGGAGTTCAGCGACTTCCTCTACGGCCGGCTGAGCCGCCAGGGCTATCTGAAGCGCGACGTGCAGCGCCTGATCAACCAGGATCGCAATTCCTTCGGCGCCTCCATGGTGGCCCTGGGCTATGCCGACGGCATGGTCACCGGCGTCACCCGCAGCTTCGACCAGGCTCTGGAAGAGGTCCTGCGCGTCATCGATCCAGCGCTTGGCGGCCAGTTGATGGGGATGTCCATCGTCCTGGCCAAGGGCCAGACCATCTTCATCGCCGACACCAACGTCACAGAGATGCCCGAAGCGAACGAGCTGGTCGCCATCGCCTGCGAAGCGGCCCGCAATGTGCGCAACCTGGGCTTCACCCCGCGCGTGGCGTTCATGTCCTACTCCAGCTTCGGCAGCCCCATGGGCCAGCGTTCGGCCAAGGTGCGCGAGGCGGTGGAGATGCTGGACGCGCGAGGCGACGTCGACTTCGAATACGAGGGCGAAATGCCCCCCGAGCTGGCGCTGGATCCCAACGCGCGGGAAAACTATCCCTTCATGCGCCTGTCCGGCCCGGCCAATGTGCTGATCATGCCGGCCATCCACTCGGCCTCGATCTCCACCAAGCTGGTCCAGGCCCTGGGCGAGGCCACGGTGGTGGGGCCGCTGCTTCTGGGCCTTTCCAAGCCGGTGCAGATCTGCCCCCTGTCGGCGTCTGTATCCAAGATCCTGAACATGGCCATGATGGCCGCTTACGAGCGGCCCCAGGTCGAAGCGGAAGGGTAGGGGATCATGGCCTCGTGAGCCCGCGTTCGCTGTCTATGCGTTAGGACTGGACCTGCTCCCGATGGGGAGGCGGGCCGACCCGTCTCTTCATCATTGCAGTTCTGGGAGCACGCCCATGCTTGAGCGCGGCGCGATCGGTATCGATTTTGGCACCACCAACACCGTCCTGGCCACGACCGGCGCGGACGGCCTGGCCCATCTGATGGTCTTTCCCAACGACGGGGCGGACGTCGTCGCGTTCCGCTCGGCGATCAGCTTCCACGCCGATCCGGAGGATGAGCGAATCCGGGTGGTGGAGGCGGGTCCATGGGCCATCGAGGCCTATGTGGAGGAGCCGCTGGAAACGCGCTTCATCCAGTCCTTCAAGAGCTACGCGGCCAGCCCGTTGTTCCAGGATACCGAGATCCTCGGCCGCCGCTACCGGTTCGAGGACCTGCTGTCGGCCTTCATGCTGCGCGTGCGGGCCCATGCCGGCGGCGCGTTGGACGACATGCCGACCACAGCCATCGTCGGCCGTCCGGTGAACTTCGCCGGCCAGCGCCCCGACCCGGTGCTGGCGGTCCACCGCTACCAGACCGCCTTCGAGCGCCTGGGCTTCACCGACATCCGCTACGCCTACGAGCCAGTGGCCGCGGCCTTCTTCTTCGCCCGCAAGCTCAACGCCGACGCCACCGTCCTGGTGGCCGATTTCGGCGGCGGCACCAGCGACTTCTCCATCGTCCGGTTTCGGCGCGAAGGCGGCGAAATCCGCTCACAGGCCCTGGCCAATTCCGGCGTGGGCGTGGCCGGCGACGCCTTCGACTACCGGATCATCGACAACCTGGTCTCGCCGGACCTGGGCAAGGGCAGCAGCTATCGCAGCTTCGATAATATCGCCCCGATCCCGCAGCGCTACTTCACCGCCTTCGCCCGCTGGGAGCAACTGGCCCTGCTGCGTGCCTCAAAGGACATGCGCGATATCCGCGGCCTACTGCGCACCTCTCTGGAAAAGGACAAGATCGCCCGCCTGGTGGAGCTGCTGGACGACAACCACGGCTATCCGCTCTACCAGTCGGTCTCGCGGCTGAAGGAGTCGCTGTCGGCGCAGACCTCGGCCATTTTTGCCTTCCATGCCGGCGACATCCACATCGAGAAGCCGGTCGAGCGGTCGCAGTTCGAAGGCTGGATCAAGCCGGAACTGACCGCCATCGAGAAGGCCGTGGACGAGGCCATGGCCGAGGCGGGCCTTGGGCCCGAGGGGGTCGACCGGGTCTTCCTCACCGGCGGCTCGTCCTTCGTGCCGGCAGTGCGGCGCCTGTTCGCCGACCGCTTCGGCGAGGCCAAGCTGGAGAGCGGCGGCGAACTGGTCTCCATCGCATCCGGCCTGGCCTATATGGGCCTGGAGCCCGATCTCGCCGCCTGGACGCAGCGGGCGCCCTCGTCGGACTGACCGGCGCTATTTCGCGGTCTTCAACGTCGGGCTGTCGAGGTCGAGGCTGTCCACAGGGATCACCTCGACGCCTGGCAGGGACGTCTTCAGCGGTTCCAGGAACACCTTGGCGTCGCCGACGACGATGAAGCTGGCCTGGGTCGGATCGAAGATGTCATGGGCGAAGCCGGCGACCTGGGCTGGGGTCACCGCGTCGACCTTTTCGGTGTAGGCTTTGACCTCGTTCAGATCGATCCCGTAGACGGCCAGGTTGCCCAGGATGGTGGCCAGGCCGCCGCTGGTGGCCAGCTCGCGGCCGTATTCCCCCACGAGGGAGGACTTGCGCGCGGTCAGCTCGTCGTCGCTGGGGGGCGTCGTGGCCAGACCCGCGGTGATGCTGCGCAGCAGGTCGACCACCTGGCCGGCCGACTCATTCTTGGTCTGGGCCTGGGCGCTGAAGGAGCCGAGGGTCAGGCGCGGCGCCAGGCGCGCACTGGCGCCGTAGCTGAGGCCCCGCTTGATGCGGATCTCCTCGTTCAGGCGCGCCGAGTAGCCGCCGCCCAGAACCGCGCCGGCGACCAGGCCTTGGTAATATCGGGGATCCTCTCGCGTGATGGCGGTCTTGACCATGACCACGGCGGCCTGGCCGGTTCCCGGCATATCCACCGCCACGACACGCGGTGGGGCGGAGGGATGGGCCTGGGGCGCCGCGGGCGGCGGCCCGGCGGGCTTCTGCCAGCCTCCGAACGCCTGCTGGGCCAGGGCGAAGCCCTGTTCGGGGGTCAGGTCGCCGGTGAGGACCAGGATGGCGTTGTCAGGCCGCCAATAGGTCTGGTGCAGGCGCACCACGTCGTCGCGGCTGAGCTTGGCCAGGGAGCCGGGGGTGCCGTCGGCGGCGTGGCCAAAGGCGGTGCCGGCAAACACCACCGGGGCGGTGATCATCCCCGCCAGCGCGCCCGGCTGATGGTACTGCACCGTCAGGCCGTCGAGGTCTTCCTTGCGCACCCGCTCCAGCTCGTCGGGGGCGAAGACCGGATTCTGGGTGACATCGGCCATGATCGCCATGGCCGGGGCGATCTTGCCCGACAGGCTGCTGAGGGTGACGGACGATGATTCCCAACCCGACCCGGCGCTGAGCGCGGCGCCCAAGGCTTCCACCTGCTGGGCGATCTGAGGGGCGGAGCGGGTCTTGGTGCCCTCCGTCACCAGGGCGGCGGTAAGATTGGCGGCGCCGGCCAGGCCCGCGGGGTCGATATCGGCGCCGCCCTTGATGGTCAGGTCGGCGGTGATCAGGGGCAGGTCGCTGCTGTGGGCGACGATGACACGCAGGCCGTTGGCCAGGGTCTTCTCGGCGGGGCTGGGCAGGACGGCGGGGATCGGGGCGCCGATGGGGGGCAGGGCCTGGCGCTGGCCCTCGGGGGCCAGGGCGGCGATCTCGCCCTTGTAGGCAGCCGATGGGGCGGCGGCGGCGTGGGCCGTGGGCGGCGCGGGGGCGTTGGCCGGCCGCGCGGACTCCGGCAGGTAGCGGATCACGACGCGGGTGTTTTCGGTCAGGTAGCGGGCGGCGACGCGCTGCACGTCGGCGGCGGTGACGGCGTTCAGGGCGTCGATATCGGTGTTGGCGCGGGCGGCGTCGCCCTCCTCACGCAGGGCGTTGCCTAGTTCGAAACCGCGGCCTTCGACGGTTTCGCGGCGGCGGACGGCGGCGGCGATGAGTTGGGTCTTGGCGGTGGCCAGCTCGGCGGCTGACACCGGATGGGCCCGGACCTCGGCGACCTGGGCCCGCAGGGCGGCCTCGCCGTCCTCCAGCGACTTGCCGCCGGCCATGACGGCGCCGACGTAGAACAGGCCCGGCTGAGCGCGCAGGTCGGCGCTGGAAAACACCTCGGCCGCCATCTGCTGCTTGTAGACCATGTTGCTGTAAAGGCGGGAAGATTTGCCACCGGTGAGGATCGCGTCCAGCATCGACAGCGCGGCAGCGTCCTTGTCCTTGGCGGCGGGGGCCAGCCAGGTGATGGCCAGGGCGGGCAGGGGTACATTGGGGCCATAGGAGGTGAAGCTCTTAGGCCCGCCGGTGCGCGGCGGTTCCACGGCGGTGCCATGCGGGATTGCCGCGGCCGGGGTCTTGATGGCCCCGAAATACTGGTCGACCCAGGCGTTCAGCTTGGCCTCGTCGAAGTTGCCGACAACGATGAGGGCGGCGTCATCCGGGCGATAGTAGGTGGCGTGGAAGGCGCGGACGTCATCCAGGGTGGAGGCTTCAAGGTCCTCGATAGAGCCGATCCCCGGCCGCTTGTAGGGGTGAACCGCGAAGGAATACTCCGGGATATAGAGCCGGAAGAACCGGCCGTAGGGGTCGGCCAGGACCCGCTGGCGCAGCTCCTCCTCGACGACGCTCCGTTCGGATTTGAAATTGGCTTCGTCCACCACCAGCGAGCCCATCCGCTCCGCCTCGGCCCAGATCAGCCGCTGCAGGTGATTGGCCGGGATGACCTCGTGGTAGGCGGTGGTGTCGTCGGCGGTGAAGGCGTTGTTGGAGCCGCCAACGTCCTCGGTGATGCGGTCGAAGCTTTCGGCCGGCAGGTCGCGGGTGGCCTTGAACATCATATGTTCGAACAGGTGCGCGAAGCCCGAACGGCCCACCGGGTCGTCCTTGGAGCCGACGCCATACCAGACCTGCACCGTGACGTTGGGTGTCGTGCGATCCAGGGAGGTGTAGAGCTTCAGGCCGTTGGCAAGGATGCGTTGCTTGTAGGCGATCGGCGGAACCTTGGTGGCCGCGGAGCTTGCCGGGGCGGCAAGCGCCTGGGCGCCCAGGCCAAGGGTCAGGACAGCGGCGGCGAGGAACGCGGGACGGATCATGGGGGACTCCGGCGGGACAGGCGCCTGACATACCACTGGGGCGGGCCGTGTGAACCTTACCGTCCTGTCATCATGCCGCCCTGCCCGAGAACGAGCGGGCGGTGCGGAGGAAAGCCCGCTTCTAGTGAACCGAAACCGGCGCCAGTTCGTGAGCCAGGGCGGCGGCCACGGCGGAGTCCTTGTCGGTCATCACCGCCAGGCGTTCGCCGTCGGCGCGGCAGACGGCGTAGAGCACCTGGTCCGGATCCAGGTCAAAGCCACGGATCTGTTCAGCCGGCGTATCGGTGAGGATTTCAGCGGCCTTGATCGGGCGAACATAGACAAGATCTGGCGCGCCCAGGTTCGTGAAAGCCTCGATAGAGAGAACGGGTGTCATTGAGACCACCTCCTTGAAATACACAAACGCCGGTAAGAGCCGCCGGTTCAGCCGGCCGTTCGGATGGGGACTTGCCTGACGACGTGCGCCGGCTCTGGCCGGATCGCGTCGATGTGCAGAAGCCCGTGTTCCAGAAGGGCGCCTTGAACCTCCATGCCGTCCGCCAGCACGAAGCTGCGGATGAATCCGCGGGCCGCGATGCCGCGGTGCAGGTAGGCTCGCTCGCCCGCGCCATGGCCTTCGACGTCGCGCTTGCCGGTGACCGTCAGCTGGTTGTCCTCGACGGACACGGAGAGCTGGTCCGGCGTAAAGCCGGCCACGGCCAGGGTAATGCGGATGCGGCCATCCCCGGCGTCCTCGACATTGTACGGCGGGTAGCCTTCGTTGGCGGCCTTGGCGGCGCGCTCGATCAGGCTGCGGGTATGGTCAAAGCCCAGGAGAAAAGGGCTGTCGAACAGTATGGTGCGGTTCATAGGCGAGCCCCGAGTGAAGCGACTCCGCCGCGCTGCGCCCCAATCAGGCGGCGCCGCTCGGCTGATTGACTAGGTGGCGATTGGCAACCCGCTTCGCAAGCCGCCGGGGCTCCAGGCTTCGTCAATGGCCTTGATAATAGACGAACACGGCGCTCATCACGCAGGCGGCCAGGGGCGCCCTAGCGCGGACCCTCGATCAGTGCCCGCCCGCGCCCGGGGGCACAGGCGCGGTGGGCTTAGGCGCCAGCCACACCACCGCCGCGGCGATTACGAACACCACGCCGGTGACCAGGAACATCTGGTCGGTGGCGGACATCACCGCCTGGCTCTGGGTCAGGAAGTCCAGCTGGCTGATGGCCTGATCGTGGCTCATTCCGCCCGCGGTCATGGTGTCGACCGCCGCGCCGGGGCTGTTCAGGGTTCCGGCCATGGCGGCGTGGTTGCGCGTGGAGGCGTTTTCCCAGCCGGTGGTGATCAGCGAGGTGGCGAAGGCCGCCGACATGGTGCGCATGAAGTTCGACAGCCCGGCCGCTGACGCGGTCTCGGACGGGTCCACGGACGACAGCGCCAGCTGGCTGGTGGGAATGAAGAAGAACGGCATGGCCAGGCCCTGGGCCAGGAAGGGCAGGGCGATCACCCAGTAGCTGGCGTTGCTGGCCAGGCCGCCGCGGATCACCGCGATCCCGGCCAGCCACAGTACGCCGAAGCTGACCAGGATGCGGCTGTCGATCTTGCCGACAAACTGGGCGACGATCGGCGACATCACCACCGCCAGCACCCCGCCCCAGGCGGTGACATAGCCAGCCCAGGTGGCCGTGTAGCCCATGTTGGTCTGCAGCCAGAGCGGCGCCAGGACGATGCTGGCGAAGAAGGCGCCGAACGTCAGGCTGATGGTGATCACCGAGCTGGTGAATCCCCGGTGCCGAAAGATCCTTAGATTCACGATCGGGTTCTTGTCGGTCAGCTCCCAGATCAGGAAGCAGATGAAGCCGATGGCGGCGACCAGAGCCAGGACAACGATGAACGGACTCTCGAACCAGTCCAACTCCTTGCCCTTGTCGAACATGATCTGCAGCGCGCCGACGAAGGTGATCAACAGGCCCAGCCCCACCAGGTCCACGGGCTTGCGCTCCGTCGGCGTCTCATGCGGCGTCAGCACCCGCCAGGCGAAGAAGGCGCAGAGGGCGACCACCGGCACATTGATGAAGAAGATCCATTGCCAGCCCAGGGTGTCGCACAGGGTCCCTCCCAGGATCGGGCCGGCGATGGGCGCCACCACGGTGGTCATCGACCACAGGCCCATGGCCTGGCCGCGCTGCTGCGGCGGGAAGATGGTCATCATCAGGGTCTGGGACATGGGCATGATCGGCCCGCCGCAGAGGCCCTGCATGATCCGGAACAGGACCAGGGCCGGCAGGCTGCTGGCCAGGCCGCAGAGGGCCGAGCAGATGCCAAAACCGATGATCCCGAACAGGAACACCTTCACGGTCCCGAACCTGGCCGACAGCCAGCCGGTGAGCGGCACGACGATGGCCTCGGCCACCGAATAGGAGGTGATCACCCAGGTGCCCTGGCTGGGGGAAACCGCCAGGCCGCCGGCGATATTGGGCACCGAGACATTGGCGATGGTCATGTCCAGCACGACCATGAAGTTGCCGACGGCCAGCAGGAAGCCGGCGAACCAGAGGGCGCCGCCGGTGAGCGGGGCGATCTTGGGGAAGCGAATCGCCTGGGCGGTCATGGGGGACTCTACTGGTTGGTGTCGATGTCGGCCTTCATGGACAGGCCGACGCGCAGGGGGTGCTTGGCGAGTTCGGCGGGGTCCAGGGCGACGCGCACGGGCAGGCGCTGCACGACCTTGATCCAGTTGCCGGTGGCGTTCTGGGCCGGGATGATGGCGAAGGCCGAGCCCGTGCCGCCGGCGACGCCGCTGACCCGGCCATGGAACTTCACCCCGTCGCCATAGAGATCGCTCGTCAGGGTCACCGGCTGGCCCACGCGGACGTGCTTGAGCTGCACCTCCTTGAAATTGGCGTCGACATAGGCGCTCTGGATCGGAACGATATCCATCAACGGCGTCCCCACCTGGACCCGCTGGCCAACCTCGGCGGTGTTCTTGGCAACGATGCCGTCCACCGGGGCGAGGATCACCGTGCGGTCCAGGTCGAGCTGGGCGGCGTCGACCTTGGCGCGGGCGGCGGCGACTTCGGGATTGTTGGCGACGGTAGTACCGGCGACCACGGCGCTGGCCACGCGCTGCTGGCCGGCGGCGGCGGCGACATTGGCCTGGGCCTGGACAACTCCGGCCTGGGCCGAAGCCAGGGCGGCCCTGGCCTGGTCGAAGCGGTTCTGGGCCGAGGTCAGTTCGTCCCCGGAAACGGCGCCGGATGCGGCCAGGTTCTGGCGACGGGTCAGGTCGGTGCGGGCGCGCTCGAAGTCGGCCTGGGCGCTTTCGACCGCGGCTCTGGCCCGGGTGACATCGGCGCCCCGGGCGGCGGTGTTGGCGGCCTGGGCGTCATTGGTGGCGAAGTAGCCCTGCACCCGGCGTTCCGCCTGGGCCAAGTTCGCCTGGGCCTGGACCAGGGCGATCTTGGCGTCGGTGGGGTCGAGGGTGACCAGCACATCGCCCTTCTTGACGAACTGGGTGTCGCCAGCCGGGGCCGAGAGGATCGCGCCGCTGACCAGGGGGGTAACCTGGGCGGTGTTGGCGTTGACGTAGGCGTTCTCGGTGCCAACGTGGTGCGAAGCCACCAGCACCCAGTAGAGGCTGAACAGGACGGCCCCTACCAGCAGCACGAGGCCGACGATGCCGAACAGGCGTCTGCGGCGGTCGCCGGCCTGGCGCTCGGGCGCGGCCTTGGGCGAGGCCATCGTCTTGTGAGGCGGGCCGGACATCACGGGAGGGTTGGAGTCGGTGCGGGCGTCCATCGGGCAGGTTCCAAAAACGCAGGAGTGATCAGGCTAACGGGGTCAGGCCAAAGGGGGTCAGGCCAAAGGGGATCAGGATTGGGTGAAGCCGCCGCCCAGAGCGCGAACCAGGGCGACATCGAGGGTAAAGGCCCGCGCCTCCAGGTCCGCCACCGCGCGCCGCTGGGCGAGCAGGGCGTCCTCGGCGGTGAGCACGGAGACAAAGGTGGACAGGCCCCCCTCGTAACGCAGGCGCGCCACGGTGTAGGCGGTCTCGCTGGCGGCCAGGGCTTGCCGGCGCTGGGCCAACTGGCGCTGGGCCGACTGGATAGAGGCGGCGGAGTCGGCGACGTCCTGCAGGGCTTGGGTCAAAGTCTGATTGTAGTCGGCAACGGCGGAATCGAATTGGGCTCGCGCGCCGCGGTAAGCGCCGCGCCGCCGACCGCCGTCGAAGATCGGCAGGGTAATGGCCGGCCCGATGGAGCCGATGGCCGAGCCGGCGGCGGTGAGCTGAGAGACGCCCAGGGACTGCTGGCCGATGAAACCTGTCAGGCTGACGTCCGGATAGAAGTCGGCCTTGGCCACGTCGATGCGCTTGCCAGCGGCTTCCACGCGCAGGCGGGCGGCGACGATGTCCGGCCGCCGGCCCAACAGGTTGGCGGTGAGTTGGGCGGGCAGGCCGAAGGCCTTGGTCGCGCCTGGCCTTGGCCGCGGGATGTCCAGGCCGCGATCCGGACCCGCGCCGACCAGGTAGGCCAGGCGGTGGCGGGTGATCAGGATCTGCTCATCCAGGGCCTCGACGTCGGCCTGGGAGGCGGGGGTCTGGGCCTGGGCCTGGCTGAGCTCGGCCTTGGTGTCGAGGCCGTTCTGGACTCGCTGGGCGACCAGCTTGCCGGTCTCGGTGCGGATCCGCACCGCCTCGGCGGCCACGTCACGCTCGGCGTAGAGCCGGACGAGGTCACCATAGGCCTGGGCCACGGCGGAGGACAGGGTGAGGCGGACTTGGGCGGCGTCGGCCCGGGCGGCCTCGGTCTCGGACACCGCCGCCGCCAGGGCGGCGCGGTTCTTGCCGAACAGGTCCAGGTCGTAGGAGGCGTCCAGGGTCAGGCGGCCCTGGTCCCTGAAGCCGCTGGGCAGGAACTGCTGGACAAAAGGCGGGTAGCCCAGGTTCTTGCTCTGCTCGGTCTCGCTGACGGAGCCATTGCCGGCCAGGGTCGGCAGTTCGGCCGCCCGCGCCTGCTGGGCCTGGGCCTTGGCCAGGTTCAGCCGCGCCTGGGCCTGGACCAGGGTCGGGGAGCCTTTGAGGGCCTCGTCGATCAAGGCCGAGAGTTGGGGATCGTTATAGGCGTCCCACCAGCGGTCGGCGGGCCAGTCCGAGGCCGGGGCTTCGAAGCTGTGCTGCGTCGCCATTTCGTTGGCGGCCAACGGCGTGGGGCGCGGCCCCATGTCGGGGACCGTGGCGCAGGCGGACAGGGTCAGGGCGCTGACCGCCGCCAGCAAAGGCTTGGCAAGGCGGCGGACTCGGCGTGAAAAGGAAGCAGCAGCGTACATCGGTGGTCTCAAAGGGGGTCTGGGCAAGCGGCGATGCGACTCTGTGACAACGACGCTTGATGTAACCGTACGGTACGGTCATAAATTAGCTTGAAACGGTTCATACAGCGTCGTATCTGGGCGTCAAGACAAAACCGTACGGTACGGTCAGGAATCATGACACTGTCTGTCAGCAGTCCATCTGAAAGCCCCCGCGAGGCGGAGCCTTCGAAGAGCGATCGCCGTCGCCAGGCGATCTTGGAAACGGCGCGAGATATCTTCCTGAAGGAGGGCTACGCGGCCGCCTCTATGTCGGCGATCGCGGCCCGGGTCGGCGGCTCCAAGGGCACGCTCTACAACTACTTCCGCTCTAAGGAAGAGCTGTTCGCGGCCTTCATGCACGACGCCTGCGGTAAGCAGGCGGAAGACCTGCTGGACCATATGCCGGAGCTGGGCGACGACCCCCACGCCGCACTGCTCGAGATCGGCATGGGCCTCTGCAACCTGGTTATGTCCCCCAATGTGATGGCCATCAGCCGGCTGGTGGTGGCGGAATCGGAACGGTTCCCGGAGCTGGGCCAGGTGTTCTACGAAACCGGACCGCGAAGCGGCGAGTTGCGCCTGACAGCCCATTTTGACCGCGCGGTGGCCCAGGGCCATCTCAAGGCCGTGGACACCACCCGCCTGGCCCGCCGGTTCAAGAACCTGTGCCTCGGCGACCTGTTCGATCGCCGCCTGTGGGGGGTGATCCCCAACCCGACGCCGGAGGTGTTGCGGGAGTCGGTGAGCGAGGCAGTGGATATCTTCCTTGCCGCGTATGGGACGGGCGTCTAGGGCCCGGCCCACCTAACACGACCTTCCGCGCCTCGAAATTTCCCCTCGTTTTCGCCGATGCGCTTGACTCCCGCCGCCGGGCGAGAAAGTTTGTGTGAAATTTCGAAACACCGTTCCGTTCATCGGAACATCGGGAGTGGGCCATGTTGGCGAGCGTGGAGGAAGGGGACACGGGATCAGGGCTGGCGTCCGTGGACCTGGTGCTCGATCTGGTGGAATTGCTGGCCGCCGCCCCGCGGCCACGGGGTGTGTCAGACATCGCCCGGGATCTGACCATCTCCAAGGCCCGCGCCCACCGACACCTGCGGGCCCTGGTCCAGCGCGGCTATGTGCGGCAGGACCCCGAAACCGACCGCTATGAGATCGGCGTCAAGCTGCTGGCCTTGGGCGAGGCCGTGCGTGATCGCTTCGATGTGCTCACCGCCATGCGGCCGGAGATGAGCCGCCTGCGCGAGGCCACCGGCCAGGCGGTCACCGCCTCGGCGCTGGTGGAGGGGGCGGTGACGGTGCTGGAGATGCTGCAGGGACGGACCCTGGTGGAGTTCGGACTGCGCCCCGGCGCGCGGCTGGACTTCCACGCCTCGGCCCACGGCCTCATCGCCCTGGCCTTCGGCCCACCGGCCCTGCTGGAGCAGGTGCTGGCCGCGCCGCTGCAGACCTTTACTGCCGCAACCCTGACCGGAGCCCAGATCCTCAGGGACGAGGTGGCCAAGGTGCGGCGGCAGGGTTGGGCCACGGCCATGGATCAGGTGCTGATGGGGGTCAACGCCCTGGCGGCGCCGGTGTTCGACCATCGCGGCGACTTGCGGGGCGCGATCGCCATCGTCGGCGCCAGTCAATTCATCGCGGCTGTGCCGTCAGAAGATCAAATCACCGAAGTCATGCGAGCGGCCGACGAGGCCTCACGCCGGCTCGGTTGGAGAGTGCGAGCGGCATGAGCTATTCCCCCAAGGGCTATTCCCTGGCCATCGACATCGGCGGCACCTTCACCGACGCCGTCCTGCGGGGCGCCGACGGGACGCTGACGGTCGACAAGACCCTGACCACCCACCACGACTTGCTGGAAGGCTTTTTCCGGGGCGTGAACCTAGTGTTGGACAAGGCCGGGGTCACGGCCGGCGACATCGACGGAGTCGTTGTCCACGCCACCACCGTGGTCACCAACGCCCTGATCGAGCGGCGCGGCCAGCCAACGGCCCTGATCACCACCAAGGGTTTCGCGGACGTCCTGTCGATCCGCAACGAGCACCGCTATGAGATGTACGATCCGCAGATCGAGTTTGCCGCGCCCCTGATCCCGCGCGCCCACACCTTCGAACTGGACGAACGCAGCCTGGCCGACGGCGTCATTCTGCGTGGCGTCGATGCGGCCGAGGTAGCGGCCCTGGTTCCGTTGATGCGGGCGGCCGGGGTGGTCTCGGTGGCCGTGTGCCTGATCAACGGTTTCCGCAATCCGGCCAATGAGCAGGCGGTGGCCAAGGCCCTGCATGACGTCGCACCGGACCTCTATGTGTCGCTGTCCTCGTCCGTGGCCCCGCAGATCCGCGAATATCCCCGCGCCTCGACCACGGCCATCAATGCCTACACCGCCCCCATCACCGAGCCCTATCTGAAAGGCTTGGCCAAGGGCTTGGCGGAGTCCGGAGCCCCCAACCGGCCGCTGATCATGCTCAGCTCCGGCGGGGTGATCGGTTCCGAGGTTGCCGGCCGCAATCCGGTGCGGATGATCGAGAGCGGCCCGGCCGCCGGGGCCTTGGCCGCCGCCCACTATGCCGAGCGCCTGGGGCTGGACCGCCTGCTGTCCTTCGACATGGGCGGCACCACGGCCAAGGCCTGTCTGATCGAGGACAAAAAACCCCTGGTGGCCGGCAGTTTCGAGGTCGACCGCAAGTACCGCTTCTGCGAGGGCAGCGGCATGCCGCTGACCATCCCGTCGATCGACATGATCGAGATCGGGGCCGGGGGCGGATCCATCGCGTCGGTGGATGACCTGGGTCTGCTGAAGGTCGGGCCGCGCAGCGCCGGCTCGCAGCCCGGCCCGGCCTGTTATGGGCGTGGCGGACGGGAGGCGACGGTCACCGACGCCGATCTGGTGCTGGGTCTGCTGGATGGCGACAATTTCCTGGGCGGCGACATGAAGCTGGATCGCCCCGCCGCCGTGGCCGCCTTCCAGCGACTGGGCGCGGAGCTGGGCACCGGGGTGGAGCAGACCGCTGGCGGGGTCTACCGGATCGTCGCCGAGACCATGGCCGCCGCCGCGCGCGCCCACGCAACCGACCGGGGCGTCGACCATCGCGGCTTGCCGCTGCTGGCCTTTGGCGGCGCCGGACCGGTGCACGCCTGCGCTGTCGGGGCCTTGCTGCAGAGTACGGCCGTGATCTTCCCGCCCCAGGCCAGCGTGCTGTCGGCCTTTGGAACCCTGGTGACTCCCCTGCGGCTGGACCTGGTGCGCAGCGCGCTGGGTAACCTGGACGCCCTGGACTGGGCCGAGGTCGATCGGCTGGTGGGTGAGATGGCGGAAGAGGGCGTCGCGGCCCTGTCCGACGCCGGCTGCGCGCCCGAAGCGGTGCGGCTGCTGATCGGCGCCGACCTGCGCTACTTCGGCCAGCAGAACGAGGTGGGGGTCATCTTCGACCACGACCCGCGCCAAGGCCGGGATATAGAAACGATCCGCGCCACCTTCGAAAACGCCTACCTGGCCCAGTACGGGGTCAATCCCTCGCACGTGCCGATCGAGATCGTTTCCTGGCGCCTCACCGCCCAGGGCCCGGATATCGACTTCGAGGCTGTCGGCCATATGGCTTCGGAGCCCGGTGGACCCAAGGCGGAGCGATTGATCCCGCTGTGGCCGACGGCTGGAGCGGCCAAGGTCTATGATCGTAGCGCCCTGGCCCTGGGGCAGGTGATTTCCGGCCCGGCGATCATCGAGGAACGCGAAACCACCATCGTCCTGCCGCCGGAATGGAATGCGGTGGTCAATGACATCGGCTGCGTGGTCGCCACGCGGCGGGAGATCTGAACATGGACGGCAATTCCGAAATCAAGATGGACGGCATCGAGCTGGAGATCCTCTGGTCGAACCTGATCGGCATCGTCAGCGAACAGGCCAAGGCCCTGCAGCGGATCGCCTTCAGCCCGATCGTGCGCGAGGCCGGCGACCTGGCCAGCGGTCTGTTCGACGCCAAGGGTCGGATGGTGGCCCAGGCCAATACCGGCACGCCGGGCCATATCAACTCCCTGGCCTCGGCGGGGGAGTCCCTGCACAAACTGTTTGACGGTAAACTGGTTCCTGGAGATGTGATCATTACCAATGACCCGTGGATGTCGGCGGGGCACTTCTTCGACATCACCGTGATGTGCCCGATCCACTGGGACGGACGGTTGATCGGCTATATCGGCTCGACTATCCACCACACCGATATCGGCGGCTATGGCATCGGGGCCGGCGCGCGGGACATCCACGAGGAAGGCCTGTGGATTCCGCCGGCCAAGCTCTATGAAGCAGGCGAGCCCAACAAGCTGATGCACGACATCATCGGCCACAACGTCCGCACCCCGGATCACGTGTTCGGCGACCTCTCGGCCCAGGTCTCCAGCGGCCGGGCCGGCGGCGAGCGGCTGATCGCCCTGTGCAAACGCCAAGGCCTGGCGGACATCGAGGCGGTGTCGGAAGAAATCATTTCCCGCTCGGAAGCGGCCACCCGCAAGGCCATCCGCGCCCTGCCGGCTGGCACCTGGCACGGCGAGAGCCAGTTCGACGTGCCCGGCGGGGATGTCATCACCCTGAAGACGGCGGTGACCATCGACAACGTGGCCGGCGATGTGATCATCGATTTCGAGGGCAGTTCGGGCGCTAGCCCGATCGGCATCAATGTGGTGATGAACTACACCCATGCCTATTCGACCTTCGCGGTGCGTAGCTGCCTGAACCCCGAGCAGCCGAACAACTACGGTTCCCTGGCGCCGATCAAGGTGAAGGCGCCGGAAGGCTCGATCATCAACGCCGCCTATCCCTCGCCGCTGAACGCCCGCCACGTGGTGGGGATGTTCGTGCCGATGCCGATCCTCAAGGCGCTGCACCAGGTGATGCCGGAGCGGGTGCTGGCCGAGGGGTCGGGCGCGGTATGGACGGTGCAGATCCAGGGCAAGCGGGCCAATGGCGAGGCCTTCACCTCCTCGATGTTCAACTATTCCGGCGGCATGGGCGCGCGGCTGACCAAGCCGGGGCCTGACGCCACCTGCTATCCCACCGGGGTGGCGGCGGTGCCAGTGGAGATCCTGGAAGCGGCCATGCCGATCGTGTTCGACAAACGTGAGCTGCGCCCCGGCTCCGGCGGCGCGGGCCGCACCCACGGCGGCGATGGCCAGGTGGTCGCTTTCCATATGCGCACCGACCAACCCTGGCTGTTGAACGCCGTGCCCAGCCGGCTGGGCGAGGGTCCCGAGGGACTGGACGGCGGAGAGCCCGGCGCGCCCGGCCGCTTCCTGGTCAACGGCCAGTCGGTGTCCGAAGCCAAGAAGATCACCATGGCGCCTGGCGACATGGTGGTGCTGGAAACCCCGGGCGGTGGGGGCTATGGCCCCGTAGCCGCCGCGGCCGAATAGGGAGTGATGAGGTGAACATCCACAGCATCAACTGGAACGACATCGACTGGGAGCCGGTCCGCGAGGGCGTGGAGCGCAAGGCCTTTTCCGGCGATGGCGCCACGGTCTCCATGAACCGCCTGCAGCCGGGACATGAGCCGCGGCCGCACGACCACCCGCACGAGCAGATCGTCTATATCCTGAGCGGCCAGATCGACTTCCATATCGGCGAGACCGTCACCCGGCTAGGTCCCGGCGGCCTGCTGGTGGTGCCGCCGAACGCCCGCCACTGGGGCGTGGTGGTGGGCGATGAGCCGGTGATGAACCTGGACGTCTTCACCCCCAAGCGGGCCGAATACGCCAACTGACACAACACAGGACCAAGAGAAACTCATGGCCAGTCCCCACACCCTGATCTTCGTCGATCTCGCGTCTGACGATCCCGCCGCCGCCGGCCGGTTCTATTCGGAAGTGTTCGGCTGGCGCGACGACGACAAGCCCATGGGCCTGTATCACCGCATGGTGCCCGGCGGTCAGTTCCCCAATCCGGACGGCAGCGACAGTGAGATCGGCAATCTGCACCTGGGCATCTTCAAGGCCGACAACGCCCGCCCGCACCCCAATCCCGAAGGGGTCGAACCTCGCAGTCTGAGCGATGGCGGGCGCAAGCCGCGGGTGTGGATCCTGGTTGGCGACGACGAGCCCGTGGAAGCGATCCTGGATCGCGCCGAAGCGCGGGGCGCCAAGATCCTATGGCGCAACCACTATTGGTCGACCTTCAATGGCTACAACTGGGCCTTCGCCGACCCATGGGGCAACGAGATCATCCTGTGGGGCAAGGCTGGCGCTGACCCGCAGGTATCGGCGGACTTCACCAAGGAATAGGCCCCTGAAGGGCTCGTAGGCGAGCGGCGGTCGTCTCGGAAGGGCGGCCGCCGTTCTCTATTTGGGGTGGGGCGCGATCGTGGTGATCGCCGTCCTGGTGGCAGCCCCAGCCATAGCGGCGGCGCCAGGGGTTGCCGCAATAGTAGTAGCCGGGTCCCTGCCGGCCGCGGTCGTACCAGCAGTAGCGCCTGCGGCCCCAGAAATACTGGGTCTTCCCCAGCATGGCGCCGTCACCGGCGGTGTAGACGCCTGAGTCCAGGTGAGCCGCCGGAGCGTCCGCGCCCGTGGTGATGAAATCATCGGCTGGGGCGGTAGCGGCCGCTCCGCTAACGCTGATCGCCAGGGCGGCGATCACAGTCGAGATTGCGCGCGTGAAAGGCATTCCCGAGGTGGAGGCTTAAAACCGGCATCCCTCACGTTGGAAAACTGGCTGGGCCGGGTTTCCGTTCCGCACATTTACCGTTCTGCTTCGTGAGCCTCTTGCGTGACGCGTGGTCGGGTCTTTAATCGTGGATATTCCTGCGGTTATAATCTGCATATTAAAATTTCACGATGCGAGAGGCTCGGACGATGTCAGAAAGTGGTCAGGTTCGCGGACGGTCGGCTCGCGCCGGCGGGCGGGTGGAAGAAAGCCCGCCCCTGAGCATCGTCGGCTGGGCGCCGGAACTTCAGAAGGCCCGGGTCTACGAACAGATCCTGCTGGACGTGATTCTGGGCGAGTTGCCCCCCGGCAGCCGGCTGGACGAACAGGAACTGGTCCGCCGCTATGACGCCGGCTTGGCCGGGGTGCGCGACGCCCTGGGAAGGCTGGCGCTGGAGGGCCTGGTGGTGCGGCGGCCGCGGGCCGGCACCACCGTGGCGCCCCTGGACCTGGTCGAGGTTCGCCAGGCGTTCGAGGCGCGGCGGCTGATCGAGCCGCATTGCGCGGCCCTGGCCGCCACCCACGCCACCGCGGACGACATCGCCGCCCTGCAGAGTGCGTTCGAAGGGGGGGCGGAGGCAGTACGCGCGCGTGATTCCCGCGCCCTGATCGGCATGGACCAGCAGTTCCACGCCGCCATCGCCCGGGCCAGCCGCAACCCGACCCTGGCCCAGATCGTCATCCCCCTGCAGCACAAGGCGGCGCGATTCTGGGTCTATTCGATGGTGGAGGACACCGAGGCGGAGCGGCTGGCGGAGATCAGTCGCCATCAGGACGTGGTGGACTGCATTACCCGCCACGATCCCGAAGCAGCCCACAAGGCCATGCTCGGCATCCTCGGTGTGTTTTCGGACAATGTGAAACGCTCCGTGTCCGGCGGCTCCGCCACCGACCCGCACAGACCTCAGAAAGCACTCGCCTGATGGGTGATGGCGGATGGTTTTCCCGCACAGGTGTGACGCCGACTTAGGCGCCGACGGTGATCATTTGTGCGGCGGTTGCGTCTTGCCAACATTTTAAGTAAAATTTCAGTTGGCGCTTTGACTTCGCCCATAGTACGCGGGCTATCATAACAACAGTTCTGCGAGATCAAGGGGATATCCGCTCGGGGCGGGCCCTCGCAGGGCATAACAAAACGGGGGCCACCTTGTCTAAGCACCTGATCCTTTTGGCGGGCGTTTCAAGCCTGACACTCTTCGCCGCCGGTTTGGCGCGCGCGGCCGACGCCACGGAGTCGGATAACAGTGCCACTGTCGGAGAGGTGGTCGTGACCGCCGACAAGGCGGGGCTGCTTGAAAAAAGGCCGAACAGCACGGTCTTCGGCATCGACAAGGCGCTGATCGACACGCCGCGGTCGGCCAGTTTCGTCAGCGATATAACGCTGCAGCGCTACGGCATCCAGACCATCGACAAGCTGACCGCTGTCTCACCGGGCACCTATACCGCCAGCTACTATGGCGTGCCGGGCTCGCTGAACATTCGCGGTACCCTGGCCGAGAACTACTTCCGCGGCTTCAAGCGGATCGAGGACAGGGGCACCTATTCGACCCCCATTGGCGACGCCGCCCAGATCGAGATCGTCCGAGGCCCGCCCTCGCCCCTCTATGGGCCGGGCAAGGTCGGCGGCATGTTGAACTTCATACCCAAGTCCGGCAGCGTCGATGGGGCCTATATCACCCAGACCACTGGCGAAATCACCGGCACCTTCGGCAGCTACGCCAAGAAGAACGTCACCGGTCAGATCGGTATCCCGCTGCACGGCAGCGGCATGCAGGGCGCATTGTACGCCTATGGCGAGGTGGAAAATTCCGACAGTTTCTATCGCGGAATCCATCCGCGCCGGCAATTGGGCGAGCTGTCGTTTGACCTTGACCTGGGTTCGGGCTGGACCACCGCATTTGGGGGCATGTACTTCCACTCGGACGGCGACGTTCAGACCCCGGGTTGGAACCGCCTGACCCAGGCTCTGGTGGACCACGGGACCTATATCACCGGCCGCAACACCACTCTGGTGGACTCCAACGGCGACGGCCGGCTGCAGCCCACGGAAGTCAGCCCCGGCGGCTTCTATCCCTATACGACCTCGCTCTACACGCCGTTCTTCGGTTTCCCCCCCGCGGTGGATCCACGGTTCGTGCTGAACACCGGGGTCGGGACCACCCATCTCGACCCGCGGACGGTGTTCGTCAGTTCGGCGGACTTCTCCCACACCCACACGATGACGGCCTATTTCGACCTGGCCAAGGATCTGGGCGACCACCGCAGCCTGAAGTTCCAGCTCTTCTATGACGAGCTGAACAATGATCGGTTCGTCAGCTACGGCTTTCCCGCCCACTATAACGCCCACACCCTTGAGACGCGGGTGACCTTCAACTTCGAGGCCAACAGCGCCAGCGGGTTCATCACCTCGAAGAATTTCGTGGGCACGTCCTACAAATACTATGTTGGCCACCAGATGGAGACCTACAACAGCGGCCTTATCTCACTGGATCGGCGAGACCTGGCCTTCGGTCCGACCGCGACGGACATCTTCGACTCGCCGTTCACAGCCTCCGACGGCGGCCTGGGCTGGGAAACCGACGTCCACAGCCACTACGACGATGGCGGCATCTTCTTCACCAGCGACATCACGGTGGCTGAGAAGTTGGACATCATTGTGGGCGCCCGCTACGACCACTACGACGTCACCGCGCGCGACAATGGCGCCTTTGTGTTCTGCGGCAACTGCGACGTGGATCACTCCGCCAGTCGGGGCAAGGTGACCTACAACGTCAGCGCCACCTACCATCTGCCCTGGGGCCTGATGCCCTATCTCACCTACGCCAAAGGCAGCGCGCTGGAGATCGCCCAGGCCGGCAATCTCATCCCGCAGCAAGTGATCAGAAACACCTGGCTGTCGGATTCCGAACTGGAGGAGGCCGGCGTCAAGTTCCAGCTGCTGAACAAGAGCCTGGTCGGCTCGCTGGCGCTCTACCACCAGAAGCGGACCCAACTCAGCGGTCTTAACAGCGTCTCGCAGCCGACCATCGGCAAGGGCTTCGAGTACGAGTTCCGCTGGCTGGCTAGCAACAACTTCAGCTTCACCCTCACCGGCGCCTTGCAGCACACCGAGGTCATCGGCCCGGACCACAGCGTCGTCTACATCCCGGTGTCCACGGCCTTGACGTCGGGCGTCAACGGTTACGGCGGCGCCTTCCTGACCTTCGATTTCGCGTCCCTGCCCGGGCGAGGGGGGAACTACAACTACTCCCTGATCCCCCACGCCACGGGCAGCCTCTTCGGCACCTATACCAGCGACGACTATTCCTGGGGCCGGATCGGGGCGACCCTGGGGGTGAGCTGGGCGTCGAAGACCTCCGGCCTGGTCCAGGGCGCCGTGACCTATCCGGCCTACGCCGTGGTCAATGGCTCCCTGGCCTATAATCGGGGTCCGTACGAGGCGTCGCTCAACATCGATAACCTGTTGGACAAGCTCTATTTCACGCCTGACCAAGACACCTACGCCAATGTCGGGGTGCTGCCCGGCCGCGGCCGCGAATGGCGCGTCACCCTGAAGCGCAAGTTCTAGCGTTGTATCCCCAGGGCCGCTGGTTCAACCCGGCGGCCCGCCGGAGCCTGGGCCGGTTCCGGGCCAAGATTTAAGAGCGTGGCGGCCACCGAAACCGGTTTCTCTGTCGGTCGTTCAGCTCCCGTGCGAAAGGCGCAGTGATGATATCGGCGCAATGGCGTCCCTGGTTGCAGCTGGCGGCGTTCAGCCTCGTGCTCTTCCTGATCACCGCCGCGACCTATTCGTCGCTGGGGGTGGTCCTGCCGCAGATGGTCAAGGAAGAGGGCTGGACCTGGACCGAGGCAGGTCTCGGCTTCACCCTGCTGGGCGCTCTCACCGGCGCCTCCTCGATGATCCCAGCCTGGATGATCCGCCGCTTCGGCGTCGCCGCCACGGTGTTGTGCGGCGGGCTGGTGATGGTCTGCGGTTTCCTCAGCCTGTGGGCGACCCACAGCGTACTGCTCTACTGGTTCGGCGCGGCCCTTTGCGGGGTCGGCTACCAGATGATGGCCCTGATCCCCGGCACTCACGTGCTGGGCGCCGTGTTCAGGCACAAGGAACGGGCGTTCGGAATCTATTTCACCTTCGCCTCCCTTGGCGGGGTGGCCGGCCCGTGGCTGGCGGCGGGAATCCTGGATGTGTTCCACGGCCAATGGCGGCTGTTCTGGCTGATCAACGCCGGTGCGGCGGCGGTGACCGGCATCCTCTGCGCCCTGGCTGTCGGCAGTTCGCGCTGGCTGGCGGCGGCGGCCAAGGAACACGACGTCGAGTTGGCCGAGGAGGTCGCCAGGCCGGTGTCTTCCAAGGTCTACCGCACCACCGAGACCTGGACGGTGAAGGAAGCCCTGGCCACGCCACAGTTCTACATCCTGCTGGCGGCCTATTTCAGCCATCTGCTGTGCGGGGTGACGGTGACCAGCCTGTCCATCGCCCATCTCACCGAACTGGGTGTCGCCTTCGCCGTGGCCAGCGCCATGCTCAGCTTCGAGTCGCTGATGCAAATGGTGGGGCGGATCGGCGGCGGCATGCTGGGCGACCGCATTGATCCGCGCTTCCTGCTGATCTTCGCCCTGGGGGTGCAGGTGATCGGCGCCGCGGTGCTCAGCGTGGCCCACACCATGCCGATGATGATCATCTACGCGATCGGGACCGGGCTTGGCTTTGGCTTGACCGTGCTGGCGGTGACGCTGCTGCTGCTCAACTACTATGGTCGCAAGCACAATCTGGAGATCTTCTCGCTGACCTGCCTGATCGGGGCGGTTTCGGCCCTGGGGCCGGTGATCGGCGGCTATATGCGCGATCACCTGGGCGGCTTCGCCCCCACCTTCCAGCTGTTCGCCGGCGTGGTCTTCCTGGTCTTCCTGGCCAGCCTGTTCATGCGCCCGCCCACCAAACGACCCGCGACGGTCCTGACCGCCGCCACAGATGAGACGCCGCCGCTGGCCGAGCGGGCGGCTTGAGGAGGAACCCATGTACGACAGTCCCGGAATGCGGCACGACTTCGGCGTCTTCCTGCCGGTGGCCAACGGCGGCTGGATCATCTCCAGCACCACCCCGACCCTCGACGGCCTTTGGAAACAGAACCTGGAGGCGGCGGTGGCGGCGGAGAACGCCGGCCTCGACTTCGTGATGTCCATGGGCAAGTGGCGCGGCTTCGGCGGCGAAACCAACCACTGGGGCTCGTCGATGGAGTCGCTGATGATGATGGCCGGCATCGCCCAGGCCACCAGCAGGGTGAAGGTGTGGGCGACGGTGCACGCGCTGTTGCACAACCCGGCCGTGACGGCGAAGATGATCACCACCCTGGATCACATCAGCGGCGGCCGCGCCGGGCTGAACATCGTCGCCGGCGCCTACAAGGAAGAGTTCGACCAGATGGGGGCCTGGGACCCGACCCTGACCCATGACGACCGCTATGCCCTCACCGAGGAATGGACCACGGTCATCAAGCGCCTGTGGGCCGAGCCCAGCGTCAATTTCGAGGGCAAGTTCTTCCACATCAAGGATTGCGTCTCCGATCCCAAGCCGATCTCGCGGCCAAGGCCCGACCTGATCTGCGCCGGGATGTCGGAGCGGGGGTTCCGGTTCGCGGTGCGCGAGGCCGACGCCTGCTTCATCGGCGGCCGCTCGCCGGAGGAGCTGCGCGACGCCAGCCGGCGGGCCAAGGCCGTAGCGGTGGAGCTGGGCACCTCGATCAAGACCTACGCCATGTGCACGATGATCTATGCCGAGACCGACGCCAAGGCCGAGGCCCTGGTGGCCAAATACGCGGCGGGCGCCGACATGGGCGCGATCATCGCCATGCTGCAGAGCTGGGGGGTGCCCGCCGACAAGCTGGACGCCACCGCCGCCAAGCAGGGTCCGTTCATGACCCAGACGGTGGTGGGCTCCCCAGCCACCTGCGGCGAGAAGGTCGCCACCTTCCTGGGCGAGTGCGAACTGGACGGGCTGATGCTGATCTTCCCCGACTATGTCGAGGGCCTGAAGATGTTCGGGTCCGAGATCCTGCCGGGTCTACGGGAAAAGGTGTGGTGAACGCCCTGTCCCCAGACATCGACACCGGTGAGACCGACGGTCTGGCCATCTGGATCGAGCCGGCGCGTACCGCCCTGCTGGTCATCGACATGCAGGTGGACTTCGCTTCGCCCAGTGGCCTGCTGGGCCAGGCGGGTCTGGATATGGATATCGTCAAGCCGGCCCTGGCCGCCGCCCAGCGCCTGGTCGGCCAGGCGCGGTCGGCGGAGGTCCCGGTCATTTTCATCGGTCTGCAGACCCGCGCCGAACTGGACTCCCCGACCTGGAAGGAACGGATGCGCCGCCGCGGCGGATCGGCCGAGGAAGAGAGCGGCATCTGCCGTGCCGGCGAAGTGGGCTCCGAATTCTATGGGCCCTTGCCCCTGGAGGGTGAACTGGTGGTGCCCAAGATCCGTTACAGCGGCTTCTTTGGCACCAACCTCGATGCGGCGCTGAAGGCCATGGGGATCGACACCCTGGTCGCCTGCGGCCTGACCACCGAATGCTGCGTGGACTGCACCGTCCGCGACGCCTTCCACCTGGACTATCACGTCTTCATCGCCAGCGACGCCTGCGCGGCCTACGAGCCGGACATCCACGCCGCGGCCCTGAAGAGCCTGGAACTGAACTGCGCCATCCTGGTCGACACCGACCAGGTTCTGGCCGCATGGCAAGGACATTGAGTGCGCATGGCTGACGGAACCTCCCCCTTCTCCGCCGCCGCGCCCCACGCCGTCAGCGAGGCCGACCGCGCCGCCATCGCCGCGGCCATCGACACCGACGAGTTGGTGGAGCTGGCGCTGACGCTGGGCAACATCCCCAGCCCCGCCGGCCACGAGCTGGCAGCCGGCAACTTCGTCTACGACTGGATGGAGCGGGAAGGCTTCAACCCGCGCAAGGTCGGGGCGGTGCCCGAGCGCAACAACATCATCGGCACCTACGGCGGGCGCGGCGCGGGTCGCAACCTGCTGTTCACCGCCCACCTGGACACCGAGGCGCCGACCTGGAACCCCGATCTGGACGCCTACAAGTTCCGCCCCGCGACCCTAAAGAACCGCGAGTGGCAGGAGTGCTGGCTGGAAGACGGCGTGCTCTACGGCTACCCCATCGCCAACGATCGCGGCCCGATGAGCTGCTTCCTGATGGCGGCCAAGGCGCTGAAGAAGGCCGGCATCGACCTGTCGGGCAAGATGTACCTCACCGCCTCGCCAGGGGAGATCGGCCCCGAGCCGATCGAGGAGCATCGCGGCGTCGGCTACATGGGCAAGGATATCGGCGCCCACTATCTGTTCCACCACGGCGGCGTGGCGCCGGACTACGCCATTGCCGCGGAGGGCTGCGATTTCGGCCTGACCTGGGTGGGTTGCGGCTATGCGGTGTTCCGCGTGCGGGTGCTGGGCGAGGCAATCTTCACCCCCCTGCTGACCCATCCGGAGGACCCGGCCGACCACCCCAATCCGATCTACCGCCTGGGCGGGCTGATCGCGGCGCTGAACAAGTGGGGCCGCGAGTACCAGGTGGTGAACACCTACGAGTCCGCCGGCGGGGTGGCCGTGCCCAAGACCCAGATCGCCGCCATCCGCGGCGGGGTGCCCTATGCCTTCGGGGCCGGGACGGAGGTCTGCAACGTCTATCTTGAGGTGGGCATGACCCCGCGCCAGACGGTGACCGATGTGCTGCACCAGCTGGAAGCCCTGGTGCGCGAGGCCGGGCTGGGCGAGATCGAGATCGAGCCGGTGGTGGCCCGTCACGGCTTCGAGGCTGACGCGGCGGCCGTGGCGCCCCTGGTGGGGGCGGTGGATGCGGCCACCCGGCTCAGCCTCGGCCATCCGGTCGAGCGCGCGGCCAGCGTCTATTCCAGCATGTGGCGGGATCATAACGTCTTCAACATGCAGCGCATTCCGGCCATCACCACAGGCTTCAAGCGCTGGCGTCCGGCGCCAAAGGACCTGGCCGATAGCGCCCTGATTTTCGCCCTGACGGCCCTGGCGGTGTGCGGGCGGGCGGACGAGACGCAGAGCACCCATCGCGCCGCGCCGGTTTATGGCGACAATCCGTTCGGTGAGTAGATGACGCCGACTGAAATTTCAGATAGACCAACTGGCGAGACCTTGAGGACAGACCATGGCGTATGAAGTGCTTGAAGTGGTTCCGCTGACCATGCGCATCGGCGCGGAAATCCATGGCGTGGACCTCTGCAAGCCCACCAACCGCCAGCTTGAGGAAATCGCCGAGGCCATCGCCGAGCACCAGGTGATCTTCTTCCGCGACCAGCACCTGGACCACGACAGCCACAAGGCCTTCGGCCGAGCCTTCGGCGACCTGACCATCCATTCCGGTGTCGCCGGGATCGAGGGTCATCCGGAGATCGTCGCCATCCACGCCGACGCCGATTCCAAGTTCATCGCCGGCGAGAACTGGCACTCGGACCTGACCTGCGACGCCGCCCCGCCCATGGGTAGCATCCTGTACCTGCATACCGTCCCGCCGGTGGGCGGCGACACCATGTTCGCCAGCATGTACGCCGCCTACGACAGCCTGTCGGACCGGATGAAGACCTATCTGGACGGCCTGACCGCGGTGCACGACGGCGACCACGTCTACCGCCCGCTGTTCCCGGACGTGGACAAGCGCTACCCCTGCAACGTCCACCCGGTGGTGCGCACCCACCCGGTGACGGGCAAGAAGAGCCTGTTCGTCAACCAGTCCTACACCACCCGCATCGTCGAGGTGGCCAAGGAGGAGAGCGACGCCATCCTGCGCTTCCTCTACCAGCACTTGCAGAACCCCAACTTCCACGTCCGCTTCAAGTGGAAGCCGCATTCGGTGGCGTTCTGGGACAACCGCTGCACCCAGCACCTGGCGACCTGGGACTATTTCCCGCAGACACGGTCGGGGTTCCGGGTAACGGTGGCGGGAACCAAGCCCTACTGACCCGTCCGCGGAAATCACCGTAGATCACCGTATTTAACGGTGGATGGCCGCCGCGCCGGGCTGTGTGGCGGGGCTCTGATCGGTATGGATTTGGGGGCGGATGCGGCGGCCTCCTCAAGAGATCTCATTCGTGATTGACCTGACAGCGTGCCGTCCATTCGGTGACGGGCTCAAGTGAATTCGGGACCGCGCACGGCAGCCAGCCCCGTCCGAGGTCAAACCCTTCCCCCGCAAGCGAAGCGGCGCGCCCGCGCCCTTCCATTCCTCCCCCTGTCTGCCAAGGTGCCGGCAAACCGGGAGCAAAGGCATGGGTCGGCAGACACGCGTCCTGACGGGCGGGATCTATTTCGGCGAGGGGCCGCGTTGGCGCGACGGCCGGCTGTGGCTGAGCGACTTCTGGGCCGGGGCGGTGAAGTCGGTGTCGCTGGCCGGTGATCTTCGCACCGAATTCGAGGTTGCGGGCGACCGTCCCTCGGGCCTTGGCTGGATGCCCAACGGCGACCTGATCGTTGTTTCCATGCAGCGCCGCCAACTTCTGCGGCGGAGCGCGGACGGGACGATGGCCCTCCACGCCGACCTGTCCGGCGTCGCCACCTGGCACTGCAACGACATGGTGCTGGACGCCGAGGGCCGGGCCTATGTCGGCAACTTCGGCTTTGACCTCGACCACGCCCTGGCCGAGCGCGGCGCCGGCCGGCCCGCCGACCTTTCCACAACCGCCACCCTGGCGGTGGTTTCCCCAGACGGGTTGGTCAGCGCCGGCCCCGCCAACATGGGCTTTCCCAACGGCTCGGTAATCACCCCGGACGGCAGGACCCTGATCGTCGCCGAAAGCATGGCCGTGCGCCTTAGCGCCTTCGACATCGGGTCAGACGGCGGGCTGTCCAATCGACGGGTGTGGGCGTCGACGGGCGCCCGCATCCCCGATGGCGTCTGCCTGGACGCTGATGGCGCGGTCTGGGTCGCCAACGCCGGTGGACCCGAGTGCGTGCGCATCGCGCAGGGCGGCGAAGTGCTGGAAGTCATCGACACCGGCCAGCCCTGTTTTGCCTGCATGCTGGGCGGCGAAGACGGCCGCAGCCTGTTCATGCTGACCTCCGTCTCCGCGGTCCCGCACGAAGCTTCGGCTGAGGCGAGGGGGCAGATTTTGGTGGCGACGGTGGATTCACCGCATGCTGGACGGCCGTAAGGCCCTTCCGGTTCAAGTGGGAGCACTTGGGCTGGGTAAGAAGGCTCTAATCCATCCCGATTGAGGTGGTCAGCCCGATCCATTCGCCCAGGTCGTGCTGCAATTGCGCCGCCGAGCGGGTGGCGTAGTGCACCGCGTCGGCCCCCAGCAGCAGGTGCATGGGAGCGACCTCGGCGTCGAGGATCTTCAGGATCGCCGCGGCGGCCTTGGCGGGGTCGCCGTTCTCGTGGCCGGACCCCTCGGCCAGAACCCGGCGGGGGAAGTGGCCGGCGCCGGCGTAGTCGTCGATGGTGCGCTGGGTGAACAACAGGGAGCGGCCGGCGAAGTCGGTGCGCAGGCCGCCGGGGGCGATGTTGATCACCTTGATGCCCAGCTCGGCCACTTCCTGGGCCAGGGCTTGAGTGGCGCCCTCCAGAGCGAACTTGCTGGCGCAGTAGAGGGCGGTGCCGCCCCATGCGGCCAGGCCGCTCACCGAGGTGACGGTTAGGATGGTCCCGGCGCGGCGCGCGCGCATGGCGGGCAGGGCGGCCTGGATCACCGCGATGGCGCCGAAGACATTGACGTCGAACTGGGCCCGGGCCTCGGTCAGGCTGGTCTCTTCCAGGGTTCCGGTCAGGCCATAGCCGGCGTTGTTCACCAGTACGTCGATACGGCCCATGCGCGCCTCGGCGGCGTGGACCGCGGCGTGGACGGCGTCCTCGTCGCGGACGTCCAGGATCAGGCCGAAGGCCCGTTCGGGGTCCAGCGCTTCGAACGCCGCCCGGTCGGCCTCGCGCCGGACGGTGCCGGTGACGGCGTCACCCGCCGTCAGGGCCGCCTTGGCCAGGGCCAGGCCCAGGCCGCTGGAAACGCCGGTGATGAGCCAGGCGCGGGGAGGAGCAGATGCGGTCATGTTCGCTTTCGCCAGGATGGGTGTCGGTCGTGGCGATCAGTAGGGCCGGTCGCCCCGGACCCATAGGCGGTGCATCTCGCGGACATACTTCTTGTCGTCATAGAGGGTGCCGGTGTGCAGGGTGCAGCGGTTGTCCCACATCAACAGGTCGCCGGCGCGCCACTGGTGGCGATAGATGAACTGGTCCTGGGTGACGAAGTCCACCAGCTCGTCGATCAGCTCGAGGCCCTGAGGATTAGGCATGCCGACGATCTCCTTGACCGTGCCGGTGCTGGGCCACAAGGCCAGGCGGCCATCGGCGGGGTGGGCGCGGACCAGGGGATGGATGACGTCCGGGTTCTGCGCCAGCAGCACGGGGTCGAGCTCCTGGCGGGCGTTGTATTCGCGGGTGCGCATGAAGTGCTCCCAGCTGTGGTGCAGCTTCAGGTCTCGTAGCTGGGCCTGACGCTCCTCCGGCAGGGCGTTCCAGGCGGCGACGCAGTCGGCCAGCAGGGTGTCGGAGCCTTCGTCCGGCACTTCCACCGCATAGAGCATGGTCAGCATCACCGGCTCGGCCTTGTAGGACATGTCGGTATGCCAGCCGATGCCGTCGTTGTGTGCGCCGATGGGCTTGCCGTCGACGATGCGGTTGGACAGCACATAGATGTTGGGGAACCCTGGCAGGGTGTTCTCCACCAGGGTGTGCAGCTCCGGCTCGCCGAAGCGGGCGATGAAGCGCATCAGGTCCGGCGGCGACATCTTCTGGTCGCGCAGCACCACGGCGCCGTGCCGATGGAAGGCGCCCACCACTCCGTCGATGGCGTCGTTGTCTGCATGGGCCAGGTCGACCTCCAGGATCTCGGCGCCGAAGCCGGCCTTAAGTTCGCGGATCTTCGGCAGAATGGCGGTAGACATGGGGGGCCTCGGCGGCTGGAGTTGAGGATCGCAACCTAGCGGGCGGCGAGCGCCTCGTCTTGCCCAGGCGCGCCCGGCGTGTTGCGCCCCGGTTCGGCCTTGGCGGGCGGTGGGAAAACCTTGTCCAGAAAGGGATAGGGGGCGCCCGCAAAGCCGGCGGAGGGCGCATTGCGCGGGTCGACAGACAAGTCGTCGTGCGCGCTGGTGCAAGACTGGGGGTTATTTCGGGGTGTAGGTTTCACTCCGGTTCCCGCCCCCAGGATCAGACCGGTCATGAAAACCAGCCTCTTTAACGACGCCTTCTTCGACAGCCTGTCGACCTCGGTCCTGGAGGTGGGCGAGGCCGAGAGCCTGCCGCCGGCCTGCTACGTCGACGCCGGCTTCTATGAGTTCGAGAAGGAGTCGGTGTTCAATCACGAATGGCTGTGCGTCGGCCGCGAGGACTGGGTGAAGGAGCCCGGCGATTATTTCACCACCCACATCGTCGACGAGCCGATCGTCGTGGCGCGCACGCGGCAGGGCGAGCTGAAGGCGATGTCGTCGGTGTGCCAGCACCGCGGCATGCTGGTGGCGGAGGGCGCGGGCAACGTGCGCGGCTTCGTCTGCCCCTACCACCATTGGACCTACGGCCTGGACGGGCGGCTGGTGAACGCCCCGGCCATGGAGAAGACCTGCGACTTCGACAAGAAGGCGGTGGCCCTGCCGACCTTCAAGGTCGAGGTCTGGCTGGGCTTCATCTTCATCAACTTCGACGCCGAGGCGCCGCCTCTGGCGCCGCGCCTGACGGCGGTGACGGAGGTTCTGGAACCCTACGACCTGGCCAGGGCCGAGGGACCGCGCCCCGGTGCGCCGGGCAAGAACGCCTGGAACTGGAAGGTGATGTTCGAGAACAACAACGACGGCTACCACGCCAACCGCCTGCACCACGGCCCGCTGCACGACTTCGTGCCCAGCGCCCTGGCGGTGTTCCCCGAACTGCCGGAAGACACCGCCGGCTACTACCGCTTCAACGGCACCCTGCACCCCGACGCCAGCTTCAACGCCACCCAGAAGGCGCTGCTGCCGATCTTCCCGGGCCTGGGGGATGTGGAGCGGGGCCGCATGCTGTTCGCCAACATGCCGCCGACCCTGTCGCTGGTGATCATGAGCGACATGGTGATCTATCTGATCGTCCGCGCGAACGGCGCCGAGACCCACGAGATGGACACCGGTATCCTGGTGGCGCCGGGGGCCATGGCCGATCCGGCGTTCGAGCACCGACTGGGCATGAACATGGCCGCCGCCTATCAGATCATCGCCCAGGACATGCATGTGGACGCGATGGTCCAGGTGGGCCTGCGCTCGCGCTTTGCCCCCCGCGGGCGGTACTCCTGGCAGGAAGGCGCGCAGCGGGCCTTCAACGCCTGGCTGACCCCCCGTTACCAGGACACCTGGCGGCGGATCAGCGGCACGGCCCCGCTGCCGGCTCAGGCGGCAAAGATCGAGGCGGCTGAATAGATGGCCCGTCTCCCCGCCGTCTTCTTCGGGCACGGCAGCCCGACCATCGCCCTGGAAACCAACGACACCACCGCCACCTGGAACCGGATCGCGCGCCAGATTGGCAAGCCCAAGGCGATCCTCTGCGTCTCGGCCCATTGGCTGACCCGAGGCGTGGCGGTGACGGCGATGCCGCGGCCCAAGACCATCCACGACTTCGGCCGTGGCTTGGGCGAGGCGCTGTTCCAGATCCAGTACCCGGCGCCCGGTGATCCGGCCCTGGCGGCGAGGGTTCAGGACCTGCTGGCGCCGGAAATCGATGTGACGCTGGACCAATCGGCATGGGGCCTGGACCACGGCGCCTGGTCGGTGCTGTCCAAGGCCTATCCCGACGCCGACGTGCCCGTCGTGCAGCTCAGCATGGACGCCACCAAGCCGCCGGCCTGGCACTATGCCATCGGCCAGAAGCTGGCGGCCCTGCGCGACGAGGGGGTGCTGATCGTGGGCAGCGGCAACATCGTCCACAACCTGCAAGTTATGGATTGGCCGGGCCGCCACGCCGCCCCTTACGACTGGGCGGTGCGCTTCAACGACTATATCCGCGACGCGGTGGCGAAGGATGAGCCGCAAAAGGTGGTGGACTATCCCTCCCGGGGGCAGGACGCGGTGATGTCGGTTCCCGACCCCGACCACTTCTGGCCGCTGCTCTATGTGCTTGGAACGCGGGCGCCGGGTGAGGCGGCCCGCTTCGAACCTGACCATTTCGAGCATAAATCGCTGAGTATGATGAGCATTGTGCTGGGCGCGCACGAGGATGGGGCTTCAAAGGTATCGTAACATTTTACATGCGACCTTAAGAGGCTACACATGGCGTTCATCTGCGAAGCGGGCGAGACCCGGGCCGACACCCTGCCGGGCGCTTTGCACCACTTGCCGGCCACCCCCGAGACCATTCACTGGGGCTATTTCGACGCCGACCTGGCGCCGGTGCTGACGGTCAAGAGCGGCGACCTGGTCCAGGCCGAAGCGATCACCCACCACGCCGGCGACGCGCCGGAGCTGATGATGGACGAGGGGGTCACCGCCATCTTCCAACAGGTGCCCGAGAGCGACCGCAATCCGGGCGTCCACATCATGACCGGCCCGATTTGGGTGGAGGGGGCCAAGCCCGGCGACATCCTGGAGGTGCGCTACCTGCGCATGGTCCCGCGCTGCAATTACGGCTCCAACCTGGCCGCCAACTGGGGCTATCTCTACAAGGAGTTCGGCGAGAAGGAGCGGGTGACCATCTATGAGCTGGACGCCAACGCCAACCACGCGGCGGCGCTCTACGCCTATGATTTCCCCGGCAAGTACCTGGTCCCCGGCACGATCACCAACTGCCCGGTCTGCGATCGCCAGCCGGCCCTGAAGGGCGTCCGCGTCCCGGCCCGGCCCCACCTGGGCACCGCCGGCGTGGCGCCCGACACCGCCGGCCGTGTCAGCACCATCCCCCCGGGCTGCACGGCGGCAATATCGACAACTGGCGCATCGGGGCCGGGGCGACGATGTACTATCCGGTGCAGGTGGACGGGGCGCTGTTCTCCATCGGCGACCCGCACGTCAGCCAGGGCGACGGCGAGCTGTCGGGCACGGCCATCGAGGCCAGCCTGAACGTCCTGTTCCAGATCGTGCTGCGCAAGGATTTCACCGTTCCCAGCCCGTTGCTGGAGACGCCGAAGTACTGGATCGTGCACGGCTTCAACGAGGATCTGAACGTGGCCATGCGCGCCGCCTCCCTGGAAATGCTGGGCCTGCTCACCGATCACGTGGGCCTGTCGCGCAACGACGCCTATTCCCTGATGAGCGTGGCCACCGACTTTGGGGTGACGCAGGTGGTGGACGGCCGCCAGGGGGTGCACGTGCGGGTGCCGCGGTCGATCTTTCCGGCGCGGGGCGGTGAGGGCTAATGGCGGCCGAGACTGTGCGGTGGCTTTGCGCCCCCTCCGTCACGTCTCGCTGCGCGAGCCGCGCCACCTCCCCCGTTCCGCTGCGCTCCACGGGTGAGGAGAAGTCTCCTCCTCCCATGCGAGGCCGAAGGCCGATGCGGGGGAGGTGGCAGACCGCGAAGCGGGCTGACGGAGGGGGCGCAAGGCCGCGACCCCAGCCTATCGCGGCTCACCCATGAAAGCCTGGTCGTTCACCACGGACGTGTATCCCCTGCACGCCCGCCGCCAGGCCTGGCGCGAGGCCATGGTGCGGTTGCGCCTGCCAGTGCAGGAGGCGCCGGAGGATGACGGCTCCAGCGCCTCGGTGACCTCACTGGTCTCGCCCATGGGCATGGAGTTCTCGGTGGTGCGGGCCGGCGCCCAGACCATCTCGGGGCGCAACCCGGACCAGCCGGCGGCGATCTGGGTGGCGGCCCTGCTGGACGGCTCGGCGATCCTCAACGACGGCCACGCCGAGGCGGTGGTGGAGCCGGGGGACATCGTCTTTGGCCCCACCGGCATGGCGGCCTCGGTGACCTTCAAGACCCGCTTCCGCTTGTTGTTCATCACCGCGCCCCGAGTGGCCCTGGACCATCGGTTGGTGGCGCCACGGTCGCTGCGCATCGGCCACCTGCCGGCGGCGGTGGGGGTGAACCACGTCTTCTCCGGCCTGCTGCGCGCCCTGGCCGAGACCCTGGATGACCTGGACGACGACCAGCTGCGTCCCGTGGAAATGGCGGTGACCGAGTTCCTGGCCTCCAGCCTGGCGTCAGGGGAGGCCCTGGAGCCGCGCGGGCCGGCCGCCACCCGCGACGCCCACCTGCACCGGGTGCGCCAGACCATCGAGACCCTGCTGGCCGAGCCGGACCTGACCCTGGGCCAGGTAGCCGCCACCGAAGGAGTCTCGCCGCGCTATCTGCAGAAGCTGTTCACGGCGGCGGGGGAAAGCTTCACCCACTACATTCGCTGGCGGCGACTGGAGCGGTGCCGCCTGGACCTGGTCAGCCCGCGCTACGCCGACAGCTCGATCTCCAGCATCTGCTACCGCTGGGGCTTCAACGGCTCGGCCCACTTCAGCCGCGCGTTCCGCCAGCAGTACGGGGTGTCGCCGCGGGAGTACCGGCGGGCGGGCAGCTAGAGCGCCGCTTCGATGGCCGCTCGGGTTGGCATGGAGGGCGCGGCGCCGGGGGTTTGCGTCGACAGCCCCGCTGCCGTATTGGCCCACAGCATCGCCGTGGGCAGGTCCGCCCCCTCCGACAATCGCGCCGCCAGGACGCCGCAGAAGCAGTCGCCGGCGCCGGTGGTGTCCACCACCTTGGCGGGGCGGCCCTCGACGGCGTGCAGGCTGTTGCGGGTCACGGCCACGGCGCCGGCTTTGCCCAGGGTGACGATCACGGTCTGGTCTTCGCTGGTGATCAGGGCGCGGGCGGCGGCGGCGACATCGTCCAGGGCTTGCGGCGCCGTCGCCAGTTCGGCATAGCGGGCCAGTTCGGTCTCGTTGACGATCAGGATGTCGGTGAGGGGCAGCAGACGCCTGCCTTCGTCCAGGGCGGGGGCGGCGTTGAGGATACGGGTGGCGGCCCCGCCGGCCTTGAAGGCCGCTTCCAGGGTGACCACCGGGGTTTCCAGCTGACCCAGGATGACCCGCCAGGCGCCAAGGTCCGCCACCATGGCCGGCGTCAGCAGGGCGTTGGCGCCGCCGGCCACGACGATGCTGTTCTCCCCCGCCGCCGAGACCCAGATGAAGGCCTGGCCCGTGGGCTGGCCGGGCAGGGCGACGACGCGGCCGGCGTCCACCCCGGCCTCTTTCAGGCTGGCCAGCATGATCGCCCCGGCCTCGTCCTGGCCGATCGTCGCGAGCATCGTGGTCGCCGCGCCGCAGCGGGCGGCGGCCACGGCCTGGTTGCCGCCCTTGCCGCCGGGCAGGCGCGCCACGCCCAAGCCGGCGACGGTCTCGCCGGGAGCCGGCAACTCCTGCACGCGGCAGACGATGTCGAGGTTCAGGGACCCGATGACGCAAACGCTCATGGGCCGACTTAGGCCAGCGACGAGGCCTGGCGCCAAGCGCAATCTTGGCCCGTTCCGCGGGCCGAAACGCGGCCTCGCGAGGGGTTGGCGGGCCGCGCATCCGAGCCCCGTGGCGTTCGACACGGCCGTGGCCGCGCTTGGGGCGGGCGGTTCCAGGCCCTAATAAGGCTCGAATCGAAGTTCCAGAGGACGCGCGTGGCCGGCGAGGAGGAAACAGCACGGTTGCGCGAGACGGAACGCCGCCAGGTCCTGGCGGCGGCGGCGACCTATCAGGCGCAGGGGCGGTTCGAGCCGGCGGTGACCCTGTTCGAACGGGCGGTGCGCATGGCGCCGGCGGATCCGGAAGGCTGGTCGGCCCTAGTCGTGTGCCTGTTCACGGCGCGACGACCCGACCTAGCCCTGGAAGCCGCCGCCGCCGGCCTGGAACGCGCGGGGCCGAACGCCGGCCTGCTGAGCGCTCGGGCCCAGGTCCTGCAGAGCCTGAGCCGTGTGGACGAGGCGGCGGCGGACTACCAACAGGCGCTGAACCTGGATCCGGGTCGCTTTGAGGCTCGCTTCGGCCTGGCGCTGCAGGCGGTGGAGACCGGTGACTGGCCCGCCGCCGAGGCCTTCGTGGCGCCGCTGATCGCCCAGCATCCCGCCGCCCCGAACCTGGCCTGGCTGGCCGCGCGCATCGCCGTGGGCCGGGGCGATCTGGAGACCGCGCGGCAGGGGCTGAGCGCCTTGGCGGCCGGGGAAGCCTTGGCGCCGGATCAGCGGGCGGCCGCCCTGCTGTTGTTGGGGGAAGCCCTGGACGGCCTCGGCCTCCCGGGGGATGCCTTCGCCGCTGCCGCCGAGGGCAAGGCCATCCAGCGCCAGCTATTCGCCGAGCGCGCCGCCGGCCGCGAAGGAGAGGTGGCCAAGCTGCGCCGGCTGCGCGGCTGGTTCGAGGCGGCCGATCCGGCCCCCTGGCAATCGGCCCCGGCGGTGCGCCCCTCGCCGGACGAGGCGGCCTCGCACGTCTTTCTGTTCGGCTTCCCCCGCTCGGGCACCACCCTGCTGGAACAGGCCCTGGCCGGCCATTCGGATGTCATCGCCCTGGAGGAAGCCCCGACCCTGGCCGAAGCCTTTGCCGAGTTCATGACCTCCGCCGAGGGCTTGGAGCGCCTGGCCGCCCTGTCGGCGGCCCAGGCCGCGGAGTGGCGCGCGCGCTATTGGGCGCAGGTCAAGGCTCATGGCGCGGCGGTGACCGGCCGCCTGTTCCTAGACAAGGCGCCGGCGGGGACCCTGACCATGCCGCTGGTGGCCAAGCTGTTTCCAGACGCCAAGGTGTTGTTCGCCCTGCGCGATCCCCGCGACGTGGTGCTGAGCTGCGTGCGCAACGATTTTCAGCTCAACGCCATGACCTATGCCTTCACCAGCTTGGAAGAGACGGCCGCCTGCTACGACGCCTGCATGGCCCTGGCCGGGGCCTATGCCGCGATCCTGCCGATCGAAGTGATGGAGGCGCGGCACGAGGCCCTGATCGCCGACTTCGCGGGCGGGCTGGCGGCGATCACGGCTTGGCTGGGCCTGGACCCGCAGCCGGCCATGCTGGACGTGGCCGCCACCGTCGCCGGCCGCACCGTGCGCACCCCCAGCGCGGCCCAGCTGCGGGCCGGGGTGAACACCGCCGGCGCCGGCCGCTGGCGGGCCTACGCGGCCGAGCTGGAGCCGGTAATGGCCGTGCTGGCCCCCTGGGTGGAGACCTTCAGCTACGCTGGCGCCGAGGGATAGGCGTCCAGCACCGGACCCAGGGCGGCCTTCAGCGGATCCAGCCATGGCTCGAAGGCCCGCCAGTGATCCAGCGCCTCTGTGCTGATCGGCCGACGGACCTGTTCGGAGCTGGGGGTGGCCACGGCGCGGGGGTTGTCGAAAAAGCTCAGGCAGGCGGGGTCGAAGGGCAGGTCCAGATAGGCCAGCAGGCGGCGCACTTCGCCCTCGGTATCCGCCACCAAATCCTCGTAGATCACCCGGTGGACGCGTCCAGGCAGCACGGTGTCAATGTGGGCCATCAGGGCGACGTAGTCGGCGTAGTAGCGGCCGATATCGGCGAGGTCGTAGGAGAAGTCCCAGCCTTGGGCGAAGTGCTGCTTGTAGACGGACCAGCCGCAGGCCAGGGGGTGGCGCCGCACATCGATGATCCTGGCGCGCGGCAGGATCAGGTGGATCAGGCCGATATGCAGGACGTTCCAAGGCGCCTTGTCGGTGAACCGAGGCTGGCCCTGGCGCCGGTTGATCCGCGTCCAGTCCAGGTAGTCGCCGCCCAGCCGCGCGGCGTCCGCACGAGGCATGGCGGCTAAAGGACCCGGATAGGCGCCGCCGGGCTGCAGGGCGACCCAATCGGCCAGGGTCTGGATGTCCTGTAGTTCCCGCAGGCCCTCGATGGCGGGGTGGCTGGCCAGGATCTGGTCCACCAGGGTCGAGCCCGAACGCGGCATGCCGAGGATGAAGATCGGGTCGGCGTCCGGCGCGCCCCAACCCTCGCGGGCGCTGAAGAACGCTGGCGTGAACAGGGCCTTGGATCGCTGGACCACGGCGGCGGTGTCTTCGGGGCGATGGCGGCGGCGGGCCCGCTCGAGGGCGTTGCCTTGCGCATAGTGGTCGAAGGCTTGCGCGGGCTGGCGGGCGTCCTCGTGCAGCTTGCCCAGGGTGAAGTGCAGGTTGGCGGCATCCGCGGGGGCCAGGCCGGGCCGCGCCAACTCCGCCTCGATGGCCGCGCGGTCTTCCGCCGTGAAGCGATAGGTCTTCAGGTTGGCCAGGTTCCAATGGGCCTCGCTGGCGCCGGGATCGAGCTGCAGGCAGCGGCGCCAGGCGGCGATGGCTTCGTCGATCCGGCCGAGGGTGCGCAGGCCATGGCCGTGGATCAGCCAGCCGCGCGGCTGGTCCGGAAACGCTCTTAGCAGGCCCGCCGTGACCTCGGCCGCGCCGGCGAAGTCGCCCGTCTCGGTGAGGGCCGCCGCCTGCATCATGCGGTTGCGGTTGTCGTTGGGGTCGCGGGCCAGCAGGCGGTCTAGCTGGGCCAGGGCCGGTCCCGGCTTGCCGCTCGCGGACAGCACGGCGGCAAGGCTCTGGCGGGCAGGGTCAAAGCCTGGCGCCTGGGCGACGCACTGGGCCAGCACCGTTTTGGCGTCGGCCAGACGGCCTTGCCGGGCCAGGACTTCGCCGAACAGATGCACGCCGGCCATGGCGGCGGGGTCGGCGGCCAGGACGGCCCGGAGTTGCTGCTCGGCCTGGTCCACCCGGCCCTCGGCCAGGGCCTCGGCGGCGAGCGTCAGCCGCGGATCGCGGATCGCGGCGATCAACATGCGATCGTAGGCGACCTGAGCGCCGGCCACGTCGCCGCTGAACATCAGGATGTCGCCCAGCAGGCGCCAGGCGGGGGCCAGGCCGGGATTAAGGTTCACCGCCGCGCGCAGGGGATCGAGGGCGTCCCGGCTGCGCCCCTGGGCCAGCCGCACCCGCGCCAGTTCGAAGCCGGCGATCCAGGATCCGCCTCCCTTGGCCGCCAGGGGCTGCAGCACGGCTAGCGCCGCTTCGAGGTCGCCCTGGGCTCGCAGCGCCGCGCCCAGCACCGCCAGGGCGTCCCGGTCATCAGGGGCGGTTTCCAGGGCAGCCCGCGCCGCCCTCTCCGCCGCCGCGGGATCGGCGCCCAGCAGGGCCATCGCCTGTTTCACGGCATCGCTGGACATGGCGTGCGGATCCTCGCGGCGAGGCCTCACTATGCGCGGCGGCCGACAAAAAGAAATCGCCGAACGGAGGGCCGCTCGGCGAAGTTTAGGGGAGGATGGCGGTCCGGCGCGGGGATCGAAGACGCGGCGGCCCGAAAGGCGGTGGGACCCGGCCCGCCAAGGCCAGGTCCCGCCGGAAGGCTTAGAACTTCACGTGCACGCCGGCGTAGACCTGGGTGCCGTTGTTGTAGACCGCGCGCACCTGGGTGGGGTTGGCGGCGTAGTACTTCAGCAGGGTGTTGGTCATGTTCAGCGCATCCACCGAGAAGGTGATGTTCGGCGTCACGGTGACGTTCACCGACATGTCCAGCTGGCCGTTGCCCGCCTCGTTTTCCTGGGCGCTGCGGTCCAGGCCGACGAAGAAGTGCGAGCGGTAGGTGTAGGCCAGGCGGGCGCTCAGCCAGGCGTTCTCGTAGTAGCCGACGATGTTGCCGGTGAACTTCGAGGTTCCCACCAGGGGCGCGCCCGAGGCGTCGTGGCCTTCGACGTAGGTCATGTTGGTCTGGAAGCCGAAGCCCATGCCGATCGGCTGCTGCACCTGCAGTTCGACACCCTTCAACTCACCCGTCGTGTTGCTGGGCGAAGAGATCACATAGGTCTCAAAGTCCGGCACGTTGTTCTTGGTCAGGAACTGGTCCTGGAACACGGCGCTGTGGTTGCCGAAGGTCACGTAGGACGACAGGTTGTCGTAGAAGACGCTGATCGTCGCGATGGAGGAGGGGGCGTAGTACCATTCCAGCGCGGCGTCGAAGACCGTCGCCTTGACCGGCTTCAGATCGGCGTTGCCGCCGTTGCCGGTCAGGGTGAGGTCGTTCAGCGACACGGTGCCGCCCAGGGCGCTGTAGTCCGGCCGCGACATGGTCTCGGCAGCCGAAACCCGCAGGAACAGGTTCGGCTTCAGGTCGAAGGTGAAGTTCAGGCTGGGCAGGATGTCGACGTAGTTGTGGGTGACGTGGTCGACGTAGTAGGGGCCGTAGGCCGAGCTAAAGATGTCGCCCGGATTGTTCGGATGCCCCGGGGTGGCGGTGGGGTCGGAGACGTTGACGAAGGCGTTCTCGCGGGTGTCGACGATGCGCACGCCGAAATTGCCGCGCCAGCCTTCGCCGCCGACCTTGGCCATCACATAGCCGGAGTAGTCCTGCTCGCTGATCTTGAACGAGCCGGTCCAGTAGTAGTTCTGCGGCGTGTGGATGGCCGAGATCGGGCCGCGGACCCCGCCGGGGATGGCGTTGATCAGGTTGCCGATCGTGGTGGCGTCGCCGGCGATGGGGAGCAGCAGACCCGGGATGCCCAGGGCGCCGGCGTTGTAGCCGGACGGATAGGGCACGGGGTGGACCGCCGAGAAGGGCATGGCGGGCGAGCCGAAGCAGGCGCCGTTGGCCCCCAGGGTGCAGCCCCGGTCCCAGCCGTCGACCTGGCGGGTATGGTCGGAGGCGTGGAAGCCAAAGCTCACGTCCTTGAACACCCCGTCGCCGATTTCCCAGTCGGCGTCGACCTTGCCGTAGATCTCCTTGTCGAGGGCCGTGAAGGTCTCGTTCCATGACCAGGCGTTGGCCAGGCCGTTGGGGCTCTGCGGATTGATCGAATTGGGCGTCACCTGCCAGCCGTTGCCGGACGGGGCGTAGGAGACGCCGTCAACGGCGTCGACTTCGAAGGACGGCGCCGAGGGCGTGTTGCCGACGCCCTGGGTGTAGCCGATCTGGGTCGTGGCGGTGAGCTTGTCGGTGACTTTGAACTTGCCGTCGAGGTTGACGTAGTAGGTGTAGGCGTTGGCGTTGGGACGGGTGATGTTGTCGACGATGATGCCTTCAACGGGGGTGCCGCCAAAGGCCGGGTTGAACGGCGAGATCGCCGCCACCGTCGGCCAGGCCGCCTGGGTCAGGGTGTTGTCCTTGACGGTGTAGCTGGTGGGCAGGTTGCGGGCGAGTTCCCGGTTACCCCAGTACATGTAGTTGTCGTTGATGTTGGTGGCGGTGAGCTTGGAATAGAAGCCGTTCAGGGTGAA
This sequence comes from Caulobacterales bacterium, assembly GCA_038228945.1. GTDB lineage: Bacteria > Pseudomonadota > Alphaproteobacteria > Caulobacterales > Caulobacteraceae > Acaudatibacter. Next base: position 47,623 of record JBBROW010000019.1, read on the forward strand.
CTCAGCCCGGTCGCTGGGACGCCATTCCACGGCGAAATCGCCACCCTTGCGGGTCTTTTCCTGCTCGAACAGGCTGGAGCCGATCAGGGTCGGGGCCTGCACGCCGATCAGTTCCGGGTGCGCGGCGCCGATCGGCATGGCGGAGGTGATGCTGGTGTAGCCCAGGGTTTCCTGGCCATAACGGCGGACGCTGCGGTCTTCATAGAAGGCCTGGGCCAGGACACCGAAGGTCTTGTCCTCGTTGTGCCAGCTGATCAGGCCGCTGAGCTGCGGCTTGGTCGCGCCGGAAAGGCTGTTGTAGGCGGCCTCGGCCTGGCCCTGGATGGTCAGGGTCTTAGAGAAGTCCAGCGGCTTGCGGGTGATGATGTCGACGATGCCGGAGACGCCGCCTTCAAGCAGGGCCGCGTCCTGGGACTTGTAGACCACGGTGGAGGCGACGATTTCCGACGGCAGCAGGGTGAAGCTGACGCTGCGGCCCACGGTCTGGAACTGGTCGAGGATGAACCAGTCGCCGGTGGCGACGTTGTGGCCGTCGATGGTCACCTGGGTCAGGCTGGGCGAGGTGCCGCGGATCGAAACCCGGTCGTTCTCGTCGAAGCCGCCTTCGCCGCTGGCGGCGGAGGAGATGTTCACCCCCGGGATGCGCTGCAGGGCGTCGGCGACGTTCTTGTCGGGCAGCTTGCCGATGTCGCTGGACGAGATGGCGTCCACTTGGTCGATGTTCTGTCGCTTGATCTCGATCGCCCGTTGCAGCGACTCGCGGAAGCCGGTGACCACCACTTCGGAGACGGTGTCATCCGACTTGGCCGTGTCGGCGGCGAAGGCTGGCGCGGCGAAGCTCGCCATCGCGACAGCGCTCGCCGAACAGATTAGGATACGCCTACGAACGTTCATGGCTCTTCTCCCCTTGCCGGAACGCTGTGCATCGCGGTCCGCCCCAATAAGTCCACTTCCATACCAATCTGGCTCATCGCAGCGGAAATGTGCGACCAATTGGCCTGGACGTCCGAAAGCTGTCATAAAAATTGAGCCATTTGCAAGCCCAAAGTAACACCAATCACGGACCAATCATTTATTGGTATGCAAATGGTCCTATGTTGTGGCAGAAACATCACCAGGGGCGCCCGCAAGGCTGACCCCTCAGGAAAGGAACAGCGACTTGGCGTCTTTCTCCGATGTCATCGGCACGCTCGATGAACAGGGCCGCGCGCCGCTGTACCAACAGCTGCAGCGCGCCCTGCGGGAGGCGATCGCCAACAACCGGCTGACCGCGGACGAGGCCCTGCCCCCCGAGCGCGACCTGGCAGAGGAGTTCAAGGTCTCTCGAATCACCGTGCGCAAGGCGCTGGACGCCCTGGTGGAAGAGGGGCTGCTGACCCGCCGACAGGGGGCGGGCACCTTTGTCGCCGCGCGGGTGGAAAAGAATTTCTCGAAGCTGTCGAGCTTTTCGGAGGACATGATCTCCCGCGGCCGCAAGCCCGAAAGCGTCTGGCTCAGCCGCTCCACCGGCACGGTGACGCCTGAGGAATCCCTGACCCTGGGCCTCAGCCCCGGGGCCACCGTCTATCGCTTCAATCGCATCCGCTATGCCGACGGCTCGCCCATGGCCCTGGAATACTCCGCCGTGCCGGGTTTCTGCCTGCCCGACGAAGGGGTGGTGGAGGAGTCACTCTACACGGCCCTGGACCGCTATGATCACCGCCCGGCCCGCGCCCTGCAGCGCCTGCGCGCGGTGCTGTTCACGGCGGAGCGGGCGCGCCTGCTGGGCGTCGCCGACGGGGCGCCGGGTCTTTTGATCGAACGGCGGGGATTTCTGCGGGACGGGCGTCCGGTAGAGTTCACACAGTCCTATTATCGCGGCGACGCCTATGACTTCGTCGCCGAACTGAACACCTCGGCGTCGTAAGCGCGCGCGTCCAAGAAGGAGCCTTTGTTTGAGTTCGCGCCCGGCGTCCCATCCCCCTGGTCCGGCCAAAACCGCCCAAGCCACCGGCATGTTCCGCGAGGCGGCTGAGGCGGCCGCGGTGGTCCGCGCCCAACTCGCCGCCAATGACGACGTGGTGGCGGATCTGGCGCGGCGCCTGCGCGCGTCGCCGCCCCGGCTGGTCACCACCCTGGGCCGCGGCAGCTCCGACCACGCCGCCACCTATGCCCGCTATCTGATCGAGACGCGGCTGGGGGTGGTCACCGCCTCGGCGCCGCCCTCGGTGAGCTCGGTCTATGACCAGGCCCCGGACCTGTCGGGCGCCCTGTGCATCGCCATATCGCAGTCCGGCCAGAGCCCCGACCTGCTGGCCGCCGCCGAGGCCTCCGCCTCGGCCGGGGCCTTGCTGGCCGCCATGGTCAATGAGACCGACTCGCCCCTGGCCGCCCTGGCCCAGGTGGTCATCCCCCTGCGCGCGGGGCCTGAACGCAGCGTCGCCGCCACCAAGTCCTACATCGCCGCCCTGGCCGCCTCGGCCCAGCTAGTGGCTCACTGGATCGGCGACGCGGCCATGATCGAGGCCCTGTCACAGTTGCCAGACGGGCTCGAAGAGGCCTGGGCGCAAGACTGGAGCGCGGCCCTGCCGATCCTGCAGCGGGCCAAGAACCTCTATATCCTCGGCCGTGGACCGGGCTTCGGCGTGGCCCAGGAGGTGGCGCTGAAGTTCAAGGAGACCTGCGGTTTGCACGCCGAGGCGTTCAGCTCCGCCGAGGTCCGCCACGGCCCCATGGCCTTGGTCGGCCCAGGCTTCCCGGTCCTGGCCTTCGTGCAGGACGACGAGAGCCGCGAGGGCGTCGAGGCGGTGGCCGCCGCCTGCGCGCGCCAGGGCGCCAGCGTCATCAAGTCCGGCGGCGGCCCCCTGCCGGGGGTCATCGACCTGCCCACCGCCGCGATCCATCCGGCCCTGCAGCCGATCGTGCAGGTGCAGAGCTTCTATCGCCTGGCCGCCACCCTGGCCGTGGCCCGGGGCTTCGATCCCGACCGTCCGCCGCATCTGAACAAGGTGACCGAGACCCTGTGATGGATGTGGTGCTTCTCAACGGCCGGGTGATGACCGATCGCGGCCTGGCCGAAGGCGTCGCCGTGCGCCTGCGCGGTGACCGGATCGCCGCCATGGGCGCGGCCGAGACCGTTTCGGCCGGCGCCGTGGCCCGAGACCTGGGCGGCGCCATCCTGCTGCCGGGGTTCATCGACACCCAGGTCAACGGCGGTGGCGGGGTGCTATTCAACGACCGTCCCACCCTGGACGGCATCGAGGTGATCGGCGCGGCCCATCGCCGGTACGGCACCACCGGCTTCCTGCCGACCCTGATCAGCGACGACATGGCCACCGTCGCCAGCGCCATCGCCGCCACCGACCAGGCTATCGCGGCCGGGGCGCCGGGCGTGCTGGGCCTGCACATCGAAGGCCCGTTCCTCAATGCCAAGCGTAAGGGCATCCACGACGCCAGCAAGTTCCGCAAGCTGGACGCCGCGGCCTTCGCCCTGGTCACCTCGCTGAAAGGCGGCCGCACCCTGGTCACCCTGGCGCCGGAGGCCACCGATCCCAGCGCCATAGCCGCCCTGGTCAAGGCCGGGGTGGTGGTTTCCGCCGGCCACACCAACGCCGGCCACGCCACGATCCGCCACGCCCTGGAAGCCGGACTCACCGGGTTCACCCATCTCTTCAACGCCATGTCGCCGCTCACCAGCCGCGAGCCGGGCGTGGTCGGGGCGGCGCTGGAGGACCAGACGGCCTGGTGCGGGATCATCGTCGACGGCCGCCACGTGGATCCGGTGGTGCTGAAGATCGCCCTGCGCTGTCGGCCTATCGACCGCTTCATGCTGGTCACCGACGCCATGCCCTGCGTGGGGACCTCGCTGCAGTCCTTCATGCTGCAGAGCAAGACCATCACCGTGAAGAACGGCGCCTGTGTCGACGAGCACGGCACCCTGGCCGGTTCGGCGCTGGACATGGCCGGGGCGGTGCGCAACGCCATGCGCCTGCTGGGCCTCTCATTGCTCGAGGCGTCTCGTCTGGCCAGCCTGAACCCAGCGGCTTTCCTGGGCCTCGACCACGAGCGCGGCCGTATCGCGCCGGGATACCTCGCCGATCTGGTGCTGGTGGACGACGAGATCGGCGTGCTGGACACCTGGATCGCCGGGGTCGACGCCGCCGCCGCCCTGGCCGCCGCCGGCCAGGCTGGGCGGCGCGGCGGGGCAAGCCGTGCTTAGCCGCGGGGGCTGGCGAGCGTTTCTCCTGGCCCTGGGCCTGGCCATCGCCAGCCCGGTGGTGGCCGCGCCGACCGACATCGTCCCGGCGCCCGCCTCGGCCCAGGCCGTCCCCGGTGCGGCGCCCTTTCGCCTGGGTCCGCAAACCCTGATCGTCGTTCCCGCCGGTGACGCCCAAGCCCTGGGCGCGGCCCGCGAACTGCAGACCCTGGCCTTGAAGAGCCGAGGCTTGAAGCTGATCCTGCGCGTGGGCGCGGCTCCGCCAGCCGCCTCCGCCATCGTCTTTGCCCGCGCCCCTTCGATGGCCAAGGAAGCCTATGGCCTCGACATCGCGGGCGACCGGGCGCGGATCACCGCCGCTGACGGCGCCGGCCTGTTCTACGGCGTCGCCAGCCTCTGGCAGCTGATGACCCCGGACGAAGGACGAGGGGCCGTCAGCATCGCTGCGGTGAAGATCGAGGATCAGCCCCGCTTCGCCTGGCGCGGCCTGCTGCTGGACTCCGCACGCCACTACCAGTCGCCGGCCTTCATCGAACAGATGATCGACTGGATGGCCCTGCACAAACTCAACGTCCTGCAGTGGCACCTCACCGACGACCAGGCCTGGCGCCTGGAGATTCCCAAGTACCCGCGCCTAACCCAGGTCAGCGCCTGGCGCGCGGCCACCTCCGCCGACCGCCAGGTCGACGCGAAGACCGGCAAGCCCTTGCGCTATGGCGGGTTCTACACCGCCGCGGATGTGCGCCGCCTGGTGGCCTACGCCCAGGCGCGGGGGGTAACCATCGTGCCGGAGATCGAGATGCCGGGCCACGCCCTGTCGGCGATCCTGGCCTATCCGGAGCTGGGGTCGGCCGGGCCGGCGCCCAGCAACATCCAGGGCGACTGGGGGGTCTTTCCCTACATCTACAATTACGACGACCACACCTTCGTGTTTCTGGAGGATGTGCTGACGCAGGTCATGGCCCTGTTCCCCAGCCGCTACATCAACGTCGGCGGTGACGAGGCGGCGAGCGACCAATGGAAGGCCTCGCCCCAGGTGCAGGCGAAGATGAAGGCCCTGGGGGTGGCCAACGAGGCGGCTCTGCAGGGGGTCTTCCTGCAGCGCATCGAGACCTTCCTCAACGCCCACGGCCGCCGGCTGGTGGGCTGGGACGAGATCCTCGGCGACGGCCTACCCGCCGACGCCACGGTGATGTCCTGGCACGGGGTCGATGGGGCCTTGGCGGCGGCCAAGGCGGGGCATGACGCCGTGCTGGCCCCCTCGCCGGTGCTGTATTTCGATCACCGCCAGAGTGACCAGGTGGGCGGGCCGCCCGGCCGTGGGTCGGTGATCACGCTGAAGGACGTCTACGGCTTCGACCCGGCGCCTGGTCAGCTCACCGAGGCGGAACGCCGCCACATCCTGGGCCTGCAGGCCAATGTCTGGACTGAGCACATCCGCACCCCCGAGCGGGTCGAGGCCATGACCTTTCCCCGCGCGGCGGCCGTGGCCGAGATCGGCTGGTCGCCGGCCGCCGCCAAGGACTGGCCAGGATTCCTGGCCCGCCTGCCGGGCGAGATCCGCCGCTATAAGGCCCTGGGTCTGCACGCCGACGAAAGCGCCCTGACCCTGGCGGCCGGACCGCGGGCCGAAGCGATCACCAGCCCGTCGGCCCGCCGCGCCAGCCAAGCCCTGAAACAGTGCACCGACAAGCTCACCCTCAACCTCGAGGATGACGCCCCCCTGACCGGCCCCCGCGCCGTCTTCCTGGTGGACATCATGAACCCCTGCTGGATGGATTCCGCGCGCGACCTTTCCGCCGGCGGCGTGCTGACCGTGGCGGTGGGCAACCTGCCGTTCAACTACCAGCTGGGAGCCGACCTGGCGAAGATCGCCCTGCGGCCCACCCGCACGCCCGAGGGCGAGCTGGAGGTGCGGGCCGATAGCTGCGTCGGCGACCTCGTGGCCAGCCTGCCCCTGGCGCGGGCAGCCCAGAGCGAGGCGGTCACCGCGCTGCGGGTGGACATCCCGCCCCGCGCCGGGCGCCACGACCTCTGCCTGCAGTTCACCGCCAAGTCGGTCGATCCCATCTGGGCTGTCGACTGGGTTCAGTTCGATCCGTTCACGCCGCCGTCTCCTCCCCAGGGCCCCGCCAGATGACCCAGACCCTGACCCTGCTTTCGCCCCTCGACGGCTGGGCCGCGCCCCTGGAGGAGACGCCCGACGCAGTGTTCGCCGAGCGCATGCTGGGCGACGGGGTGGCCATCGACCCCACGGGCGGCGTGCTCTGCGCCCCGTGTAGCGGCGTGGTGCTGAGCGTCCACCACACCGGCCACGCCATCAGTCTGCGCACCAATGCCGGGGCCGAGATCCTGATCCATATCGGGCTGGAAACCGTGGGCCTCAGTGGCGAGGGCTTCGAGGTGCACGTGAAGAACGGCCAGGCCGTGGCGGCTGGCGAGCGCCTGGTCAGCTTCGACATGGATGTCATCGCCCGTCGGGCCAAGAGCCTGATCACCCCGATCATCGTCACCAACGGCGATGACTTCGCCATCACTAGCCGGGTCACGGGCCGACCGGTGCGCATCGGCGAGCCCTTGATGGAGCTGACCCCGTTGGCCGGCGCGATGGCGCAGGCCGCCGGCGGCCCGGACGAGGCCCAGCGCCAGGTCACCGTCACCCACGGCCACGGCCTGCACGCCCGCCCCGCCGCCCTGTTGGCCAACGCCGCCAAGCGGCGCAGCGCGCGCATCGAGTTGGTGTTTGGCGAGCGCAGCGCCAACGCCCGCAGCCCGGTGGCCGTGATGGCCCTTGGGGTGCGCGCCGGTGATCTTGTCACCCTGCGGGCCCTGGGCGAAGACGCCCTGGCCGCCGTGGAGGCCCTGGCCCAGGTCATCGAACAGCAGATCAACGCCATGCCGGCCGCCGACCCGCCCGGGCCGGCCCTATCGCCGGCCAACTCGGCGGCCAGGGGCGCGGATGTCGTACCCCTGACCACGCTAAAGGGGGTTCGCGCCGCGCCCGGCCTGGCCATCGGCGCCGCCGTGCGCCTGGTGGAGCCGGAGATCCTGGTGATCGAGATCGCCGCTGGGGTGGGGGAGGAGACCCAGGCCCTGACCCTCGCCGTGGCCGCCGTGAAGGCGCGGCTGACCGATCAGGCGGGCGCGGGATCCGCCGACCAGCGCGATATCCTGGACGCCCACTTGGCCTTCCTGGACGACCCGGCGCTCACCGACGCCTCGCACGAGTCCATCTGCCAGGGGGCCAGCGCGGGGGTGGCTTGGCGCGGCGCCGTGCGCGCCCACATCGACATCCTTGAGAACCTCGACGATGAGCGCCTGGCCGAACGCGCCGACGACCTGAAGGACCTGGAACGCCAGGTGTTGCTGGAACTGAGCGGCGAAACCGCCACCGCTCGTCCCCTGCCGGACAACGCCATCCTGCTGGCCGAGGATCTGCTGCCCTCCCAGCTTATCGGCCTGGACGCCAGCCGCATCGCCGGCCTGTGCCTGGCCAGGGGCGGGCCGACCTCGCACGTGGCCATATTGGCGGCGACCATGAACATCCCCGCCGTGGTGGCCGCTGGCCCCAGGGTGATGGGCATCGAGGACGGCGCCCTGCTGATCCTCGACGGCGACGCCGGCTTGCTGCGCGTGGCGCCGGGGCCGGCTGAGATCGAGGCGGCCCAATCGCGCCTGGCCGATGGCCGCGCCCGCAAGCGCTCCGCCCAGGCCGCCGCGCACGAGGACTGCCACACCGCCGACGGCGCCCGCATCGAGGTCTTCGCCAATGTCGCCAGCCTGGCCGAGGCGCGGGATGCGGCGGCCAACGGGGCGGAGGGCTGCGGCCTGCTGCGCACCGAGTTCCTGTTCCTCGACCGCCAGACCGCCCCCACCGAGGATGAGCAGGCCGCCCAGTACCAGGCCATCGGCGAGGCCCTGGCCGGCCGGCCTGTAATCGTGCGCACCCTGGACGCTGGCGGCGACAAGCCCCTGGCCTATCTGCCCCTGCCGCCGGAAGACAACCCGGCGCTGGGCCTGCGCGGCGTCCGCGTCGGCCTTTGGCGTCCCGAGCTGTTGCAGACCCAGCTGCGGGCGATCCTGCGCGCCACGCCGGGGGGCCAGTGCCGCATCATGCTGCCGATGGTCTCCAGCCTGTCGGAGCTGCGCGCCGTGCGCGTCATGGCCGACGAGGCCGCCGCCGAGCTTGGCCTGACGACCCGCCCGGTGGTCGGGCTCATGGTCGAGACCCCCGCCGCCGCCGTCACCGCCGACCTGCTGGCGGCCGAGGCCGACTTCCTGTCCATCGGCACCAACGACCTGTCGCAATACGCCCTGGCCATGGACCGCACCAACGCCGAGCTGGCCACCCAGGTGGACGCCCTGCATCCCGCCGTCCTGCGCCTGATCGGTTTGGCGGCGGAGGGCGGCGCCAAGTACGGCCGCGTGGTCGCCGTCTGCGGGGCGCTGGCCTCGGACCTGGCCGCCGTGCCGATCCTGCTGGGCCTGGGGGTCACCGAGCTTTCCGGCGCGGCGTCGTCGGTCCCGGAGATCAAGGCCCTGGTGCGCACCCTGACCCTCGGCGCCTGCCGCGACCTGGCCCTTCGCGCCCTGACCCAGACCTCCGCCGCCGAGGTGCGCGCCCTGCGCCTGACGGCTGAAACGCCACGCTCGACGGGAGTTCGCCCATGACCGCCGCCGCTGTCGGCCCAGCGCCGCAAAGGCCCCGCCTCAGCTTGGGTTCGCTGCAGCCCCTGGGCCGCGCCCTGATGCTGCCGATCGCCGTCCTGCCTGTGGCGGGTCTGCTGCTGCGCCTGGGTAACGATGACCTGCTGAATATCCCCTTCATGGCCGCGGCCGGGGCGGCGATCTTCGCCAACCTGGGCCTGCTGTTCGCCATCGGCGTGGCCGTGGGCTTCGCCAAGGACGGCAACGGCGCCGCGGGCCTGGCCGGGGTGGTTTGCTTCCTGGTGGCCACCAAGGGCGCCGAGTCGCTGATCGCGGTTCCGCCCGCGACCACAGCCGGCCTGACCAAGGCGCTCGCCGGCCTGGCTTCCGCCGACTTCAAGTCCGCCGCGGTGAACAAGCTCGGGGTGCCGCTGGGCATCCTGTCAGGCCTGATCGCGGGCGCCTTCTACAACCGGTTCGGAGCTATCAAGCTGCCGGAATACCTGGCCTTCTTCGGTGGCCGCCGCTTCGTGCCGATCATCAGCGGCGTGGCCGGCCTGGGACTGGCGGTCGTATTCGGCTGGGGCTGGGCCAGCATCGACAAGGGCGTCGATGGCCTCAGCCACCTCATCGTAGCGGCCGGCCCTGTGGGGCTGTTCGTATTCGGGGTGCTGAACCGGCTGCTGATCGTCACCGGCCTGCACCATATCCTCAACAATGTGGCCTGGTTCATCATCGGCGACTTCCACGGCGCCACCGGCGACCTGAACCGCTTCTTCGCCGGCGACCCCACCGCCGGAGCGTTCATGAGTGGCTTCTTCCCGGTGATGATGTTCGGCCTGCCCGCCGCCTGCCTGGCCATGTACCACACCGCCAAGCCGGAGCGGCGCAAGGCGGTGGGCGGCATGCTGCTGTCCCTGGCCCTGACCGCCATGCTTACCGGGGTCACCGAGCCCATCGAGTTCAGCTTCATGTTCCTGGCCCCGGCCCTGTTCGCCGTGCATGCGGTGCTGACCGGGCTGTCCATGGTCTTGATGGACGCCCTGAACGTGAAGCTGGGCTTCGGCTTCTCCGCCGGCCTGTTCGACTATGCGCTGAACTTCAACAAGGCCACGCGGCCCCTGCTGCTGATCCCGGTGGGGCTGGTCTACGCCGGCGTCTACTACGGCCTGTTCCGGTTCTTCATCCTGCGCTTCAACCTCAAGACCCCCGGCCGCGAGGACGAGCCCGTCGCCGCGGCGCCGGCCATCACCGCCAGCGCGGGAGGACGTATCCGGGGCTTCATCGACGCCCTGGGGGGCGTGGGCAACCTGGTCTCCGTGGACGCCTGCACCACCCGCCTGCGCCTGGTGGTGGCCGACCAGGACGCCATTGACGAGCCGGCGCTCAAGGCCCTGGGCGCGCGCGGCCTGATCCGCCCCTCGCCCCGCGACCTGCAGGTGGTCATCGGCCCCACGGCCGACAATCTGGCGCGGGAGATCCGCGAGGCGCTGAGCGTGCCCGCCCTTGCGGCGCCAGCCTCCCCAACCCCCGCTCCGACCGCCCCTGGCGCGCCGATCGTCGCCGTCGACACCGGCCTGGCCGCCGCCCTTCTCAACGCCATCGGCGGGGTCGGCAACCTGCTGGAGCTGCACGGCGCGTGCAGCCGCATCAGCCTGGGGGTCGCCGACGACGCCAAGGTGGACGAGGCGGCCTTGCGAGCCCTGGCGGCGCGCGGCTTGGCCCGTCCCAAGCCCGGCGCCGTGCATGTGTTACTGGGACCAGACTCCGAGGCGGTGCTGGCCGGTCTGCGCGCCCTCGCCCCTCAGGCCGCGTGAGGATCGACGTTATGGCTTCCAGACCAGCGCTAACCACCGTTCTTAGCGTCCTGCTCCTGGCCGGTCTCAGCGTCCCGGCGGCGCGGGCGGATTCCGCCCTGCCTGCGGGCGCGGTGGTTGCCTTTACCCCGGAGACGGTGTGCGAGACATTGCCCGGCGGCTGGCAGACCTACGCCGCCGCTGATGGCCGGGTGATCGTCGGCGCCATGCCTGGGGTGCCGGCCTCCGGGCCACGGGCGGCCCTGCCCGCGCCGCCGCCACAGCCGCTCCCGCCGCCCGGATCACCGCCGCCCCCGGCCCCAGCGCCCGCGCCGCCGATCAATCCGCCCGACTACTGGGCCCAGAACCTGACCCTGACCCCGAGCATGGCGCCGCGCCAGGCGCTGACGGGAGCGGGCCAGATCGTGGTGACGGCGCCGACGGTGACGCTCCAGGCCAGCGCCCTGGCAGGACCCAAGACGGGCGCCCAGACCACCTATCGGCTCTACGGCTACCCGCTTTCGCCGCCCAAGGACCCGGGCTCGGAGGCCCTGGCCGTGGGTTACGGCCCCGCCGGCGTAGTGGGCAAGGCGGTCCCCGACCCGATCCAGGTGGCGCCGCCCTTCATCGCCCTGAAGATGTGCGTTAAGCGGTAAGGGTTCCGTCGCTGAGACCCGCCACCGCCATCACCTCCACCTCGTCGCCGTTGACCAGGGCCGTCTCCCCCACGCCCTTGCCCAGCAGGGCCTTGGCCAGGGGCGAGATGTAGGAGACCGAGCCCTTGGCGGGATCAGCCTCGTCCTCGCCGACGATGCGATAGGTCTGACGCCGGCCGTCCTCGCGTTCAAAGGTCACGGCGCCGCCGAACACCAGCTTGTCCGGATCGGCCGGGGTTTCCACCAGCTGGGCCGAGGCGCGGCGGGCGCCGAAGTAGCGCAGGTCGCGGGTGGCGCGGGCCATGGCGGTGCGGTCCTCGTGCACCCCGCCGGCGGCCTGGGCGGCGTGATAGGCGTTGCGCGCCTCGGTCAGGCTGGCTTCCAGCGCCGCTAACCCGGCGGCGGTGACCAGGTTCGGATGGGTCGAGATCGGCCGGTCGGGCAGGTCGGCGGCGGTGGCCTCGCTGTCGCCTTCCTTGGTGAAGGCGACGCTCATGGCGCGGGCCGGGGGGTGCGCGTCTGGATGGGGGTCATGGCTCTACAAGCGCCGCACTGGCGATCCGGTTCAACGTCAGCCTAGCGCCTTTTTGCCTCAGGGCGCCATGGAACCCGGATCGCGCAGCCAGCAGTCTTCGCCGCAGCCTCCCCCGGACCAGACGGTGGAGGCCCGGGCGCCGCCGCCCACGCCCAAACCCGCATGCCCACCTCCCGGCAAACTCGAGTAGGAGTTGGGTGGACTGCGGTCGGCGGCGCCACAGGCCGGGATGGCCTTGCCAGGGCCGCGCTGGCGTAGGAGCCTTCGCCCTAAAGTGGGGGTAAGCGCCATGAAGACCGCCTTGCGGATCCTGGGCTGGGGTCTTGGCCTGATCGTCGTCGTGCTGCTGATCGGCTGGGGGCTGCTGCAGCGGCCGGATATCCCCTACGGCACGCTCGAGGCCAAGTACGGCAACGCCGCCTCCCGCTACATGGACATGCCGGACGGCGTGCATGTGCACTACCGCGACCAAGGCGCGCCGAACGGGCCGGTGATTGTCATGGTGCACGGCTTCGCCGCATCCCTGCACGCCTGGGAGCCCTGGGTGCAGCGGCTGGGCGGCCGCTTCCGCATCATCACCCTCGACCTGCCCGGTCATGGCCTGACCCGCGCCCCTAAGGGCTATGTCGCCTCCACCGACGGCTATGCCGACCTGGTGGACGCGGTGGCCACGCGGCTGAGCGCCAAGTCCTATGTGGTGGCGGGCAATTCCATGGGCGGGGGCGTGGCCTGGAACCTGGCCTTGCGCCACCCCGAGCACGTCCGCGGCCTGGTGCTGGTGGACGCCGCCGGCTGGCCGTCGGTGAAGCACCGCGACGGCCCACCGCCCTTGATCTTCGCCATCCTGGGCAATCCCATCGGCCGCGCCCTGATCCACAATATCGACACCAGCGCCCTGGCGGCCAGCGGGCTGAAATCGGCCTATGTGGATCCCAAGCTGGTCACCCCGGCCCTGGTGGCCCGCTATGTGGAGCTGTCTCGCGCGCCCGGACACCGTGATCTTTTGCTGGGCATCCAGTCGCGGCCCCGTCGGCCGATCACAGCGGCCACCTTCGCCGACATCCATACGCCGACCCTGGTGATGCACGGCCAGGCCGACGCCTTGATCCCGGTGGCCGACGGTCATGGCTTCGCCGGCGCCATCTCCGGCGCCCGGCTGATCACCTATCCAGGGGTCGGCCATGTGCCTATGGAGCAGATCCCCGATCAGTCCGCCGCCGACCTGGACGCCTTCATGCAAACCCTGCCGCCCCTTGCCGCCGCCGGCGCCGTCCCACACCCCGCGCCATGACCATCAGCCACGGTCCAGACCCCCGTCGGCGAAAACCTGAACCGGGCAAGCGGGATCCCGCCGGCTCGTTCGCCCGCCCCGAAGGCTCGCACTTTTCCCGGTGGCTGGTGGTCTGCCTGGTGCTGGCGGGGATCGCGGTAGTGGGGATGTTGTCCATCGCCGGGCGGGTGCTGGAGCTGCGTGACTCCACCAGGGACACCAAGCTATCCGCCATCGTCGGCGCCCCCGCCTGTCCGCGCATCACCCCGGCCGACTTCATCGCCCACCAGCAGGAGGCGCCAAGGGTGACCTCCTTCAACGGCCTGACCTTCGCCCGCCGGTTCGGCGAGGTGTCGTGCAGCGTGGTGGAGGCCAAGCAGGGCTTCGGGCTGAAATCCTATCCGGTCTGCCAGTTCAGCAGTCCCGACGTGTTGAAAGTCCAGACCGCCAAGGGGGTGGTCTATTTCGAACCGGGCATCGGCCGCAGAGCCAGCCTGATCAGCTCGGCCGATGGGGTGCGCTGTGTCATGGCGGCGCCGGACTGGTCCTAAAGATGATGGCGATGAAAATCCGCCGCCTGGTGCTGCCCTTGCTGTGCGCGGGCCTGGTTTCAGCCTGCCACGCCGCCGACTGGTCCTCGCCCCGGACCGACAAGGAGGCTCCTCGCCCCCTCTCGCCTCTGGAGATGGACCTCGCCGAAGCGTCCTTTCGCTATCTGTTCCAGCACAACGAGTCCGTCCAACAAGGCCACGCGCATGTCTACTGCCTCGCCTGGGGCCGGCACGGCAAACAGCCCACGGTGTGGAGAAATCCGCCCCCGACCCTGCTGCGGCGGCTGGGTGATGTCGGAACGCCGGTGAAGGGCTATGCGGCATGCCAGGTGTCGGACAAGTCCACGGTCTATGACGGCGCGCCCGACCACCCGGGAATCGTGTTCTTCCTGGAATCGATGGTCTGCAGCACGCCGCAGCAGTGCGAGGTAATCAGCGGCTATCACGAGGCGACCCAGAGCGGCGCCGGCCATACGCTGACGCTGGTGAAGCGCCAGACCTGGGTAGTGGTCAACGACAAGAGAGACTGGATTTCCTAGAGCCTTTCCGGTTCGCGTGACCCCACTTGAACCGGAAAGGCTCTAGGCATCGCTCCGTCCCGACCAAGGAGCGTCCTCGCCCACTGTCAGCGTTTTCGACCTGGTCCAGCTCGGTATCGGCCCCTCCAGCAGCCACACCATGGGGCCGATGACGGCGGCGGTTCGGTTCGTCCAGCGCCCCGCAGCGGACCGCGCGGTGGAGATCAAGCTCTACGCCTCCCTGGCCCTCACCGGCCGGGGCCACGCCACTGGTCGGGCGGTGATCCTGGGCCTGGCCGCCTTCCAGCCCGCCGGCATGGATCCGGAAGCCGCGGACCTGACGGTGAACCGGGTCGAGTGCTGATCAACTGGGCGGCGGCGCGCGCAAACCCAGGGCGTCGATCCGCGCGGTGACCTCGGCGGGCAACGGCCCGGCGGCCTCGGCGGCGATGCACTGGCGCAGTTCCTCGCGGTTCTTCACCCCCAGGACCAGGGTGTCGACGCCGGCGATGTGCAGGGCGTAGCGATGGGCGATCACGGCCGGGTCCTCGCCGATCTCTTCGCATAGGGCGCGATAGGGCGCGGCGCGGACGTAGTCGGCCAGATCGGCGCTCCTGGGGTGCAGGTCGCGGTCGAGGGCCGCGGTCAGGGCGCCGGCCTGGACGGCGCGGATGCCCATCACCCCGATCCCCCGGCTCACCGCGTCGGCGATGATGGCGCGGGGCTGCGGCGGCTCGTCGAAGGCCAGCATGTCGCCGGCGTTGTCCAGCAGGTTGGCGATGCACTGCACCACCGCTGGGCGCGGCGTCTCGGTCAGGACCTGGCGGATCATGGTCGGCACACCGCTGGCGGTGATCCCCCAGGCGCCGATGCGGCCCTGGGCCTGGAGCCGCTCGAAGGTCGGGACCACGGCGTCGCGGTAGAGGCTGACCCGGGTGGAGAAGTCGTCCTGCCGCCGGGCGCTCTTGGCATAGACATAGTCGTCGGCGTGGATGCTGGTGTGCAGGAAATAGAGGTCCAGCCGGTCCAGCTTCATCGCCGCCAACGTAGCGGTGAGCGCCGCCTCGATGCGGGCCGAAACCTCCTCGGCCGGGGGTGAGCCCAGATAGACCTTGCTGGTGATCCGCACCCCTGGCGGCAGGCGCCCCTCGAAGGCGGCGGCGATCACCTGTTCGCAATTCTTGTAGAGCGGCGCGGTGTCGATGAGGTTGATGCCGGCGTCCACCGCCCCGTTCAGGGTGGCGATGGCCTCGGCCGGGGTGGTCTCGCCCCACAGTTCGCCCAGCCCGCCGCCCCCCAGGGTCAGGCGGCTGACATCGGCCAGGGGTCCAAGGGCGCTGTTGTGCATCGACCAATCCTCCGCGGCGCCCCTTCGGCGTCCTTGGCCACGGTCTAGCAGATGCGACGCCGCAACGCCGCTAGAGTCCAAGCGCCGTAAGACCGGGATAGTCCTCCGGCCGCGGTCCCAGGTCCGGCCAGAGGAAGCGCCGCTCCGACTCTCGGATCGGCACGTCGTTGATCGACGCCTCGCGGCGGCGCATCAGCCCGGCCTCGTCGAACTCCCAGTTCTCATTGCCGTAGCTGCGATACCAGTCGCCGTCGGCGTCGTGGCATTCGTACTGGAAGCGCACCGAGATTCGGTTCGCTTCATGCGCCCAGACCTCCTTGATCAGGCGGTACTCCAGCTCACGCTCCCATTTGCGGGTCAGCATGGCGACGATGGCCTCGCGCCCCTGCAGGAATTCCGAGCGGTTCCGCCAGATACTGTCCGGCGTATAGGCCAGGGAGACCCTTTGCGGGTCGCGGGTGTTCCAGGCGTCTTCGGCCTTGCGGGCCTTGAGGGCGGCGGTCTCGCGGGTGAACGGCGGCAGGGGCGGGCGGGGTTCGAGGGCGGTGGTCATGACGGGTCCTTCTGGGCGCTGAGCGCGGCCAACTCTTCGCAAAGACGCTCGTTTTCCGCCTCCAGGGCGGCGGCGCGATCGCGCAGGGGCGCGATGGCCAGGGCGATCTCGCCTTCGGTGAACCGGGGCGTGATGTGCTGCGGGCAGTTCCAATCGAAGGTCGCCAGATGCAGCAGCATAACCCGCTCCACCTTGCCCCGGTACTCCGGCAGGGCCAGGCGGGCGGCGAGTTCCGGATCGTCGGCCAGTTCCCGCGCCTCGATGTGCGCCAGGATCTTCAGCCGGCGGCGATTTGGATAGTCCACCAGGATCAGGCTCACCCGGTCATCTGCAGCGGCATTGCCGACACTGATGTACTGGCGGTTGCCGCGAAAGTCGGGGAAGGCCAGGGTCTTCTCGTCCAAGACCTTGAGGAAGCCCGCCGGCCCGCCCCGGTGCTGGACATAGGGCCAGCCGCTTTCCGAAACGGTGGCCATGTAGAAACTGTCCCGCTCGGCGATGAACTGGGTCTCCGCCGCCGTGAAGGCGTCGAAGGCGCGGTCGCCGTCGAACCGCTCCCACATCGCCAGGGCGCCGTTGGCCGCTTGGGCGGCCCTCACCGAGGGGGTCGTCAGCGTGTCGAGGAATCCGTAGGTCATGGCCTTGGCTCCGGACTTGAGTTCCGCCCCGGGGACGCCAACGACGCACCTGGGGCTGAAGAGGAAGGGGGTCAGGCGGCTTCCGAGGCGTGCACCACCGGGAAGTCGATGTCGGTCCGCGCGACGTTGTTGATGAAGTTGGTGAACACGTTCTCCACCGCCACGCCGACGATTTCCAGGACCTGGGCTTCGGAGAACCCGGCCAGTTTCACCGCCGCCAGGTCGGCGTCGGAGACCTTGCCCCTGGCTTCCACCACCTTGACCGCGAAGCGCACGGCGGCGTCGGCCTTGGGATCGGAGGACCTGCCGGCGCGGTTCAGCGCGATTTCGGCGGCGTCAATGCGGGCCAGATTCAGGCCCAGATAGGTGTGCGCCGACAGGCAGTAGTCACAACCGTTCACCTGGCCCACCGCCAGGGCGATCCGCTCGCGGGTGCGCACGTCCAGCGTCTTGGCCAGGCCGCCGCTGAAACCCAGGTACCCGGCCAGCAGGTTGGGACTGAGCCCGATCAGCCGGAACATGTTGGGCACGACGCCCAATTGCTTCTTCACCGCGTCCAGCAAAGGCTTGGCGGCTTCGGACGAGGCTTCGATCGAAGGGATGGCAAGGCGTGACATGGGGTCTCTCCAAGGGTGCGCGGCGTTCGTCGCCGGGTGCAGTGAGAGGTAGTTCATCGCTTCGAGCGTGATAATATCGTCATTCTGAACGACATTAGTGCAGGATTTGAAGTAATCCATGGATCGCCTGGACGCCATGCGGGTCTTCGTCGCCGTCGCCGACCACGGCAGCTTCGCGCAGGCCGCCCGCCGGCTGCGCCTATCCTCGGCCGCGGCCACCCGCGCGGTGGCCCTGCTGGAGGATCGTTTGGGGCTGATGCTGCTCAGCCGCACCACCCGGTCGGTGCGCCTGACCGAGCGCGGCGCCCTCTATCTGGACACCTGTCGCGCCGTCCTGGCCGACATCGAGGACGGCGAGCGTCGGACACGGGGCGAGAACGCGGAACCGCGCGGAACCCTGACCGTGGCGGCGCCGATCCTGTTCGGCCGCCTGCACGTCCTGCCGGTGGTCCAGGCCCTGCTGGTCCGGCATCCTCGCCTCAATGTGCGCCTGGCCCTGTCGGATCGGGTGGCCAATCTGGTGGAGGACGGCGTCGACGTGGCGGTGCGCATCGGCGGCCTGGCCGACAGCGCCCTGATTGCCCGCAAGGTCGGCGAGGTGCAGCGGGTGCTGGTGACCGCGCCAGCCTATGTCGAAGCCCGCGGCCTGCCGGTCCAGCCCTCGGACCTGACGCGGCATGACCTGATCGCCTTCGAAGGCATCGATTCCACCAACGACTGGCGCTTCGGGTGGGACGGCAAGACCACCGTCCGCATCGAGCCGCGCCTGTGGGTCAACAGCGCCGACGCCGCCATCGCGGCGACGGAGGCGGGCTTGGGGATCACCCGCGCCCTCTCCTACCAGGTCCGCGCCGGGCTGGAGCTGGGCCGCCTGCGTCTGGTGTTGCAGGACCACGCCCCCGCGCCCGTCCCGGTCAGCCTGGTGCACCTGCCCACGCGCCTTGGCTCGGCCAATGTCTCGACGTTCATGGCGGCGGCGGTCCAGGCCCTGCAGCTTCTGTCCCTGACGACCCAGGGCGGAGCGGCCGAGTTCAGGGCGCCGCTACCGCCGCCTGGGTCTTGAGCCGGAAGGCCTCCACCGCCGCCGCGAAGGTCTCGTCGCTGATCGAGTGGCGGCTGATCAGCAGGCTGCAGTCGAGCCGGTCCATCAGGTAGGCGCCGCTGGACCCCGACCACCATCGCTCCACGGCGCTGCGCTTGCGGTGCCCGACCACCACCAGCTCGGCCCCCACCTCCTTGGCGACCGCGCCGATTTGCTGGGCCGGGTCGCCGCAGACCAGCTTGCCGTTGGGCTTGAAGCCCAGGACTTTCAGCCGGGCGACACCGCTTTCGAAGGTGGCGCGATAGGATTCCTGCTGCTGGGTGAGGGCGCCGGCGAAGGCCGCGTCGGCCACCACCAGCCCGGTGCTGTCGGGGATCACCGAGAGCAGAAACACCTCCGCCCCGCAGCTCATGGCCAGCAGCGCGCCTTCCCGCAGGGCTTTCTGGCCCTCGGCGGAGCCGTCATAGGCCAGCAGAATGCGACGATACATCAGGTCCTCCTCCGCAGGGTCCCGACGGCGGCGCTCACGCCTCGTCGACGTCGCCGCCCGTGGACGCCGTGACCGCAACCTTTGCCTAAACGCGCCGTCGCCGTCGATGGTTCTGATGCGATGGGGGTAAAGTCGGGGCTTCATGATGGACTTAAACGGATAGCGGTGCCCGTTGGTCCATCGGCGCTCAGCTTGCGCAAGCGGCGGGCCCTGCCCACCTAGTTCGCAGGGGTGATCAAATGGGGAGCTCTGCAGAGAACGACGCAATGAGGGAGGTGGAGCAATGCCCTGTGCGCTTCGCTGAGAGCCTGCCGCAAAGCGTCGAGGTGGCTGCCCGCGGAGTGAAGGCAAAAGCGCCGTACAAGGCGATGGCCATCCGCGCAGCCCTAATCTGGCGGACCGAGGAGCTTGCCAGAAACGCCTATGCAGCCCTGCAGCGGGGTGACCTCGCTGCAGCGATCGTGCTGGCGCGCGCTGTTGTGGAATGCACCGCATTGATGGCGCGCCTAGTCCATGTCGTTTTCGAGAGAAGCAAAGCGACCGAGGAAGAACTGGACTACACCCTTAACAAGATGCTCCTCGGGTGGAAGAGCCCCTCGGACATGCCAGAAGCTTTCAACATCTTGACCCCGATCGACCACCTGAATCGGCAGGCCCCGGGGGTGCGCCGCGCCTACGATCTCATGAGCGAGTTCGCCCATCCGAACTGGAGTGGCGTCAGCAGCCTGTTCTCGCGCACAGACCGCGAGAAATACGTCACCCATTTTGGTAGGTTTGAAACGAAGCAGGAGGCGCTCAGAGCCAAGGCTGTGAGCGCCTTGGCCGCGTGCTTGGCCATTTTCGAGTTCGACTACAACAAATTCGCCGATGTGATGCCGGTGTGGCTCGCCGAGCTGGAACGGCTATGGCCGGCAGGAGCACCCGATCATTGGCCTAGCTGGGAAGTCAGCCAGAGACGCACGGTCTCGTGGCAGATGTCGATGCCGCGCTCGAACAGCAGGTCCTAGACGTTGTGCAGCGACAGCGGGTAGCGGACGAGCATCATCACCACCAGCCGGATCACCTCTTGCGGGGAATCCAACCAGCGGAGCGGGTCGTGAGACTTCTCCGGGCGGGCCATCGTCACCCCCCAAAGGTTGCACCTTACCAGGCGGCGCATTTGGGCTGACAAAACCCAGCTTCGCCTTTTCTATGAAGCGTTGACGCCATTGGGGATCGTTAACCCAGGGGTCAAAGGGCCGAGATAGCAAGTCGCCCAACATCGGGCTGCGGCTAGAAAAACAGAGAGGTTCCCCATGTTGAAGCATTTGCTGGTGAGCGCCGCGGCGCTCGCCATGACCGCCCCCGCTGGCGCCGCCATGGCGCAGGACTACGGATACGGGGGCTACGATGGCTACGGCCAGCACGCCGAGGAACACGCTGACCACTACGAGCACCACGACCGGGAAGCCGAGGCCCATCGGGACGCCCACGAACAGGGCTTCTCAGGTTCGGCAGAGCACAGGGAATGGCACCAGGAGGCCGGCGAGGCCCACCGCGAATTCCATGAGGATCATCCCAACACTTGGCATGACCACTACCGAAACTCATATGGAAATGGCTACGGCAACGGCAATTCCTACGGTAACGGCTATGGCGGTTATTATGGCGGCAGCCGCAACCGCCATCATTACCGCAGTCATCAATCCGGCTGGTCGATGCAGCTCTTCGGATACTAAACCCAGTCATCGCCAAGGGGCGGCCAGATGAGCCGCCCTTTAGCCCAGGGGTGCTGTCAGCCCAAAAT